>JBGTLT010000103.1:0-14448 GCA_041743975.1 Zeaxanthinibacter sp.
GCCCCACAAAATAAAATCTTTGCTACGCACTGCTCTGAACCCGTCCGAACCGATGAATCCTTTCATCAGGGCTAAGAGCCTTTTAGAATGCGTAAACATCCTAAGAGGGTGCAAATATAGGATTGTTTTTTGGTACGATAAACAAAATTCTTTAAAAAATAAATGTGCTATTAAACGACCTCAGCTACCGTGAATGTGCTGCCCCCTACAAAAATCAGGTCATCCTGATCCGCTGCTTGTATAGCCGCACAGAACGCATCCTGCACTGACAGGTAGGCCTTTCCATTAAGTTTAAATCCTGCTGCCTGCTGTTGTAAAATAGTGGCGTCGAGCCCGCGGGGAATATCGGGCCTGCAAAAATAGTAATTCGCATTGCCGGGGAAAAGGGGCAGAATCCCCGCTAAATTTTTCTCTTTTACAAATCCAATGACCATATGCAACCGCTTATGGCCCTGTTGCAGAAGCTGCTCCACAACAATTTCAAGTCCTTCCCTGTTATGCGCCGTATCACAGATGACCATAGGGTTCCTTTGCAGTATTTGCCATCTTCCCATCAACCCGGTATTTGCCACAACCTTCATAAGACCGGTCCTGATATGCTCTTCACTGACTTTAAAGCGGTTCAATTTTTGAAGGGTGGCAATGACTCCCTTCACATTCCTTGGCTGGTAATTACCAGGTAAATCGGTGGAATGACCACCCTGTATTTCTTTTTCTGCGAATAGGATTGGCGCATTTTGTCCTGCTGCGATATGTAGTAAAAGAGGTGCTATCTCTTCCTGGTATTCACTGATAACAACCGGAACACCCGGCTTGATGATCCCCGCTTTTTCGGCTGTGATCTTCAGCAAGGTATCTCCCAATATCTCAGTGTGGTCCATGCCAATATTGGTAATCAGGGATACTTCAGGGGTGATTATGTTCGTTGAATCCAATCGCCCGCCAAGGCCTACCTCCACCACAGCGATATCTACCTCTCTTTCCGCAAAATACTGAAAAGCCATTCCCACTGTCATTTCAAAGAATGATAGCCTATGGGATTCCAGAAAAAGTTTGTTTTGGGCAATAAAATCGATTACAAACTGTTGGTCAACCGTTTCGCCATTAATCCTGATGCGCTCCCTGAAATCCTTTAGATGTGGTGATGTGTAAAGTCCGACTGAATACCCGGCTTCCTGGAGGATAGAGGCCAGCATATGGCTGCTGGATCCTTTTCCATTGGTTCCGGCAATATGGATGCTTCTGAATTTTGTATGGGGTTCCCCGAGATGGGCTGAAAGGGCATGGATATTATCCAACTTGGCGATCAGTGCGCTTTTACCGACTTGCTGGTACATTGGAAGTTGCGTGAACATCCAGGCCAGGGTTTCCTGGTAGGTCATTGCGCTATTCCCCTAGTTTAAAGTTCACTACAACAAAGCCAACCTGCTGGCTGGGTGCCTTGGAATCCAGGTTCCATTTGTGGAGAAATGCTGTTTTTCTGGCCGGGTCCAATAAGCAGGGGTGGTTGTTTGTGGTGCCTTTGACCCCCGGGGTAGCATTGATCACTTTCCCGTTCCGGTCTACCACGATTTTTACAACAACTGTTCCTTCTTCATTGCAATCCTGCTGAACTTTTCCTTTGCTTACCAGGGACCTCCCATTGAGGCCGTATCCGCCGGTACCACTTCCGGTACCCGGGCTGCCATAATAGGTGGTGCCGTATGGATCTCCTGCCGGATCCCCTTTGTCGCCGGCCCTGTTGTCATCTCCTTCACTGCCCGTTGCAGTTCCGTCTGACTGGTTGAGGCCACCCATCAGTTCGTCCAGTTTCATTTTCTTGGCTTCCTGTTCGGATCTTGCCTTTTCCTCGGCTGCTTTCTGTTCAGCCACTATGCGTTCAGCCCTGGCCTTTGCCTGCCTGGTTGCTTCCTCAGCTTTGCGTTTCGCTTCCTGTTGCTGTTTGATCCTGATGGCCTCGGGATCCTCCCTGGTAAGGACTTTTTCGGTGGCCTTTTCAGTTACCTCTTCCTCCCCTATCTCTTCCGGGGGGGCGGCCTTTTCCTCCTCCACCGCTTTCTCTTCCACTACTTCCTGTGGCTCAGCAGGTTGGGATTTTACTTTCTCCTTGGGCTGTTCCTTACCCATGCCAAATTCCATGGTGCCGAAGTTTACTGTGATCCCATTTTCAATAGGCGGTTCCATATAGGTAAGTCCTATATAAAAAAGCAATAGCAGGAGTGCGCTTAACAGGGCTGTTGTAAGCGTGAAGGATTTTTTCTTATGTTTTGTATCTAATAATGACATCAGTTGGGTCTCACAGCAAGGATTACCTTGTAATTATTCCTATTGGCAATATCCATTACGTTCACTGCTTCTTTGATGGCGACGCTCTCTTCTGCCCTTAGAATTATGGTAGGTTTATCCTTGCCTTGCAAGGCTTTTCTCAATTCAATTTCTATATATTCTCCGTTGATCCGCTCATTGTTCACAAAATATTCCAGTTTCTTATTGATGCTTACTGTAACATTTTGTGTGTTGGTTGATTTTCCCTTAGCCTTTGGCAATAGCAAGTCGAGCGCATTGGGAGAATTTGCCGTAAGCATAAAGAATATCAGCAGAAGGAAGACAATATCCGTCATAGACGACATACTGAAATCCGGGCTAACCTTATTTCTTCCTTTCAGTTTCATAATTGGTCGCTATACAGGTTCATTCAACAAGTCAAGAAATTCCACGGCATTGGCTTCCATTTTATGGATGACCTTATCGGTACGGTTCACGAGGTGGTTATATCCCATATAGGCAATAATCCCTACTATAAGTCCGGCTACGGTCGTGGTCATCGCGGTGTAGATCCCGGAAGCCAATGCGCCCATTTCCGCCTGTCCTCCGCTGCTCGCCATCTGATGGAAAGCAATGATCATACCAATCACAGTGCCGAGGAAACCGATCATGGGTGCGGCTCCGGCCACTGTGGCTAAAACACTGACATTCTTCTCCAGTTTATAGACTTCAAGGGTCCCGGCATTCTCTATGGCAGTATGAATGTCATCCAATGGCTTGCCGATACGGGAGACCCCTTTTTCAGTTAACCGGGCTACAGGGGAATCAGTTTGTGCACATAAAATCCTGGCAGCTTCCAGCTTGCCATTCGTGATATGGTCCCGGATCTGGTTCATGAAATTTTTATCGATCTGAGAGGCTGCTTTTATAGCCAGCAGGCGTTCAAAATAAATATAAAGTGCCATAGCCAGCATGGCGAACAGAACAGAAATAATTATAATACTTCCTGCACCGCCACTAAAGATCAAATCAATTACGGATAGGGTTTTTTCTTCTGAGGCAATTTCACCGATTTGGGACTCATCAACAAGGTCCTGAAAAATCATCATATAAGTTCTCTTAGTAAAGTTGCCCTAATAACGGTATTTTATCGATTAAATTATACGTTAAGCACTAAATTTCGAATTAACATAAAACTACCTGCTCCAGCGATAAACCCTAAAAAAGCCAGCCATGCAATTTTCTTCAGATACCAGAAAAAATCGATTTTTTCCATGCCCATGGCAACTACCCCTGCCGCGGAGCCGATTATGAGGATACTTCCTCCTGTTCCGGCCGAATAAGCAATAAAGTGCCAGACAGGATCATCGATGGGAACGGAGAACATACCCATACTGGCAGCAACCAACGGAACATTGTCAATCACCGCGGAACCCAGCCCAAGGATCAGTACCACAAGGTCTGACACATGTTCCCCCACCGATTCCGTGCCCATCATTGGCATAGTCCTGTCCAGGGTCTCTGCAAAGTGGAACAACATCCCCAGGGATTCCAATGCGGCAACTGCAAGCAAAATTCCCAGGAAGAAAAGGATACTGGGCAGCTCAATTTTGGATAAAGAGTGATGGACCGGGCTATGGTGACCCGCTTTATCGGATACTCCCTCAACATCGATCGCATCGGAAATTGAAAATTTAAAGTTGCTGTATATTTCGGCAAAAGTGGCTACAACTGCCAGTGACAACATCATTCCAACATAAGGTGGCAAATGGGTGATCGTCTTAAAAAAGGGCACAAAAACGATTGCGCCTAATCCAAGATAAAGCATGGTTGGCCCATACTTGGATTTAAGGGGTTCATCGTCTTCAGGATGGGCCTCAAATTTGCCTGCAAACGATTTATACCTGCTGGCAAACAGTACTGGAACCACCATACAGACAACAGAGGGTATAAATACATGCTCAATCAATTGCAGGGCACTTACCTTATTGCCAATCCACAACATGGTCGTGGTCACGTCACCTATGGGGGACCATGCACCGCCGGCATTGGCAGCAATGATGATCATACCCGCAAACCACAAGCGCGTCTCCCGCACTTTTACTACTTTCTGCAGGATGGTGACAAGCACGATAGTGGCTGTTAAATTATCTATGATGGCGGACAGAACAAATGCCAAAATGGAAAAGAGCCACAGAAGTTTCCGCTTGCTTTTGGTTTTTATATATCCTTTAATGGTGGCAAATCCATCAAAATAATCGATAATCTCTACGATCGTCATCGCCCCCAGCAGGAAAACAAGAATCTCAGCGGTCTTTCCCATGTGGTGTAGCAGGATATTATCCAGCAGGGAGGGCTCCAATTCCTTAAGTTCTGTATTCACTTCGAATACCGGGAGATGGGCCATTGCAATTATAGCCCAGAGGATGGCCATCATGGCCAGTGCGGGGATTAGCTTGTCTACTTTCAGGCTGTGCTCAAGGGTAATGGCCAGATACCCTACTACAAATACGATAACGATAATGGTTTCCATAGGTGGTCAGTGTATTAAATGAGTTGTTTTATTGCAATTTCAAATGCGGTCCTGCTGATATTGGTTTTAGACATATCATGTTTAAAGATATTGAAAATTGCCATTCTAATGGTCTCCGAGGTATCATTAAATATCAATTCATCATCCATGCCAACCCGTCGTTCCATAAAATAAGCGAAAACCCGGGCCATTCCACAGTTGGAGATGAAATCCGGGATAAGGCTTACCCGTTCATCTGTATATTCCATAATGGGCCCAAAAAAAATCTCCTTATCGGCAAAAGGTACGTTGGCACCGCAGGAGATGACTTCCAGTCCGGTATCGATCATCTTTGTAATCTGATCTTTGGTGACCAGGCGGGATGCTGCACAGGGGACAAAAATTTCCGTGGGTACCCTCCAGATCAATTCATTAATCTTGGAGAACGGTATCAGCTTTTCTGCCATAAGGGCATTCCCTTTTTTGTTTTTAAAGAAATTCTTAATTTCCTCAAAAGTGAAACCCTCTTCCTTTACCACCCCCCCGGCCCGGTCAATAATCCCCACAACCCTGGCACCCATTCCGGCCAGGTAAAACGCTGCGGCTGACCCTACATTTCCAAATCCTTGTACCACCGCCTTTTTACCAACAATGCCGCTATGGTAAATATCATAATAGTGTTTCACGGCCTGGGCCACGCCATAGCCTGTGATCATGTCCGCAACCGTATATTTACGGCTTTGATCAGGGGAGTAGGCATTGCTTTCCAATACTTTGATAACACCAAGCCGTAGCTGGCCGATCCGATTGATCTTATCCGCTTCGGTGGGTTTAAAGTGGCCGTTAAATACCCCTTCCTGCGGGTGCCATACTCCGGCATCTTCGGTAATGGGTATCACCTCGTGAATTTCATCGACGTTCAGGTCCCCCCCCGTTCCATAGTAACTTTTCAATAAGGGTGCCACTGCGTTATACCACCTTTCCAGGACACCCTTTTTCCGGGGATCTGCCGGGTTAAAGTTGATGCCCGATTTAGCGCCTCCTATGGGTGGGCCAGAGACCGTAAATTTTACTTCCATGGTCTTTGCAAGGGAAAGCACTTCATTATAATCCAATCCAACCCGCATGCGGGTACCGCCCCCGGCGGCACCGCCCCGCAGGGAATTGATCACCGTCCAGCCTTCGGCTTCCGTTTCAGGATCCTTCCAGTTAAAAACAATTTCCGGGGGCTTATTTTCGTATATTTTTAAAAGCTCTTTCATTACAATTGTCTGAAATTATGAGACTGAATGTCACTTGTATTATACTTTCGATCCTACTTGATACTCCCGCAAAAAAGGATTAGTGTTGCCTCATAATTACTGGTAATTTAAATTGTGATTGTATGGATTGACAAATATATAAATATTGCAGTGGTTTCCTGATGTTTCCAAATCGAACCCCAATCGATTTGGATTGATTTCCCTGCTTTAATCAATTTAAGAATTCTCAAATATTGCACCCAATACCAAAAATTTAACCAGCATAAAACTATATTTGTATACTTTTTTTACCAATTTCATATCAGAATGGATTTTACTCTTTCAGAAGAACAGTTAATGATACGGCAGGCAGCGAGGGACTTTGCAAAAAATGAACTCCTTCCGGGGGTCATCGAGCGGGACGATGCGCAGCGCTTCCCTGCAGAACAGGTAAAGAGAATGGGGGAACTGGGATTTTTAGGTATGATGGTCGACCCCAGGTATGGTGGAAGTGGACTGGATACCCTTTCATATGTAATCACCATGGAAGAACTATCTAAGGCAGACGCCTCTTCCTCAGTAATAGTTTCGGTAAATAATTCCCTTGTTTGCTGGGGCCTGGAAACCTATGGGACCGGGGAGCAAAAATCGAAATACCTCAGCAGGCTGGCTTCAGGGGATTGCATTGGGGCATTCTGCCTTTCTGAGCCCGAGGCCGGAAGCGATGCCACTTCCCAGAAAACTACCGCATTGGACAAAGGGGACCATTATATACTTAACGGAACCAAGAACTGGATCACCAATGGCAATTCCGCTGAAATTTATATAGTGATAGCGCAGACCGATAAAGAAAAGGGCCACAAAGGCATCAATGCGCTGATCGTTGAGAAAAAAATGCCCGGGTTTGAAGTGGGCCCAAAGGAGAATAAACTCGGGATCCGGGGGAGTGACACGCATTCCCTTATTTTTAATGATGTAAAGGTTCCAAAAGAAAACAGGCTGGGGGAAGATGGTTTTGGCTTTAAGTTTGCGATGAAGACCCTTGCAGGTGGCCGAATCGGAATTGCAGCTCAGGCACTGGGGATTGCGGCCGGGGCCTATGAAATAGCCAGAAAATACTCCCAGGAGAGAAAAGCTTTTGGCAAGGAGATCAGCAAACACCAGGCCATAGCCTTCAAACTGGCCGATATGCATACCCGGATCGAAGCGGCACGGATGCTGGTATACAAGGCTGCATGGGATAAGGATAAGGGGAATGATTATGACCTTTCCGGCGCGATGGCCAAATTATTTGCATCCCAGGTTGCGATGGATACCGCCGTGGAAGCAGTTCAGATTTTGGGAGGCAACGGATTTGTAAAGGATTACCACGTAGAGCGCATGATGCGCGATGCCAAAATTACCCAGATCTATGAAGGCACATCCGAAATCCTGAAAATAGTAATCTCCCGGAGTATCCTCCGGGATTGATCCGTTTGTGTACCTGTTTGGTACCTGCACCTTCATTGCAGCCACAAATCCCTTATTGATCAAACGGCCCCAATACCATTGTTAATCCGGCAAATAATGGTAGATATTATTTATAAATAGCATTTATTTCAACGTTTTTTTCCATAAAGTTAATTTCTTGTTGGAAATGGAGCAGAATACGGTACAAATCCTAGCATTATTGGTATTTTTGGGTAAACATCACAATCTATGGGATTGCATAAACAAGGATTATATCTGCCTGAATTTGAACATGATAACTGTGGTGCCGGATTTATCTGCAGCCTGAAGGGCATCAAGTCAAATGATATCATTCATAAGGCGCTCGAAATCCTGGATAAACTGGAGCACCGGGGTGCGGTCAGTGCCGACGGTAAAACAGGGGATGGTGCCGGTATCCTTATTGATGTACCCCACGAATTCTTTGCCAAATCATGCAGTTTTGAACTACCCGGACCTGGGGAATATGCCGTGGGAAATATTTTTCTTCCACAGAAAGAGAACCAACGGAATTACTGCATTGAAATCTTCGAGGACAATATAAAAAAGCAGGGTTTGCGTCTGTTAGGGTGGCGCAATGTACCGGTCAACAAATCCATTCCCGGCAGGATTGCCATGGAAACGGAGCCTTTTGTCCGGCAATTGTTTATTGGCCGGGAAACAGAAGCCCAGGAGGATTTCGATTTTAATTTAAAGCTATATATCGCCAGGAAAGCAACAGAACATACCATTCTGAAATCCAAACTCTCCGAAAGCAAATTCTTTTATGTTTCCAGCCTTTCCACCCGGATCATTATCTTCAAGGGCCTCCTCATGCCCCAGGATATCAAACTCTACTACAGGGACCTGATGGATCCGAAGGTGGTGACTCGTTTGGCGTTGGTGCACCAGCGGTTTTCCACCAATACATTCCCTACCTGGGACCTGGCGCAACCCTTCCGGTATATGTGCCATAACGGTGAAATCAATACGCTGAGGGGTAATGTTTCCCGGATGCGTTCCCGGGAAGAACTTCTGAAAAGTGACCTCTTTGGGGACGAAATAAAAAGTATCCTGCCTGTGATCCTTCCAGGTAAATCAGATTCCGCCACCCTTGATATGGTGGTTGAACTCCTTTTGATGACAGGGCGCTCCCTCCCGGAAGTGATGATGATCCTCGTTCCTGAAGCATGGGAGAAAAACAAGGAAATGTCTGAAGCCAAAAAAGCATTTTACGAATACCATTCCTGTCTCATGGAACCATGGGACGGCCCGGCGTCCATCCCGTTTACGGATGGAAATTATATTGGAGCCGTACTCGACCGCAATGGCCTCCGCCCCTCCCGGTATACGGTAACCAAGGATGGTTATGTGATAATGGCTTCCGAAACAGGGGTGGTTTCGCTGGCTCCGGAAAATATCGCATTACATGGCAGGCTGGAGCCCGGGAAGATGTTCCTGGTGAACATGGAAGAAGGAAGGATCATCAATGATGAGGAGATCAAGGAGGAAATAGCCTTGAGGTACCCCTATAAAAAGTGGCTCAAAAAGAACCTGGTGCACCTCCGGGACATCCCTTACAATGATTGCCCTCTTTTCCTGAATGAAGCCCCTCTTGAAAAGAGAAAAGCGATCTTCGGGTTCACGTTGGAAGACATCAATACCATCATCCTCCCGATGGGGCAGGATGCCAAAGAACCTATCGGGTCTATGGGGTCCGATACCCCGATAGCCGTGCTTTCAGAACGCCCACAATTGTTGTATAATTATTTTAAGCAATTGTTTGCCCAGGTTACAAATCCCCCGCTCGACGGGATCCGGGAAGAATTGATCACAGATATCAGCCTGACCCTCGGCAGTGACCGGAATATTTTTGATTTTACAGAATTACATTGCCAGAAATTGAAGATCCAGAACCCGGTTATTTCCAAGGAGGACCTGGACAAAATAAAAAATTATGATCGGAGCCCCAACTATAAAGTGGTTTCCATTGCCATGTTATATGAGATTGCAAGGGGCTTGAATGGGCTGGAAGATGCGCTGGAATCCGTCCTGGAACAGGCGGTTAATGCCATTGATGAAGGCGCCAATATCATTATCCTGTCAGACCGGGATGTCAGTGAGGTACTGGCACCTATCCCTGCCTTGCTGGCCTGTGCCTTTGTGAACAGTGGGTTACAGGCATTAGGCAAACGGTCGCAATTGAGTATGATCATTGAATCTGCCGAACCGAGGGAGGTCCATCATTTTGCCTTGCTGTTCGGATTTGGGGCAAGTGCCATCAACCCGTACCTGGTCAATGAGATCATTGCTGAGCAGATAGAAGAACATGATATTACCGAATTTACATTTGAAGAGGCGATTAAGAATTATAATAAGGCAATTGGGAAAGGGGTGTTGAAGGTGATGAACAAAATAGGCATCTCAACCCTGAATTCGTACCGGGGTTCCCAGTTATTTGAATGTATTGGGATCAATACCAAGGTGGTGGATAAGTATTTCCCGAATACCCCAACGCGTATACAGGGGATAGGCCTCTATGAAATCGAAAAGGAAATTGCTAAACGGCACCAGCGTGCCTATACCAAACAGTCGGTAGCGGCAGAACTCGACCTGGAAATCGGCGGGGAATACCGCTGGAGGCGGGATGGCGAAAAGCATATGTTCAACCCGCTTTCTATAGCAACACTGCAAAAAGCCGTTCGCAGCAATGAGCCCGACACCTATGCAGAATTTGCCGCCATGGTGAACGAACAATCCAAAAATTTAATGACCATAAGGGGGTTGTTTGAGTTTTCAAATTATGACCCTATCCCATTAGAGGAAGTAGAGTCATGGACAGAAATTGTAAAACGGTTTAAAACCGGAGCCATGTCCTATGGATCCATAAGCAAGGAAGCTCATGAAAACCTGGCAATTGCGATGAACCGGATAGGCGGTAAAAGCAATTCCGGGGAAGGTGGGGAGGATGCCGAAAGGTTTTACAGGAATGAGTCGGGCGATTGGCGGAACAGTGCCATCAAACAAGTAGCTTCCGGCAGGTTTGGGGTTACCTCAAACTACCTCACCAATGCGGCTGAGATCCAGATCAAAATGGCCCAGGGGGCAAAGCCTGGAGAGGGTGGGCAATTGCCCGGTTCCAAAGTTAACCCTGCAATTGCCAAGACCCGGAACTCCACACCATATGTGGGATTGATTTCACCTCCACCCCATCATGATATTTATTCAATTGAAGACCTTTCCCAGCTGATATACGATCTGAAGTCGGCCAACAGGGAAGCGCGGATCAATGTAAAACTGGTCTCTGAAATAGGGGTTGGCACGGTGGCTGCAGGCGTTGCCAAGGCCAAATCCGATGTAATCCTGATCTCCGGAAGTGACGGGGGAACGGGTGCTTCCCCGCTCACCTCATTGAAACACGCAGGCTTGCCCTGGGAACTCGGCATTGCGGAAGCGCAGCAAACTTTGGTTATGAATGACCTGCGGAACCGGATAGTTTTGGAATGTGACGGACAGTTAAAAACAGGCCGGGATGTGGCCATTGCCTGCCTTTTGGGGGCTGAAGAATTCGGTTTTGCGACTGCACCACTGGTTGCATCGGGGTGCATCATGATGCGCGTCTGCCATCTGAATACGTGTCCGGTTGGCATTGCAACCCAAAACCCTGAATTGCGAAAGAAATTTGAAGGGAAACCGGAACACGTGGTAAACTACATGTTTTTCGTAGCCCAGGAATTACGTGAGATCATGGCACAATTGGGCTTCCGTACCATCAATGAAATGGTAGGGCAGGTACAGAAGCTCGACAGGAATAAAGCAATTGACCATTATAAGGCCAGGGGTATAGACCTGTCTCCGATCCTGTACCAGGTGGAGGTGCCTAAAGGGACAAAGTTCTACAATACACAGTCGCAGCAACATCATATTGAAGACTCCATGGAATTTGAGATTATCAACAAGGCCCACCCTGCGCTCTTCAGAAAGGAAAAAATCAGCTTGGATTTTCCCATCTACAATACCAACCGGGCTGTAGGTGCCATTATAAGCAACGAGATATCCAAGATTTACGGGGCTGAAGGCCTGCCTGAAAACACCCTCAAATTGAATTTTACCGGTTCGGCCGGCCAGAGTTTTGGTGCCTTCGCCACCAAGGGACTAACCATGATAGTGAATGGGAATACCAATGACTACCTGGGAAAAGGTCTATCCGGTGCCAAGCTGGTCATAAAGATTCCGGACGGCTCCACCTTACAACCGGAGGATAACGTGATAACCGGGAATGTGTGCCTGTATGGCGCCACCTCCGGGGAGGCATATATCAATGGCCGGGCCGGGGAGCGGTTCTGCGTTCGGAATTCCGGGGCCCGCGCGGTTGTTGAAGGGATAGGGGATCACGGTTGTGAGTATATGACCGGTGGCGTAGCCGTCATCCTGGGAGCTGTAGGCCGGAATTTTGGTGCGGGGATGAGCGGGGGGATTGCCTATATTTTTGATGAAAGCGGCACCTTTGAAAAAAGATGCAACAACGAGGCCCTGAACCTGTTGCCGGTGGAAGAAAATGAGGATATAGCGCTGCTCAGGGAACTTATCGAGACCCATTATAATGCGACATTAAGTCCCCTCGCTCAAAGGATACTGGAAAAATGGGAGGAATGCCTCCCCATGTTCATAAAAATCTTCCCGGAGGAATACAAACAGGCATTGCTACGCCTTGAAAGTGAAAAATTAGAATTTTTATAATCGAAAAATGGGTAAGATAACCGGGTTTTTGGAATTCGACAGGAAAGTTGAGTCGTATGCTCCCGTAGAAGAACGGGTAAAGAATTTTAAGGAATTTACGCAACCGCTGGAAGAAAAAGTCCTTCGGGAACAAGGTGCTCGTTGTATGGATTGCGGTATTCCATTTTGCCACAGCGGCTGCCCCCTGGGCAATCTGATCCCTGATTTCAACGATGCGGTTTACCGGGGTAAATGGAAGAAAGCTGCTCAGATCTTACACGCCACCAACAATTTCCCGGAATTTACGGGCAGGCTCTGCCCGGCTCCCTGTGAGGAAGCCTGCGTTTTGGGGATCAATGAAGCTCCTGTATCTATAGAAAATATTGAAAAGAATATAGCCGAGACTGCCTTCAACCAGGGTTGGGTAGTGGCTGTTCCTCCTGCGGAAAGGACCGGTAAAACCGTGGCCGTAATCGGTTCCGGCCCTGCCGGACTCGCAGCAGCACAGCAGCTGAACAGGGCCGGGCATCTGGTAACGGTATTTGAAAGGGATGAAAGCCCTGGCGGTTTGCTTCGTTTCGGGATTCCGGATTTTAAGATGGAAAAGCGCGTCATAGACCGGAGGGTCGCAGTAATGGAGGAGGAAGGCATTATTTTCCGCTGTGGGGTTCATATTGGAGTGGATATACCGGGTGATGAGCTCAGGAATCAATTTGATGCCCTGGTGCTGTGTGGGGGCGCTACGGTAAAGAGGGACCTGAATATCCCGGGTGCAGATCTTTTCGGGGTGGAACAGGCAATGGATTTTTTGGCACAGAACAACAGGCGTGTGGCCGGTGTGATGGAATTGGGCAAAGAGATAAAAGCAACCAACAAGCAGGTAGTGGTAATCGGGGGAGGTGACACGGGATCAGATTGTATTGGTACTTCGTTCCGACAGGGGGCCAGATCGGTTCATAATTTTGAGATCATGCCCATGCCCACAACAGACAGACCGGAAGATCAGCCATGGCCTTTCTGGCCTATGCGCCTGCGTACGAGTTCCTCCCATAAGGAAGGTGTTGAGCGTGTGTTCAGTATTGCCACCAAGGAATTTGTGGGTGATGAAATGGGCAGGTTGAAGGCGTTGATTACAGTAGATGTGGAATGGATAAGGGTTCCGGGGAAAGCCCCGGTACTCCGGGAGGTAGCGGGGACAGAGAAGGAATGGCCGTGTGAACTGGCGCTTCTTGCGTTGGGATTCACAGGGTCTGAGATGACGATAGCAGAACAATTGGGCCTGGCAGCAGACCGCAGGACGAATATCAAGGCTTCGGAAAAGGATTATGCCACCAATATCCCCGGTGTATTTGTTGCTGGTGACCAGCGCAGGGGGCAGTCGCTCATTGTCTGGGCTATCTCGGAAGGACGTGAGGCAGCGCATCATGTGGACACGTATTTGATGGGCAGTTCCCATTTGCCTTTAAAGGGAGAGGGCGATCTTCCGAGGGTGTGACCCGTGCCCCCTCCGGCTTCTCCCGGGCCCCCTCCGGCTTCTCCTATGGAAAAGCCACCTCCCCCTGGGAGGGGGAGGGATAGAGCATAGATAAGAATCGAAATTTTAGTCCCTCCCCCCTGGGGGAGGTGCCGTCGCTTTCAGCGAAGGCGGGGGGGGCCCGCTTTCAGCGAAGGCGGAGGGGGGGCATAAAAAAAGCCCTTTACATTGCTGTAAAGGGCTTTCAAAGAAGGCGGCGGCCTACTCTCCCACTTAGTGTAGCAGTACCATCGGCGCAGACGGGCTTAACTTCCCTGTTCGGAATGGAAAGGGGTGGGCCCCGTCGCCATGGCCACCCGGATTGTTTGTCAAAGATTGCCAGGGTGCGGCTTCACTGGGATGCCGCAAGGCCTGAACTTTGAACACCCCCGCCCGAGAGCGGGAGAAATATCTTAACATATCGGGACTAAAGGAAACACAAAAATTTGTAAAGGGTAATCAAAGTGTTAATAAGAGAAAGTATCAATATAATTCAATGCTTTGATGGCGCAAGCCTGACGGGCTATTAGTACCACTCGGCTGCGTACTTTACAGCACTTGCACCTGTGGCCTATCAACGTGGTAATCTCCCACGGCCCTTTAAAGAAATCTCATCTCGCGGCGGGTTTCGCGCTTATATGCTTTCAGCGCTTATCCCTTCCCGACTTAGCTACCCGGCAATGCCCCTGGCGGGACAACCGGTACACCAGCGGTCAGTCCGACTCGGTCCT
>JBGTLT010000104.1:0-12588 GCA_041743975.1 Zeaxanthinibacter sp.
TTTGCTTCGGCTATCTGCCGCTCAGGATGACACTGAACTGGACTTGCAACAAAAAAATTGACAATGCCAAACGTCATAAACGAATAAAGAGCTCCTCCCTTTTCCTAAGGGAGGTGGCCCGATTTATCGGGTCGGAGGGATTAGGGAACACGTTTACAGGAGGAATCTCCCCTTTCTCAGCCTTTGGCAGATTCATTCCCCTCTTTAAAAAAGAGGGGAGCTTTAAAAAATGAAAGCATTTGCTTATCCGTTTATATGCCAGTACGGAGTTGTGATGGCGATGGATTCGACTACGCTCAGCCTGACAATCAAGGGCCATGCCTGTTCCACTCCTTAATCCGACACTTCAAAAAGGGATTAACCTGACGTGCACTGTTTGTTCAAATATCACAGATAATGGCGTTATTTTGACTGCATATCAGGTTGGACAAGGGCAAAGAAGATGGCTTTGATAAATGGAGATGGCTTCGACTTCGCTCAGCCTGACAAGGAGGCTGTCACATTGAGCGTAGACGAAATGTACTACGAACGTTGTCTGAATGCCGAAATGCTACAAATAGTAAAAATTATAATTGTGGGCTATAAGGGCTTCGACTGCGCTCAGCCTGACACTCAACTACCTTGGCCGCTCCGTACAAGCGGGCGCTCAGCCTGACAATCCTTCGCTACGCTCAGCAAGACAAATGACTTCATCACATAAGAAAGCTCATAATGGGAATTAAAAAAATAGACAATACCAACTGACATAGCTCCTCCCTTTTCCTAAGGGAGGTGGCCCGATTTATCGGGTCGGAGGGATTAGGGAACACG
The DNA here is from genome assembly GCA_041743975.1 of Zeaxanthinibacter sp. Lineage (GTDB taxonomy): Bacteria > Bacteroidota > Bacteroidia > Flavobacteriales > Flavobacteriaceae > JTS-RE37. Next base: position 811 of record JBGTLT010000104.1, read on the forward strand.
TTTACAGTAGGAATCTCCCCTTTCTCTGCCTTTGGCAGATTCATTCCCCTCTTTAAAAAAAGTGGGGAGCTTTAGTATTTGTTTACCAGTTTATATACCAGTACGGCGTTGTGATGGCGATTGCCAGCCTGTCAATCCTTCGCTACTTGCCCGTACCGGACGGTACAAGGGCGCGCAGGTAGTCGAAATGTCGCTTGGCTCCACCTGACTATCAACTATTATGAACGTTTCCTTCCGGCGGGGCACTTGATTTTGGGATTTCATTAAATTTTAAATAGTATCTTAGAAGTATGGTGGAGGACCTGTTTTTAAAGATCCCGGAGGCTATGAATAAAACGGGTATAGTGCCTGTGTTTTATCATGATGACCCGGAAACCTGCAAAAGGGTTGTGGAAGTATCCTATAATGCAGGCATTCGCGTTTTTGAGTTTACGAACCGGGGTAAAAATGCCCTTGAAAATTTCAAGGTATTGGCAGCGTATGTTAAAGGGTTCAACGGCTTGCACCTGGGAATTGGAACGATCTTTACAGCGCATGATGCCCGGAGATTTGCCGAGGCCGGTGCCCGATTCGTTGTTTCCCCTGCGCTTGTGCCTGAAATATCGTATGTTGCGAAGGAGAAGGCCATCCCCTGGATCCCGGGGTGCGGGACAGTTACAGAAGTTTATACCGCCCATAGAATGAACGCGTCCCTGGTTAAGGTCTTTCCGGGCAACGTGCTGGGTGCTGATTTTGTCCAGGCTGTAAAGGCAGTGCTGCCGGATATCAGGATCATGCCTACCGGCGGGGTTACCCCCACCAGGGAGAACCTGGAAAAGTGGTTCAATTCCGGGGTGCATTGTGTAGGAATGGGCTCCCAGCTCTTCAAATCTGAGATGATCCGCGACGGGCATTATGACCAGTTGGATGATGCTATTCGGAAAGCCCTTAAGGTGGTGTCCCAGATCAGGGAATAAACCCTGTATGGTTAATCGGCAGCAGGCTGGTTAATGTTTTGGATCGTATAGGAGGGGGAAAAATTTGCCCTTCATTTTGGAACCCTTCGGAATTACTGGCACGCCATGCAGCAGTTCTTCATTCGTATTGCTGATAGTACCGTCAGCAAAAACATTCAGGACAAAAGCCCTTCTTTTACGATCAGACTTATTTTCATAGGAGCCATGAACCATCAGGGGATGGTGGAATGTGGCATACCCTTTTTTAACTTCAATGGGTACGGGTTTAAATTCTGATAACTGGTCCTCTGTAAGATAATCCAGTAAACCCTCCATAGTACCTGCCAGTTCAGGTTTTTCCAGAAGGCCCCACCGATGGCTTTTGGGTACATAGTAAAGGCATCCGTTTTCCGTACTGGCATCATCAAGGGCAACCCAACAGGTCAAATGCTGCATGGCAGTGGTGCGGGTCCAGTATGAATAATCCTGGTGCCATGCCACCACGCCACCATGCCTTGCCGGCTTGCTGAATAACTGATCATGCCAGAAACGTACTGGTTTATTTCCGAGTAATTGACTGGCAGCTACCAGAAAAGCAGGGTTCCATAACACATCATGAAAACCATCTGTTATGCGCCAATGCCCCAGGGAGTGGAACAACTCGGCATCCGGGTCACTGGATTCATTGGAATGAAATTCATAGAAGAACTTGTGCGCAGGGTGGTACGGATCCTGAATTTCTGCCAGTTCACGGTTCAGGACATCAACCTGCCATTCCTCCAGTAACTTAATTCCGGAGACATGCCCAAATTCATGATAGTGTGCCAGCTGTTCTTCGGTAAGCCGGTAGCCTTTCCAGTCATCTTCTGAGCGGGGTTGCTGGAACAGGTCTGAAACCGGTTTGTGGTAATCCGCAAGGTCCTTGATTATTTCCATAATTATTTAGATCCTACCCAAATTTAACGATTCAATATTGTATTTTTAAAGGATTTCCATTATTTATACCAGTACTCAAAACCGGCCTCCTGATGAATAGCAATTCCAAGCGGTTTCGACCTTTAAAATTACGGTCATTAAAAATTGGCAGTCCCCCGAAAAAGCATCCTGCCGGATTGAGTTATTTCCTTATGGCCCTCTTTATATTCAGTAGTTGCGGTGCACAGCCGAATTCACGGCTGATCGAGGCAGAAGAGGAAACCGTCTCCGTTGAAAAAATCCAATATTACCTGTATTTTCCGGAAGCCTATGAAACTGAAAAGGATGTTACTTTTCCGCTGCTGCTATTTTTACACGGAGGCGGGGAATCCGGGGAAAAGCTGTCTGCAGTAAAGGCCAATGGGCCGCCAAAATTGATAGTGGAAGGAAAGCAATTCCCTTTTATCATACTTGCCCCCCAGAACCCATACAAAAAGAAGTGGTGGAATACACGGGCCGTGATGCAACTATTGGATACCGTCCTGGCACAAAACAGGGTGGACCCAAACCGCATCTATCTCACCGGATTAAGCAGGGGGGGAGGGGCAGCCTGGGAACTGGCAGTACAGTATCCGGAAAAGTTCGCGGCCATGGCAGTGGTCTGTGGAATGGCCCCTGTTCCTTATGCAACCTGGATAGACAAAGATATGCCCATCTGGGTATTTCATGGGACGGCGGATGAATCAATCCCTTTTTCAGAGTCGGACGATATGGTCAAAAAATTAAGGGAACTGGGACATCCGGTGCGGTTTACAGCATATAAAGGAGGTGGCCACAATGCCTGGGATCAGGCATATAATACGCCAGGCTTGTACGACTGGTTCATGGAACAGGAACGGAAATAACAAAATGAAGGTCACAGAAATTCTGTATTTTTCCTCACCCGAAACCGCTCAGGCGGTTTCGACCTCTCCCAAAGAGAGGTCCCGAGGCGAGGTATATTCGGAAACCCCCCGAAGAATTCTTTTGGTTAAATTATTAAATATGGATAGGAAGAAACTGACTGCAATTCTAATGATAGGGATACTCACCACCTGCAAGGTTTGGGGTGCATTGCCTGTTTCGGAGGGGTATGGCCCTGAAATCCCAAAAGCAAAAAAGCAGCGCAATGTTATTTTTATACTTACGGATGATCACCGGTTTGACTATATGGGATTTACCGGCAAGGTACCCTGGTTGAAGACCCCCAATATGGATAAGTTAGCCGCGGAAGGGGCCTACCTCCCCAATACCTTTGTGACAACCTCCCTCTGCTCTCCCAGCAGGGCCTCCATACTTACCGGTCAGTTTTCCCATTCACATACCATAGTGGACAACCAGGCACCGGATCCCGGGAACCTCACCTATTTCCCTCAATACCTCGTTAAAGGGGGGTACCAGACAGGTTTCTTTGGCAAATGGCATATGGGTGACCATGGGGATGAACCACAACCCGGTTTTACCCATTGGGAGAGTTTCCCCGGACAAGGGGTCTATTACAATCCAACACTGAATATCAATGGGAAACGCGTGGAATATAAGGATTCAACCTATATAACAGACCTGCTGACCGAACATGCGGTTGACTGGCTTGACAAAAGGGACAAAAAGAAGCCCTTTTTCCTGTATTTATCCCACAAGGCGGTGCACTCAGGGTTCCAGCCTGCCAAACGCCATAAAGGTATGTATAAAGGGAAAAAGATTGCACTGCCGGCAACATTTGACCAGACCAAAACCGGGGAATACCGCAACCTGAAATGGCCCCAATGGGTTGCAGACCAGCGGGTAAGCTGGCATGGTGTGGATTATATGTACCATGATAACCTGGATATCCATGAAATGGTGGTGGATTATTGTGAAACCCTGGCCGGGGTGGATGAAAGTATCGGTACCATTATGGCCTATCTTGAAAAGGAAGGACTGGATAAAAATACCCTGGTTATTTATATGGGCGACAATGGATTTAGCTGGGGGGAACATGGCCTCATAGACAAGCGGCATTTTTACGAAGAATCGGTCAAGGTTCCTTTGCTGGTCCGCTGCCCCGAATTATTTGAGGGGGGTATAATACCTCAGCAAATGGTTCAGAATATAGATATTGGCCCTACTGTATTAGACGAAGCGGGGATTAAAAAACCTGATTATATGCCGGGTGTTTCCTTTATTCCGTTTTTAACCGGGGACACGGCCGTAACATCCCGGAAGGAAATATTTTATGAATACTATTGGGAATATGATTTTCCCATGACGCCAACTGTTTTCGGAATGCGGACAGAGCACTATAAATATATGAAGTTTCATGGTATCTGGGATCGCAATGAGTTATACGACCTGAAAAATGATCCTGAGGAAATGTATAATCTAATTGCCGATCCCGGAATGCAGGAAACCGCCAGGTCCATGTCTGCCGCGATTTATGACTGGTTGGAATCGACAAATGGCATGAACATCCCCCTCAAACGAACTGTCAAATACCGGTTTGGGGACTACAAACACCCCAATGAGCATTGATAAGAACTCTAGATCGTGACCCGGCGGGTTTCGGTACCCTTTCCATCATAGAAACGGATCTCCCGGAGATCATCCCCTACCGGTACAAAGCGGCCTGACTGTGACATGAAAGTACTACCCCGGTAAAATTCCATTATCCTGCGGCTGCCATCTGTAAAATACAGCCGGGCTTTGACTTCCGTTTCCTGAAGGGGTATCAGCGCCTTTTCCAGGGGTGTAGTCCTTTCAAAAACCCGAAGGGAATCATTGTTTTGGGAAGCTATGAAAAGCATTTTTTCCCGGGCAATACCCAAGGTTACCAAGCCCTTTGCATCCCCGGGGACAAAGAAATGGCTGTCCTCCAGGGAGATAGGCTTAAAACCGGCTTCCCCTGTATTTCTCAAAGCCAGTCCTGAAATAGCATCGGCACGTCCCTGCTGCACTTCAACCCCGTAATCATTCCCCACGATGAGCAGGTCCAGCATGTTATCCTTATCAAGATCAACCGGCAAGATCCCAAAGGCCGGCGCTAATTGTGCTTCCATGGGCAGGGCGTGGAATTTGAATTTACCCCCCCCAAGGTTTTCTATCCAGGAGGAAAGCATATAATTGGCAGTTAATACCAAAGCATCTGCCAGCAGGCCATCTGAAAACATTTCCGGGAGGGTTGATTCCCCGAATTCCCCAAAGGAATTGAACCTTTTACGTATTCCGGCAAATTGTTTCACCACATCCTGCCATGGATGGTAGAGGTACTCCCTTCGGTTACCCAGGCTGTCCCTCAGGTAATAAGAGATCAGGGGATCCACCATCCCGTTATCATCCAGGTCCTTGGCATATAGCCTCACAGGGGTTTCCATATCACCCTGGAAATAACTGTTATGGCCTAAATTCCCCGCAATATAGTCCATGTCACCGTCATTGTCCAGGTCTGCGGCAGCCAGGCTGTTCCACCAGCCTTTCTGCTCCTGTACACCCGTATTATGGGTTATTTCTTCCAGTTTCCCCTGCCTGTTCTCAAAAAACCGGATCGGCATCCATTCTCCGGCAAGGATAAGGTCCGGCCAGTCATCCCCGTTGAAATCTGTCCAGAGGGCATCACTGATAAGGCCGGGAAACCTTAGTTTATCGGAAACATCAGCAGTCGCATCCACGAATTTCGGATTGCCAGGGGTACTTTCATTCCTTAATATATAGGAACGGTCCGGGTTGGGGTAGGAAAAGGGGAGCACCCTGCTTCCCACAAACAGGTCGAGGTCTCCATCGCGGTCATAGTCGGCCGCTTTTACTGCAGAAGAATTGGATCTGGTATCGGGCAGGCTGGAAGGTGCCACAGTAAAATTACCCATCCCGTCATTGACCAGCAGCAGGTCCCGGTAATATTCATGTCCCACGGGATATTGGGCACATCCACGAGCCAGGTACAGATCGAGGTCGCCATCCCCATCAGCGTCAAAAAGCAGTGATCCGGCATCTTCTTCCTCCAATTTTTCATTCTTTTTATAGTTGACATCGCGTTGTGCAAAGGTGCCACCTATTTCCTGAATGAACCATTTTTCTTTATAACTCCGGCTTGCAGCTACAAATACGTCTTCCAGGCCATCCATGTTGACATCCCCCACGGAGACCGAAGGCCCGTATTGAGAAAATTTATGGGGGAGGGTACGTTGGAAATTAAAATCGATGAAGTCGTTATCGGGGCTTAAGTAGGAAAGGTTATAGGATTTTGCCACTTCCTTCAAAAGTGCATAGTCTGCTGTATCCAGTAACTTAACGGGAATTAAATTGATGGGATCATAGGCAATTTTAAGCGGGTTTTCCAGGGTGGTTCTGGAAATAAGTTGTTTCCCACCTCCGGGCCAGGTGATCATCATGGAATCTATATGATCCCTCCTGCCCAGCCCAAAATGCAATACACTTTCGGGTTTGGACAGGTAGCCCCTGCCCGATAAGAGGGATTTTATTTGCTTCGTACTATCCACAAAGATCTCCACAACGCTTCCAATAGCATCCGGATTTTGTGTGGGTCCCTTTAGCTGGATCCTCAAATAATGATCTTCGGGTTTCAATTCTGTTGCCCTGTTTTCCATCAGGATCACAGGTTCATTGATATTGTTGATAACAAGGTCCAGGTCACCGTCTTTATCCAGGTCGCCATATGCTGCTCCGTTGGAAAAGGTTCCAAAATTAAAGCCCCATTCTTCGGTAACGTCTTCAAAGGTGAGGTCTCCACGGTTCCGGAACATAAAGTTAGGGATCTTGATCTCCGGGATAGCCTCTATTAGGGTTTCTTTGCTTACCAGCCTGCTTGCTGTAACCCTGAAATCCCCGAAATCCCTGTCTGTCACATCTTTTGGGAAACCATTGGTGATTAGCAGGTCGCTCCATCCATCATTATCATAGTCGGCGAACAAGGGAGCCCAGCTCCAGTCGGTTTCCTGGACCCCGGCAAACATACCGATTTCACCAAAAACAGGTAGGCCGGTAACCGGATTGTCACCCTGGTTGAGTTGCAGCGTATTCCGCGTATACTGGTATGCATACTGGAATTTCCTGGTAAAAATTTCTTTCTGATAACTGCTGGGACCCTGGAATAATTTTTTGCGTTTGTTGTAATAAGGCTGCATCTCAGTTGTAAGAATGTCTAACTGCCCATCGTTGTTCACATCAGCAATATCGCTACCCATCGAAGAGAGGCTGAAATGTTTGAAAATATCCCCGGCCTTATTAGTGAAAGTGCCATCCTGGTTGTTCATATAGATAAGGTCGTTGCTCAAAAAGTCATTGGCCACATAGATATCCATAAAGCCGTCCTCATTAAAATCGGTTATCAGCGTGCTATGGCTGTACCCGTGGTATCTGATGCCGGCCTCCTCTGAAACATCCTCAAAATAAGGATGCCCGGATTCCTTGTCCATTTCGTTCCGGTAGAGCCTGTCTTTACTTTTTGAAGTGCCATCATCCGTAAGGGGGCTGAATTGATTGGGGTTGATTCCTTCTATCCGGTTTACGCCTATAAAGAGGTCTAGGTCACCATCGTTGTCATAGTCAAAAAATTGTGCGTGGGAGGAATAGCTGGTATCATCTAAACAGTAGTTCCTGGCCACTTCCTTAAATATGGGAATATTATCTTCATTATTCCCCTGATTGATATACAACAGGTTCCGCCTCATGGTGGAATCCCGGTAAAAGGTGTTGCAGACATATATATCCAGCCGTCCGTCCAGATTAAGGTCCACCATGGATACCCCGGAGGACCATAACAGGGAGTCCGGTTTCCCGGTTTGGGAAATCGCGGTGATGTCCCGAAATTTCAGCTTGCCTTCGTTCAGGTATAATTTGTTGTCAACCTGGTTCCCGGCCAGGAAAATATCATCCAGGCCATCCCCATTGAGGTCTCCCAGGGCAACACCGGCACCATTGTATACAAATTCATTATCGAGTATATTGATGGAATCATTCTCAGAAAGCTGGTTGTTGAACTCCAGCCCGGAGGAACGGGCTTCAATTTTCCGGAATAGTGCGGTATCCTCACCTTGTCTGTCACATCCGCCAATTACTGCTGCCAATAGGAGGGCAGTAGCCAGGTAATAACGTATCTTCATTTGCAAGGGTAATTAAGGTACAGTTTACAAAATTGCAGGAACAACCGCAATCTAACAAATAAAAAAGGCCGCAAATTGCGGCCTTTCCCATTAAAGTGAATTTTTTAATTATATCCCGGATTCTGTGTCAACACATCAGGTCCCTGAATATCGATCTGCGGTTGTGGAATAGGCTGGTACTCATTTTTGCCTGCTGTAAAATTAGCCCCTCCAAATTTGGTGACCAGGAACTGCCCTTCATAATCGAGGTATGCATTTAGCACATCGGCAGCTACACCCCATCTTACAAGGTCAAAGAACCGGTGGCCTTCCCCGGACAATTCCAGTTTGCGTTCAAACCGAACCGCCGCGGTGGCAGAGGCTTTATCAGCAAATGCAGACATCGGGTACTCTGAAATGTTATAGTTGGCCGCGTCGGCTCCGCTGTCATATTCTTTGACCCAGTAGTCCGGATTCGAAGCCCTTGCCCGTACCATATTTACATATTCACGTGCTTTTTCGAGTGAACCTGCCTCAATTTCAGCTTCCGCCGCCATTAGGAGTACATCGGCATACCGCATTATGGTATAATTCATAGTAGCATAGCCACGGGTCCAGGAACTTCCATCCGTAAAAGAATTCTCCTGTGATCTGTAATAGATATACTTCTTGGGGGAATAGGGCCCTCCATAGGGGAAACTCCGGATCCATGGCTGCCCCGGATGCTCTATCCAATCAAGGTAAGGTATGCCCTTCCGTCCAATTGACCAGTCGATCCTGGGATCCAATGGTCCTGAATCCTCCACAAAGGTAGCCTCATCATTCCCATCAACCACCACATGGAAAAAGTTGTTGTCCACAGCATTGGCAGGGGCATTATAGGACCCGTCCAGCAAAGGCAGGCCATCCGCCCCTGTACGGAACGAATTGCCCAATTCAATACTGGGCTGGAAAAAACCGCAGCAGTTACCCGGACCGTCAGGACCGGTGTTGTAAGGGTAGTTCAAATCATCAAAAGCATTTGAATTCTGAACATCACCTGTATTATTTGCAGATTCTACATCCATAACAGTCTCTGCATGGTTGTCATTTTCGGCATTATAAATCTGCGCATAGTCATCGAGCAGGGCATACTTAATTCCATTGGAGGTAACCCCGTTAGCGATAACATCATCAAACCATGTTTTGGCTTCTGCAAATTTCTGCTGGTACAATTTGGCCTTGCCCATATAAGCGGCGGCGGCCCATTTGTTGACCCTGCCTGCTCCGTTCTCAGCCGGAAGGTTGTCATAGGCAAACTGGAAGTCGGCCTCTATTTGCGGCCACACATCGGGTGTATTGGGTACCAGGATCACTTCGTTGGGCAATAATGTTTCATCAAACACAGGAATACTGTAAAAGTGTTTCTTCAGGTCAAAATAAAAATGACCCCGCAACAGCCTCGCCTCACCGGCAATCCTAGCGGCATCAGCGGCATTTACATCTGTCGCAAGTGCAAGGGCCTGCAATACTTTATTAGCCCTGCTAACCCCTTCAAAGCGGCCTCTCCAGAGAGAATTCAGGTCGCCCTGGGTGGCATCGTGCTCATACCGCTGCACCGGGTTGATGGAGCCATAATCTCCAGCATCCGTTCCCTTATTGGCATCTCCTCCAAGGATAGAACCCGTAACCCAGTGGTTAGGTCCTTCGAAGCGGTTTCCAAACACCCCATTCAGGGCGGCATAGGTACCGATCAGCAAACCTTCGATACCGGCCTTGGTCCCAACCTGGGCATCTGCCAGGGATCCTGCGGGCGCAATTTCGAGAAATTCGTCGCTGCAAGAGATCGTCACCATCATGAGTGCCATCACAAAGACGAATAGTTTCTTTATTCTACTCATAGTTTTCATAGTTATTTTTGTTTTAAAGATATAAAAAATAGATATCATTTTTTTGTTTAACCGTTAAAGTCCTACTTCCAAACTAATTAAGTAGCTGGGGGTCACAGGGTAGTTACCTACATCGATACCAAAATTGGTGTCGGGCCCGGCAACTACCGGATCCAGTCCGGAATAATTTGTGATGGTCCAGATATTGTTGGCGGCAATGCCCAACTTGAATTTGCTCATGCCCCATCCTTCGATCATATTCTGGTCAAAGGAATAAACAAATGCAAGGCGTTGCAATCTTAAGAAGGAACCATCTTCCACATACCAGGAGTTTTCAGCAGCGCTGGTACTCAGGTTCGATGCACTTTCCCATATAGGAGCCGCAGCGTTATTGCCCAATTCCGGGGTCCAGGACCTTTTGGCGGCCTGCCCTTTGGCAGAACCTTCAAAGGTTCCGAAGAAATCGGTAAACCATTTGGATTGGTTAAAGATCTCGTTACCCACCGAAGCATACCAGTAAGTTTCAAATTCCAGGTTCTTGTACCTCAGGTTGAGTGTAGCCCCGCCTGTGTAATCCGGTACTGCACTTCCGAGGAAGGTACGGTCATCCGGCGTAATAGCCCCATCGCCATTCACATCCTCGTACCGGAAACGGCCCAACCCCTTCCCATCTTGTGGCGGTGAACTGTCAACTTCTGCCTGGGAATTGAAATACCCAATGACGTTATACCCAAAGAAGGTGGAGATGGACTGGCCTACAGCGTTCCGGATAGGACGGATACCCCGATAACTCGGGCCGTCAAAGAAATCGATCCCGTCCGCCAGGAAGGTGATCTCATTGGAAAGGAAGGAGTTGTTCAATGTAAGGGTATACGAAAAATCCTCAGTGAAATTGCCCCGGTTGATGATCTGGAAATCAATCCCTTTGTTGCTCATACTGGCTATGTTGACGGAAGGGGCTGCAGCAAAGTTTCCGGTCACCCCTGCAAGTGGAACCTGGTATAAGAGGTCGCGGGTATCTTTTTGCCACCAATCCAGAATCACTTCCAGTTTGTCATCAAAGAAGGCGGCATCAAAACCGATGTTGGTAGTCTCACTGGTTTCCCATTTAGCGTCCGGGTTCCCGATACGGCTCTGTGCAAAGCCTTCGTTGGCCCCGCTGTTCTGCCCGTCTATCGGATAAAAGGTATTGTTCCTGGAAGAGGCGTACAGGGAGTACTGGTTGTTGGGGTCCACGTTATTGGAATTCCCCATTTCACCCCAGCCTCCACGGAACTTCAGATCGGTGATAAAATCCTGGTCCTGCATAAAAGGCTCTGCAATGACCCTCCAGGCTGCGGATATCGCCGGGAAGGTACCGTATCGGTTATTCCCCCCGAATCGTGAAGATCCATCCCGGCGAAGAACACCGGTAAGGTAGTATTTCTCATCCCAGTTGTAATCAAGTTTCCCGAACAGGGAGTAGAAATTAACCCCTTTGAATTGGCCGCTGTTCACATTAGGGCTTTGTACCACGTTCAGGTTCTGGAAATCAAGATCCGTGGAGAACGGATTGATACCATTACCATTGATAAACCGGCCCTGACCTGTGTTCAGTGCTTCTAAACCACCAAACGCCTTGATCTTGTGTAGCCCGAAGAATTTTTCATATGTAGCTGTATTGGTAAAGGTCCAGGAATAGGAATAGTTGCTGCCTTCACTAAAGGAGTTACTGGCTTCCGGTTCGGAATCACCCAGGTACCGGAATCCATAGTTGACAAAATGAGAGTTGCCGTATCCACCACCCAAACTGGTCCTCAGGAGTAGACCATCAACCGGTTTAACAAGCAGGTAGATATTTCCGAATCCTCCGATGCCATATCCCAGGTCCTCAGCAGCATTCAGCTTCTGTACCCTTACCGGGTTACGTGGGTTGTTAAAACCAGCCGCCCGCGTACTTGCGAAACT
>JBGTLT010000105.1:0-60670 GCA_041743975.1 Zeaxanthinibacter sp.
AAAGAGACCTCAGAGGGGGGGTTAGCCCTGGGGGTAAACATGACTGATTGCTGAACTTTGTATTTTAAGAGAACGGCAGTTTGAGCGTTATCCACCCTGGGGCTTGGATATAAGGGATAGCAAAATAGTATTGGGTTTCGGTATCAGGTGCCAATTGCCTTACTGACCTACCTGGCCTCCAATGTTTCCATAACCCGAGGTATGCCGGCCCTGCCTCGAATCAACTTCTGTAAACAAACTGGTTTTGTACATACAAGATACACGTTTTTGGTGTATTTCAAATATAGATTCTGTCACCGATCTATTCCACCGGCTGCTCCCCGATTGATTTTTTCAATTCCGCAAGGTGCTTTTGTTTCCGGGGCTCCCTGTTTTTTATGCCAAACCTGGTATGGTACCGATGCTTTTCGAGGAAGGCGACCTGAATTTTGTCCCACTCCAGTTTTGTACGGACCTTGCCTGTAACTTGTAACTCCCTGAAGAGCTTATCGCTGATGGAATAGAAATCCTTCCTCCCCAGGTAGTCCAGGTCACAATCACAAATTATCCTTTCCTGTGTTGTCCGGGGTGATTGCGGAATTCGGGTCGCCAGTATAAGGTTCTGCACAATCCTCATTTCCCTGGGATCAAAACCATATTGTTTCATCATTTCCCCGGCAATCCTTTTGCTGGTTTGTTCATGATCTGTCCCGGAAACGGTAAAGCCAACATCATGCATTAAAATGGCTACTTTAACCAGTTTGGCATCGTTGCCGCTTATGTTTTCACTGCGCAGATAGGTTTTGCTTATCTTCAGGAGGTTCCTGGTATGATGGATGCTATGGAAATACAACACCTCAGGCAATTGTGTCTCAAGCAATTGAAGTGCCAGCCGCCTAAGTCTGTTATAGCCTTTCATCTGCCATTTCGAATATTACAGGTATAATTTTATGACCCAAACGAGAATGGCCATAATAATGATCCCGAAACTTATTGAAAAGTACCGGATAGCCTTTTGAACACTCCTGAATTTCTCATCTATAATTTTGCTTTCCGCGTGGATCTGATGTCCGAGTTGTTTGCAAAGTTCCTCCTCATCAGCACAAACTTCGATCAGGGTTTTGGTATATTCATTAATGTCACCAAAAGAAAATACCGAATCGCGGAAGAAAAAAACATTTTTCTCATATTTCATCTCCATCTGCGGACTGAAACATTTGAAACAGTAAAAAATGGACAGGAAAACGAAGAACATCCATGCAACAACCAAAACGATATAAATATTGCCTTGTTCCAAAATGGGCGCCAACTTGTCCATCCTGTCTACAAAAATTCCCAGAATGAGGCCGTGGAACGAAAATACAACCCCGGCTTTCAGTTCTGAAGCACGAATAAGTTTTTCCAACCGCTCCAACTGCTCCCAATAATTATTCGGATCATAATTCATATTTTTTTGGATTAAAAGGATTCCTGGGGGGTGTTCACTGCATTACAGGCACTCAATTTAAGAATTTTATCATGAGATAGGAAAACTCTTATGGGATAATACCATAATTTTTAATTGAACATCGGGAGGCCGATCCCGTGTTTCAAGCTTTACCACGCCAATGGCACAATCATCGGGGAATTGACCAGGGGGTACTTCGCGGATCATCTGGTTGATTAAAGGGGGAAATCCTGGTGTTTTTACAGCTGATTGCAATGGACATTATTCCTCAAAAATTGTATCTTTTCCGATATTAATTGATGTCCGTTCCAAGGGTATCCAAATCAGATAATATGAAGGCATACCTGTTTTTTTTCGCTTTTTTACCCTATTCCGGGCAGCTCCTTATGGGCCAGGCCGGCAACACCCCCAAACCCAAACTGGTGGTAGGCATCATCGTGGACCAAATGCGCTTCGATCAGCTTTACAAATATGAGGATAAATTTTCTGAAGGCGGATTTAAGCGACTTCTCCGGGAGGGCTTCAACTTCAAGAACACTACCTTTAATTACGTTCCGACCTATACGGCCCCGGGCCACGCTTCGATTTATACAGGTACAACCCCTTCCTATCATGGGATAATCGGCAATCTTTGGTATGATCGAAAAAATGGCCAGCTACGGGGGAATGTGGCAGATACAACGGAAACCATTGTAGGTTCAAAAACCGCAAATTCACTCGGTGCTTCCCCACGGAACCTCCTGACCACTACGATCTCGGATGAGCTACGTCTGGCCAGCAATTCGCGTTCCAGGGTATTGAGCGTTTCCCTCAAAGACCGCGGAGCTATTCTGCCGGGCGGGCATACGGCTTCAGCTGCCTATTGGTTCGATTGGGAATCCAGTCCGGGTTACTTTGTTACCAGTACATATTATATGGATGAAGTACCGGCGTGGGTTTCCTCCTTTAACAAGCAGGAAAAGTCCGGCGCATTCCTTGACACTACCTGGAATACGCTTTACCCGATAGCAGAATACACTGAAAGCAGTCCGGATGACAATACCTATGAACCTTCGCTGGGGGGAAAGCCCAAACCCACCTTTCCGTACAATTTTAAGGAAATGCGCGTAAAGTACAGGGAGATTACCAGTGAATACCAGCTATTACTGGTATCTCCTGTTGGGAACACCTTACTAACGGAATTCGCGATAGAAGCCATAAAAAATGAGAACCTGGGAAAGGATGCTGAAGTCGATCTATTGAATATCAGTTATTCTGTCACCGATGTGGTAGGGCATACATTCGGACCCCAGTCCGTGGAACTTGCGGATGTATATTTACGTCTTGACAGAGATCTTGAAACATTGCTGAACTTCCTGGATACCAGTGTGGGGAAGGAGGCATACCTGCTGTTCCTTACATCAGACCATGGTGTTTTGCCGGTTGCATCCTTCCTGGATCAAATGCACTTGCCTGCCGGGGTTGCCCGGATCAAACGCTACAGGGAATCCCTTAATTCCTATTTAAACTCATTGTATGGCAACCAGCCATGGATCAGCTATTTTGAGGAAGATCAGATCTACCTGAACTGGGACTTGATCAGGGAACGAAAACTGAACCTTGCTACAGTTCAGCAGCAGGTTGCAGAATTTATGTCGGGCCAGGACGGGGTCCATAGCGTGTTGACTGCCCATGAGCTTCAAACAGAGTCTTATTCGAACGGCCTCCGTGCCCTGCTCCAAAACGGCTATCTTGCCGGAAGGTCCGGGGATGTTTTCCTGACTTTCCACCCGGGGATTGTGCTGAATGCCAATTCGGAAATTGATATTGCCCAGGTTAAAGGGACCACCCATGGCACTGGGTATAGCTATGATCGGCACGTCCCGTTACTATGGATGGGAACCGGCATCCCCAAAGGGGAATCTGTGCGGCCTGTTAGCCCAATCGACATCAGTCCCAGCCTGGCAATGTTCCTGGACCTGCAGCTGCCAAGTGGATCTGTTGGGGAACCGCTGAAGGAGATTTTCAAATAACCCGGGGGAATCGGAGCAGTGTGCAGTTGCTCCCCATCGGGAGAGGGAGTTTTATTTAATACGTGCCTGGTCAACGATCTCCTTTCGGAAGGATTGCTCATTGGCCAGGACTTCAAAAAATTCCAGGATATATTCCCTGCATTTGGTGTGTTCCCGGGGGTCCTCAAATTGAGCTGCCAAACCGTCCAAAATATGGAGTATAGTATCTTTGTTTCCAAGGAATTCCTGCCGGACCTTTTGCAGGGTTTGCGCATCCCTCTTAAAACCCCTGTACAATCTTTGCTTTACATCGGTTATATCCAGCACAGTGTTCTCGCTTCGGGAAACGGTGGCATAACTGGCGTCCACAAGTCCGGACATATCAAAATCATAGGGAACGGGCATCGTTTTAGTGTTAATGAAAAGCAATAGGGCGTTGTGCTGATAAGCGGTGGAATAGTCAGTGTTTCCAATCATGTACTGAAACAGGTCATTCCGGATGGAACACTCCGCATCCTGTTGCAAAGGATGCACGCTTCGTTCAATAATCCTGGCGTTGAATCGTTTGGCCATGACCTTGTCATCTTCGATCAGGATCCCTTTAAAAACATGATCTCTGGAATTGTTTCCTTTATCCTCCGCAAAACCAATTTGTAACAACCTGGTTTTGAAATGATAGGGGGATAAGACCTCATAGAATTTATAGGCCATATATTCCTTTATAATATCATCGTTGCTGCTTTTGATCAGCAGGCAGGGCAATACAAGTTTTAAGCGTTTATGGCCTTCAAAATAGGTGCCCTTTACGGCTTCTTTGGCCAATTTTATTTTTATAGGCGGGTTATAACACTTATCCCGCCTGAACTTTCCCCTTGCCCGTAAACCTGCTTCGAAACTCTGCCATGATCCACTGGGGCCTAAATAAGAAATTACAGATTGTATATAGGTACTGTCATTGGTGTTTTTTTTGACATCCTTGATAGAATAGGCTAACTTTATGGGGAGTATTTCCTGGTCCGCAAACAACGTTCCATCCGGAGTTGTCGCTCCTTCAGTGGCTACTTCCTGTGCAAGCAGCAAAGAAAGGGGTGAAAGCAACAGAAAGAGGCAAGTTGTCAGGACTTGTTTATTCATAATAATTAATCTAGCTTTAACAAATATAGATTTTTAATTAACTGGCTGTGAAGCAATACCTGGCAATAATAAATTTCAGGACCTTATGGGTACTGCTCATTTCGGCGGTTATTGTTTTTCTGGCCTATTATTTCAATGTTTATTACAATGTGGACCTTACCCTGTTGAGCATCGCGATCATCTTCCCGCTTGTCTTTTCCATCAGGGGCTCCTTCCGGCGCCGGGAAAAAGCCCTGGAACACCTTAGCCAATTCAGGAGTTCGCTCAAAACCGTGCATTATTTTTTAATGGCCAATGACGAACTTTCAGAGGAGCACAAAAAAGAAATTTCGGAAATTTTGCTGAACATCAGCAACCGGTTTATAGACCACCTCAATAGTGATGATCACAGTACCAAAGAAATTGATAAGATCATCAACAATGTCCTCGAATTTGTGGTAGACCAGGAGGGGCTGATCAGCAGGTCCCTTAGGGATAAGGTCTTCCGATATATGAACGATTTGCATGAATCCGTGGAAAACCTGCACGCCATCCATGTGCACCGAACACCGATAAGCCTTAAGGCCTATTGTAAGCTATTTGTTTATAGCTTTCCCTTGATTTATGCCCCCACCATCATTTTTAATGTTGGGTTGGAAACCCCTCAGTGGGTAACCTACTTTGTAGTCCTGTTGACCGAATTTATCCTTATTTCACTCTATAATATTCAAAACCAGCTTGAGTATCCATTTGACAATATAGGCCTTGATGATATAAAACTTGATAATTTCAGGATCGACCGGTAAATTTCCTTTTCCTGCCATGTTAAATATCCCTCTGCAGATCACATACAATTTGGGGATTGCTTACTGGATGGGAAACTTTTGAAATCTGCAGGCAGTTAGTACAATATTAAAGCAAAAATTGGTCCTCCCACAGGTGGAGGCTTATTTGAAAATCAGTATATTTAGCCACAGCATATCAGTTTATAGACAATATGAAAGCATCAAAAAGAACAGTAGCATCCCGCAGATCCTTCCTTAAAAAAGGGGCAATAGCTTCCTCCATTTTCATCGTACCAAGGCATGTCCTGGGTGGTGTTGGATACCTGGCTCCGAGTGATCGGCTCAACCTGGCCGCCATAGGGGCCGGGGGAAAGGGGTCCAGTGACATTCTCAACGCGTCAGTCAACGGCAGGGAAAAAGTTGTAGCCCTTTGTGATGTTGATTTTTCAGGCAGTGCAAAAGCTTCCGTTGAGAAGTTTCCTAAAGCCAAATTATACCATGATTTCCGGGAAATGCTCGATAAGGAAAAAGATCTTGATGCGGTAACTATTTCTACCCCGGACCACGTCCATGGGCCAGCTGCGGCATATGCCATGGAACGCGGGAAACATGTCTATGTCCAAAAGCCAATGACACACAATATCCGTGAGGCCAGATTGCTTACCGAAATGGCGCGGAAGCAAAAAATCGTTAGCCAGATGGGGAACCAGGGCGGATCAAATGAACTCCTTAGCCTGGTACAAAAGTGGGTGGATTCCGGGGTTGTTGGGCCCATTTCCAAAGTCCAGGTATGGACAAACAGGCCGGTATGGCCACAGGGTTATGCCATGCCGGAACCAGACCCCTCCCAAAAACCGGCAGACCTCAACTGGGACCTGTGGCTGGGGCCAGCTGTCGACCGGCCCTATATCCCCAACCTGCATCCTTTTAACTGGAGAGGCTGGTGGGAATTTGGAACCGGGGCTTTGGGAGATGTTGGGTGCCACCTGATCGATATCCCTTTCAGGACCCTTGGGCTCAAATATCCCACAGATGCGGAATGCAGCGTGGGAAGTGTTTATACCCAAATGTGGAATGCAGATTATCATCCGGAAGGTTGTCCCCCATCTTCTTTCATCACCCTGCATTTTGGTGCAACCGAAAAAAGTGGCTCCCCGATTGAAATGACCTGGAGTGATGGTGGCATACGGCCCTCACATCCCGATATTATCCCGGCAGACCACGATATAGGGGGGGGCAATAGCAGCAACGGGGTTTTGATCATCGGAGAAAAAGGAATTATTTCCACCAATATCAATGACAGTTCGCCGTTGATGCCCAAATTATATCTCAATGACGGCACCATGGAGTTTGGTCCGGAAGTGGAACAAAATGATGAACCGGAATACGGCCATCAACGCAAGTGGGTGGATGCGTGCAAAACCGGTTTTGGCAGTGCGGAACACCTCGGGCTTACCTCTTCCTTTGATTACGCGGGCCCAATGACCGAAACCGTCCTGATGGGGAATTTAGCCATTCGAAGTTATATGCTGCAACGAGAGAATGCAGCAGGAAATATGGAATTCTATGCCCGTCGCAAATTATTGTGGGATGGGGAAAATATGCGGATCACCAACCTGGAGGAAGCCAACCAGTTTGTCGGCAGAAATTACAGGGAAGGCTGGAAGATTTAGCATGGACGGCAAACCCTGTTAGATTTGATGAACAACCTGATAGTAACAGGGTTCGGGTATCTTTATCCTATTGGGCCAGTGGTTTTCAGGGGCAGTCCACCTTCCTCCGGGTATCGATCAGGTAGATGATCTTCCAACTGATGCCATCGTTGAATAGCTGGAAGGAATTGACCCCGCAATGGCTGAAGGAATCATTCAGCCAAAATTCATAGGGTGTCCAGACAGTGGCCATTGCCCCATCGATGTTAATGTTGTAATTCCTGATAATTTCCCGGAACGAAATGGAATCCGGAATACCAGCTATCCCTTTAATAAACTCTGAAAAATCCTCCGTTTTTACAAACATCTTCCCATCATTATTTTTGGCTATGGTCTGCAGGATAATACCTTCAGAGACAGTTTGTTTCATGAGGGTTGAATCCTGCCGGTGGAACCCGTCAAAGAACATGTCGATTGTTTGCTTTACTGCCCCAGAACCCGAATCCTGTGAGAAGAGGGTCTGGGAACCAAACAGAAATAATAGCGGGATCAGGATTTTCATATATTGATTTTTTCAAAAATAATCATTTATCGGATAGCTGTTTTCCATTTAGTGGGATTTACAATCAAAGGTTGGCAAAGCCGGGGATCACGCTACAGAATCGGAAAACAATAAAGGCAATTCATCAAATCTCCTTACATTTAACGTTCGAAACAGAAAGAGATGTCTAGTGCAAAAAAAGAGTACAAAAGGGTTACTGTAAAATCCCTTGTGGAAATGAAGGAGCAGGGTGTGAAGATCTCCATGCTTACGGCTTATGATTATTCCATGGCTAAAATAGTGGATGCTGCCATGGTGGACGTCATTCTGGTCGGGGATTCTGCCAGTAATGTGATGGCCGGCCATGAAACAACGCTGCCCATTACCCTCGATCAGATGATATATCATGCGGCCTCGGTGATCCGGGCGGTCACCAGGGCCCTGGTGGTGGTGGACATCCCCTTCGGCAGTTATCAAAGCGATCCCAAGGAAGCCTTGCGTTCTGCTATCCGAATAATGAAGGAGAGCGGCGCACATGCCATAAAAATGGAAGGGGGCACTGAGATCAAGGACTCTGTCAAACGCATTCTGAATGCGGGCATACCTGTTATGGGCCATTTAGGGCTCACCCCCCAATCTATTTATAAATTCGGTACATATGCTGTCCGGGCCAAGGAAAAAAATGAGGCGGAAAAACTTTTGGAAGATGCAGAATTACTGGATAAACTTGGGTGCTTTGCAGTAGTACTTGAAAAGATACCCGCTGAGCTTACCCGAAAGGTCTCAGAGAAAATATCCATCCCAACCATAGGAATAGGTGCAGGAAAACATGCAGATGGACAGGTATTGGTCATCCATGACCTGCTGGGCATGACACACGAATTCCATCCGCGCTTCCTGCGGCGGTATATGAACCTGTATGAGGATATGGGCCAGGCCATTTCGAACTATGTAACGGATGTTAAGAACAGGGATTTCCCTAGTGACGAAGAACAATACTGATCCCTGCCCGACTAGATATATCAATAGCAGGATTTCCCTTTTCATGGGGGTTGACGTGCGGCAGTCCGGTTATAAAAGGGGCCTGGATCGATGGCTCTCCGCCCCTTCTGTATTCCCTGACCTGGAAAGCCCGGACCCAACTTTAGCAAAGGCTTATAAATAAACTGATGAAAGCACCCAATACAGGACCGGAAACCCGGAAATCTAAAGCCCTGGCCATCGAACGATCCAACCCTTCCAACCTCCAGGTGCTCTATGAGGACAACCATCTTATTGCCATCAATAAAAGGCCGGGGGACATTGTTCAGGGAGACAAAACCGGAGACATCCCCCTGGGCGAAGTTGTTAAACAATATATCAAGGAGAAATATGATAAGCCGGGGGCCGTCTACCTGGGGGTGGTACACCGGCTGGACAGGCCTACTTCTGGGATCGTGGTTTTTGCCAGGACCTCCAAGGCCTTGCCCCGTTTGAATAAGCTGTTCGCAGACAAAAACGCGCTTAAAACATATTGGGCAGTTGTCAAAAACAACCCGCCGGAACCCACACAAACCCTTTCCGACTGGCTGGTCAGAAACCCAAAACAGAATAAATCCTATGCCCATAAGAAGGAAGTGCCACATAGTAAACTGGCCGTACTTGACTATAAGATTCTCTGCAGGCTCCAGAACTATCATGTGTTGGAAATCAACATGAAAACAGGGCGGCACCACCAGATCAGGGCCCAATTGGCGGCCATTGGGTGTCCTATCAAAGGGGATCTGAAATACGGGTTTGACCGGAGCAACCCGGATGGGAGTATCCATCTGCACGCCCGGAGCCTTTCTTTTTTACATCCTGTACGGAAAGAGGAAGTAACGCTGGTGGCACCGCCCCCGGAAGACACTATCTGGGAGGCCTGTCTGTGAGTGACAGGCTCAGCCTTGCAATAGGGCCACAAAGCACTATACCCCTGTTCTATTGGAATTAGGGCATGGTATTTGAAAGCAAATCTCCGGAATTTAAAAGACGTTATGATGATTACGAGAACAATATTTTCCCTTGCGTTGCTAATAGTATCAGCCTGTGGCAGCCTCAATACCATGGACAGGTTCTATAATGCCCACAAGGATGACGAGCAGGTAATGGCAATCCGTGTCCCACGGGTGATGCTGGCCATGATCAGCGGAATATCCCCAGAGACGGAAGCACTTGTGGGTGGGACCAAAGAGCTCCGGTATATGCAGTTTCCCAGCACTACCCCGGAGAGAGCCGCATTTCTTAATAAACAAATGAACAGCATAACAGGCACTTCATTTATAGAGGTTTACCGTAAAAATGACGCCCTGAAGCGCAATGTGGTATCAATCCGGGAAAGAGGAAACACCGTTAAGGAAATATTGATCTACACCAACGATAATGTCACGGGCTCCTTCCTGTATTTTAACGGCGACTTTGATCCGGTGAAGGTCCGGGAAATGGCCGGGGCAAATCAATTTGAGAAACTCAGTGAAGGATTATTGAAGCAATACAATCCAGGGACCCCCGGGGTAGTCAACGACTGATAGCCTGTGCCTTTTCACGGATAACCTGGGAAACAGGTTTGTTTTGGAGGTGGCTTTCGAGCCATGACAGGATATCGAGGTATAAAAATGCCCTTTTTTCATACGGGTGGTCCTCATACTTTTTAAGGTCATCGTATAATTTCTGGAATTCCGTGCGCAGTTCATGGGGGTATATATTAACCAGGTTCCGCAGGAACTTGATCATTTCCTTCTGTACCTCATGAAGGTCATCCATTTTCAATAAAAACTTGTAGGTGCTTTTAAGCTGGAGTTCCAGATGGTAATCCATCCCTGCTTCATAATGGGCAACCAGACTTAAAACCCGGGCAAAACACATCAGGTCTTCCCTCATTTTTAGGTTCTTGTTATTGATGATCCTCTTTAAATACTGAATACAGGTTTTATTGTCGCCCAAACCGAAATAAAGGCAGGCAATTTTATAATACAGCACCATAATATGGTGTTCATCAATTCTTTCCCTGTGCTTGTTGATCCCGTACTCTATAATACGAACGAGGTAGAGCCCTTTGTCAAAGGTCCCTTCCATGAAATGAAGGTTCAGTTTGTTGGCATTGACATAAAGAAATTCCAGGGAAGCTATATTGTCATTTTTCGGAAATTGTTCTTCATTGATCGTAGCCTCCAGACGGTCGAGAGTTGTTTTGAACTGGGAACTGTATTTTACATAAAACAGGGATTCGAGCAAGTAGTGGTTCCCTTTTAAATAGAATACAGGGTTGAGATAGATCATCTCCTTATGTTCATAGAAAAGGTCAACCCATTTACTGGAATATTTGTAACACGACAAAAAATCCTGCACCAGGAAACTATACCATAAATAGGCTTTATATAACCACAGTTTTTCCCGGAAGCCCAAGGCCTCTATATGGTACTCAGGAAGGTGTCTTTCAAAATACTTTTTTACTTTTTCATAGTCTTCGGTACTGCGTACATAACCCAGTTTAAGCATCATGCTATATAGCTGCAATGAAAGGTTTGAAAGCTTACTGGTCATTACATTCTGTTCGGATAGTTCCTTGGCCTGGATTGCCAGTTCGTCAGCACGGTCTGGTATACTCCTCGTAATAAATTGAGTTTCAATGATCTTTTCGAGTTCCACAATCTCATATGCGATGTTCTTCTCTTCATTTTCAATTGCAATCCCCTTGACCTTGTCCAGGATTTTGAGGCTTTGTTTATAAAGTCCTTTTTGGTAGAGTATGGTGGCAAAATCAAGTTGTTCACGGATCTGCACCCTGATATTCTGATTTACGGGGTTCAGCCGGAGGCTTACCAGGATTTGTTTGTAAAGGTGGGCCTTCAGATTGGAGAGTTGTGACTTTTTTACTATACCGCTTTCCAGGATAGCCTTTTCATCATACCCTTTCATTTTATCCATCAGGTTGAACAATGCCAGGAATTTGGCGTCGGTATTGACACCCAGCCGGCCCACATAGAGTTTAAATTGCCGCTTTTCCGATTTGGAGAGGGATTTCACTAAAACGAACAAGGCATCTTTATGGACAGTTGTCATCGTAAAAAAATGTATTTAACATATTGGTTTTCAATATTTTGACTATTCTTAAAAGTAACTTAACGTTGTAAATGAACAACATCAGGCAGGGGACTTTAACATGCTAGGGTTACTTTCGTCATGGTGATTAAAATTATGTAAAAATAATGAGCAAAGATAAGGTACACATTTTTGATACTACGCTCAGGGATGGAGAACAAGTGCCCGGCTGTAAATTGGATACCCAACAGAAATTGGTAATCGCGGAACGCCTGGACGAGATGGGTGTTGATGTCATTGAAGCCGGTTTCCCCATTTCGAGCCCGGGGGATTTCAAATCGGTAGCTGAAATAGCAAAAGTAGTTAAAAATGCAACGGTTTGCGGCCTGACACGTTCTGTCCGCAAGGATATTGAAGTGGCCGCAGAAGCATTGAAGCATGCCAGGCGGCCCCGGATCCATACCGGGATTGGGACGTCGGACTTCCATATAAAATACAAATTCAATTCAACCCGGGAAAAGATAATGGTCCGGGCCGTTGAGGCTGTTAAATTTGCCAAAAGTTTTGTTGAGGATGTGGAATTTTATGCTGAGGATGCCGGCAGGACCGACAATGAATACCTCGCCCGCATCTGTGAGGAGGTCATCAAGGCCGGGGCAACGGTCCTGAATATCCCGGACACTACAGGGTATTGCCTCCCCGAAGAATATGGCGCCAAGATGCGATACCTACGTGAAAATGTAAAGGGCATTGAACGGGCGATCCTTTCCTGCCACTGCCATAATGATCTGGGCCTTGCTACGGCCAATTCCATTTCCGGGGTGATCAATGGTGCCCGGCAGATAGAATGCACCATTAATGGTATCGGTGAAAGAGCAGGGAATACTTCCCTGGAGGAAGTGGTCATGATATTGCGACAACATCCGTACCTTAACCTGGATACAGGCATCAATAGCAAGTTGCTCTACAGTACCAGCCAGATGGTATCACAAAAAATGGGGATGCCGGTGCAGCCCAACAAGGCTATCGTAGGATCCAATGCATTTGCCCACAGTTCCGGTATCCATCAGGATGGTGTCATCAAAAAAAGGGAGACCTATGAAATCATTGATCCTGAAGATGTAGGTGTCAATGAGTCCTCTATTGTGCTTACAGCGCGCAGTGGAAGGGCGGCTTTGGCTTACCGCGCCAAAAAGATCGGCTATGAACTGACAAAGATCCAGCTTGATAGTGTGTATGATGAATTCCTGAAATTCGCAGATCGAAAAAAGGAGGTACTGGACAAAGATATCCATGAAATTATTGCAGCTAGTGCTGTTGACCTTGAAAGCCTGGCATAAATGAAACTGGAGATAGCGCTATTGACCGGGGATGGTATCGGACCCGAAGTTACGGCTCAGGCTGTAAAATGCCTGCAGGCTGTGGAAGAAACCTTTGGTCACCAGTTTGTTTTCACCGCCGCTTTGGTAGGTGCTGCTGCGATTGAAAAGACCGGGGATCCATTGCCGGTTGATACACTTGAAATTTGCAGAAATTCGGACGCCATCCTTTTTGGGGCCATCGGTGACCCAAAATATGACAATGACTCCGAGGCAAAAGTTAGGCCGGAACAGGGCCTGCTGAAATTGCGGAAGGAACTGGGACTGTTCAGCAATATCAGGCCAAACAAAGTTTTTCCGACCATCATCAAAAAATCCCCTTTGCGCCAGGAAATAATAAAGGGTACTGATTTTGTAATATACAGGGAACTTACCGGGGGCATCTATTTCGGGGAAAAAAAGTTAAGTGCTGATGGCACGGTAGCTTCAGATCTTTGCGAGTACTCTGAAAAAGAGATCAGCAGAATCAGCCACCTGGCCTTTAAAGCGGCTAAGGGAAGAAGAAAGAAACTCACCCTTGTTGACAGGGCAAATGTACTGGAATCCTCCCGGCTGTGGCGAAAAGTTGTATCCAGGATCGGGGAGAGTTACCCGGAGGTAAAGCTTGATTTCCTTTTTGTAGACACTGCCGCCATGCAGATTATATTAAATCCGACACAGTTCGATGTGATCCTGACAGAGAATATGTTCGGGGATATACTTTCTGCGGAATCGAGTGTTATTGGCGGGTCCATTGGCCTCTTGCCATCGGCAAGTGTTGGCGAAAACCACGCCTTGTTTGAGCCCATACACGGATCATACCCACAAGCCGCCGGAAAAAATATCGCGAACCCAATTGCCTCTATCCTGTCCGCAGCCATGCTGCTGGATCATTTTGGGCTGAGCGATGAAACCCGGGCGGTCGTCAATGCGGTCTACAAATCGATGAAGAAAAATATCGTGACACAGGACCTCGATCCCAGGAGCAAATTCAGTACAGATGATGTCGGGGAATCCATTGCATCCCATATTGTGGATTCAGACGACTACCCAAGTCTTAATAAAGAAAATATCGGGTTGGGAAAATCAACCATCATTTAATTACATTTTTATTAGTCACCACAGAAGGCCTTCTATTTTCCGGAAGGCCTTTTTCAGGGAGCCGGTTCAATAATCTATTCCGCTAAAAGCTCCGTGACAAAGGTTTCGAATTCCTTTTGGAACTGTGTATATGTATCACCCGTGGCCGGGCCATTAAAGCCGGTGTGAATATTTCTGACCTCTCCCCTCTTATCTATAAAAATCGTAGTTGGATAGGAAAGCACATGGTTGAGCATGGGTAGTTTTTTATTGGCTTCAGTTTTGTCTGAGGTTCCATATTGGGCCAATACAATAGGATAAGGTACCCCGATCCGTTTCTGAAGCCGCCTGATTGCTTTGAAAGCGTCTTCTTTGGTCCCGGCATATTCAAAGGCAAGCGCCACAACCTCCAGGCCCGGATCATGGTTATTTTCAAGGTAGGAGGAGAGGAATTTGGTTTCGTCAAGGCAATTGGGACACCAGGTACCCATGATCTGCACGATTACCACCTTGTTGGCATATTCCGGGTCCTGCAGGGAAATGGTTTTCCCGTTGGCATCAGGAAAGGCAAATTCCACCTTGTTATATCCTTTCCTGAGAAAGGTCAGGGAATCTTTATCCGGTAATTCATAGCTTTCATTGCGATCACCACTAAAAGGTTCTTTAAAATGATTGCCGGAATAATAGATACCTTGCATGCTGCTGTCAGTAACCCTGGCAGTAAACAGGAAGGAATGGGCGCCATCGAAAGTGGAAAGTTTCAGCGAATCCCCATCCATGATCCCATCCAGGTACCTGTAATCCCCGGTGGTGGTCCGGAAGGTCCCTGATACTTCATTCCCACACTGTGTGAATATTCCCTTGGCAGGATAGGCATCCTCCGTATCAGGGCTGAATTCAGTTTTCCATAAACCGGATACATTGTACCTGGCCGGGAACTTAGCCGTAAATCTGGGCAATTCCCCGTGGGTAGCATAAAAAGGCACCACCCTATCCAGGCTTTCCTTTATAAAATTACCGTTGATGCTGTCGCTGGTGAACCTACCTTGAATATACCCTTCAAATACGGGCATTTTTATTAATATGGAATCACCCCACGTCTCTATTTCATCGATGGTAATCACTTCCCGGGCATTGTAAACCTCCATTATAAGACCCTCATTACGTATGTCCATCCTGAAATTGAAGGGGAGCACCTTTCCGTCCATTACCTCCAGATGTGCGAGCCACAAACCTGTATCAGGTGTTTTCTGAACCGGGGGGGTACAAGCCAGGAAGGCCATGGATAAAATTGCGGGGATAATTTTGTCAGGCATGGATCATTGCTTTTGGGTATCGAAATAACAATAAAAAACTTACATTAAAAAATGCAGCAATTCAATGGGAGTCCGGTTGAATGTATTGGGACATTGTTTTATCTTTGGATGCTTAAAACTAACCGATGAATATTTCCTATAACTGGCTGAAACAGTTTCTTAAAATTGATTGGGAAGCCGAAAAGACAGGAGAATTACTGACCAACCTTGGCCTTGAGGTCGAGGGCATCCATCCATATGAATCCGTACGTGGCGGGCTGGATGGTGTGGTGGTAGGAGAAGTCATCCGGTGTGAGCAACATCCCAATGCAGATACGCTAAAGCTGGCCACCGTTGATATAGGATTGGAGGCTCCGCTACAGATTGTTTGTGGTGCCCCGAATGTCGCGGTTGGACAGAAAGTACCGGTTGCCACCATCGGTTCTACCTTGTTCACAAAAGATGACGAACCCTGGACAATTAAAAAGGGGAATATACGGGGGGAAGCCAGTTACGGGATGATATGTGCGGAAGATGAACTGGGATTAGGAGATGGCCATGACGGTATAATGGTACTCAATGAGGGATTGAAACCCGGAACACCCTGTGCAGAAGTATTTGAGATTGAAAAAGATATGGTCTTTGAAATTGGGCTTACCCCCAATCGGGCAGATGCGATGAGCCACTACGGGGTGGCGCGCGACCTGAAAGCCGGACTCAAACAACTGGAAATTTTAAAGGAACTGAATACCCCTTCTGTCAGCAAATTCAATATAGCAAACCGGTCCCTGAAAATAGATGTACAAGTAGATTCACCAGAGCTGGCACCAAGGTATTGCGGGTTAACCATTAGTAACCTTGTGGTTCAACAATCCCCTGATTGGTTAAAAAACCGGCTTCGGTCCATTGGGTTGAAGCCCATTAACAATGTGGTGGATGCCACTAATTATGTGCTCCATGACCTGGGTCAACCACTGCATGCTTTTGATGCTGAGAGGATATTTGGCAATAAAATTGTCGTTAAAACACTCCCCGAGGGCACGCCATTTATGACGCTGGACGGTCAGGAACGCAAACTGCACCAGGATGACCTCATGATCTGTGATGCGGAAAAACCAATGTGTATAGCAGGGGTGTTCGGCGGCATCAATACAGGGGTAACAGAGAGTACGAAAGCTATATTTTTAGAAAGTGCTTATTTTGACCCTACCTCCATCCGGCTTACGGCCAGAAGGCATGGCCTGAATACGGATGCATCCTTCCGGTTTGAACGGGGCATTGACATCAATAATATTGAATATTGTCTGCGAAGGGCAGCGCTGCTCATCAAAGAGCTGACCGGAGGGGACATCACATCTGATATTGTGGATATCTATTCCCGGAAGAAGAACAATTATCAGGTCTTCCTTGCCTTTGAAAAAATCAATAACCTTATAGGGCAGGAGATCAAAAGGGATACCATAAAAACGATCCTGGCATCTCTGCAAATTCAGGTAAAAAGCGTTACCGAATCCGGGCTGGGCCTCGAAATACCGTTTTACAGGGTAGATATTCAGCGGGAAGTTGATGTAATCGAGGAAATCCTTCGTATTTATGGTTATAACAATGTTGCCCATGGCGATAAATTCAATGCATCCATAGCAACCGTATCACAGTTCGAGGAACACAAATTACAGGATGTCATTGGGAATATGCTGGCAGCAAACGGCTACCATGAAATAATCTGTAACAGCCTTACCTCCCCTAAATACGAGGAGTTGTCAGAAAATACAAAGTTGACAGGAGCTGTAAATATCATAAACCCGCTGAGCCGTGAACTTTCAGTACTTCGGCAAACACTCCTGTATACCGGATTGGAAGTGGTTTCCTTCAATATCAACCGGAAAAAACCAAACCTCAAATTATTTGAATTTGGGAAGTCCTATCACATAACCGGAGATACCCGCGAGGAATGCAACCACCTCTCTCTGTGGGTGACCGGGGACAGGATCCCGGAAAGCTGGACCCAGGGTAGCAAAAGGTCCGACTTCTTCTACATAAAGGGGGTTGTAATGAATATCCTGACACGTCTGGGCATCGCGGGATCCATTTCACGTCCCGCTGAAGCCAACATTTTCGCAGAAGGCATGACCCTGGATCTGGATCAGCAACCATTGGTATCTTTTGGCGTTCTCCGGAAGGCTGTGCTGAAGGAATTCGATATAAAGCAGGAAGTGTTATTTGTTGATTTCAACTGGGACCTTATGATCTCCCAGGCGGGAAAAAAAAGCGTGCTGTTCCGGGAGATTCCGAAGTATCCGGAAGTAAGAAGGGATATGGCCTTATTGCTGGATGAAGGAACCAGTTTTGCCCAGGTCTATGATATTGCCCGGAAGGTTGAACAGAAATTACTGAAGGATATCAATCTTTTCGATGTCTATACGGGCAATAACCTCCCGAAAGGCAAAAAATCCTATGCGGTCAGTTTTACAATACAAGACGACAATAAAACACTTACAGACCAGCAGACCGACAGGATATTAAAAAAACTACAGGACCGTTTTGAAAAAGAACTCGGGGCCGTACTGAGATGAATCATATCCGGCGGGGCATAAAAACACAGTCTATCACGTGGATGACACCATTGCGCTGATTGGCATCAGCAGTGGTTATCCGGGCCCTGTTCCCGTTACTGTCCGTTAAAACAATATCGATTCCATCCATGGTCGCTGTTATTTCTTCCCCTTTAATGGTTGTAAAAATGGCTTTTCCTGAACCTTGGCACATCGCCTTTAATATTTTGGCGGCCGAGATATTACCAGCCACAATATGGCTGGTCACCATAGCCTGTAATTCCTCTTTATTTTCAGGCCGTAACAAGGAATTAATCATCCCTGCAGATAGCTTATTAAAGGCCAGGTCAGAGGGTGCAAAAACAGTGTAAGGCCCCGTTCCGTCTAAGGTTTCAAGAAGGTCTGCAGCACGGACTGCCGCATACAGGGTTTTGTGGTTACGGGATTGCATGGTGCTGCTGATAATGGTATTATCAATGGCAGTACGGTCTATTTCTTCCGGTATGCCCTGTGTATACGCAAAGGTAACACAGAGTAAAAACAATATGGCTAAAGATTTTAGAATAAGTTTCATAGGGTGATGCTGAAGAACACGTGCTTTATACCGACCAATGGTACAATATCATCGACAATATACAATTTCAACCGATATAGTGCCCTATAGTTTCCGTATCCATCATAGAATTAACATAATATTAACGCGTAGATTAGTATGTGTTGAATTGATGTGGTATGACGAATTCACTATTTTTGATAGTGCTATCATTAATTTTCGACTATGCTAATGAAAATGACCAATATAGAAGAAAGACTTTCCAGCATCAGAAACCGGGAACAAAAGCTCCTGAAAGATGTCCAGAGGATTTTTGACGAGGTTTCGGAAAAGAGGGATGACATCCTTAAGAATCTCTATTCTGGAGCCGGCGAGATAAATAAATTCAATTTTGACCTTTTGGAAATCGCCAATATTTACCATCTGGAACATATCAAACAGACCTGTATAGATTACAGGCTTCGTTTCCTGGATGCAAAATATTTCAAAGGACAATTTCCCAGGGAGGCCATCAATAAGATCTCACAATTGGAACAACTGCACGGGATAACCATCCAGGGGTTTAAGATCCTTGCCCCTTCCAGGCTCTTCAAACTGGAAGACAAAGATGACCCCTTATTGTTTGCCCCGCTTGGCAACGGTTATTTCTATCTTATTCACAAATGGGGAAATGACCTTCACCCCCTGCGAAAAATTGCAGTATGGCCTTTTAAAAATATAGGCAACCTGGCACTATTAGTGCTTTTGATCAGCTTCCTCCTTACCTCTCTGATCCCTGATGGTTTGTTCTCCAAATCGGGTTCCAGCGCGGAATTCTGGATCATCTTCTTCTTTATGTTCAAAAGCATGGCTGCTGTTGTACTATTTTATGGGTTTGCCTTAGGGAAGAATTTTAACCCGGCGGTATGGAACAGCAAATACCTGAATTAGGGATTATTTAGAGGGCACCGCTCCGGGATGGATTTATTGACCCTGGATGAAAAGTTCATAGGGTATACCATCCAAATTGGTATTGTCAACCAATTCCAGCCCTGGTGTAGGCCTGATACGAAGCAGGCCGCCTTTCCCGTTACCTCCCAGTTTCCTGTATCCTACCAGTATAATGTTGTTGGCTGCATCAAAGGCGACCAAACTGGTATCTCCTATTTCATATACAAACTTCCGTTCGGACTCTGTAAGGAAGTTCTCGTAATAATACAATATGGATGTATTATTTTCAAAATCATAGACCCCAGGGATAGTTTCATAGGCGGTTCCGGATAACCCGGTTGGCATTGGGTAGTACAGGTTACCAAGCAAATCAAAATAAGCGTTTTCTGCTGCCCCGAAATTGGGCTCTGTACCCTTGTTATACCTTACTGTAGTGAGAATCCCAAGAGTTTGGCTATCGATCAGCATATGTAGTTCCGGGTAGCTGACCATAATATGGCCCGCACCCGTCCTGAATATTTTTTGGGCTGCTTCATTCAGGTTGATCGCATGTATTAGCGCGCCATCTGCCGGGTTTAAAACCACCAGTTCAAATCCTTCTACCCCATCCTTTTCAGCTTTCTCTTCATCCCGGGAAAGGATAAACATCCTGTTATTGGAATATACCATTTGAACGGGCTCCCCGGATAGTTCATATTCCCCATAACCTTCCATACCATCTGCCACATCGACAACCCTAATAAAATAATGCTTTTCCTTGAGCTCGGAACCCGGGTAACTGTAAGCGAGGTACACGTAATCCCCCGAATGTGCAATTGAAATAACGTCGATTTCACAGGAAGTCAAATCCGCAAAAACAGGGATTGTTACTTTCCGGTCTGTATTAAAATCAAACCAGGCCACTTCCCCGGAACAATCGGGTTGGCAGGTATATAAACTAATACTATTACCGTCGCGGTAACTCAGTTGGGGAAAGTTTAAAATTCTGGGCTCCGCCTCAGGGTTACCCGGGTGTATGAATCTGGCATCGGCAGTGAAGGAAACCTGTTGCAGGATGGCATCCTTTTTCAGCATGACCGTATAATTCACGTCTGTTCCGTCTGCAGAATCTCCACTGGAGTGCCCGTTATCAGGTTTAGAACAACCCAAAACAAACAGGGCCACAATACAATAGCAATATTTGTAGGTAATCATAGCATTGAGATTTGGGGTCCAATGATACTATGCCAAAACGGAATACATTTTTTCTCGTTGTTCCTTTATAGTTTTATCAGACATATATTCATCAAACGTTAAATGCCTGTCTATAGTATCTTTAGGGGTCAATTCTATGATCCTGGTAGCCACAGTTTGAGCAAATTGATGGTCATGGGTAGTGAAAAGCAAGGTACCTTTAAAGTTATTGAGCGAATTGTTGAAAGCCGTAATACTTTCCAGATCGAGGTGGTTGGTAGGTTCATCCAACATCAGTACATTGGCACGCATCATCATCATCCGGCTGAGCATACACCTCACCTTTTCCCCCCCTGACAATACGCTGCATTGTTTCAATGCTTCTTCGCCACTAAAGAGCATTTTGCCTAAAAATCCACGTATATATACTTCTTCCCGTTCCTCCTCGGTTTTGGCCCATTGCCGCAACCAGTCGACAAGATTGAGCTCATTCGCAAAAAAACCGGCATTATCTGCGGGTAAATAGGATTGGGTAGTGGTTATACCCCACTGAAAAGTCCCTCCTGAAGCTTTCCGGTTCCCGTTAAGGATCTCATAGAAGGCTGTAGTCGCACGTGAATCCCGGGAAAGGACGGCCACTTTGTCCCCCTTTGCCAGGTTGATGTTCACATTATTAAACAATACTTCCCCGTCTTCGCTAACGGCACTTAAATTCTCTATGTTCAGGATCTGGTCACCGGCTTCGCGTTCGCGATCAAATATAATGGCAGGATACCGGCGGCTGGAAGGTTTGATGTCTGCAATATTAAGTTTGGCAAGCATTTTCTTTCGCGAAGTAGCCTGCTTGCTTTTCGCCACATTGGCACTGAAACGCCTGATGAATTCCTGTAGTTCCTTCGCTTTTTCCTCAGCCTTTTTATTTTGCTGGGCGCGCTGCCGCGATGCTAACTGGCTGCTTTCATACCAAAATGTATAGTTCCCCGAATAAAGGTTGATTTTACCAAAATCTATGTCGGCCACATGTGTGCAGACAGAATCCAGGAAGTGGCGGTCATGCGAAACAACAATTACGGTATTCTCATAATCTGCCAGGAAATTTTCCAGCCAGTTTATGGTCTCGTAATCCAGGTCGTTAGTCGGCTCATCCATGATCAGCACATCCGGGTTTCCAAATAGTGCCTGTGCCAGCAAGACCCGCACTTTAAGTTTGGAGTCCAGATCGGACATGAGGGTATAGTGCGATTCCTCTGGTATTCCCAGGTTGGAAAGCAGGGCTGCGGCATTGCTGTCGGCATTCCAGCCGTCCATTGTCTCAAAGGCCACCTGCAGCTCCCCTATCCTGTCCGCATTCGCATCTGTATAATCTGCATATAGCGTATCCATTTCCTTTTTGATCTTAAACAAGGGCTGATTGCCCATTACTACGGTTTCGAGTACTGTATGTGTATCATACGCATTATGGTCCTGCTCCAGAACAGACATCCTTTTTCCCGGCTCCAGGTGTACATGACCCGAAGTGGGATCGCTCTGGCCCGAGATAATGCGCAGCAATGTGGATTTTCCGGCACCATTTGCACCGATTACCCCATAACAATTGCCTTGTGTAAACGAGACATTCACCTCATCAAACAACACCCTTTTCCCAAATTGAACCGATAAATTGGATACAGACAGCATAGTTCCCTTTTAAAATATTTGCAAAAATAGGGAATCCTGATCATTCTCCGGTCTTATCAGGAAATATTAAGGGATACAGGGATACGGTTAATTTTTGGTCTTCCAGCTTTGGAGTACCGCAGGTTGTTTATCCTGATATAAGGGACTATAAACGTTCCCATAAATACAATTAGCATTTTTTAACGCCCCCTTAACAGCCCGCATTTACGGGTTTCATTAGCTTTGTGTACACATGGCAGATAATTTTATATGAGCAAAGTTTTACTATGTTTCTCTCTTTTCCTGTGGTTGGGTTGTGCTGAAAATAATAAAGAGTCCCGAAGTGTTTTTTTTGCCGGGGAGATTGTAAATCCAACCAGTGACCATGTTGTTCTCTACCGCGGGGATGTAGTAATCGATACTGCAAAACTGGATGAGCAAAACAGGTTTAGTTTTAGACTTGATTCTGTACAGGAAGGGTTACATCACTTTTACCACCGTCCGGAATTGCAATATGTCTACCTGGAATCAGGGGACAGCCTTCAATTGCGCCTGAATACCCTGAATTTTGATGAGTCCCTTATTTTTTCCGGTAGGGGTGAGGAATTGAATAATTTTATGCTCGACATGTTCCTGGCTAATGAAGAAGAGGAGCCCTATGTTTCAATCCTCTACGCACTTGAACCTGAAGAATTCACTTATAAGATAGACTCCCTGCGATATCAAAAAGAAGAAGTACTGGATGCCCTCAATAAGGAGATACAGTTCTCCAGCCAGGCATATGAAGTGGCCAAAGCCGGAATAGACTATAGTTCCTACATCAATAAGGAAGCTTATCCGTTTTACCATAAAAAGACAAAGGGCGATCCGGCAATCCCTGAATTATCCGCTGCTTATTACGATTATCGAAAGGACATTAACTACGATAATGAGGCACTGATTTATTTAAGGCCCTATTATAATTTCATGAAATACCATTTGGGAAACCTTGCTTATATGAGTTGTCAGAAAGCATGTGATTTGGAGAATGGAAAGGTGACCAACCAATTGGATTTCAACCAACATAAGTTGGTGATAATAGACAGCCTTATCAAACAGCGTGAGTTGAGGGATAACCTTTTCAGGAGTGTTGCCGTGGATTATCTCTTAAGACATGATTCAGAGGAGAACATCAAAACGTTTATTGACGAATTCCATATACTTTCCGGGAATAATAAGCATCTAGGTGAAATTGATAGTTTATATGAGGGGATCAGGCGGATGCAACCCAATAATGAATTGCCGGACCTTACCGTATACAACATTAAGGGTGAAGAGGTCTCACTAAAAGAGATCACCTCCAATAAGGAAGTGGTGTTTTACTTCTGGTCCGGAATTGAACCGGGCCATTTCAGGAGCATAACCCAACATATTTCCAAACTCCGTTTAAAACATCCTGAATATACTTTCGTGGGGATCAGCCTCCGGACTGATAACACCCGCTGGAAATCCCTCGTTGAATCGAGTGAGCTCAATAAGGGCGAACAATACTGGAGTGACAATTTTGATAAGCTGGCCCATACGCTGATAGTCTATGACCCCAATAAAAGTATCATCGCGAAGGATGGCATCATTGTAAACGCCTTCGCCAATGTGTACTCTTCCTTCTAATACATCATCGACGGGCGGTGATCCTTCCAAACAGGAATACGGACAGGAATCAGAGCCCTGACATTCCGAACTTCATGTGTCCTAACGGAATAAAGTAAAGAATTTTCTGAAACCAACTAGCCCCCAGGCCATTAGGGGTATCCCTCGCCTGCGTTCAGCACAGGGTTTTCCTGACACAGAGCCCCTTAGGCGGTTCCGACATCTATATAGGAGAAGTGCCCCGGGGAAATCTTTTGATTAATTCCCCTTCTTGTAGTCGGCCAGGAAATTCTCAAGACCGATGTCAGTTAAGGGGTGTTTAAGCAGCCCTAGTATAGCAGACAACGGGCCAGTTATCACATCTGCCCCCAGTTTGGCACAATCGATTATATGCATGGTATGCCGGATGGAAGCCGCCAGGATTTCGGTTTCATATCCAAAGTTATCATAGATAAGGCGAATCTCGGAAATGAGGTTGAGCCCGTCTGTTGAAATATCGTCCAACCTTCCGATAAAAGGAGAGACATAATTGGCGCCGGCTTTCGCAGCCAACAAGGCCTGCCCTGGTGAAAATACAAGGGTACAATTGGTTCGGATTCCCTTGTTCGAAAAATATTTCAGGGCTTTGACACCATCGCGGATCATGGGTACTTTTACAACGATCTGTTCATGCAATTCAGCAAGTTCCTCCCCCTCTTTAATCATTTCTTTAAAATCAGTGGCAATCACCTCTGCAGAAACATCCCCTTCAACAATATTGCAAATGGCTACATAGTGTTTCAGGATATTATTGCGACCTGTAATGCCTTCTTTGGCCATTAAGGAAGGATTGGTGGTGACACCATCCAATACACCTAATTCCTGTGCTTCCTTTATCTGTTTTAAATCGGCCGTGTCTATAAAAAATTTCATGCTGTGGTATGTTTAAGTGGTTCAATAATAGAAATTGTCTGTCGCTTTAAAGGTACTGCAAAACTACAATTTATAATGGTTTAACAGTAGCTTCTCATATACTTTATCGGGCAATATTTTCTTCAATATAAGGGAAAATTTCTGAAGATTACTGCCCACTTTGTAATGGATCTTTGGATTTTTGGCATGGATGATCTGCAGCACTTTTGCCGCCACCTTCATGGGATCTCCCCCCCGGTCTATATGGTCGTTCATCATTTTCAGGGTATTTCCATACGGTTCGCAGTAAGGGGAATTGCTTTCTATTGGGGCGTGGTACCGCCCGGCTACAATATTGGTAGCGAAATCCCCGGGTGCCAGGTTGGTGACATGAACGCCAAAACTTTTGGTTTCCATCCGCATGGCTTCTGTAACCAGTTCCAGAGCCCCTTTGGTAGCCGAATAGACACCCCGGTATGGAAGGCCCATATAGCCTGCAATAGAAGTTATATTGAGTATCAAACCCGAATTCTGTTTCCGCATCTGTGGCAATACAGCCCTGGACATCTCTACGGCGCCCAGCCAATTGGTTTCAAATGCCCGGATCATTTCTTCGCGGGGGGTTTCTTCAATAGGACCTGTAATCCCCATTCCGGCATTGTTGATAAGGACATCCAGCCTTCCCTCCCGTGAAATAACCTCCCCTACGGCCAGAGTAATGCTATCAGGAAGCCGCACATCGAGTTCCAGAAGCTCAAACTTGTCAAAACCAGGATACTTCCTTTTGTCGCGGGTAGTCCCATAGATTGTAAAGCCCCTTGATTTGAGAAAGGTCCCTATGGACTTTCCAATTCCGGAGGAGGCCCCTGTTATCAATACAACCCTGTTCTCCATGATCTTACAAATAAACAAATAAAAAGGTGAGAATGGAAAGCAGTACAGCACTTATCCGGCACATCATTCCGGGAAAGGTACCCTGTTATTGCAGGAATACGTCCGGACCGCCAGACAGCGCATCCTTCACTACAGGGCATAAAAAAATGGCAAGCTACCTACATCGCACCGCTACGACCACATACCCTTGCTGCGTTCCCACCCTGGGGGATTCTGCAGGAGCTGGTCGTGTAGGACTTGCCAAGTACAAATATACAACGCTTTTAATTTTCGGGCAATATTTTTACATTCTTAAATTATTCAAGTAACTTGGCCTGGTTATTTATAGAGGGGTTCCATGGATCGGTGGCGAGGTAAAATATCCGGATAAAGAACTGAATACGAATCCGTTCAAGCCGGACCTTTAAGGTGGCCGCCCATGCAGAGCATAAAAAGCAAAAAAATACTACATAATATACTGCAAATAATGCATTCTATTAAAATCGCAACATTTTGTATAGCCCTGTTGTTCCTGGGCTGTGGGGATGACTCTAAACCATCATCCATGTTTTCACTTAAGATAGAGAACAATACCTCTGAATTCCATGCAGGCCAGTCCATCGGGGTAACCCTGGAAAAGAAGGAAGACATACCTGTAGACAAGGTGGTTTATGTAATTGATGGGCAGGAGTTGCCATCGGAGGGCGGGAAGGTAAGCCTTGACATTGTTAAATTGGGAAATAAGGAATTAACGGCAAAGGTGACCCATGAAGGTAAAACCACGGAGATCTCCAGAGATATCCGGGTCCTGGCCAAAACACCCCCGGAAATCTATACCTACGAAATAATCAATGAATTCCCCCACGATATTAAATCATTTACCCAGGGACTTGAATTTCACGGAGATGTGCTATATGAGGGAACAGGCCACAAAGGAGAATCTTACCTTCGAAAGATAAATTTTACAACGGGGGAGGTATTGCAACAAATCGACCTCGAGGAAGCGTATTTCGGGGAGGGGATTACGATCCTCGGAAACAATATCTACCAATTGACCTGGAAGGGGAAAGTAGGGTTCATCTATGACCTGGCAACCTTCACCCGTAAAGGAAGTTTCCAGTATGGCAAAAGCACCGAAGGCTGGGGCCTCTGCAATGATGGTCAAAAGATCTACAAGAGCGATGGCACCGAAAAGATCTGGTTGCTTAACCCGGACAACCTAACGGAAGAGGGATATATAGAGACGGTTACGGATAAATCGGTTTTTAATAAAGCCAACGAACTGGAATATGTAGATGGTAAGATTTACGCCAATGTCTGGCAGAAAGAGAGCATGATGATCATCGATGCAAAAAGTGGTGCTATCGAGGGGGTCGTCAATTTTGGGGGATTAAAATCCAGGGTGAAAAAACATGATAAGCTAGATGTCCTCAACGGGATTGCATACCACCCTGAAAGGGAAACATTCTTTGTTACCGGCAAAAATTGGGACAAGCTCTTTGAAATCAGGATCATGAAAAAAGACTGATGTTATATTACGAAAAGACCATCTCAGTTACAGAGGATGACCTGGACGAGCTGGAACATGTCAACAATGTAAGGTATGTACAGTGGATCCAGGATATATCCAAGGAGCATTGGAGGGATACTGTCCCTGAGGAACTCCAGAATGTTATATGGGTGGTGCTAAGCCACCATATCAGCTATAAAGGTTCCGCCAGGCTGGGGGATGTCATCCACCTGAGAACCTTTATTTCAGAAACCAGGGGCGCAACATCTATAAGGAAGGTGGAGATGCGGAACCAAAAAACACGGGAACTCCTTGTTACGGCCAAGACAAACTGGTGCTTGCTGAACCCCGCAACCTTCCGCCCCATGCGGATCTCAGACGAGATTAGTGCCATTTTCAAGAAGAACCGGGGTTCATAAAGCATACAATTCACTTCAAATCAGGTTTTAACCGATAATATGGGGATGATTACTAAGGGGAACTATCCCTTTGATCGACTTATCCAGGATGCGGTGAAATCGGAAACCCCAGGGCAAAGCCCCGGGGTATTCTTTTGATTAACCAATTGACTGCCTGAAAGTAAGCGGTTTTGGTGGCAGCTACCCCTTAATTGTTGGTTAAAAACAGGTTCAGGTCCGGAATTTGAAGGAAATATCTTTCATTAAACCTCATTTTCAGCGTTTTATAACGAAAACCTTAGTAATTCTATGGTTAGAATACAATACAGTCTCATTTTCTATGAGTAATTTGCACCTCTATCTGAGTGCAATGGACTACACCTACACCATAATTGATTCGGACGCCGCTTCCAATCTGCAATTGCAGCACTTCCTGGAAGAGCATGGGGATTTTATATGTGTAGGGAAGGTGAATAGCAGCAACGATGGTTTAAATACCATCCTAAAGCATCTCCCGGACGTAGTTTTCCTCAACCTCAACGAACATTCATTTGATTATTTTTCGATGATCAATGAATTGTATCAGTACGTACAGGAAATCCCAATCCTTATCGGGATCTCTAAGAGCAAACTATATGCATATGAGGCACTCAAACATAATTTTTTTGATTATTGGTTGACGCCTTATAACGAATATGAGATCAGGAAAACCCTG
Source organism: Zeaxanthinibacter sp. (assembly GCA_041743975.1). GTDB lineage: Bacteria > Bacteroidota > Bacteroidia > Flavobacteriales > Flavobacteriaceae > JTS-RE37. The sequence goes on from JBGTLT010000105.1 coordinate 28,181, forward strand.
TTTCGTCTTAAAAAGAAAATGCCGAAAGAAGAAGCTGGCCAAACACTCTGCTTAAAATCTTACAAAGACTTCCACTACCTGAATACGGATGAGATCCTGTACCTCAAGGCGGATAACAATGCCACCGATTTCATCATGAAGGATGGCCGGATTATCAGTGCCTTTAAAACATTGAAGTCATTTGAGGAAAAACTTCCTAAGAATTTCATCCGGGTACACCAGAGTTATATACTGAACACCAATTATGTATCCCGTATCAATTACGGCAAATCCATATGTTCCCTTAAATCCGGAAAAACACAGCTGCCATTTTCAAAATCCTACAAGGATAATATCGATAGCCTCAAGAAGATATTGTCTAAAAATACCATTACAACGCTAAATTGATCGAATCCTCTCAGATATGGTCCTGATACTATCAGAAATGATAGGTTTACCAAACATTTATTGGCAGGACACTTTGAATCAGTGACTATTCTTAGTTTAGCTATATAATTAACAACCTCCTAAAACAATAAATTATGAAAAAGTTATTCAGTCTTGTCGCAATCGCAGTAATGAGTATGAGTTTTTTCTCTTGCCAACCAGAAAGTACGCCACAGGAAACTGACGCACTTTACCAAAATGTTGGTGATCAAACTGCAGATGGTGATGATACCCCCATAGATGGTCGAGACAACTAATATAAAATATCATTTTATAAAGTGTAAAAGCCTTAATTTAGTTTAAGGCTTTTTTTTTATGGGTCTTTATTAATCCATAACCAACTATGGAAACCGTGAAATTTATCGCTTCCTTTATACTGCTATTTTTATTGCTGTTTTCCTGCAAAAATAATTCTGCTCTGCAGCAATCAGGTAATTCAGGGATTACATCAGCTGACAGCCTTGAAATATGGATAAAGAAAGGGAAGGATATTACGCTCAATGAAGCTGACAGGCAGGAATATCTGAGGAAGGCCCTGTTGGCGGCTGAGGCGATTTCAAACGATTCCATCAGGATAAAATACTTTTCTCATTTATCGCTGGCCTATTTGCGCTTACAAGATTCCCTGGCGTTCCGGCAAGCCAATAAGGAGGCGCTCCAACTGGCTGCCACTACACTGGATTCGGCAGTTCTGGCAGAAGCAAACTGGGATTTGGCCGAGTTCTTTAATGCCAAAAATGTATCGGATAGCGCTTACTATCATTTTGGGAAAGCAAAGGAAATATACAGCGCCCAGGAAAAGAATTTTTTTGCGGCCCGGATGCTGTACAACATGGCTGTGGTACAGAATAATATCAAAGATTACACAGGAGCGGAAATCACCGCCATCATGGCAATTGAGTTGCTCAAACCTTTAAATGAAAACAAATATCTGTACAATTGCTATAGCATCCTTGGGGTGGTTTCCAAGAATCTAAAGGAATATGACCGTGCCATTGAATATCATCAGAAAGCCCTGACCTATCTGGACAAATCGGGTGATCAAAACAAGCTTCTGCCGAGTACCCTGAATAACATAGGCATGGTCTTTCTCGAAAAGAAAGACTATGATCAGGCAAAATCTTATTTTCAGCGCGTATTGGAAATCGATTCTTTGGACGCGTTCAATACGGTACTGTATGCAAAAGCCCTGAACAATTTGGGATTAAGCAAGCTGGGCATTCATGAGACTGGCAATACGTTGGAGTTGTTCCGGAAGGCAATCCATATCCAGGACAGCATTGAGGACATCTCCGAATTGTCCCGGAGCCTGCATAGCCTGGCAGAATTCTATGTTCACCAAAATGATTCTGCAACCGCCCTGATCTATGCAAACCGGGCCAAACTATACGCCCAACAGAGCAGCAACAATGCACGACTACTTGAAACCTTATACTTGCTTGCCTTGTTGGATCCGGCCAAGGCCCCCGTATATATACAGGAATATATCACCCTGAATGACAGTTTGCAAAATGAAGAACGGCAGATCCGCAATAAATTTGCACGAATCCGGTTTGAAACAGATGAGTTCATCGCCCAAAACGAATTACTGGCCAGGCAAAGACAGATGTGGATAGGGATTGCAGCCGGCCTTTTATTGCTGGCAGTGGCCATGTTTATCATCATCAATCAGCGGGTGCAGAACCAAAAATTAAAGTTCAGGCAGCAACAACAGGAAGCCAACCAGGAGATATTCAATTTGATGCTCGCCCAGAAACAAAAAGTGGAAGAGGGCAAACAATCTGTCCAGAAAAGGATTTCCGAAGAATTGCATGACGGTGTTTTGGGAGAAATGAACGGAATTCGTATGGTTCTCCTGGGCCTTAACAAAAAAACGGAAGATGACGCCGTGGAAATGCGCTCCAAAGCCATCGAAAAATTACAGTCGGTACAGGAAGAGATACGCACAATTTCCCATCAGTTGAGCGATGCCGCCTATCAAAAATTTCATAACTTTATTCATTCAATTGAAGACCTGATAGGGTCGGTTGATGTTACCTCCGAGGCAGTGATAACCTTCCATTACGAGGAACATATAGACTGGGATAAGCTAAGTGCGGATATTCAGATCAATGTGTACAGGATAGTCCAGGAGTGTTTAACGAATTGTGTGAAACATGCCCGGGCACGTAACATAGCCCTGGAATTGGATTCATCGGGTGGGGATTTGCTGGTCACCTTAACAGATGATGGCAGGGGATTCAATACCGGCAAAGGGAAGAAAGGGATTGGACATAAAAATATCAGGTCCCGCCTGATGAAAGTAAACGGATCATGGGAGGTCAAGAGCAAGCCAGGTAAAGGGACCAGGATCTTTGTCAGGATCCCCTTCTATACAGCAGCGGAAAATAAACAGATGGAGCAGGAAGTCAATGGTATATTAAATGAGGTTTAGACGTATCGGATGGACATTATTAGAATTTTAGCAGTAGATGATCACGAAATGACGACCCTGGGATACAAATTTATCCTGGAAGACACGGAATTTGACAATTTCAAGGTTAAAATGGATACGGCCAAAACCTTTGAAGAAGCGCGTAAACGGATTGAGGATTCCGTCCGGGGAATGAAATATAATATTATCCTTTTGGATATTCAACTTTCACAGGCAAAGGAGGTCCCTGTAAAAACGGGGGAAGACCTGGGGATACTGGCAAGGAAAATCAGTCCGGAGTCCAAAATTGTATTTATGTCATCCTTCAGTGATAATTACCGGATCAATAGTATTCTGCAGTCCGTGGATCCGGAAGGTTTTATGGTCAAATCAGAAATCGACCAGAAGTCCTTACAGGCCATGGTAAAAACTGTAACCACTAACCCACCCTATTACACGCAGAGGGCATTGGCGGCGATTAGAAAGAAGATGGCCACAGATATCAACCTGGATGATAATGACCGCAAGATCCTCTATTATTTATCTATCGGGACCAAAACGAAAGATATGGTAAAACATATATCACTGTCACTTCCGGGGATTGAAAATAGAAAACGTCAGCTGAAAACCTTGTTCGGGGTAGAAAAACAAAATGACCGCGCATTGATCGAAGAATCTAAAAACAGGGGGTTCCTGTGATATTCCTGCTTTAATTACCTACACAAACAGGGGTTCGCTCCGGTAATTTACCCTTCAATAAATTATCAAGAAACCATACGAATTCTAAGGTTTTAATATAGTCTTGTTTTAATTTTTAAAACTAATTTTGGACGAGAGCATTGTTTAAACCTTGCATATTTATGCCTATACATTTAGATAGTTTCAATAACAACATTGATCTGCATCTGGATAATGACCCTCAATTGAACGGTTTGGGGGAATTTAAAAGATGTCTTGAAAAGGCTTATTTTTCTCAAGTTACCATCCGCAATTGTTCTTCAGACATGAAACTTGGAAACCTTGTGGTGGAGATGGAATGTAATTTTGACCTGGTTGAAGTACTTTTCCACCTGCAGAAAGGAGTGTGGGGGGATATCAGGTCCAGCATTGAAAACGACCTGAAGGCCGTTTCATTCTCCAGTGCCATGGACCAGTTGCAAGCCAGGAATACCATTCCCATTGATATAGAGGAGTTTTCCCTTTTCCTCAATGATTCCTCCATAGTCATCAAAAAGATATACAGTCAAAGTATCAACGAACAGTTGGGCAATGTCCTGAATGCCATTGCCGGCCATTACGTGCATTTGACCAAAGGGCTTGTCGAAACACCCTTTGAAATATATATACCCGTATTCGAGGATAATATATTAGAAAAAAATATGACCGTACTCTCCAAAATAAAGACCGGAGATAACTGTAACAGGGATTACTTTAATTTCTGGGGACTTTATTTTGATTCAGAAGAAGATGCCGTGATCTATGACCTGAGCAAGAAATCAATTATTTCAGGCGACTTATATATGCTCACTCATTGATTTATAATGGAAAACCAGTAATTAGGGCTATTGGTTTTCCATTTACGGTATTTCTTATCCTAGGATATTTCTTATCCCTGGAATAACGGTCGGTTTCGCATCCATTGATTCACTTCCTTCTTAACTGAAGCCTTAGCCGAGGTATCTTCCGGGTGCTGGAGTATCCTGTCCACAAAATCTACAATAATAGCCATATCCCCTTCATTCAGACCCCTGGTTGTGATGGCAGATGTTCCAAACCGGATTCCCGAAGTAACAAAAGGGGATTTATCATCAAAAGGCACCATATTTTTATTGGCGGTGATATCAGCTTCCACCAGTGCATTTTCGGCATCTTTTCCGGTTATGTTCTTGTTGCGCAGGTCTATAAGCATCATATGGTTGTCCGTACCCCCGGAAATGATCTTATAATCCCGGGCATTAAATTCCGCCGCCATGGCTGCTGCGTTCTTTTTAACCTGCAGCATATAGGTTAAAAATTCGTCCGTAAGTGCTTCGCCAAACGCAATGGCCTTTGCTGCGATGATATGTTCCAGCGGGCCACCCTGGTTCCCTGGAAAGACCGCCAGGTCCAACAAGGCCGACATCATCCGGAGCTTCCCATTTTTGAGCTTAATCCCGAACGGGTTTTCAAAATCCTGCCCCATCAGGATGAGTCCCCCGCGGGGTCCCCGCAGGGTTTTATGGGTCGTTGTTGTTACCACATGGCAATGGGGAATAGGGTCATTCAGTATCCCTTTGGCAATGAGGCCGGCAGGGTGTGCAATATCCGCGAGTAACAATGCGTCCACGCTGTCGGCTATCTCCCGGAACCTTTTGAAATCCATATCCCTGGAGTAGGCTGAGGCACCGGCTATGATTAACTTCGGCCGTTCCTTTTCGGCAATTTCCTGAATGCGGTCATAATGTAAGACCTCTGTTTCCGCATCAACACCATAAAACACAGGATTATAGAGTTTCCCGGAAAAATTTACAGGGGAGCCGTGTGTAAGGTGCCCGCCATGGGATAGGTCAAATCCCAGAATGGTATCTCCCGGTTGCAGGCAGGCATGGTATACCGACGCATTGGCCTGGGACCCGGAATGGGGCTGTACATTGGCATATGCAGCCCCGAATAACTCTTTTGCGCGGTCAATTGACAGTTGTTCAATCTGGTCAACCACGTCACAACCTCCATAATACCGTTTTCCGGGATACCCTTCTGCATATTTGTTGGTCAAAACGGATCCTGCCGCTTCCATCACCCCCGGGCTTGTAAAATTTTCTGATGCAATGAGCTCAATTCCATTGACTTGGCGTTCCTTTTCTGCCTGTATCAGATCAAATATTTGCTGGTCGCGTTGCATAGTACTGATATTCTGTTAAATGAAGCGTAAAAGTACAAATTGCGGATAGTTAATTGGAAGAAAATAATATATTTGATCAGGATATTATCAAACATACATTAACAATCAAACTATGCCTATAAAAACCAATGATCCATTAAAAAAATCCTGGCTGCCGGTAAAACCAGATTCAGACTTCCCCATTCAGAATATTCCTTTTGGCGTATTCCTTACAAGGGATGATGTTATCACTATTGGCACGAGGATAGGGGATCATGCTATTGACCTTGGTGCCCTGCACCAATTGGGGTATTTTCAAGGCATCCCCCTCACCGATGATATATTCCTGCAGGACACCCTTAACGATTTTATTTCGGATGGAAAAAAAACCTGGCGCCTGGTTCGAAACCGTATAAGTGAAGTTTTTGACCTGAACAACCCGGGCCTTCAAACCAACAAAGAGCATCAGAAGATTGTACTCTTTACCATGGAGGAAATAGAAATGCAACTCCCGGTCCAAATCGGGGATTACACGGATTTTTACTCCAGCCGGGAACATGCCACCAACGTAGGTAAAATGTTCCGGGATTCTGAAAATGCCCTACTTCCTAATTGGCATCATATCCCCGTTGGGTATCACGGCAGGAGTTCAACCATAATTCCAAGTGGCACGCCTATCAGGCGGCCTTATGGGCAAACCTTGCCGAAAGGGGCTGACCTCCCGGTTTTCGGGCCGTCAAAAATGGTCGACTTTGAACTGGAGCTTGCCTTTATAACCACGGATGCCAATGCCCTGGGCGAGCAGATTCCGGTGGAAGAAGCCGAGGATTACATTTTTGGGTTGGTATTGTTCAATGACTGGAGTGCCCGGGATATTCAAAAATGGGAATATGTCCCCTTAGGACCTTTTTTGGCAAAAAACTTTGCCTCTTCCATTTCGCCCTGGATCGTAACCCTGGATGCCCTGAGGCCTTTCAGGGTAGCCAGTCCGATACAGGACCCTCAGCCCCTGCCCTACCTTCAACGGAAGACCCCGCAGAGCTTTGATATCCATCTGGAAGTGTCCATTACCCCGGATATGGGGGAACCTACCACCGTTACCAGATCCAATTTCCGGCATATGTACTGGACCATGGCACAGCAACTGGCCCATCATACCGTTAACGGATGCAAAGTAAACAGTGGTGACCTTATGGGCAGTGGTACCATTTCGGGAGCAACACCTGATTCGTATGGTTCCATGCTGGAACTGGCCTGGCAGGGCACCAAGCCGATAACCCTTTCCGGGGGCGAGCAAAGAACATCAATTGAAGACAATGATACGGTAACCTTAAAAGGTTATTGTGAAAAGAATGGTTTCAGGATTGGTTTCGGGGAAGCATCCACAAAATTGCTGCCTGCCCTCCAACCTAAAAGCAGATAAGAATTTCAAAATTTTATTGGTTTTTAACGGCTATATACTAACGTTGAACGATTTACGTTATGGTATGGCCCGGATTTGGCATGGCTATTGGAACAAGCCTTCCGAACCATAAATTTTCAACCGATGAAAAAAACACTACTACTTAGCGCAATACTGCTCGTATTGATCGCCTGTGGAGGCGTTAAAAAAACCCAAAACGCAATCAATACCGGAAATTATGGCAATGCTATCAATAAAGCCCTTTACGCTATTGCCGATAACAAGACGAAAAAGAACAACCAGCCTTATATCCTGATGCTGGAAGAAGCGTTCAGGAAAAATATGGAACGGGAGCTGCAACATATCGCATTTCTTCAAAAGAACGGGAATCCTGCAGATCTTGAGACCATCTTCAAGACCTATTCCGCTTTAAAGGAAGTACAACAACGCATACGGCCCCTCTTACCACTGCCGGTTTACGAGGAAGACCGGAATGCGATATTTGACTTCAGGAATTATGACGATGACATCGTCTCTGCGAAAAACCAGCTTTCCGAGTACCTGTATGCACATGCTTCAGGTTTGCTGGTCAGTGCGTCCAGTAAATATGATTACCGGAAAGCCTATGAGGATTTCAGTTATCTCAGTGAACTCAACCCCGGGTATTCCGATACCAAACAAAAAATGGAGGAAGCCTATTACAAAGGCCTGGATTATGTTAAGGTAAAAATGGTCAATGATACGGAACAGATTGTTCCGAAGCGCCTGGCAGAGGAATTATTGAATTTCAATACCTATGGCCTGAATGATCTCTGGACAGAATACCATGCCACCCCCCAGGATAATATTTCCTATGATTATGAAATGCAGGTTGCCTTCAGGGATATCAATATTTCCCCTGAACAAATACAAGAGAAACAGGTCATTAAGGAAAAACAGATCAAGGATGGTTTTAAATACCTGTATGATGCTGACGGGAACATTGTCAAAGACAGCCTGGGCACTAAGATCCAGGTGGATAACTTCAGGACAGTTTCGTGTAATTTTTATCAGTTTACCCAACACAAAGCAGCACAGGTTACGGGAAACGTTAGTTATATCGATCTGCAAACCAGGCAACAAGTGAATACATATCCTTTATCCAGCGAATTCGTTTTTGAACATATATATGCTAATTATGACGGCGATAAGCGCGCACTGGACAATGACCTTATGGTTTATCTGCAAGTGGCAGCCGTGCCATTCCCGAGTAATGAACAGATGGTATATTATGCAGGGGAAGATTTAAAGGCCCATCTCAAAAATATAATCATCCATCAGAAATTCAACTGAGCGTCCTGCCTGGATTCAATATATATCATTAACCCCGGCCCGTAGCCGGGGTTAATTTATAGGAATTCCTTGATATCCATTGCTGAGATACCGCCGTGCGAATCATGGGAAATCACTGCATTGTCCTTTATTACAAGCAGTTGTGGAGATTCATGGGCTATCTTATAATACCTGGCAACCTCATTCGAAAGTTCGCGGTATGCCTGAATATCCAGGAAGTATAGATCTGCCTCATCCGGATCTGCTTTAAAGCTGCCTTTAAAGCGGTTGAGCACCATGCTGCTGATCCCGCAACTTGTAGAGTGTTTGAATAGTATTTGAGGGCGTGTTTTAGAATTCTCTTTAATGGAATCCAACTGTTCTGCAGATACCAAAGGTATCCATTCCAGCCGATTTCCGGCTTCTTCCGGTTCGCTATTTTTCTTTCCAAATATATTCCCTAATAATCCCATATATTTTATACTTCTTAAGGACATTCATGTGTTGCAAACACCTGTCGGATTGTCCTGATTCATTCGATTTTTCCCGCCATTTTGTCTGCTACGTATCATTGGTAGGATTCTTGAAATACCTTTGCAAAAGAACACATTTTACAGCTAAAAGTAAAGGAAGATGAACATAAATAATTTTACGACAAAATCGCAGGAGGCCATACAACAGGCTCAGCAACTGGCCCAGGAGATGGGGCATCAACAGGTTGAGAATGAACACCTGTACAAGGCTATTTCAGATGTGGATGAAAATGTATTGCCGTTTATCCTCAAAAAATTGCACGTCAATACTGCTATGATATCTCAGATTCTGGATAAGGAATTGCAAAGTTTCCCCAAGGTTACCGGGGGTGATCTTATATTTTCCGGGGCTGCCGGTAAATCTTTAAATGAAGCTACTACCATTGCAAAGAATATGGGTGATGAATATGTATCCATAGAACATTTACTGCTTGCCATATTGAAGTCGAAAAGCAAAATCGCCCATATCCTGAAGGACCAGGGTGTTACAGAAAAAGATTTGAATGCGGCCATCCAGGAATTGCGGAAAGGCGGTAAAGTTACCTCACATAGTGCCGAAGAAACCTATAACGCGTTGGGAAAATATGCCCGAAATCTCAATAAATTGGCAGATAGTGGTAAGTTAGACCCGGTAATTGGCAGGGATGAGGAGATCCGCAGGATCCTTCAAATACTCTCGCGAAGGACCAAGAACAACCCGATGTTGGTTGGGGAACCTGGTACCGGTAAAACGGCAATTGCTGAAGGCCTGGCACATAGGATCATTCAGGGCGACGTGCCTGAAAACCTGAAGGATAAGGTGATTTATTCACTGGATATGGGGGCTCTGATCGCCGGAGCGAAGTATAAGGGGGAGTTTGAAGAACGATTAAAAGCCGTGATCAAAGAGGTTACCTCCGCGGATGGCAATATTGTGCTGTTTATCGATGAAATCCACACCCTGGTGGGTGCAGGTGGCGGACAAGGTGCTATGGATGCAGCCAACATTCTGAAACCTGCCCTTGCACGGGGTGAATTACGGGCCATTGGTGCCACTACCCTCGATGAATACCAGAAATATTTTGAAAAAGACAAAGCACTGGAACGAAGGTTCCAAAAGGTGATGGTTGCTGAACCCGATACCGAAAGCGCCATTTCCATTCTGCGTGGCCTTAAGGAAAAATATGAGGAGCACCATAAGGTGAGGATTAAGGATGAGGCCGTCATTGCGGCTGTTGAACTATCTCAGCGGTATATCACCAACAGGTTTTTGCCAGACAAGGCAATTGACCTTATGGATGAGGCCGCTTCCAAACTGAGAATGGAAATAAACTCGAAACCGGAGGAACTCGATGTCCTTGACCGGAAAATAACACAATTGGAAATTGAGATCGCTGCGATCAAAAAAGAAGATGACAAGGCGAAACTAAAAGTTTTGAATGCAGACCTGGCGAACATCAAAGAAGAACGCAATGAGATCTTTGCCAAATGGGAAAGTGAAAAAGCCGTTGTAGACAACATCCAAAAAACCAAGCAGGACATCCACAATTTTACACAGGAGGCAGAAAGGGCTGAACGGAATGGGGACTATGGCAAGGTGGCAGAATTGCGCTACGGGAAAATCAAGGAGGCCCAGGCAAAATTGGATACCCTGAAGGCTGAACTCACAGAACAACAAAAGGCAGGTACCCTTATCAAGGAAGAGGTTACCAATGAAGACATCGCTGAAGTGGTGGCGAAATGGACAGGAATCCCTGTGACCAAAATGCTGCAAAGTGAAAGGGAAAAATTATTGCAATTAGAGCGTGTGTTGCACAAACGCGTTATCGGGCAGGAAGAAGCGATCCAGGCGGTATCGGATGCCATCAGGCGAAGCAGGGCCGGGCTCCAGGATGCTAAGCGCCCTATTGGTTCCTTCCTGTTCCTGGGCAGTACCGGGGTAGGGAAAACGGAATTGGCAAAAACACTGGCTTCCTATATGTTCGATGATGAAAACGCTATGATCCGCATTGATATGAGTGAATACCAGGAGCGCCATTCAATCAGCAGGCTGGTTGGTGCGCCCCCTGGGTATGTTGGTTACGATGAGGGCGGGCAGCTGACAGAAGCTGTAAGGAGGAGGCCTTATGCTGTAGTGTTGCTGGATGAGATTGAAAAAGCACACCCGGATACCTTTAATATCCTTTTACAGGTCCTTGATGAAGGCAGGCTTACTGATAACAAAGGCAGGGTAGCCGATTTTAAGAATACCATCATCATTATGACCAGTAATATGGGTAGCAACATCATCCAGGAACGGTTTGAAGACAGCGATGATATCTATAGTGCCACAGAAGCCGCCAGGGTTGAAGTCCTCGGGTTGTTGCGGAAAACCATCCGTCCGGAATTTCTGAACCGTATAGATGATATCATCATGTTTACCCCGCTGAACAAAGAGAATATTACCGCTGTTGTAAAATTGCAGCTGGACCAATTGAAAAAATTGTTGTCCAGACAACATATTACCATTGATGCCACGAATGAAGCGATAGCCTTCCTGGCCGAAAAAGGTTATGACCCGCAGTACGGGGCACGACCCATAAAAAGGATCATTCAGAAGGAGGTGCTTAACAAGCTTTCAAGCGAATTGTTGAAAGGCACTGTAAAGGCAGATAGTATCGTGTTGATCGATTCCTTTGATGATGGCCTGGTGTTCCGGAATCAGGACGAATTGGTAAAATAGCACTCCGGAAAAATTGGAGTTTTGAAATGTCCCTGCTCTCGTGCGATCAGGGACATTTTTTTTGTACGATTATATACCATGCAGTATGTAGATTATTTATATTCGTATAAACTCCGCTATCTATGTCAACCAAATCTGAACGAACAACTGCTTACATCATTGAAACGGTTGCGCCTGTCTTTAACAGGCACGGTTATGTGGGTACAAGTATGAGTGACCTTACCGAAGCGACCGGACTAACCAAAGGTGCATTGTACGGGAATTTTGAAAATAAGGAAGCCCTTGCACTGGCGGCTTTTGAACATAGCTCCAACCGGTTGTTACAGGCACTTGATGAAAAATTAAATGCGGAGGGCACTGCTTTGCAAAAGCTTTTTGTACTTACCAACTTCTACCGTCATTATGATGAATTCACTGAAGCACTCGGAGGCTGCCCAATTCTTAAAGTGGGGGTTGACAGTCAGCATAACAATTCCATCCTGGCCGCGGCAATCCGGGAAACTGTAAGGGTTATTGAAGGGAAAATAGCGCTTGTCCTCGAAAATGGGGTACACGCCAATGAACTGAAATTACCGGTTACCCCCCTGCAATTTGCCAAACAGTTGTATACTATGTTACAGGGGGCTGTTGCAATGGCAACCCTCACGCAGGACAGGAAATACCTGCTGAACACGGTAGCCTATTTAGACCTTCTTATTTCAAAGGAAATAAAGAAATAAGCCTCTAATCTCTCACCACCCTGAATATCCAGGTAGTTTCCTGGTACCTGCCATTGAATTTACTGTCGCGCGCCTTCCTGGCTTCTTCCAAGGTATCATAACGGTCCAGGTACACATAATTATATTTAATAACACTCCTGTAAAAGGATTTGGGCTGTAATCCCTGGGCTGTCAGTGTCTTCATAAAACCGTTAAAGTATTTTTTGGTGCCAAAAACATTAGCGATCAGGTAATATCCGGGTAGCAGGCCATCCTCTGTACGGGTTTCTTCATACTTCTCCCCTGCCTTGTGTTTACCTGCCACTTCCCCCATAGGTACCGTATCCCGGGCAGCCTTCCTGGCGGCTTCCAACGCAGCTTCCCTTCTGACAGTGGCGATGGAATCAAGTTTTAGCTGCCTGGGAACTGCCACTTCCTGCGCCTTCAGAGCAGCTACCGAATCGGCGGCTTTCTGAAGTTCATTTTCCCGGTTCCCTGCCAGTACTTCCTCTTTTTCTGCCGCCTCCCTGAGTTGCTCTTCAGCCTTGATCTCATCTGTTGTTTTGAGCTCTTCCTCAGCTTCATCCACCTCAAAACCAACCACTTTTTTCCTGGCATCCCGGGGTCCAAAACTATAGGCGGTTATGATCTCAAAACTTGGATCCATTCCTTCGAGGAGTGGATCCGTACCATATTCAACCAGGGCCCCCAGGGAAAGTTTTTTAAAGAAACGGCCTCCCAGCCCTCCCGATACACCGTAAAAATTATTATATCCCGCCTGTACCCAGAACCTGGGAGCTGAAACCAGGGCATTGATCCCTATCTGGTTGTCAAAGTCGGGTATTGTTTTTAAATACACGGTAGGCTGCAGGAAGGTTGATCCGGAAGACCCGAAGAGGGATATCGGAAACTGATAGCTTGCATGGCCTATATATGTCTTTTTAGTAGGGGCTGTGTCTTTTTCGCGGATGGTAAAATTATAGTCGAATAAATTTTCTGCAACGATCCCGATGCTGAAGCGGTCCAGTTTAAACCGCAAACTCGGTGCAAGTTGCATAATAAAATTACTTGCTTCAGACCCTGCAGCCAAACCTATACCGGGATTTGGCCTGTCATCCGCCAATTTCCGTGAGTATGCAAAAAGGTTCAATCCAAAGGCGATCTGGGCATCAGATTCCAATTCCAGGGCATAGGCATAATTGAGTACTCCCCCGGTTAGTACATAAATACCGGTGTTGTGCTGAATATAGCCGGCCCCCGCCGTGGATTCATGGTTCAGGCGTCTTGTATAATTGAAGAACAAAGTGGTGGGGTCTCCATCCAGGCCCTGCCACTGCCAGCGGGACCAGAGAGCGATGGATTCCGGATTGTTACGGTCCAATGAATAAACCGGGCTCAGTAAACTGGAATTGAATTCGGTAAGGTTATGTTGCCTGAAATCTGCAGGCAACGCTACCTGCTGTGATTGCAAAGTTGATCCACTCACTATAAAGAGAAATATAAGATACCGGTATAGCATAATTATCCAAATACATTAGCTTTGCATACTAATTTTAACATTTAAGAGTTAAAACAGAGTGGGGGGACAAATTTATACAAACCAATGAATTATGAAAACTATTCAACACCTAATATTTGTCTTTTTTTTTATGGGAATACTGGGCTGCAAAGATGACGCAATCCAACCCGCAACAATTGATCCGGTAGTTTCCACGTTTTATTTCATCCGACATGCCGAAAAGGACAGGAGCAATTTGGAAGATGTGGACCCTGAGCTCAATCAAAAAGGACTTGGCAGGGCAATGCACTGGGCGGAAATCCTAAGCGATGTGAAACTGGATGCCATTTACTCCACCGATTTTGAACGGACCACCATGACTGCCGCACCCGCTGCCGTAAAACAAGACCTTACCGTGCTATACTATTCTCCTGAAGATCTGAATATCGAACAATTCAAAGCCGATAATCTCGGCAAAAATGTGCTCGTTGTGGGGCACAGTAATACAACACCCGTGATAGTGAACAAAATGATAGGTGAGGATAAATATGCGGAAATGGACGACAATGATAATGGGAGCATGTTCATTGTTCAAATAGCTGGCAACAAAGCAAGTGCCTCCAGACTAAAATTTAATTGTGTTGGTCCGGAATAACCACAATATCCTTCAATTCTATACGCGACATTAATTGCAGTCTGCCATGGGTGAAAAGACTGTCGGTAATTGATACATCAACATCGCCCTGAGGTTTGTAATTTTTGTAATCAACGAAACGGATGCCGCCGATATAGCGTTCATTGTAAGCCTCCCGGAAACGAACCCCGCCACCATCTACATGAAATTCATAGGCAAGGTAGTCCGGCTTAAAGGTTTCAGTATTGATCCAGTAGAAATAGACATCCTCATAATCTTTTCCGCCACCCTTTTGGTCAAAGGTTACGGCTACTTTATAGTAGGTTTTGTCTTTTATTTTGGATTCGCCCACTAATCTCTTGTTAACCGCCTTATCGTTCAATCCATATGGCAGGTAGGCGAAATAGTGTACGGAATTGATAGAATTTGAATACTTTACCGCCATGGAATCAGGGACGGGGACCTGGCGGCCATTGACGAACCTCCGAAAACCGTCCTGTCCCACACTGTCCACAATGCTGTCCCCCTTCACATAACTTATTCGTTTCAGGGTCCTTCCCCTGGAGTTTTCCAAAACGTATCGTTTGTCACGGAATTGAAAACTGATTGTGCGGCCCTGGTAATGGTTCCCCCCGGCAACTTCAATTGCCTTATCCACAATTTCCTGAGCGGTGGTAAAACCTGTCCCACGCTGGCAGGCCATGAACAGCAGCAATCCGATCCAAACTAAAAAGGGTTTCATAGGCGAATGTTTGTCTTGATTATACGCAAAAGTGCACCAAACATTACATAATATACGCGAATATATCCGCCTTTCTGCCATGCTGCCTTTCCAAATTGTTGTTACTTTTGTCCACAGATGCAGAAAAATATCAACATAAAAAACAGGAAAGCCGGCTTTGCTTATGAATTGCTGGATACATATATAGCAGGGATCGTACTATCCGGCACTGAAATAAAATCCATCAGGCTGGGGAAGGCTTCCATAGCTGAAAGTTTTTGTGAATTCAACGAAACCGGGGAGCTCTTTGTCATTAATATGCAGGTAGATGAATATACCCATGCCTCCCATTTTAACCACAAACCCAAGGCCGAGCGGAAATTGTTGCTGCAAAAAAAGGAATTGAACAAATTACGGCGGGAAGTACAGACTTCAGGCCTTACCATTGTACCATTAAATATGTTCGTCAATGACAGGGGATTTGCAAAAATGAAAATAGCCCTTGCCAAAGGAAAAAAATTATACGACAAAAGGGAAACCATCAGGGATCGGGACAATAAGCGGAACCTGGACAGGATCCAAAAGGGTTTTAATTCCTAACATTTTTTTAAATGTGAAATGCCATCGGCATGTAACCTCATTCAGTTCTTATTCTCCAGTAAAGGCACAAAACGAAATACCCCAAGTTCCTTCCGCTCAAATTCTGTAGTTGAATTCCTCACTATTAAGGTCATAATTTGTTCCTCAACCCCTACCGGGATAACGAGCCTACCTCCTATTTTAAGTTGTGCCAACAGGGCCTTGGGAACCTCAGGGGCGCCTGCGGTTACAATGATTCCATCAAATGGGGCTTCACCGGGCAGGCCCTTATAGCCATCTCCAAAAATCAGTTTCCTGGGCCTGTACCCCATTTTCTTAATGAATAAATTGGTCTTTTTAAACAGTTCCAGCTGCCTCTCAATGCTATACACACTGGCCTTCAGGTGCAACAATATAGCAGTCTGGTAACCGCTTCCCGTTCCGATCTCCAATATCTTGTGACCGGGTTTTACATCGAGCAATTCAGTCTGGAAAGCAACGGTATAAGGCTGGGATATCGTTTGGTCCGCTGCAATGGGAAACGCTTTATCCTGATAGGCATGCCCTTCAAACCCGGAGTCCATAAACAAATGCCGGGGAACCGTACGGATGGCATCCAGTACTTTTTTGCTTACAATACCTTTGGCGGCCACCACATCAGCCAATTGATTGCGCATGCCCTTATGTCTAAGCGTATCTCTCAATGGTTTGGTTTTAATCACGAAATTAGGAAATCTTTAGAAGGTAGCGAGCGGAAATTTGGAAGAGGTTCTGAATTCCTGGTCTCCGGGACTTTTCCCTTGTATCACTTCAAGGTATTCCACCATTGCCTTTTTTACTATGCCCTTATTACCGAATGGCTAAAATGAATCTTTTAAAGGATAGCCGGGCAAACTCCCAAACTATGTTTATTTTTGGGGAAAATTCAGATATGCTCAACGTTGGAGTATTGGGCGCCGGACATTTAGGAAAAATTCACCTGCGGCTACTCAACACATCTCAAAAATACAACCTGATAGGTTTTTATGATCCGGACGACCATACCGGCAACAAGGTTGCAACGGAATATGGATATACTTTTTACCGGAACCTCGATGACCTACTGGATGCAGTGGACGTAATTGTTATAGTGACTCCAACCCTTTCCCATTTTGAATGTGCCCGGAGGGCCATGGAGAAAGGCAGGCATGTATTTATTGAAAAACCTATTACCAGTACGCTAGAGGAAGCGGAGGAGCTCCTACGGCTTCAGGTTCAGTTTAAGGTAAAGGGGCAGGTAGGCCATGTTGAACGCTACAACCCAGCATTTGCTGCCGTAAAGGAAGCCATCCAGAATCCGATGTTCATCGAGACCCACCGCCTTGCGGAATTCAATCCCAGGGGAACCGATGTGCCGGTAGTATTGGACCTGATGATCCACGATATAGATGCGATCCTCAGCGTGGTCAAATCTGAAGTCCTGCAAATCAATGCGAGCGGTGTATCCGTTATCAGTAATTCTCCGGACATAGCCAACGCCCGCATCGAATTCAGGAATGGTTGTGTTGCCAATCTCACTGCCAGCCGGATATCATTGAAAAACATGCGTAAATCCAGGTTTTTTCAACGCGATGCCTATATTTCGGTAGATTTTCTGGAAAAAAAGGTGGAAGTCGTGAAGATGAAGGATGCCCCGGAGCAACCCGGGGAATTTGATATGATCCTTCAAAATGCGGAGGGGGTGAAAAAACAAATTTACTTTGAGAACCCACAGATCCCGGAAAATAATGCTATCCTGGAAGAACTCGAAACGTTTGCGGATGCCATAAATAGCAATACCGAACCCATTGTAACGCTTCAACAGGGTACCAACGCCCTATCAGTGGCATTGCAGGTTATTGAATGTTTCAAAAAAAAGTAACATGAAAAATATTGCAGTTATTGGAGCAGGGACCATGGGTAATGGCATAGCGCATGTCTTTGCACAGCACGGTTATCCGGTTAGCCTGATAGATGTTTCGCAGGCTGCGCTGGAAAAAGCATCGGCAACCATACAGACCAACCTGGACCGGATGGCCGCGAAAGGATTGATCATCCAGGAAGTTGTTGCCACCACCCTTAAAAACATCACTACTTACACAGAATTGGAAAGTGGGGTGAGCGATGCAGACCTGGTTGTGGAAGCTGCAACTGAGAATATGGACCTTAAGCTCAGTATATTCAGGCAATTGGATAAGCTATGTCGCCGGGAGGCTATATTGGCCACTAACACTTCATCCATATCCATAACCCGAATCGCTGCCGCCACCACCCGGCCCGAACAGGTAATTGGCATGCATTTTATGAACCCGGTCCCCATTATGAAACTGGTAGAAGTAATCCGTGGTTACAGTACATCGGATGCGGTTACCCAAAAAATTATGGCCCTGGCAGCTAAACTGGGAAAAACCGCCACCACTGTTAATGACTATCCGGGATTTGTAGCGAACCGGATACTCATGCCCATGATCAATGAGGCGATAGAGTCCCTGTTTAACGGGGTGGCAGGCGTGGCAGAAATAGACACCGTGATGAAACTGGGAATGGCACACCCAATGGGACCCCTGCAGTTGGCGGATTTTATCGGGCTGGATGTATGCCTTTCCATATTGGAGGTTATGCACAGTGGTTTTAAAAACCCGAAGTATGCCCCCTGCCCCCTTCTTGTTAATATGGTCAATGCCGGTAAGTTAGGCGTTAAATCGGGCGAAGGTTTCTATGATTATACCGGGACACGGAAAGCAGAAAAAGTTGCTTCTCAATTTTGTTAATGTCCCCATTAATCAGACCCTTCAGGGATGTAAGGCCGTCACAGGATAAAGTGCCCTTTGTAGTATCCCGTTCCCCGGAGGAATACTCGGAGGAAGATCTGGCAATGGTCCTTAACAACAACCCATATTCTTTTTTACAAATCATCAACCCCGGATACAAATACAATAAAGAATTAGGCGGGGAAGATCGTTTTAGACAGGTATCCAACCGGTACTGTGAATTTTTAGAGGAGCGGATTTTGATACAGGATGAAGCAGAAGGAATCTACCTCTACAGGGCATATAGCGACAGCGAGAGCGACAGTTGTTGTGGATTTTTTTGTGCCACGAGTGTGCAGGATTACAGGGAAAATGTGATCCGAAGGCATGATGACACCCTGGAAAGAAAGGATAAACTTTTTGCGACACACCTGTATAAAGTACGATTCAGTACGGAACCGGTCCTGATCACCTACCCGGACCGCCCTGAGATTGCATCCCTCTTATGTTGCGAATGTCAAAAAGAGCCGGCCTGTGAATTTATAACCCCCGATTGGCTAACCCATACCCTATGGCCTGTATTCGACAGGGAGGTCATCCGGACGTTACAGGGTTCCTTCAAAACCATGGAGGCAGTTTACATTGCAGATGGCCATCACCGGAGTGCTTCCTCCAACCGGTTGGCGCATCTCTCTGAAATGGATAATCCAGGACATACCGGACAGGAGGCATATAATTTCTTTATGAGCTACCTGGTCCCGGAATCCCAAATCAGGATTTTATGTCATCAAAATGAAAGCAGAGATAGTTAAGGGGAACTTTGCAGTAGGGATTGGGTTGGTTCCTTTTACAGTAAATGAAATCAGGGACATTGCCGATGCCGGGCTGGTCATGCCCCAAAAAAGCACATATATAGAGCCCAAGCTCAGGAGTGGCCTGGCCATTTATGAAATATAGGAAATCAATTTCCGCTAATCTTATTCTAACCGTTAATACACGCTATGTCAGTAAAGGAAAATTTGTTGCAGATAAAAGGAAGCCTCCCGGAAAATGTTGTATTGGTTGCGGTTTCCAAAACCCATCCACCTGACGTGATACAGGAAGCGTATGAGGCGGGGCAACGGGTATTCGGGGAGAATAAAATCCAGGAAATGTCTGAGAAATGGGAAGTAATGCCCGGGGATATTGAATGGCATATGATAGGCCATGTGCAACGCAACAAGGTCAAATATATGGCCCCCTATGTTGCTATGGTCCATGGTGTGGACAGCCTAAAACTTTTAAAGGAAATTGATAAACAGGCTAAAAAAAATGACAGGACGATTGCCTGTTTACTGCAGGTACATATCGCAGAAGAAGAAACCAAATTCGGCCTGAATGCGACTGAACTCATGGAAATTATTCATTCTGATGAACTTAAGTTATCTGAAAACATCCGTATCGTCGGGTTGATGGGTATGGCCACCCTTACATCTGATGAAACCAGAATCAGGAAGGAGTTCGGCTATTTAAGGGGGTTATACCACAATATTCAGAAGGAAAGGGAAGGAATTACTGTTTTATCCATGGGGATGAGCGGGGATTATCTCATCGCAATTGAAGAAGGAAGTAATATGGTACGGATAGGAAGTAGTATCTTTGGAACACGCAATCAGGACTAGCATAACCTTAAAAGAATATAATCATAGCAATGTACGCTATACTTGATATAGAGACTACCGGAGGTAAATACAATGAAGAAGGGATCATGGAAATTGCCATCCATAGATTTGACGGCTCCAGGGTAGTGGATACATTTATCAGCCTCATCAATCCCGAGAAGGAGATCCAGCCGTTTGTGGTAAACCTCACCGGCATAAACAGCAACATGCTGCGTACTGCACCTAAATTTCATGAAGTTGCAAAAAGGATTGTGGAAATTACCGAAGAAGCAGTCCTGGTAGCCCATAATGCCCAATTCGACTATCGTATATTACGTACGGAATTCAGGAGGTTGGGTTATAACTTTGAACGCAAATCCCTTTGTACGGTAGACCTGTCCAAACGCCTGATCCCGGAAGCGGATTCCCACAGTTTGGGGAAACTCGTCCGCTCCCTTGGGATACCGGTGAGTGACCGGCACAGGGCCAATGGGGATGCACTGGCAACTTTGCACCTCTTTAAATTATTGCTGTTAAAGGATTCCGATAAATCTATTCTGAAGGAATTGGTACGGGAAGAGACACTGGGCCTGCTATCTGTAAATCAATTGGAAATCGTAGCAAACATGCCTTCTGAAACCGGCATATACTACATGTACAATAAAGACGGGGAACTCATCTACCTCGGGAAGAGTACCAATATCAAAAAACAGGTGAACCGGCATTTTACGAATGAGGGGAAACAGGCCCGGAAATTGCAGAAAGAAACTAAAAAGGTTACTTTCGAAATTACAGGAAGTGAACTGGTAGCAGGTCTGAAGGAAAATGAAGAACTCAGGAGAAACAGGCCCAAATACAATAATATGCCTTTAGCGCGAAATGGCAAAAGTATAGATAATGTCTTCCCCAAGGGTCATGAACTGTATGAGAAAGACATGTTGATTATCGAAAAAGGAAGGGAAATCGGGGAAAAAAGTGCCGTATTGATCCAAGGGGGTTGTTTTAAAGGCGTTGGATTTTACCAACTGAATCATCAAATCAATAATATTCATATCCTGGAATCCATTATAACCCCGATGGAGAACAATGATGGTACCAACCGTATCATCTCTGCCTACTTATCCAAAAAAAAAACAGTAAAGCTGATCGACCTTAACCAACCCAGTTGAAACCAACCAGAACTTACCAATACTGGCAACGCAAGATCCATGAGGTCATTTATGGGACACACACCTCGGCGGGGCGATTATTTGACATAGTCTTGCTTGTCGTTATAGTATATAGTATCATAGTTGTCATGTTGGAGAGCATTCCAAGCTTTGATATCAAGTACCATAGCTTCCTCAATATTTCAGAATGGGTAGTGACCATATTGTTTTCAGTGGAATATATCCTGAGGATTCTCTGTATCAAAAGGCCCAGCAAGTATATCTTCAGCTTCTTCGGGATTATTGACCTTCTGTCCACAATTCCCAAATACTTATCCTTTTTTGTAGGGGGATCGCAATATATCACGGCTTTCAGGGCGCTCCGGCTCTTACGGGTTTTCAGGATCCTGAAGCTGGTTCGATACGTTGGGGAATCCAATAATCTCATTCGGGCTCTTCGGGCCAGCCGGACAAAAATTTTTGTTTTTGTGTTCTTTATAATCATTATTTCCATTTTACTGGGGACCATTATGTACCTCGTAGAGGGGCCAGAGCACGGGTTCAATAGTATCCCGCAGAGTGTATACTGGACAATCGTCACCCTTACCACCGTGGGCTATGGGGATATATCGCCTGAAACCGGCCTGGGGCAGATTATTGCAACCATTATAATGATCATTGGCTATGGGATCATTGCGGTCCCAACCGGGATAGTTTCAGCAGAATATGCATCGGCCAAAAAAGATGATAAGGATTTGGATGCCGGTCGTTCCTGTCCCAATTGCGGGTCAGAGGTCCACAGAAGTGATGCCCATTATTGCAGGCAATGCGGGGAAAAACTTACCGAACACTAATGATCGACCCTATCCTGGTGACTGTTACAGGCCCCACTGCTATTGGAAAAACAAGGATCGCCCTGGCATTGGCAAAGCACTTTAATACAGAGATAGTCTCAGCTGATTCCCGACAATTCTACAAGGAAATGACCATTGGTACCGCTGTGCCATCTAAATATGAATTACGGGCCATACCACACCATTTGGTCCAGCACAAAAGCATATTTGAGGAATACAGTGTAGGAGATTATGAAAGAGAAGTCCTGGCAACCCTGGAAGAGCTGTTTCAGATTTATAAGGTGGTAATAGTTGTTGGGGGTAGCGGCCTGTATGTGGATGCGCTGACGGATGGCCTTGACGATTTTCCTGAAATCGACCCGGATATCCGGCGTATGCTGAAAACAGACCTGGCAGAAAACGGCATTGAATCCTTACAGCATGCCTTAAGGGAACAGGATCCATCCTACTTTGAAAAAGTTGACCAAAATAACCCGCACCGACTTATCAGGGCCCTGGAAGTATGCATCGGTACGGGATTGCCCTACTCCTCCTTCCTCACCCAACCTAAAAAACCCAGGCCGTTCAAAACCATCAGACTGGGGATCAGGGCAGACAGGGAGCTTGTGTACCGGCGTATTGAAGAACGTGTAGACGAGATGATGGATAATGGCCTGTTGGAGGAAGTGAAGTCCCTGGTGGAACACCAGCACCTCAATGCTTTGCAAACGGTGGCATATCAGGAATTATTCCGATATTTAAATTCTGAATACGACCTGGAGACGGCCGTAGCGGAAATCAAAAAAAATACCAGGAGGTTTGCCAAACGACAGCTGACCTGGTTCCGGAAAAATAAGGATATCATTTGGGTATCTCACGATGCAGATATAGAAAGCGTGGTGAATATCCTCAAAAATGCAATGAATGCCAAGCCCTCAACCTGACACACACGGCCCCATCTATTTTATCATGGGCGTTTCCGGTTCCGGGAAGACGACCATTGGTATTTTGTTGGCCAAAGCACTGCATATCCCCTTTTATGACGGTGACGATTTTCATTCTAAGGAAAATGTGGCTAAAATGGCTTCGGGTCACCCGCTCACTGATGCAGACAGGCAAGGGTGGCTGAACCGGCTCAATGAACTGGCGAAAGCAAATATCCAAAAGGGGGCTGTTATAGTCTGCTCTGCCTTAAAGGAAAGTT
Source organism: Zeaxanthinibacter sp. (assembly GCA_041743975.1). GTDB lineage: Bacteria > Bacteroidota > Bacteroidia > Flavobacteriales > Flavobacteriaceae > JTS-RE37. The sequence goes on from JBGTLT010000105.1 coordinate 51,550, forward strand.
ACAGGGAGGTCTTAACGACTTCCATTGAATCACAGGTTACCTGGCTATTTTTAAAAGGCTCGTTCAAGCTTATCAATGATCGGTTACATCAGCGAAAGGGACACTTTATGCCAAGCGGGCTCCTTCAATCCCAGTTCAATACGCTGGAGTTACCGGACGTTGCACTCACATTCGATATTGCCCCCAAACCGGACATCATCGTAAAGGAGATCCTGTCCCGTATTGGCCAATCATAAAAAACCACCCGTTACTAACGCGTGGTTCTTCTCAATCAATTATATGACAGTATGTTTAATCGTCCTTCACAACAAGTCGGAAGCCTTCTCCATGGATATTAAGAATTTCGACACTATCGTCCCGTTTCAGATATTTACGCAGTTTGGCAATATAGACGTCCATGCTTCGGGAGGTAAAGTAATTGTCATCTCTCCAAATCTTAGTTAGAGCGAGTTCGCGCGGCATAAGGTCGTTTTCGTGCAAAGCCAGAAGCCGGAGGAGTTCATTCTCCTTGGGCGATAATTTTATGGTTTCTTCATCCTTATATTTTAAGAAACGCAGTTTGGAATTCAAATGAAAATTACCAACCTTAAATTCAAATTGTTTACTGTCTGCCAGGGAATTGGAGGCTTTTCTCTGAAGTATTGCCTTCAGCTTCATCAATAACACTTCAGAATCAAATGGCTTGTTCAGGTAATCATCAGCGCCTGCCTTATATCCTTTCAGGACATCCTCTTTCATTGTTTTGGCGGTAAGGAAAACGATGGGTACATGTTCATTCTTCTCCCGGATCTCTTTGGCAAGGGTAAATCCATCCTTATAGGGCATCATGACGTCCAGTATACAGACATCAAAATTGTCCTTCTTAAATTTTTCAAACCCTTCCATCCCGTTTTTTGCCAGGGTAACGTCAAAATCATTCATGGACAAATAATCCTTCAGAACTATCCCAAAATTGGGGTCATCCTCTACCAAAAGTATTTTCTTTTCTACTGTTTCCATATTTTTTATATTAAAGGTAATTTAATATAGAACGTGCTTCCTTTTCCTTTTTCACTTTCTGCATAAACTTCCCCCTGGTGATCATCAACAATTTTTTTTACGTATGCCAGGCCTAAACCATGTCCCTTGACATTATGAATATCCCCTGTGTGTTCCCTATAAAATTTTTCAAAAACCTTTTTAAGCACCGCCTTACTCATCCCGGCTCCCTGGTCCCGGATTTTAATAATAATATTATTCTTGACAACCTCTGTATACAAGTCAATTTTTGGAGCTTCGGGGGAATATTTCACCGCATTGTCCAATATGTTTACGATTACATTGCCAAAATGCATTTCGTTAGCCAATACTTCGGTCCTTTCTGCCTCCAGATGCGTATGGATATACCCTCCGCGATCGAGCACTATCAATTCGATATGTGATATCGCGTCCCTAATAATGTCGTGTACATCTGCCCTGTCCTTACTGATATCCAATTGGTTTTTTTCGAGTTTGGATATCCTGAGCACGTTCTCTACCTGGGCATGCATCCGCTTATTCTCCTCGCGTATCATTCGTAAATAACGCTGTATTTTTTCCTGGTCCCCAATCACTTTGGGATTCTGTATAGCCTCTATTGCCAGGTTAATGGTTGCCAGCGGGGTTTTAAATTCGTGCGTCATGTTATTGATGAAATCAGATTTGATTTCAGAAATCTGCTTCTGGCGTATCAATTGATAAATAGCCCCGGCATAGGCAATGACTATGATCATAGTGAACACGAGGGATAAAATCGCCATTCCCAAAATGGATTGCACCAGAAAGGTCTTTTGCTTGGGAAATGACAACAATAATGAAAAATTACTATTTCCTTCGCTGTCTTTAAATAATGGGGCCTTGTAGGTATCTGCCTTTGCGTATTTGAATCTCCTCGATTTAATTTTGGTGGGCAGCCCCCGGCTATAAACTCCGTATTCATAATCAATTTCCATCCCGCGGTTTTCGAGCTCCCGGTCCAGGAGCAATTCGATCTCCTGTCTGGAAGTTCGGTCCTGTATTGGGACTTTTTTGGCATACTCCCGGTAAACATCATCGAATATGGCTTTGTCCATTGAAGACAAACCGCCTACTTTCTCAAGTTTCTGAATTGGATTCAATCTATAACTTTTGCCATCCAGCCCGAAGTCTTCTTTAAAGATGGTTTTGGTTCGCTTGCTGGTATAGTTTTTTATAGTGGTTGAGTCTGAACCTTTGCTATTGTCAAAGAACGTGGATGCTATATTATAGTCTTCTTCGAGTATCCCATGGGAATAAAAAAGAATCTCATTGGAATTTAAATCGTGATCAATAAAAAAAATATTGCTCAAATGGGAGGATTTCAATTCTCCAATACTATCCTTGAGGTTTAAAAACCTTTCTGAATAATCACTCATCTCCCGGGTCTCAATCTTATCCGTAACCTTGAATAAAACCTCAGAAATCACACTTGAGAATTGTTCTTCCTTATCTTTTACAGAGCTCTTGATCCAGAACAATTGAACTGAGATGATCCCGATCAGAGACATGCTCATAAGGATGACCAACAGCACAAACAATCTCTTATTCATCGTTTTCGTAAAATTAAATATTTAACATCTTGCGGATCGCCTGTTTAACCTAACCTTAACACAAATGTTAAATTATTGCTCAGCCCGTTGTTTGCAGTAGTTTTGCGTGTACCTCCTTCACCGTTTCCCGGGTGCTTTCAAGGTTCTTATTGAATATTGTAAAATGTGCGAGGGCTTCTTTTCTGGAATCCTTCCATTGATGTTCCATCCGGGCGCGTATTTCTGTTTCAGAACTTCCATCGCGTTTCAGGATCCTGGCTACCCTTACCTCCTCAGGTGCCGTCACCAAGATAGTCTTGTCATGTTCTTTATAAGACCCGTTTTCAAAAAGTATCGCGGCCTCCTGAATAACATAGGGGGCATCCTGCACTGCTGCCCATCTTCTGAAGTCCCTTTTTACGGCAGGATGCACCAGTTTATTCAGCCGATCCAATAAGGCTTTATCATCAAAAACCTTGCCCGCAATGAAGGACCTGTTCAATTTGTTGCCAACATATGCCTCTTCCCCCAGTAATTCAGTAATACCTGTCATCAGTTTTCCAGGGGTTTCCATCAGTTTTCTGGCCATTGAATCGGAATCGTAAACAGGGATTCCCTGGGCTGCAAACAGTCGGGCCACGGTAGTTTTACCACTGCCCATCCCACCTGTGAGGCCAACGGTCATCATTTTCTCTTAATGATATATTCCACCTGGTTTTCCATCAGTTGCGTGCTGTGGATCCGTTTGGGGATTTTGGACAATTTTACTTCCAGGTAGGGGCTGTTTTCCTTTGCGGTACTAAAATCGGCTATTATCCTGAAATCAGAAGCTCCCAGGTTCTTTAAATTTTCGATCCTGCCTTTGCATAATATGGATATCGCATTGGGGAAGGTTTTCACCTCCGTCCCTGCAGGTCGATTCTCCACTTCAACAGGAACTTTAATTATTTTTTCCGAAAAGCGAAAAACCTTCCCGGAGACAGTAACGGACCTGTCAGAGAAGGTTGTATTGGCAAGCCCTTCAGGTTTGTGCAATGGAATGAGCTTGCTGAAGTCCTTAGTAACATTGTCCAATTCGGTATTTTGGGTAGTAAGGTGGTCCACCGTATCAATCTCCTCACTGGGGCCTTTTATCACAATGGTAGGAGGGTTCACTGTAAGCCCGCCATCAAGCAGGAAATTTTGTCCGAGGTTGATCTCGACGGCAGGTTGGACCGGGACTTCGCGCGTTGCTATCGTGAAAAAATCAAAGAACAAGGTATCATTGTCTATTTCCAGCAATGTCATGGATCCGTATAACTGTTGTTCTATTTGCTTCCGGTATACCAATTCGGGAATAAAGAACCGCGAATGTCCATAATTGACTGTAGACAAGTCAATGTTGATTTTTTTAGGCGCGAAGTTGAAGCGCAGGAACTGAAACCCCCTGGCCCGGAGGACAATATCTACATGGTCCTTGGAAGCCTCTATCAACTTAAGGCTATCGGGTGTATTTGTATACACCAGGTCGAACGAGGAATTCTGGGTGTAGGTTTCGGAAAGCCTGCTTATCAACCATGCCAGAAAAGAGCAGGTAAGGAAGACCAGGAATACCTTTACCTTCCTTTTGTGCAATCCGTTATCGATCTTTATGGCCACCTATGCTTTCTTTATAAAAAATAATTGGGGAAATACTTCCTGTGGTTCCCCGTTGCTAAATTTAACTAAGATTACCGACTTTAGGAAACCATAACCATAGCCCGCAAACTGTATGGCAGTGGCAAGCAGGGCAAGGCCTGCCACACTCAGGCTTTTCGTTTGTACCAGTGCGTCCGTAAATACAAGCAACCCATACACTCCGTAAACGATAATCGGTAAAAATATACCGTAGATACAACATACCATCGCAACAATCAATCCGAAGCAGAAAAACGAAGGGAACCAGTATGTAAATCGGGCGGTCTCAGGATACCATTTGTTAAGGATGGGCCGGACCATCCCAAACTTTTTTACCTGAACATAAAAGTTGTTTAAATCTATCCTCCTTTTATGATATACAAAGGCTTCCGGGATCAACCGTGTGGCCACTCCTTCCCTCCATAATCGGATGCTGAGGTCCGGATCCTCCCCCGGATGGATCGTTCTGTAACCCCCGGTGAGTTCAAAGGCCCGCCGGGAAATCCCCATATTAAAACTTCTTGGCTGAAACCTGCCAATCCCCTTTTTTTTACCCCGAATGCCACCTGTGGTGAGAAAGGAGGTCATGCTGTAATTGATCGCTTTCTGTATGACGGTAAAAGAAGGGTGGGCCGCATCGGGGCCACCGTAACATTCCACATAGGACTGTTGCAGGGAGTCCTCAACCAGCTGCAGGTAATCACGGGGCAACAGGCAATCAGAATCCAGGATGATAAAATAATTTCCGCTGGCATGTTGCATGCCGTAATTTCTGCTGTTCCCAGGGCCCGTATTTTCCTTTACGAGGTACAGAAGGGGAAGTGTGTCCCTGAAAGCCTTTATCTCTGCTTCAGAGCTATCTTCAGAACCATCCTCTATTACAACAATCTCATAGGGACGGCTATAGTTAAGGTGTACAAAACTTTGGAGTAATTCGCGTATTTCCCCTGGCCGGTTGTAAACTGGAATGATAAAGGAAAAAAATAATTCCATAGCATCTGCTTGTAACTATAAAAGCCATTCACCCAAGCGAATGGCCCTGTTATGGATTTCGGAAGCTTATTCCGAAAAATGTTCAATGATTTCCTGACTCACGCCTGTACTGGAAAATCCTCCATCATGGAACAGGTTTTGCATGGTGACCTTGCGGGTAAGGTCCGAGAAAAGGGAGACGGTATAATCCGCGCAGTCCAGGGCAGATGCATTTCCCAGGGGCGACATTTTTTCGGCATAGCTTATAAAACCACCAAACCCCTTTACGCCCTGCCCTGCAGTAGTGGGGGTTGGGGATTGGGATATGGTATTGACCCTAACCTTCTTTTCTTTTCCGAAAAAATAACCAAAACTTCGGGCCACAGATTCCAGATATGCCTTGTTATCAGCCATGTCATTATAATCCGGGAACGTGCGTTGGGCAGCCATGTAGGTAAGTGCAACGATGCTACCCCATTCATTCATGGCATCTGCCTTGTACAAGGTCTGCAGTACTTTGTGGAATGACAGGGCTGAAATATCCCATCCTTTTGCCGTAAAATCATATTTTTCATCAGTATAGTGGCGACCCTTCCGGACATTGACAGACATGCCTATGGAATGCAATACAAAATCCAGTTTGCCACCCAGGATTTCAATTGATTTTGTTACCAGGTTATTGAGGTCCTCCTCGCTGGTGGCATCCGCTGGAATGACCTGAGATCCCGTTATTTTAGCCAGTTCAATGATCTGGCCCATTCGCATGGCGATCGGTGCATTGGTCAATACAAAAGTACCTCCCTCTTCCGATACCCTCACTGCTGTTTTCCATGCTATGGATTTCTCATCCAGCGCTCCAAAAATAATTCCTTTCTTTCCTTTCAGTAAGTTATATGCCATAGTGCAGCTATTATTTAGTGATTCAAAGATATTTAAAAAAGTAGTAACCGTGCCATAACCCGTAGTTTATCAAAGGCCCCTGCAAATAATGGCAGGGCAGATAACAGGCTTCGGCTCGCCGCTTCAATTCAGCAATTCGCGTGCATGTGCCAGGGCCGAATCAGACAAGGTTTTACCGCCCAGCATTTCTGCGAGCTCTACCACCCTTTCATCCTGGTTTAGTGCTTTCATCCTTGTATGGGTATGCTGTTGATCATCCACTTTGTAAACTTTATAATGGTGATCTCCCTTGGAGGCTACCTGTGGCAGATGGGTAATGGAGAAAATTTGCATATTCCTGCTCATTTTTTGCATGATATCCCCCATCCGGTTGGATACTTCCCCTGAGACACCGGAATCTATTTCGTCGAACATCATTGTCGGCAATTGTTCATATGCTGCCAGGATGGCTTTGATCGTAAGCATAATACGCGACAGTTCACCGCCGGACGCCACTTTTTTCAATTCCCCGAAATCAGTTCCCTTATTGGCTGAAAAAAGGAATTGAAGTTCGTCTGTGCCATTGTTTTTAAACTGACTCCCTTCCCTGAGCCCTAACTTAAAAGTGGCATTGGGCATTCCCAGGGCAACCAGATCTGTTTCCAACCTCAGTTTCAACTGCGGCAAAACCGCCTGGCGCCTCCTGCTCAATTCGCCGGCCGCCTTCCGCACCTTTCCTTCCTGCTCTCCCAACGATTTGCGCAGGGAAGCAATTTCCGCCTCCAGGTTCTCTGTAAAGTTCACTTTTTCTGCAAGCGACTCCCGGACAGAAAGCAGATCGGTGACATCCATAACTCCGTGCTTCCTTTTAAGGTCATATAACAATTGCAGCTGGCTGTTCACTTGCTCGAGCCTTTGAGGATCCGCTTCCACGGTTCCTTCCATAGACTGCAGTTCGCCGGCAATATCATCTGTTTCAATAAAAATTGACTGCAGGCGTTCGTTAAGGGAATTATACTTAGCGCCATACTGCGTTAACCGCCCAAGCGATTGCTTCAATTCAGACAGGAGGGTAAGGATACCGACCTGTTCATCATAAAGCAATTGGTGGGATACAACCAATTGTTCCAGGATATGTTCCACATTGTTGAGCTGTTCAAACTGTTCTTCCAGCTCTTCCTGCATGCCTTCCTTTAAATGTGCATTCTCCAACTCACTCAACAGGAAACTGTTATAGTCCTGTTCCTTGATGGCGTTGGTCCGGAGTTCCACAAGTTTGTCCAATTGCCTCGAAGTATTCGTAAATTCTGCCAGTAAGACCTGGTATGCGGACAGCTGTGTTGCATTCTGGGCGAGGGCGTCAATAACCTTTAACTGAAAGTCATTGTCGGTTAGCTGGAGAGTTTGATGCTGGGAATGCACATCGATCAACCTGTTCCCCAATTGGGATAATATATCAAGGGTTACGGGGGTGTCATTAACAAAGGCCCTCGATTTTCCACCCGGATGTATCTCGCGTCTTATGATGGTTTGCGCATCATAATCCAATGCGCTGGTGTCGAAAAAATCCTGGAGTTGATAGTTCCCGATGGCAAACTCTGCCTCTACAACACATTTTTTATCCTTATTGCGAAGGGAGGACATATCAGCACGTTTGCCCAAAACAAGTGACAATCCGCCAAGCAGGATGGATTTCCCAGCTCCGGTCTCCCCGGTAATGGTCGTAAACCCGGGGCCGAACGAGACCTTCAGGTCATCGATCAAAGCGTAATTTTTTATACCTAAATGAGTAAGCACCTTCCGTTACCGAATTTGTGAGGTAAAGATAGCCGTTCTGAGAGTGTAAAAAATGCGCTTAGTATTTTATTTCATTCCAGGTACTGGAATAAAAAGGGGCAACCCTGTTCAGGGTTTCTTTGAGTTGCACGATGTCAATTTTGGGGCCATCTGAGAAGATGTTCCGGATTTCCTCTGATTTTGCATCAAAAAATGTCTGGATGAGAAAGGCATTGGGCCTTCGGGTGATAAGTGTTTCAAACAAGCGCATGGACCCAGCGATCACCTGTTTGCCGGTGCTGTTGTTATCACCCAGGATGTCAAGGCCTTTGCGGTGATAATTGTACATGGCGATGCGATATTCGCGAAACGTATTGGATAGCAGGTTGTCTACCAGTTCAAAGCGGGTTCGGTTATCGGTGGCGGACTGACTCCAGCCCGTGAAGCTGCTCCCCTGTGCCTGTGTTACTATCTTCTGTGCTATTTTATAGTATTCGGTCCCGCCTTCAAGGGAAAAGGTATCCGCATCGAGGCCCAGCATGATGTATACATAATACGATATGACACCTACCAGGTTGGAATCAAAAACATTCTCATTGAAAATCAACGGTTGAAATTCGATATACTCAAAATTGAACTGATTGTCCTTATAGTTAAATATCGAACTCTCGTAGGAGGAATTAAAGACAGGCCTTGAAGACTGGAGTTGAATATTGGCACCGAACCTGTTCGATTCGTATTCTGTGATGGTAATGAACATACGGCAGTTTAGCCGCTCATTTTCTTTATAAACCCTGTTGGTCCAGACATTCTTATTGACAAAATCGTTGAGCGAACGCTCCAGGGTCTGAAATATTTGTTGGTTGGTCTGCCCTACCTGGTCTGAGTTGACCGTTATGGTACAGTTTAATTCCTGGGCCCCAATGACAATCGGGCATAGCAGACAAATAAAAACAAGTAATGGGTTACGCATCTTTCCTCCTGATGATTTCATTCCAGATATCCATGGCAACGGCTGCCTTGGTTTTAACATCAAACGTTTTTATATCCGAATTCTTATCTATAAAGCTTATTTTATTAGTGGTTAGCCCAAACCCTGCCCCGTCCTCATTCAGGGAGTTGAGCACAATGGCATCCAGGTTCTTTTTAGTGCATTTTGCTTTCGCGTTGGCTATTTCATTTTCAGTTTCAAGGGCAAATCCCAGCAGGTACTGTTTATTTTTCCGTTGTCCCATGGTCTCCAGGATATCCGGATTCCGTACCAGTTCCAACGA
>JBGTLT010000106.1:0-2787 GCA_041743975.1 Zeaxanthinibacter sp.
TTTTTCCTGCGTTTCTTCAATGAATATTGGTTGGTTATTTAATTGCACTCCCTTGCTCAGGCGATGTCCTGGTATTGGTTCCTGAAGCGGGGACGCTTCATACATGGCAACAGTTTTTCAGGTTTCCAGAATATTGGAAAGTCCTTCACTATCAATAATATATCCTGAAAGTTTCATCACCTCTTTTCTGTTTGCCCGGAACGATTTAACAAAAGTGGCCATTTCCTCTTCCAAATGTACATGATTCTTCATATTAATTCCTATATCATTGCCGTTTGTCCTTTCCACATAATGACCGAGTTGGCCTTGGTGCTCCAGGACCTGCAGTAGCAGGTTTTCACTTTTTGTTTGTAACCGATGGAGCTCAGCCTTTAATTTGAGGACCTTATCCAAGTGCTCCTTTTTTGTGATCCAAATGAAATATTTATCGATCAAATGGTGTAGAAAACGAAGGTCATCCCGGTAAAACCTGAGATCGGATTTCCAATGCCCTGCGAGTATATAAAGTTGTTGACCGGTGGAATGTTCCTGCACAGTATCACCTTCTTTAATCCGTTTTCTTTTCATGTTTCTATAATTTTCAGTATGAATCTATCCCATTTCCCGGGTGAAAAAAATGACATCCATCATGTGGGCCCATCAACCGGACTGACCGATGTCATGTCGGGCATGGGTTTCAAAGCTTAGTTTTATGGCACCAAAAGACCCTATTGTGAAAAATATTCTATACGCTACGGATTACTCACAGCATTCCGTAGCTGCCCTGCAATATGCTTATAGCTTCAGCCAAAAATTCGATGCACAATTGGTTATTGTGCATGTTTTTGATCTTCCCGTCATTCCGGCAAGTCCGGTTTCCGTAACCTACCTTAAAAAAGAATCCAGGAGTATTTTGGATCACCAGGCCCGGCTGAAAAATTTTTGTGAAGTGCACCTCGGGGATGCGTATGACCCAAACAGGATCAGGATAACGGTGGATGAAGATGGCTCTGTGGTGAGTGGTATCCTGAACAAAGCAATGGAATATAATGCAGATCTGATCGTTGTTGGCACCAGGGGCTCAAGCCCCGTCAGGGAATTCATTTTGGGATCTACCTCCAAAGGACTTGTTGGCCAGGCAATAAGCCCTGTATTGGCTGTCCCGCCCTACTCGAAGCCTGAAATGCTGAAGACCATTGCCTATGCGACTGATTTCGAAGAAGCTGATATTGCCGCCATACAAAAGTTGATCAAAATTGCCGCGGCATACCGGGCTCACATACAAGTGGTACATATTTCCAACAAGAATGAATATGCCGGGGACCAGCAAATGGAGTGGTTTAAGGAAATGTTGCAGGAAAAGGCGGAGTATGAGAAAATGGAATTTGAATTGATTTTTTCTGAGCAAATCGCCATGGAATTAAATCGATATCTGATTGCAGCGGAAGCTGATTTATTGGTCATGTTGGAACGCAAGGGGGATAGTTTATTATCAAAGATATTTGAAGGGGATATGGTAAAGAAAATGGGTGAAACCATAACTATCCCATTGCTTAGTTACAGCAGCTACTAATTGCCCGAATTTCAACCAGGGCTATGCAGCGTAGAAACCCCTTGCCAGTTTTACTTATTTCCAGCCACTATCCCAATATCCTCCCATCCTCCATTTCAATGATACGGTCAGTACGATTCGCAAAATCGATATCATGGGTTACCACCAGTAAGGACATCCCCTGTTCTTCCTTTAACTGTTTAAAAATCCTGAATACGTTTTCGGAGTTATGGCTGTCAAGATTACCGGTAGGTTCATCCCCCATCAGGATCATGGGGTTGTTTATAAGGGCACGGGCTATCGCAACCCGTTGTTTTTCTCCTCCTGATATCCTGGACGCCCGTTGTTTCGCAAGGTGTTCAATGTGGAGCATCCTGAGTTTCGCGATAGCATCACTTTCAATTTCTGCATAGTTTTTTTCGGCCAGTTTCCTGGCAGGCAGCATTACATTCTCCAGAACGCTGAATTCCGAAAGCAGGTAATGGAACTGGAAAACAAAACCAATCTGTTTGTTCCGGATATGGGACAACTCCTGATGGGTCTTGCCCGTGACCAATTCATCATTCAGGAACAACTCGCCGGTATAATCCGTATCCATGGTGGACAGAATATAAAGCAAGGTTGATTTCCCGGATCCCGATTTACCCATAATGGAAGCGAATTCTCCTTTTGATACTGTAATGGATATATCCTTCAGGACATGGTAATCCTTGGGTTTTAAAAAGTGTTTGTCAATATTCCTGGTTTCTAAAACGTGCTCCATTTCATATGTAATTCAATCGCTACAAATAACCCTGGCACCACCTCCGATCCCTTCCCAAAATTGTATACAGGGCGGATGGCTTACAAAAACAGGGCTCAGTGCATAGCCTTATTTTCCGGGGATAACCTTCCCGACGAGGGTTAGCGTATCATGTGCCCCTTATTATCCGAACAGGGTCTATTCGTTTTGCTTTTTTAGAAGGCATATATCCCGCAATAAAAGTGCTGATCAGGGCGAAGGAAATCCCGATAATATAGTAACGCAACTGAAAATTGACCGGGAAAGTGGTAATTGTAGGTAAGGCCTCTGTTTCAAAGGCGAGGTTATCAATGATTTCAGAAAGCCCATAACCAATGATCAATCCGAGAATCCCCCCTACGGTACCGATAATCATGGCCTGGCTTATAAAAATCAATTGTACGTCCTTCCCGGAAAAACCCGTTGCCTTCAGGATGGCAATGTCCTTCATTTTTTCATATATCAACATGTTCAA
>JBGTLT010000107.1:0-5317 GCA_041743975.1 Zeaxanthinibacter sp.
ATCCAGGTTCTTTTTAGTGCATTTTGCTTTCGCGTTGGCTATTTCATTTTCAGTTTCAAGGGCAAATCCCAGCAGGTACTGTTTATTTTTCCGTTGTCCCATGGTCTCCAGGATATCCGGATTCCGTACCAGTTCCAACGATATGGTATCAGCCCCTTTCTTTATTTTCTGTCGTGAAACCTGTTTAGGCCGGTAATCGGCGACGGCAGCAGCGCAGATAACGATATCCATATTGTTAAAATGCCCCATTGCGGCGGTAAACATTTCTATAGCGGAAACTACAGATACCACCTCAATATTCGGGTGTTCAACAGACAGTTGTGTGGGCCCCGAAATAAGTACTACCCCGGCTCCGAGCTCCGCAGCCGATTTGGCCAGTTCATAGCCCATCATCCCTGTTGAATGGTTGGCTATGAACCGTACCGGGTCTATTGCCTCGTGGGTCGGCCCCGATGTGATCAAAACCTTTTTACCGCTTAGCGGAAGCCCTTTTTTCAGGAACTCCTGTATGAATGCAAGAATTTCCTCAGGTTCTGCCATCCGTCCTTCCCCGTGTAACCCACTGGCCAGTTCACCGGTAGCGGCCGGTATCATCCTATTCCCAAAAGCCTGCAACTTCTCAAAAGATGCCAGGGTAGCCGGATGTTGGTACATATCCAGATCCATTGCGGGGGCGAAAAAAACAGGGCATTTTGCGGAAAGGTATACCGCCAACAGGAGGTTGTCACAAATGCCATTGGCCATTTTCGATAGTGTATTGGCGGTGGCCGGGGCGATAATCATAAGATCTGCCCAAAGGCCCAGTTCCACATGGTTATTCCAGTCCACCGTGTCCTCCGTTTCTTCTGCAAAACTGGTCAATACGGCATTTTTGGATACGGTGGCAAGGGTAAGGGGGGAAACAAAGGAGCCGGCGTTTTCGGTTAAAACTACTTTAACACTTGCCCCGGCTTTTATCAGTAATCGAACGAGAAAAGGTGTTTTATAGGCAGCAATACCCCCGGTAACCCCCAAAAGGATGTTCTTGCCGCCCAACATACACTATTGGTCTTTCTCTGTATTCCTATAGTATATTTTGTCATCCAGCCACTCCATAACAGCTAATGCATGGGGCTTGGGGAGTTTCTCATAAAACTTGGATACCTCAATTTGTTCCTTGTTTTCAAAAACTTCTTCGAGGCTGTCGCTATAAGTCGCAAATTCTTCCAGTTTTTCCAGAAGTTCCTTCTTAATTTCCGAATTGATCTGGATAGCCCTTTTGGCTGTGATAGAAATCGCCTCATAAATATTTTCTGTCTTATCATCAAACTCATTCCGGTTGATGGTAACGGTAGAAACGGGTGCTTTGGAATTCTTAAGATCGCTCATATTTATTTGGAAAGGTTTTCTGTAACAGAAAAATTAGTTAATTCTTTGTTTACTTTTTCGGCCATGTTATTGGCATCCCGGGAATATTTGGTTTCCGGATAATATTTCATCAGGTTTTCATATGCAGCCTTCGCCTCCTCTAATCGTTCCTTCTTCTTGCTAACGGTGCTGTTCAATGCCAGGTTGGTCGTGGCCTCTACTTTGAGGTATAAGGCATCTTCCCTGTAAATGGTCCCGGGGTTTTCGGAAATAAAATTATCCAATGCCTCAATTGCCGAGATATTGAATTCCAGCATATATGATTTTCCCAAACGGGTGTATTGTTTGGCGATCTCATATGCTTTTTTTTCATTCTTTGTGGTCAATTCCTGGGCCATGGCATTGGCTTCCGCCATGTATTCCGACTCAGGATAAGAGTTGATAAATGTCTGTAGTTTGACAAGTGCCTTGTCCGTATCGGTCTGGTCCAGCGAATAGGCGGGGGATAGTTTAAAATAACTTTTGGCGCCCAGAAACGATGCTTCCATCGCTTTATCGCTTTTGGGATACGATTTTAAAAATCGCTCAAACTGATACCCTGCAAAATTGTAATCCCCAATCTTGTAAAAGGACTCTGCAAGAAAAAACATCACCCGCTCTCCCTGGGGTTTCCCTACATACTTAGGGGAAATTTGTTCAAAAAGTCTGTTCGCCCGTTTAAAATCCCCTTCGTTGTACAATTTTTCTGCTAAATCGTATTTCAGGCTGGTGTCTTCACTTTTGAGTACTTTCTGGTACTCATTGCAAGACAACAATACCGCACTTACGGTTAGCATTAAAAGAAATTTCTTCATTTTAAAAAACATTTTGCAAAATTAGGGATAATCAGCGGAATAAAAAACATTATTTAAGGGTCTAAAATAGGAAGTACCCTATTAATCCAGCTGCGAATTGGGTAAGATTTAACGGAATGCCGCAGATCGGCTTCAGGCAGGGATATTTGAAAACGACTTCACAAAACCATTGATCTCCTTTTTGAGGTCCATTGAGGCCTCAATCAATGGCAGCTTTAGACGGCCCGATGCGAGTCCGAGGAATTCATAAACCGCTTTGATACCGGCGGGGTTTCCTTCCCGGAAGATGAGCTCCACTCCAGGTTGAAGCCTGGCCTGAATATCCCGTGCGGCTGAAAAATCCCCCTCCAGTGCGAGGCGGATCATTTTGGAGAACTCGGCCGGGAATCCCTGCCCCAGTACTGATATCACCCCCGCCCCACCGGCTTCGATGGTTTGCAGAGCAGTGGAATCATCGCCGGAAATCACCAAGAATCCCTGAGGGGCAGATTTAATAAGGGATCTGATCTGTGTGATATCCCCGGAAGCCTCTTTAATAGCTACGATATTGGAACAATCCTGTGCAAGCCTGATGACGGTCTGTGGCAGCATGTTGCTGCCGGTCCGGGCCGGAACATTATAAACGATCAGGGGGATGGGGGATGCGGCACTGAGACATTTGAAATGCTGGTAAATTCCTTCCTGGGTGGGCCTGTTGTAATAGGGAGAAACGGAAAGGACAGCAACAAAATGCTGCAGGTCAGTATTCCTGAGTTCCTCTGCCAATTGCAGTGTATTGTTCCCCCCTATGCCGATAAGAAGGGGTAGAACCCCTGCGTTTTCAGACACCACTACTTCCATTATCCGCTGCTTTTCACTTTTGGAGAGTGTAACGGATTCCGCCGTAGTCCCAAGGATAACCAAATAATCCACTCCGCCATCCACATTGTAGCGAACAATGCGCCTCAACGCATCTTCATCAACCTTCAGGTCCTCCCTGAAGGGGGTTACCAAAGCAACTCCTGTTCCGCAAATTAGTTTCATACTTCAATTTCATTCAATACCCTGAGGTACTTCCGGAGCTCCTTTTTAAAAGTTTTGAAATCGGCCATGGAAGTTTCCATTATCAAATCATTATAAGTTTTATCAATTTCAGCGAATCCCACCTTGATCCTTGCCTTTGTTTTTACCGTCATCAATTGCAGTAGCAGATTTTCCACCGTGTAATAGTTTACCAGAAGGTCATATTCCCTGCTCAGGAATTCCAATACATAACTGTTCTCAATAGCCCCGTTCCAGCCCAGGTCCTTATCTGAAAAAACAGGTGTTGCATAGGGCGAATTCTTGTCATAGTAGTTCTTATATCCTATAACTTTAACGGCATTCGGCCTCAATTTAAATTCCTCTATAAATTCATAAAAAAGTTCGGTTTTATCAAACTTATCCATATCCACAATCACGGCGACCGAGCGTACGCCCTTGGTTCTGGCGATGGCCTCAGGGGAATTTTTAAGCTCCTGTCGTAAATATTTCTGACCGGATTTGTACTTAAATTTGTCGGTGAGTCCCTTTAAAAACATGTACATTTACCTTTCCACAAATGTACTTAATATACCGTCAAATCCGATGCTAAGATAAAACGGAATATGGTTTTAAAAATAAAACAATTTGTTATATTTATAACAATCATAGGTGTTACTGCCTGCCGGCAGGAAGGGCAGGTATTGGTAAAAATAGAAGGTTCCCGGTTTCCCGTAACGGATTCCGTGGAACCTTTAGCGGCCATAGACTCTTTTATGGCTCCATATTCCAGGCATGTGAACATTGTTTTGGACAGTGTGCTGTCTTATGCTCCCTACCGTATTTCCAAGGATGATGGTAAATATAACACCACTGCCGGCAACCTGCTCGCCGATATCATCCATGAGGAAGCCAATCCTATATTCCGCTCCCGTACCCAAAAAGAGATTGATTTTGTGGTACTTAATCACGGTGGTATCCGCAGTATCATTTCCAGGGGCGATGTTACCGCCAGGACAGCCTATGAATTCATGCCCTTTGAAAACAGGATAAACGTGGTGGAATTGAATGGGAAATCCATTCGGGAGCTGGTGGCGTACCTTATCCAATCAGACAGGGCACATCCCATAGCCGGCATACAGATCATAGTAGGAAAGGACAACAGCCTGCAATCCGTTACTATCCGGGGTATTCCTTTTGATGAGAACAAAACCTATAATGTGGCCACTTCGGACTACCTGGTACAGGGAGGGGATGATATGGGCTTCTTCCGTAATGCCATTAAGGTGGTTGAACTTGATTACCTCATACGGAATGCCATGATCGATTATTTCCGGAAGACGGATACCCTGAACCCCGTAATTGATGACCGATTTATAAAACTGGGCCAACCATGAAACGAAGGACCTTTTTACACAACTCAACCGCTGCTTCTGCCTTTGTTGGAATGGGTTGCCTATCGCTCGATTCCTGCAGCCAGTTTCAGAAAAAACACCTTACCATTTTGCATACCAATGACGTCCACAGCCATATAGACCCATTCCCTGCAAGCCACTCGAGTTTTCCCAATCTGGGCGGCCTGGCCCGAAGGGCTACCATGATAGAACAGATCCGCAGGGAAAACCCCCATACGCTGTTGCTTGACGCAGGGGATATTTTTCAGGGTACCCCCTATTTTAATTTCTATGGTGGGGAGCTGGAATTTAAACTGATGAGCAAACTAAAATATGATGCAGCCACCATCGGGAACCATGATTTTGATAATGGTGTGGAGGGGCTTCTCGCCCAATTGCCACATGCCGGCTTTGATATGCTATCGGCCAATTATGACTTTAGCAATACGGTGTTGGACGGCTTTGTAAAACCGTATTCCATCTATACGCCAGGTTCCCTTAGGGTAGGGGTGTTTGGGTTGGGGATTGAATTGGCCGGCCTTGTGACAGCGGGGCTTTATAAGGAAACATTATACCTTGATCCGGTAGAGATTGCCCAGGATATGGGTCGCGTTCTGAAGGAAGATGAAAAATGTGACCTTGTAGTCTGCCTGTCACACCTGGGCTATGAATATCCATCGAGGCCCGGGAAACCAAGCGATATTGTTATTGCCGGTCAAACGG
>JBGTLT010000108.1:0-43116 GCA_041743975.1 Zeaxanthinibacter sp.
TCCGGTTTGGTTTACCGTTGCAATAGTGGTGTTGGAAGATGTCCAAACCAGGGTTTTGTTGGTTGCATTTGCAGGAGTTACCTCTGCGTTTAATTTTAAGGTATTGCCTGTTTCAATTGTGGCCTGATCAGGGGAAACCGCGACGCCAGTTACCGGGATATCCGGATTGGTGATGGTTAGCGCAGCCGTATCCGTATGGTTTCCGTCAACTGATTTTACAGTAATCGTTACAGTTCCGGCTGCTTTAGCCGTTACATTTCCGGTTTGGTTTACCGTTGCAATAGTGGTGTCGGAAGATGTCCAAACTACTGATTTATCAGTGGCATTTGATGGTGATACCAGTAGGTTTAAGTTCAGTGTACTTCCTGCAACGAGGTTGGCTTGTTCAGGCGTTAAAGCAACGGAAATGACGGCAACATCCTGATTGGGTGTATCAGTACAAGGCGTCTCCGGAAGGGATAGATTGGAGGCGTCCACCGTGGATTTATTGAGCGTGATCCTATCTATAAGATGGTGGTCTGACCGCCCGGAAATTTCCATGGTGTATACCCCGGGCGAATCAAAGGAAACATAGATCTTATGTGGGTCCTCGTCACTGGTGCTGGAAGACCAGGTCCAGTTTGTGGTGCCACCCAGGTAAACTTTGAACCAGCCATTTGAGCCAGCTCCGTTGGGACTGGGGAGTTTTCCGCTTCCTTTGGGATACACTATATGAGTCCCCTTTTGGGCATAAAAATCAGAGGCATCGGGAAAACGCAGCCAGGAATCATTGAAATCAGCGGAAGAGGTCCCCTGTCCAACTTTACTTCTCCATTCGAATAAATAATCACCCGCTTCATTGATCTTAATAGAAGTTGAAATAATTCCGGTACCGGGTGTGTTGAAACTATCGCCACCTTCCCATTCCAGGTATCCGGTACCGGTATAGCCGGCAACGGCTGTTTTTTTATTCCAGCCTGAAGGGACTATCAGGGACTCTCCTTCAATGACCACGAGGCCATTCTGTGATTCATAGTTTGCTTCGCAGGAAGGGGTAGGGGTACCACCATCGGTTGTGCCTTCCTGTTTTTTGACCAGGGCTACCCAATCCTGGGTGGCATTGTTCGGGGGGTTACCGACAGACCGGTTCCCTCCTGCACTTATTTCCGTTACTGACCCGTTCAAAAGATTGCCGCCATTTCGGGGATCGAACCATTGAACTGAAAATTTTCCACTTGCCGAAGACAGGTTAACATTCGTACTACCACCGTTGGGAAGATATAGTGCGTAAATTTCATTGGTTTTAGAAAGGCAATAATCCACAGTTGAAGAGGTGCTGTTATCCGAGGATTCCATTTGCCAATACGGTAAATTTTGCTGAAAAAAGTTGACGGCAATTTTTGCATCGCCCCATTTGTTGTCCCTGCTCCTCCAATCATCTGACGTAAGGTCTGTCTCCCCAGTCTGATACCCGAAATAGTATTCTACACCTGCGCCACCTGCCAGCAAAGTCCCCCAAAGTACCTTATTGCGTACGTCTTTCTGGTTATCTGCCTGGGATCCTTTACTGCCGGAATAGGAGGCATCCGTTGTCACACCTTTGTTGGCACCACCCTGCTCATCATTGGCAACTACCCATTGCTTACCGCGGTTGTTGGATGCCTGTATCCATTTCTTAACATCTTCGTGTACCGTATTGATATCGGATTGAATGGAAGCGCCGGTAAGGCTTGTATTCCCCAAAAGCGGGGTATAAAGCAGATCCTGGCCCCAGGGATATGAATGGATAACCACGTGGTGGTTGTAAGGATCAAGATCTTGAAAATAGGCAGCGTATGATTTTACCCTGGAACAGTTGGCGTCATTGAGTTCATCCGTATCGTAGAGGTCATTTTCCTCCCCCAGGTTCCAGTTTAAGGCCAGGTGATGGCCAAACCTTGCGATGAGTTCCCGGTAGTATAATTTTCGCTCCGTCCCCAATTCACCCCCATCCATAAGCAGGTCGTTTTCTGTTTCCTGCGTTTTAAAATGGAGGTACATACCTTTACTGTCCGCGTGGCTGAACAAAATTTCCCATTGGGCCAATTTGGAAACGTCATAGCGTGTCCTGTTATCAGAATCAGCCCCTGAATTTCCATCGAGGTCGCCGTGGTTGACGGCAGCCCATGGCCATACATCCTTCCCATCACCCGTGACATTCATGGTCAGGAAAGAAAAAGCATTCATTCCTTTGGAAGCGAGATAGTTGACCGCGCCAATAAGGCCTTTGCCTTTATCATTCCTCCAGGTGGGATTGCCATTACTCCAGTCGCGGAGGTGGGGCCCCCAGGTCTTGCTATTGAGCGAATTATCAAATTCCCCGTAGGCCAACAGGTTTTCCGGTGAATCTGCGCCTGCTTTGATAAAGTATTTGCCCGTTTCTGTGTATTTTAAATACCGTTCCCCTACATAGCTCAACCGTCCATTGGCCCTGTTGTCTGGCAGGGATTTATTATTGTTGCTGATGTTGAAATTGCCGGATGCCCCGTTGAAAGAGGTGGGACTCCCTGCACTGGCATTGAGGTTGATGGCCACATTTGCACCCGTGCGGAAGGAAGTTGAATAGGTCCAGGACCCTGTCTGGTCCGGACTGAAGTGTACCTGCCATTTATTTCCCGAACTGGCACCGGTATTGGCGGCATTGCCATCTGCGGCATAAAAACCAGGTACCAGGAAGGTTTTTCCGTTAGGACCCGTGAAGGTAACATTTAAACGGTAATCCAGAAAAGGGTTGGTACTGTTGCTTTCTGACGTATTGGGCCCATTAAATGTCAGGGTTACGTTATGCCATTTTCGAAGTTCTCCGGAAATAACCGTTTGAGAAAACAGGGCATTGCATGTGAGTAGCAAGATTGCCACAAGGGAAAATTTTGTAGGTTGCATGAGGTAGGTTTGAAAGGGGGTTCATGTTTGGGTTGGGGTGTAAAAAAATGCTATAGTTTGGGTATTTAGATGATTATTAGAATGATATTATGTTGTATTTCTGCTTCCATTTTGGCAATAAAGTTTATACGCATAACGAGTATTTGCTTTGACTTATTTTAGCACGAAATGATTTTCCGGGAGCTACAAATGCAGATTATCCGCCGCGATATAAAGGGAAAATATTTTTTTGAAATGTATAAAAATCTAAATAAGAGTAGGTTAACAATAATTTTTAATAATAAATAAACTCTGACTAAATGCAAATATTTTCGATGAAATGCACATTTTTTGTGTATTTCCTGGAGAATATTTATTAAAACTATTAAACCTTTAGCGGAAGTTCAGAAGGTTTTTCAGGGAAACAGTCCTTTTTTTTTGTAGTTGTTCTAAAATTTTCAGGAAGGCAAGTGCCGTAAGGTAGGCATCACCCAAAGCGGTATGGCGATCCTTTCGGGATAAGTCATATGTATCTGCCAGTTCATCCAGGGAATAGGACTTTTGGATCGGAAGCAAGGGGGAACGTATAAGCGTTTTTTTGTACAGGGTGGCGGTGTCAATTGCCTTATTCTTCAATCCGGGGAGCCCAAGCCGATTGAGAGCCTTGTTCACCATCACCACATCGAAATGGAGGTGATGGCCTATCAGTACGGTACCTTCAAGGTAGGCCAGTAATTGTTCTATAGCTTCGGGCTCTGAAATGCAGTGGGCCCCTTCTTCCTTCAGGATACCATGTACCCCGGTGGTACTTTGATCATAATGTTCCTGCCGAACATACATTTCCATCGAATCCTTTACCAGAATGATATTATCCCGCAACCTGAGGACACCAATACTAAGGATCCGGTCTTTCTCCGGGTCCATTCCCGTAGTTTCTGTGTCGAGTACTACAAAAGGCGTTTTGTGCAGGTCCGCTGGCAGCGGTACGGCAAAGGAAGCAATATAACGCTTCCAATATTCTGGTAAATCGGCATTTTTATTTATGAACAGGCGCTTCATACCAGCAATTTAGGAACGTTGAAGCGAATGGCCAGCAATTCCTGCAGCTCCTTAATGGTTTTAAAACTGCTTTTCAGTTTTATCTTTTCTTCCTTGGTCAACCGGTCCAGTGCAATATATCGTCCCGGATCCTGGTGAGCCAGGCCCTGTTTGGTTCGGAATTTAAGCAATGCCTTTACGGCGTAAGCACAGGAAAGATATAATTCCCCGTTATTGGGGTCGAGCTCCGCCAGTTTCTCGAAACGGGCTGCCGTATTGTTGATCTGTTTGGTTTTGTATGAGAGGATTAGGACACGCGCAGCATCGGTTAACGGCATCAGGCCGCGTCGTTTCAGATCGAAAAAGTCTTTGTATTTCCCGTCCTGTTCTACCAGGAATTGTCTGAAAAACCCTGTTGGCGAAGGATTTTGAAGGGCTCCTGCTGCAAGGTGCAGTGAGAAAGCAGGGTACTTTTCAACTTCCCCGAAAATATGCTCGGATATTTCCTCCGTCAGTGACTTATCACCATAAATAAAATTATAATCAAAAAATATAGACGATAACAACACCTCCTCTTTCCCGGGATTGGCCATCCAGCGCGTAATCTTCAGTTTCCAGCCGCTGAGGCTTATACACCAATGTGGATTGGAGGCCATCATCCCGGCCGGGCAATATTCATACCCTATCTCGAGAAGGCCGTTGGTGATCCTACTGGCCAGATCCAGGAAATACTGGGTGGTTTCCTCCAGGCGGTCCTCCTTCACATCATTAAAAACCAAGGCGTTATCCTGGTCTGTGTGCAACAATTGCTCGCCCCGACCCTGGCTTCCCATGGCCATCCAGGCAAAACTAACAGGGGGAGGAGCAGGCATTTTTTTCAGGGAGAGGTGAATTATTTGTTTGATACAGGTATCATTCAGTTCCGATATTATCTTCACTATTATTGACATCGGGATATTATGATCCAGATAGCCTTTCAACAGTGCGGTGATACTATTTCTGATCGGTTTTAGCCGTTTGACCTTTCTGCATCGTTTGATGGCCTTTACCAATGCAGCAGGATCATTACCCATGGCCACCAGAATATCATGCATTGAAACAATACCCACTGCCCGGGTGTTTGTGGTTCCATCTTCGGTAAGGCAAATATGCCCAATGCTGCTCTTCATCATGGCCATTTGTGCCTGCGTAATGGTTAATTTAGGTGGGTAGGTGATGACAGGGGAGGTCATAATATCCCCGGCGGCAGCCGTTACAGGATGATTACCGGCCACTATCTTCGTCCTGAAGTCCCAGTCAGTGATGATACCAAGGGGAAGTCCATTATCAACAACCAGCACTGAGCCCACTTTTTTTTTGGACATCAGTTTGGCAATGGACCTGGCTGTTGCCATTGGGGTGCAGGAAATCATTTTTTTGGTATAGGGAAGGGGTTGCAGATCCAATTGAGGGGCGACTGGCTGCTGTGGGAATTCGAGTGGAAATGATCCCACTAATTTCCCGGAATGGTCTTTGGAATATGGATTTCTGGTATTGGAGGCAAAACTTTCAATAATAAAATTCCCCAGCTCTTCATATGTTTGAATATACGGCTTAAAGGTCGAAATGGGAATACCGTAGAGGATGGTATCTTCCCGGGCCTTTGCTTCCAGTCTGTAGTTCTCATTTGCCATCAGGGGCCGCAACCCGAAAATGTCCCCTTCATCACAGATATCAACGAGGGAATCTGAGGGTGGCATTTTAAGGTCTACAGCCCCCTTATGCACCACATAGAAATTCTCATGGGCTTCCTCATTGGTACTAAATACAATGCTTCCTTTTTCCTTATAGATGATGCTGATTTCCGTGGAAATGTCCAGGAGATCCTTTTCATGCATTTCACTGAATGGAGGAAATTTTTCCAGGAAGTCGGCCACCCTTTCGGAAATGATATTTTTCATAGTGCGCTGTTCAGTATCTGCCCTGTTAATATGTAAAGATCATAATTTATCGGCAGATATCAATTATCCGGAAACCGGCTTGTTATGCGGGGCACCAGAGGCATTCAGGGCTGCAGGAACCAATAGACATAACCACAGGAATCACAGATAAAATTTTGGGCCGACTTATTGGCCCAGTCCAAATTGATAAGCGTCATCCCGCGAGTGCTCATCAAGGATTCCCGGGTCCAGAACGTATCGTTTTTACAGACTATACAGTTTAGCTTATGACCCTTTATGATTCTTTCTTTTGATTCTTTTTTCTGATCCATAATTGAATTCTAAGGTTTGTTTGCTTCTTTCGCACCCATCATGACTTATCCCTGGTGTGAGGCAGGCGGGCACCTGCCGGATCCGGTTTTGAGGATGTTATTTTCTTATATTGTAACTATCTTATTCCCTGAGGGTCTCTTTTATTCGGAAATGGACCCCTAAATGGATAAACGTGATGGCCTCTCCGCTTCATAAAGCCCACCCGAGCCGTCGCATTGTCCGATATATACTCAAATCCAGTGGGTTTCAGGAGGACTCCCAAATACTCTCATCTGTCAGGATACCAGTAAGGTTGGCATCATTTTATGTTTTGGAGGGGAGTATTTCGGTGTATGCTGAAAGCAGGGCTTCCAGGACCATCTCTCCGGACACATTATCCAATTCAAAAGTGGTAGCCCCTTTTTCACCCCATTTATTGGGTACAGGGTAGATGTTTACGGGGTCCATCCGGCAAAATATTCTTTGTTCTGCGGGAGTCAGAAAAATATTGGCAGTGTTATTTTCGGCAAGGTAGGTAGCAAACATACGCCTTCCGGATACCCTGAAACCGGTACGTTCAAAATGCTTTGTTTGTTCGGTACCCGGAAACCCCAGTGCCAGTTTAGAAAATGAAGTTTCACTTATCATTTATTTGTTATATTGGTTCCTTCTACTTTTGGCCTGAATTTCTATCGTCCCCCTGGTTATAATATCCTCCATAGTATGTGAAGATTTAATGTCTTTATCTGTCCGGATAAAATTATATCACCGCATATAAGTTTACTGTTTTTTTCTGAATTATAATTGTCCGTCACTAATCACCTTCTCCATCGCATTTACTATTTCCGTATGCTGATACCGCAGAGGATGAAAAAAGGGGGCATAGGGAGGGAGGCCGGATTCATTTAATGCATAGGCAGCACAAAGCTTCCCGGCCGCACAGGCTGCCATTGTGCCAAATCCGGCCAGGGCACCAATAACATAAACATTGTTTATAGGAGTTGGGCCAATAAGTGGCCAATTTTCCCTGGTACGGGTATAATATCCTGCATATTCAACCAGGGGCGACGGAATATCGTTTTCATATTCTTCCAGTGCCGGTATAAACCTGCTTGCCCCCTTTAAAACAACCTGGGGAAAAAATTCCATCGGGGGAGATTCCCACTGCGGCTGTACATGCCCTGTCTGGAATGCCCATCCCAGTTTGATCCCACCGGAGTCCGGTTTAACATGTAAACCACCGGGAAACTCCTGTAAGAGCCACCCATATTTTTTTTCTGACCTGAAAAAATCGGATTCTGCTGCTGACCAATCCAGGTATTGCGGATCTGCATAGATGGTGAAAGGCATAGTTTCCGGAATAATTTTTAAAGGGTCCGGGATAGTGAACTTGCGCTGAAGTGTGTTGTGGACCGGAAATCGAAACCCCAACATTTTCGCAATACCATTAATAAAAGGGCCGGTTGCGATCACCACCTTATCAGCCCCTATAATCCGTTGTGATTCCAGGGTAAGCTGAAACCTTGAACCCTTTTTTTCGATGGATACAATTTCACCGGTTACTTCCACCATCCCCAACTTTTTGGCCTCCCGAAGCAGTAAACTTCCCAAGGCATATACATCGATTTTCCCTGCATTTTTGATCCTGACAACCTTTTTTACCTCCTTATCCAGATAGGGAAATTCTTTTTGGATGCATTGGCTATCGATGACCTCCACTATGCTGTCTGGATTATCGAAGGGAGATCCAAACAGGGATTTTTGTTTGATATGGCTAATAAAATTATAGCCGCTTTCCACCATTTGGAATGACTGGTCACCATAAGCTTCCCTCAACTCCTTCATCAGCGCTATACTGTGACTGATAAACTGCCGCATACATTCTTCGGGCCAGTAATCCCTGTAATTCTCACCCGACTTACTTGTGGTAAAGGAAAGGGGCTGATTTTTGTCGATTAAAAGGACTTCTGTATCCCGGGTATGCTGTACTAAATAATAGGCAGTGGCAACACCAGCGATACCTGCCCCGCATATGGCAACAGTTGTTTTCATGATATGTGTTGTTAGTCCGGGTACCATGCAGGCTGCACCGTGATCCATCCTGCTGTCTTACTAAAATTATAATTTTTTGAAACAGTGAGGTACAAAAAAGTTACCTTCCCCTGATTTATCGCCGCAGGCCTGGCGGAAATAGTTGCGGGCGAACCTATTGGTCATTCAAGCCCGTTCCATCGAGAATGTGCTGTTTATAATTTTCAACCCTTGCCTCCCGGGTTTTCGATTGTTTGGCCGCCGCGAAATAGAGGAGGTAGCCTCTTTGCCGACCAGGGGTCAATGCCTCAAAGGCCGCCTTCAGGGCAGGGGACTTATCCAGTTCCTTCTGGAATTCTTCTGGAATTGTAAATGCTTCCGTTGGTTTGAAAGCTACTTTCAAACCGGCTTTTTCCACTTCAATGGCTTCATAAATATAGGCTTTCAGGATGTGTTCCCTATCGATGATTTCCTGAACATTGGTGAAGCGAATTTGACGTGCCGCCTGCACATTCTCTGTTTGCCGGACCAGGATGCCTTCGGAGTCTTTTAATAAGGCCCCTTTGAAAAACAAAAGGGCGCAGTATTCCTTGAAGACATGGATCAACACAATGTTGCGGTTCTTAAAAAGGTAACAGGGAACTCCCCATTTCAATTCTTCGGTTAGCTGACAATACAGAATAATCCTTCTCAACCGCTCCAATTCCTCTACCCACTCTGAGGCTTTGTTGAAATAGAAATCGACCTTAGGATTCATCGTTGTCGTTTTATGTTAATCACTTATTGTATTCCCGGAACGTACATTCACGCTGCAAGCCAGCTTGTTGCTTCCCGGGAAATGATTTGTTTCTACGGGTCATGATGGGTTTATTTTATCAGGGCAATGCTCAAGACCGGGTATTGTCTTCCCTTAACCTTCATATTTATGAAATTCCGTTATGGTCAAAAAGTATCCGTCCGGATCCCTGAGTGAAAACTCCATTCTCCCCGAATTTGGATTCAAATGAATGTCTTCTTCAAAATTGCAACCCATTTTTTCAGCTGATTTCCGTATACCATTCATATTGTCTGTCCGAAAGTAGAGGATTAGCCCGTTTCCATCAGCAATTCCCGGATTGGTCATTGTAGGGTGACCGTGCGCTCCCCATATATAGAGGCAAATCAAAACGTCACGTGGTTTCAGATAGTAGAACATCAAACTCTTTTCCCCCGTGCATACTCCTGCAACCAAATACCTGTTGATACCATTCAGAACTGGCTTCCACATCCTTTACTGCGATGATAGGGTCTACTTTTGTCATAGCTGGATTTTCACATTGATAAATACTATTTAAGTTCTTGTATTTCCCATCTTCAGATTCGGTTTTCAATCCTGATCTGTCCAGACGATAAGCAATCAAATCAAGTGGTTGCCCGGTAAGGTATACAACCTGTGATAATATTACTGATACAGATCCAAAATTCCGACTGTTTTACTATTGATTCAGCTATTGGTCTGGATATATTAGCATCGTAGTAAGTCCTTATGAATTTTATGGTAATCCTAAATAGCATGATACCAATTAATGCCAATCCAAAATCGATGCCCCGGGCTGTTTTTTAAAAAGGAGTTTATCCGATAGTCTAAACCGAATTCCAGCTTTTTAGTATCCATAAATTTATAACCTAAAAAAGGGCCTACTCTAATCTCCAAATCATAGGTATTATCCTGTAAAGAATTCAAATATTCATTACTTAAATTAATGTAAAATTCCTTTGGATCAACAGACTGACCATTTAAAGGAATTTCTGAAGAAAGTCTGTAACGCAACCTGTATTCAGTACCTTCATCCTTTGAGAATGTCTGGTCTGCTGAGACCCTGTGGGAAAGTATAAAACCTGGGTATCGTGTGGTGACTATATACTGTTGTATACTTCGGCCTGTTAATTTACCGTCTGATATCCTGGCTAAAAAACCGAGTGCCAAGGATTTGTTGATGGCAATTTTTTTTGAAGCTAAAACCGAAAAATCTGTTAGTTCATATTCAAAGTTAAAATCACCTGGCATATTAAAGAGACCACTTTTTAATTCCTGTCTTGATTCCAACTCAAAATTCAGCTTAAAATCATTGGGGAGTTTTTTATTTATATTCAGTGATGGCAAAATGCCAAACTGATAGCTGCTTTGAGCTTTACAAAAAGAGGTTGCGATAAGAAAAAGGCCGAGATGATATAGTTTCATACTAATATTCGATTTGATCAGTATTTCTTACTATAATTTCTCCATACCTCAATACTTCACCGTTCTCTGAGAACAGATATTCATACTTCTTAAAAACCCTGTTTACTTTGGCAACGATCACCAATTCATAATTAATCTTCACCTCCCCGGCAGGGGCTTCATTTCGTAATTGAGACAATAGGGCCTCTGGTGCTCCTACATATTGAATTTGTACCTTATCAATTAAATACCTGGTGAATTCCGATGTAAGGAGTTCATCCATTTTATCGAATGTATTCTGCGGGATATCGGCCTGTTTTATCCCTATTTCTACATCTTCAAGAATTCCCTCCAGGGTAAATTCAATACTATAGTTCTTCGCCCTGTATTTTGTTTTGGCTTCAATAGATGTTTTATTGAGTCCGGTTTCCTTATACCATTTTATTTTATTAGTAAAGTTTATTGCGTCAATAAATGATAAAGCTACCTTAGGAACCTCTTTTTTTCGAATACGCACCTCTTTTTCCAGTTTTGTTTGCGCAAAACCGGAGCCGGACATTGCAAATAAGATAAGAAGGAGACAGATGCTGCGCATTGGATTATTGTTGTAATACCTTTATTTTTTTCTGGCAGGGTAAGTACGAATTTAAACAAACATACCCCACTCCTTTATACTATTTTGATGCAATTAAAATTATAATGATTTAAAACATTTCATGGCCTTCAATAGCTGCAAATTCTGCGTTCTTTGTAGATTACAGCATCGCCTTTATGGACGATAATTAGCTTAACAATCCCATACATGCTTTTTTTAAAGCTGCTTACTTTAAGCTATTATTGCTTGTTGGCTTTTTTTGGTAATCAGCAATATGGAATAGTTTCATTTGTTAATTGTTGTCATTTCTTGTCAAAATAAGTTACTGTCATTTGAATGAAATGATTCTTCCTGCTGCCCGGCATAAAAATATTTTAATTCTGATTTATTTGTTTATATGTAAAATCCATAAAAGATTGCAGACACGATAATAAGGGGAATTCTGTTAGTATGACCAAATCCGGCATAACATAGGAGTTATCTTGTAACACAATTTTATTCAGGAATTATATATAAACAATATGTTGCTACAAAATATAATTTTACAATTCTGCAAATCATATAAATATAAAATGCTCCATATAGAATAAATACAACTTCTTTCATAAATTTAACCTTATCTTTGAGTTAATTAATCATCAGTAAAATATGGATAATAAAGACATTGCTGCTCATAAGAATAATTCCCTGCCAAAGGAATCAGAAGTGGATAACAAAACACCTTCAAAACCCGTGGTACCTGTTAAAAAAAGAAGCACAGCGGCAACCAAAGCTCCGGCTAAAAAAGCTCCGGCTAAAAAAGCACCGGTGAGAAGAAGTACTAAGAAATCTCCTGCTGTTGCGCTACCTGAAAATAAAGAACCGATTGCTAAAAGTACGGCTGCTAAAGTTGCAGCTGTTAAAAGTGCAGCTCCAAAAGGTGCGGCTGCTAAAGGTGCGGCTGTTAAAAGTACAGCTGCTAAAGTTGCGGCTGCTAAAGCTGCGGCAGCTAAAATTGCGGCTGCTAAAGTTGCGGCTGCTAAAAGTACCACTGCTAAAGGTGCGACTGCCAAAGGTGCGGCTGCCAAAGGTGCGGCAGCTAAAGGTGCGGCTGCTAAAGATGTGGCTGCTAAAGGTGATACCCTAAAATTAATAGAGAAAGCGGAAAAGATAACTTCAGTTAAAGACATAGACAAGAAAAAGAAGTCACCGGGAAACAAATCAGATATAACTAAAAAAAACAACAAAAAATTGAAAGCAGAAAAAAAACTAGTTAAGAAAACAGCTCAAAAAGTAGAGGATCTTAAAGACAAGCTAAAAAAAGCAAAAAAGAAGGACGCTAAGAAAAGTGTAATCAAGAAAGTGAAAAGCAAATTAAAGGATTCTGAAAAAACCCTTAAAGCCAAAAAATCAAAGCTAAAAAAGGCATTGGAAAAATAAAAATATAAAATAGAGGGTAAACACTATCCGGTTAAGTGTATACATTAAAATAGCAGGGGGTTCGACTTTATCTAAAGTTGGACCTTTTTTTAATTCCCGCCGGGCCTTACGGGCAGGGATCGTGATGAATAAATTAAAACTTATGCCCTGTCCCTGACAAGCATTGATGAGGGTGTAAACTGAACCCTGTCCGTTGTATTTATGCCGTTGGTACAATTTCCACTAAAATTTCATAATTGCCCTATAACGATGATGACCAAATGATCCAGGGTGTTGCAACAAGGAAGATTGCCGTATTCAAAACCGTGATGACTGCGCCTTGTTTATATATATCTTCCGATGGTAAAAAGCCACTTCCGGCAAATAAAACGTTAGAACTTGATGCCTGGGGAGTAATGACAGCAAAATAATTAGTGGCGAAAGATAGCATAAAGGCCATTAATGCAGCGGGTACCTGAGCATCTACTGCCACTTGTAGGAAAACAGCATATAAAGCCAGCAGGTGCGCTGTTTGACTGACAAAAAGATAGTGGATTGCAACATATAGCACTGTTAAGAGGATATAAACCGTAACCCAGTTATACCCACTGATGTAGGTAGCTATTTGAGCCCCAAGGATTTTCATAAAACCCAGGTCATTCAGTGCAGTACTCATCATATATAAAATTGCAAACCATACATAGGTTTCGAGCGCATCCCCGGCACCTTGCCGAATATCTTCAAGTGTGTACACATTGGTTAATATCAATATCGATAATCCAAGAAAGGCAACAATCGCCAGGTCCATTTTCAAAATTGGTGATAAAGCCCACAGAAGGATCATTCCAAAAAATGTAATGCCCATAATCCATTCCCGTTTGCTCATGGGCCCCATTTCAAGAAGCGCATTCTTAGCCATTTCAGGAGCCTCCGGAGTATATTTAACTTCCGGAGGAAAGAGTTTATACAATACCAGGGGTATCGCGATTAGTGCAATGATACAGGGTACAGAGGCCACCAATAACCAATTCCCGAAATTCATGTTTACTCCAAATTGAGCAGCAATTCCGGCGCCCACCGGGTTAGCGGCCATTCCGGTAAACCAGAGTGCTGAACTTATCGTGTGTCCGGAGATGGCAGTCATCATCAGATAACTTCCGGTTTTCTTTCTGCTTTCAGGGGTAGGTAACGACCCGGTGTCCAAAGATAATGCATGGGCAATAGGGTAAAGAATTCCCGATCTTGCGGTATTGCTTGGAATAGCAGGTCCCAGGATTGTGTCTGTAGCAACGATACAATACCCCAGATTTAAGGTGGATTTCCCAAATTTGCGAATCAGTAAAAATGCGATCCGTCTTCCTAATCCTGACTTAATAACACCTTTTGCTACTAAAAAAGCAGCCAGAATAAGCAGTATAAAACTCTCTGAGAATCCTGAAAAAGCTTTTTCGGGGGGAAGGACTTTTAATATGACCACTGCTACCAATGCCAGGACAGAGGCAGTAAATATAGACAGGGCATCAATTAAAACGCCTATTATGGCGGTTATGAAAATGGTAAACAAATGCCAGGAATCCGGTGACAAGTCCCAGGGAATGGGGAGGTGCCAGATTATCAAACCAAAAACCAGGGTGATAATTCTTTTTATCCAAAGTAAATTCAGGGAGTTATGTCCTTCCACTTCAGTATTACTCATTTGGTTTGATTTGTCAATCGGTTATCAGCGTTTATTTGCTTCAATCAGTTCAATGGCTTTTTCTACTCCGTTTTCATTTTTAATTTTTTCTGCTAGCGCGATACTGTTTGTGTAAAGTGTTTCTGTTGATAGTAATGATTTTGCATTGTCAATTAAAAGTTTTTCAGTTAATTTCTTTAACCCAATCGGCTTTAATGCTATTCCCTTTTTATAGCCAATGTTTCCCCAAAAATGTTGGTCACCAAGTGGGTATAGTACAGGGCAGGTGAAAAATGGTTTTCCTGCAATCAGGCAAGCTGAAATGGTGCCGATGCCACCATGATGAATTACAGCTTTCAGGTGTGGAAACAGCTTGTCGTATGGTGCAGATCTAACTACTTTGATATTTTGGTTTTCATCTAATTTTTTCGTATCGTTAAAGCCCCAGCCTTTAACCACAATCACCCTGACATTTAGTTCATTTGAAAGTCTTTCAATAGCGTTTGGCAGATCAAATTTCGTTTCAAAAGTCATACTGCCAAATGTAATTAAAAGAGGTGGTGTTCCTTGCCTGATAAAGTCAATCAGGTCTTTATTTAAATCAGATTGAGATATGGTTGTCCAAAATCCTGTGAAATGAGTATTTGCAGGATAGTCTTTTGGTTTTTTAAGGTAGTATTCACTAATACCATAAATAGAAGGAAGCGACGGCTTTTTAAATTTTAGCGGAAGTCCTTCATCTTTTCTAAATTCATTTACCGGCGTCATCATCATACGTATTCCAAGGTCTGATAATTTATAGCTAAGTCCGTTGAGTAATTCTGGAATAGGTAATGCACTAAAAATAGGGTTGATAAATTCTGTTGTATATTGAATAGCCGGAATTACATTCGCTCTTATCATTTTATCCGGAAATTGATCTGCAAAATAGTCGCCCTTTGTTTTGACATGAAAAATTACCCTGTCACTTTCTTTGGACAGCTTGTAAAAGGACTTCATTGAATTAAAAATCATGGGATACACCCAAATGCCCAAATTCTTTTTTGCCCGAAAAGGGTTTTTCATCATTTTCTTTCCTTCTTCCGAGTTCAGAAATTCCTGAAAGTCTGCTTCTATTGGCAGGAAGTCGATGTCGTAGGATTTTACGAGTGCTTCAAAGTTTTTAGCGGTCGAAAGTGTTACCTGATGCCCACGCTTTTTCAGTGCCTGTCCTAATATTGCAAAGGGTTGCACATCTCCTTGTGTCCCCATTGTTAATATTGCTATTTTCATTTTTATGAAATCCTGTTGATGTTGTTGAACAGTATTCAATGTTTGCCTACAACTGCAGTCTGTCCCAAAACCGCCCATTTTTATTAAAAATAGGGAATAAACAGAATCAATAGCGCTACTTTTTCCGTAAGTTCTCTTGTGTAAGGGTATAAGGCCTGTACAGGCACTACATCGGCCAGGATGCGGGCAAATGCCTGCAAAATGACGCTCAGATCGCCTTAAGGACCTTTTTCACCTTACCCATGATGTTGAAGATCCTTTTGCGGCTTTTGGCCGGGGCGATAAGCCCCAGATCCGCCGATGCCGGGTCCAAACCTTTTTTTGTGATGATGCGGTCGAAACCCGACTAACTATTGATGGTACCGAAAGGGTATATCCCCGGGCAAAGCCCCGGGGTTTCCTATTTCACCTCTCTGGAGAGGTCGAATCCGCCTAAGTGGTTTCGGGTGAGGAAAAATATACTATGCACCTTCTCCAAACATCAGAAGTATAAATTCTGCGGGTTCGTCATTGGGGTTCAAAACTTCATGGGTCATTCCCGGTGGAATAAAAAAGGCATTCCCAGCTTCAATTTCATAATCTGCATCATTAAGACGAGCAGTAACTTTCCCTTTTATTAAGATGATCATTGAAGAAAACGGGTTGCTTTTAGATTTTGGATGCTCATTTGCATGTTGACCAGGATGCAGATAACCATAACCCGTTCTTAGTCCGGTATCATAATAAAAGATTGACGCCTGAGCTCCATGGGTTCCCCTGGTATAATGTTTGCCAAAAGGTACCATCTCAGGCATGCCTTTCGTCCAGAAATGGAATGTAAGTCCCAGTACATCGCCAACAAACTTCTCATCGGGTTCAAATCCATCCATGACCTCTATGTCAAGTGGCGCATAGTCCGTTGAAAATGCTTTAACGCCGGCAGTCAAGGAATTGATCTCGCCTTTATCCAACTGTTTCAATGTCCTTATGTTGGTAACATAATAAAAAGTTGGTTTCGGAGGGGACCCTTTTGCTATTCTAATTTCCGAAACACTTTTTTCGGTAGCCGCAATAGCCTCAACTTCCCACATTTCTTTGTCAACTTCAATACCAAAGGAATGATCTGACGTGAACATTGGGTCATTTTTATAGTCTGCCGCAAACCTTTCCAGGATATTCTTAATTGTCCCTTCCTGTGCAGTTACATATGAAGATACGCTACAAAAGAAAATGGTAAAGGCCAGATTAAAAATCCGGTTTTGTTTTTTAAAGCATGATTTAATCAAGTGTGTTTTCATTTTATATAAGTTTTATGATTCGCAATACAGACGAGACATAAGTCCTCATTGTTACTGTTTTTTGGTCTGTTCAGAGCTGTTAGGGATGAACTGCTTTGTATTAGGGATGAAGTAATTTAAGAGGAAGTAGTATTGAAATGTTTTTCTGCTAATTGCAATACTTTTGAAGTGTTTGATTTTGAAACTTTAATCGGTTCTTCAATATATCGTAATTTCAAAATTAAACCAGGAGGTTTTTTTTTGATGGATTCAAGGTGATAAAGGTTACTTATAATAGATCGATTACACTGTACAAATAATTCATTATCAATTAGCTCTTTCATTTTCGAAAGCGTAGCCCTGATGAGGTGTTTTTTAACCTGGTTGTTTTCCAGAAAAGTTAATCCCGAATAATTATCTTCAGATTCAATACAGATTATAGCATTCTGCCGTAATGCTATTTGATCGGTTTTATAGTCTCCTTTTATAAGGATGACTTCATTAAGTGCTGATAAGCTGTTTGAAATTGAACGTGTTTCCATATAATTTTTAGTTATCATGGAATAATTATAAAAAAATACTGTACCAAAAAAAGGAAAAATGAGTACTGAACTTACCTCCAGGATGTGTTTGGCATAACTTGAAAAACTAAAATCATGAAAATTGCCTAAATAGTTATATAATAAAAAACTACTGCTGCCAACCGAAATAAAACAGTAGATAAACCAAGCAATCAGATACGTATTTTTTTGATTCAATAGAATTATGGGTCTGAGAATAAATTCATTAAAGCCAATGGTAAGAAATAGAACCGGGATAATCCAGATGAGACCCAGAACCAATTCCCAGGTTATTTTTTCACTTGATTGGTAATTGTTAACCCCAAAGGGTTGAAAAAAAATCAAAAACAGATAAATAAACAGACTTGAAATAAGTGCTAAAGCGAACTTAAATTTTCTATTCCCGGGATATTTAAATGAGTTTTGAAAATACATATTCACTGGTCTAAAAGGGATCGGTTACCTGATTACGTTCAGCGTCTAGCTTTTAACTGGGCTACAGCACCATAAATGTCAGGCCAGGGGTTGGCATCGCTTACTTATTTTCACTTAAACTCATCAGGAAATCCAGTAAGGCTGCACGCTTTTCATCAGTCATGCCCGTCAGTAAATTCTCGAACATCAGCGATTTCATTTCCTCCTCCATTTTTTCTATTTCGCTCTTTGTCACATTAACAACCTGATTGCCAACAACCATGAACGACAACTGGTCTTTATCAGAATTCAGGACCCTTCCCAATAAAATTGCGCCATCCTTCTTAGTGATACGCACCCCACCCATACTCGGCTTAATTTGCCTGGATGGATATTGTATCGCTTCAAGTATCTCCTCCCTTGAAAAATTTTTGGCAACGTCCTTAAGGTTCGGCCCCAGCAATTCGGTCTTGCCATCTACCTGATGGCAACCTAAACACCCGGTTTCCGCGAATAACTGTTTTCCCATTTCAACGGAATTATGAGAAAACGATTTACCCTCCCTGGGTCGGGTATAATTACCAGCCACTGTACTGCCTGAGTCATAGATAAGCTTATAGAATCCACCCTGCTCTTTATAAACGGCATTATACCAGTAGTCGGCTTCACCATGATGAGACAGGTACAGATTGCCGTCTTTCCCAAAAGCGAGGTCAGAAATCTTTGGAATGTCGGCAATCGTATACTCAGCAAATTGATACGTATTGTCAGGCTGACGTGTTATCACCACCCTGCCAACGGCTCCGCGGGTCCAGCGTTCTCCCGGGCCGTAGTAGGAAACGAACAGATCACCGCCCGTGCCTCCATAGGCATTTTTCGCTTTATTAAACTCAATTGACGATGGGGCAACTTCTGATTGTAAACTGAATTCCGGATTTTTCACCTTCCCGGAATCGGCAGGATATTTGTTCTTATTATGGCCATAGAACGAATTGATTTCCAATCGATTCAACTCTTCTGTCGGATTTCCGCCTCCCTCATTATCAACAAAAAATAAATCACCATAGGCATTAAAGTCCATGCCTGGTACTGACCGAATCCCTTTAGCCACTATTTCAGATTTCTTTCCATTAGGGGAGATGCGCAGTATGCTTCCTCGAATTCCATCGGGATCAGGTGCAGAACCCGCATTCCATGAATCGGTGGAGAAAGCCGCATATAACCAACCATCGGGCCCGAATTGCAATCCGCTGGTCCACTCATAAGGGTGCTCACTATTTGGTATTTTATCGTAGAACATCCAACTGGTATCGGCCTTACCATCATTATCGCGATCCAGAAATGCCCTGATCTGTTGAGCCGCCCCAATATAAATTGTATCGCCACGGTGCGTAAAACCCACCGGGGAACGCAGTCCAAATTCACTCATATGACAGTATAAGGCCGTACTGTCTTCCAACCCGTCTGCATTGGAATCATGAAGGGTGTAGACCTCTCCTGTTTGATTCATGGCGTACATCAGATCTTTAGGGCCCAGGGCAAGCTGAATGGGATTGCCCATCTTAACTCCTTTATTGATGGGAAGCTTAACTGCTGTATAAGGTCCATAGACTTTAACAATGGTGTCCTCATAATTTTGATAGGAACTTGAACCCTGAACTTGTTTACATTTCAAAAACGATACGGAAAGGGTTAAAAGGAGTAGGGTAAGTGAAACTTTTCGAAGTATAATCATAGCGTTGGTTTTTTGGTATTTCCATTTTATTTCAGTTCCATTTTAGTTGAGTCCAACTGTTTGAATAATGCCTGGTTTAATGGCGTTATTTTTTGTTAACGATTTGTGTTTTAATATTTCTTTAACCTATTCCGCGCCTTCCATTTTTCCCCAAACCATAACCACTTTTCCTTTAGTGCGCATGCTCTCGATATAGCTAATAGCTTCCGGAATTTCAGTATAAGGATAGGTCCTGTCTATATGTACTTTAATCTTCCCATTTTGAATCATCCTTGCCAGTGTTTCCAAATCCTCAGTGTTGGCTTCAGCTGTAAATTGAATTAAAGGGAATTTGCTGAAAGCACTTTTAATAAGTACTGAAACCATATGCCCCATGGTTGTAAAACCTGTGATAACACCGCGCCGTCCCATGCGTTTATAATCTTTATGGGATAGGTTTCCATGTGTATCGATAACGAGGTCATATTTGACATGATGTTGATGAATGCTTTCCAAGTCATAAGCTATAACCCTATCAGCTCCTAAAGTCTTAACAAAATCAACATTTTTACTGGAACAGACAGCGGTTACTATGGCACCATTGGCCTTGGCAATTTGAACCGCAAAATGACCAACCCCACCGGAAGAACCATTGATAAGGACTGATTCCCTATCTTTAAGTTGTCCGTGCGTGACAAGCGCTTGTAAGGCAGTCAGTCCGGCTATGGGTAGACTTGCCATTTCAGGAAAATCTGTGCCCCCTGGCATCATTGCACAAACATTTGGCGGCACACAAATGTATTCTGCAAAAGCCCCTCCTTTAAGGGACTCACCAAATACAGTATCGCCATTTTTAAATTGTTCTATACCAGTTCCAATTTCTTCAACAATGCCGGCAAAGTCTGCCCCGGGAATGGCATCCTTTGGTTTGAATAAACCGAAAGAAAACCGTGCAAGAATAGGTTTGCCCCTGATAATATGCCAATCAGCGGGATTGGCTGAATTCGCTATAACTTTAATTAAGATGTGATTATCTTTTATAACAGGCTTTTCTACTTCTTCCAATCGAAGTATTTCAGGTCCTCCATATTTTGTTTTCGTAAATGCTTTCATTTTAATCAGTTCCTTTTTTACTAAGTTGGGTTGCATCCCCGCTAACGATTCGCGGTTGGCTGGTTTTGAAACGTTAATGTCCACGGTGACCAAATCGTGTATCGAAAAATTAAAAATTCCAGCATATACTAATCAGGCCATTCCAAATAGCTTGTTATTAATTGTCGCCGATAAGCAACTATTTGCAAAAAGCGGGATAACGTAGCTAATAAGCGAAAGTCTTTTCCCGGCCATACTGTTTTTCGTGATCATTTATTAAATGCGGCATAACAGTCTGAGCAAGAAACGTGCGGGTTTTGCCCTTCGATAGTGAATCGGGGAGGAGGGAACACCCAATGGTCTTACAAAAACTATGTATTATTATGTGACCCAGCTTTCACTTTCATCTGTTTGCCTTTGTGTTTATTTAGCCTTTGTTACCTGCTGTTTGCGTTATATGTTTAGGAGAAAGGTATCACTTAATTGAATAACTCTTCATTTAGCAATTTTTTTGATAGTCGTTTCTAATAACTCATTAAACTTTTCAGAGTCTTCCATCATCAGAAAATGTCCTATTCTCTGCATGATGCGCACCTCCACCCCATGCAATCGCATGGATTCAAAATCTGTTGGCTCATTGTCCGGGTTTATGGCAAGGACCGGCAGCTTTAATAGCTCCAGGTCATGGGTAATTTGGCGGCTATGCGTTAGGGAAGATTTTACGGCGCTAAGCGCTACATCCTGAGGAGCTGATGACATATCCTTAGCGACAGAGTCTATTAACGAAGCATCAGCGTCAGGTAAAAACATGCTGCGGATAAGGCGCTCCACGTTTGCAGGAAAATCTGTGCCGAGTTCATCTACGACTGCCTGCACCTGGTCCATTGACCGGCCGCTACCCAACTTTTTATAAGTATCCACCATTATAAGCCCGGTCACAAGACCGGGTAGTTGAAGGGCAGCATCTGTAATTACATCGCCACCCATAGAATGGCCTATAAGAATAACCCGTTTTAAATTCAACTCCTTGATTACCGTGGCCACATCATTACCAAAGGAATAAATTGTCCAGTCTGTACGTCCGAAACCTGATTCACCATGACCACCCAGGTCCAGGGTTACCACCTTATATCGTTCGGAAAAGGGTTGTATCTGATCTCTCCAATAACTCCTGTCGCACGACCAGCCGTGAACAAAAACAAGTGCAGTTGAACCCTTTTCATGTACTTCATATGTGATGGAAACACCATCGGGTGTAATGACTTTAAAAGATTGTTTCCCTGACTGTGATCGCCCGGGTACTGTGAAGAAAACTGTCATTAGCATGATGCTTATGTGAGATAGTCGTTTCAGGTTTTGCATTTTCTTGTGT
This sequence comes from Zeaxanthinibacter sp., assembly GCA_041743975.1. Classification (GTDB taxonomy): domain Bacteria; phylum Bacteroidota; class Bacteroidia; order Flavobacteriales; family Flavobacteriaceae; genus JTS-RE37. The sequence continues at coordinate 21,729 of JBGTLT010000108.1, forward strand.
TTTAGTCGTAACGAAGAGCTGGCAACGGTTGACATTATGAAACGATTAGGTTTTCGGAGCGCGTTTGTATCCACCGATGGAAAAGTTGATTTTAATACAAAATGCCCGTAAACCACTGATCCCAGCTGCCTTAAAATGTGTGATAACGGTTGCTGCTTCTTTATCTCAATACCATTTAGTGTTTCTATGCCCGTTTATTGCTGATTTAATTTTCTCTTTAATTTATAATACATAGTCATGCCACCTCTTGCTGTCCATACCCAATTTTCATTTCCTGAACAGCTTTTTCACCTTCTTTTGTAATTCCCATTATTTCAGTGAAAACGCCAATCTCTTCCCGTGTATCAAAAAAGACAATTTTAGCTATCGGGGTGTCAAAGCTGCTTACTACCTGGAAGCCTTTACTTTCAAATTCTGAAATTACATTGTCAAGATTTGCTATGGGTGTGCTGTAGGCAATATGATGAATGCCGCCTGTAGGGTTGTTGTCAATGTAGTCTTTGAAAATGCTTTTACCTGAAATTGGTTGAATAATTTCAACAAATGTCCCTCCTGAGTATGTCATAGTCACGAGGTTTTCTGCGTCAATTGGTTTTCCATAATAGGTTCCATCATAGTCCTGTAACCGAGTGGTACCAGTTGGCATAAAATTTTTAACACCACACATTTGCTGAAAGAAAGTTTTTGATTTCTCTACATCCTTCACGACCCAGGCAATTTGAGATGGCGTCAGTAACAGGGTGTCTGTTTTGTTTATCGTGTCCATATATTTAATTTACTGTCAATTGTTTTTTCGGTTGTGTCGACATGACATTCCTACTAATGTTTTCATGCAGGCACTAAATCAATCAGTTACAAAACCAAAATCTTCATTGGTCAATTTAAATTTAACGAATTGCTTATTGACTCCTGCTACGGGTTTTAGTTTTCTTTTCCGGTCTGGGACAGATAATCCGCAGGTGGTTTGCAGGGTGTCTTTTTTACTGCCATTGCACATAGTATAACGGCAAGTTTCCGAGCGTTTATAGCAACGGTTCTTAATTGTTGGTAAATTGGGCTTTACCAAGTTTAGAACCTGGAGAAAGTATGCGGCTTACTGCGGCTTAGCTCCTTTTCCCAATGGTTCCGGGACAAGCGTTATAGGCATGACCAAGGTAAGCCATCTTGTAAAGAAAGAGAGAAGGGTACATTTAAGCCTATGTGCTGGTTCTGCAATACAATGCAACCCTGAGATGTAAGCTTATTTTGAAAGTCAAAAACGGAAAAAATAAAATGAGTACCCTAAACATCAACAGGAATAAACTCCTGGCCAGGGACTTTGCCGTAGTCGAAAGAGGCACGCCATATGTAAACCCTATGAGATATGCTTCCTAAACTACAGAAAATTTATGAGTCAGTATTTGTGTAAGTCATAAATACGGGCGGGCTCGCCCGAATGGCTTCGGCTGGGTGGGCTTGCCCGAATGGCTTCTGCCGGGCGGGCATTGGAAATTGTTGATATCAGAAAATTCTTTCTTTAGCGCCTTTTTTTGCGCATTACTTTTGGGCCGTACCAAAGCCAAAACCCGGTTGTCGCAAAAGTGATCAGGGAAACACTTAAAATACTGGTATAAATAAGCTTAAAAATACCTCCGGGAATCTTAAACAGATTATCGATAAATGTTCCATCGTGTAAATGTTCAATTAGGTCTGAGGTTCGATATTCAAAAGCGAGTACCATGCCCGTAACCGCATCCACTTGCACACTGTAATAATGGTCTTTATAGATTATTTTTACCATCCCTTTATCAGGTCGGGCATCCAATTTGTCCAGTTGACTTGAAATTTCCATTCCTTTTCTGGCAATCAATTCTTTATCTGCAATATGAACAAGGGAATCCAATGGCAACCATTCTTCCATTTTTTCAGATATGCCCCGTTCTGTTGGATGTTGCAGAACCTCTACATTCTTTTTCCAGCCAAGTAACAGACCTGTTCCACCTACCATCATAAAAAAAAGGAACAGTATTATTCCAATCTGCCGGTGTATTCTCCTTGTACCTCTTAAAATATATGCGTGTTTTTTTTTATCCATAACTAAATATTGTAAAACCCACCGTATGGGTTTTCTACCAAACGATGGGTAATTGTGTTTAATATCAACTCTGACAGAAAGAATGAAAGTTCAACCCGTACCTTGATAATCCCGAAAGAGGGTCGGTATCGCTGATCGGTAAGATTTTCTACTCCACCAAAGCCGGTCAATAGCAAAGTCCAACTTCAATTTCCATTCCTTTTTTTAAAATCTAATTTGTCACGCTATTTATTGAATCAACAGTTTCTCTGATTTTAAATGATCTCTTCCGTTACCTGTATACCAGTTCAGAAAATGCAAACTACCTGTCATTGACCCAAACCCGAGTATTACTATTTTTCCTTTTGATGCGTTATAACATTATAGTGGTACTAGTAAAATAAATTGTAAAGTTCTGCATTATTTAATTAAAACCAACCCTGTCAGGAATTTGGGGCATTTCTCAGTCGTTCCGAATAAAGCCTCGTTACCATCTGCTGTCAGAAGGCTAATAAAACTCCAAATGCATCGCGATAAAACGGCCAGGATAAAGGATCATCGTCATCCAAAGCTTCTCAGGAGTGAAGGAGGACCGGCAAGTTAGTAAAATTAAATGTAGGAAAACCGGCCCAATCCGCCATTAGCAAGACCCGGAAATCAAGTTGACGTATCGGCTTTATGGGGTATGACCGCAGCCAGGAAACATTTTTTTTCATACCGCTTTATTTCATTTATTTCGATATTATTTTTTCCTTTCTCTCTTCAATGTCGTAGTCATCCTGAATGCAAGGCCAAGACCTGGCTGAGTTTCCAAAATAGTTCCTTAATCAGATCGTACACGGTAAAGAATAAACGCAGTGCGGGATCCCGGCGCGATACACTTTCCGCCGGGCAAAGAAGCTCAAATTCAGCCGCTCTGCGGGCAGTACACTCCTACAATGATGTAGTCGGTTTTACCATAGAAGTACACCGGTTATGATTGTTGAGTTACCTTTATCATCATCCGTCATCAGAACAACTTTCGTTTTTCCGGATGAAATTTCTTTTACAATGGTTACAGATTCTACTTTTAAAGTAGCTGCTGCATTAGGAATATGGCAGTAATTGAAAGTTTTGGGAATGGTATTATTTGAGATGTCAATTATGCCGATTAAACTTCCTATGATTTCACCATCATCATAAGCATTATCAGTATTCTCCACAGAAGCGGTGAAAATGATTTTTGGTTCGCCTGTTAATGCCGTAGCACCCGAAAAACCCGCTTCTATACCCTTAATTTTGGGCAGCGAGAAATGCCTGATTTCCGGTTTGGGAAAGGCCATCTCGCCTCTTAAAGAGGCTAATAAATCCTTATATTCAAACCGTATAACCAGATTTTTTTTACGATTAAAAAGAAATATTTGGTTGTGGCGGAAAGCTACTGCTTCAATATTTAATTCAGAATCCTTTAATATTGGTAAACTCCTCAGGTTGCTGTAAAAATCAGAAATGTCATACTTCTCAATAATCAACGAATCTTTCAACAAAATGCGCAAAAAAATATTTCTTTGAGGTGACTTCGAACCCGATCCAAAAATAACAATTTCATTTTTTTCAATCAATTCTAACGCTTCAAAGTCCGGTTTTTCAGATTTAATGATTCTTTTATCTGAAAAAACGGCGGTATCTAAAAGTGGGGTTTTGGAAATAATTTTGAAGTCTCTGTTCAGGGAAAATAAATAGGGAGAATCATCGCCAATAATGTAGTAAATATCGCCAGATTTTATGATTCCTGAGCCACTGGGGATCTTCTCAATTTTTATTTCATCCAGGATGGTAATTTCCATATCATGATGGTTGGAAGCTTGTGCAATGAAGGTTTGTAGCAGACGTAATTTTTGTATTATTCAAAATTCATGGGTCTTATTGGCATCAGCGTTTTCGGGCTTTGCCTTAGGGTGGTCTTCGAAGCACATGGGTTTTAGGTTATTTGTTAAGTTCAATTGGTGCACAAAGCTACAGTTTTACCCGTCAGCCCGCCAGTCGTAAAACAGGTATTCGTAACCTGAAGTCCTGGTTGCCGGTATGGTTATACATTGAGCCTGTCTTCATAAGGGACTTCTTCTCCAAATTCGAGATGGCGTTATACATCCATATTAGTAAGTTCTTTTTCAAGCCTGTCAAAGTTCTCTTCATTTTTTGGTTCTGCGAATTTTTTAATTTTCTCACATTCCCCGGCGGTCTGAAAAATCATTTTGAAGGATATCCGGGTTTTTGAGTTGCTGATTTTTTCAAATTCAACTTCCATATCAAATAGTGGTTTGGAAGTCCTGGTCCAGGTAATTAACCTCAACGGCTCAATAGTTTTAAATATGGATGCATTTTCATAATTACCTTTTTCAGGTCCATGCATAGTTAATATCCATTTCCCACCTGGGCTTAAATCAAATTCATGAAAAGTATTTGTAAATCCTTTCGGCCCCCACCATTTAATCAGATGCGAAGGATTGGTAAACGCATGATAGACTTTTTTCAGAGGGGCATTTAATACCCTGGAGCTACCTATTTCAAGATTGGTGTTTGAAGTCATTCGTTTATATATTGGTTTCCTGCTTTATAACTTGCTTGCGGCCCCGGCTATGGACAGTGGCAACTTTGGAACACCTCGGTGTCAACCGAAACCCAATGTTTGTTGTGTGTTGAATGATCACTTCTATGGTTTCAGCCGCGATTACCCCTGACATTACGAATGGCTGATTACTGGTAAACTTCCACTGCAGCTGCAAAATAGCTTAAACACAGACCGGAAACCGGAAACAATTACTTCAATGGTATCAGCACCTGCAGGAAGCCGTGCAAATGGCCATTTTGGGGACTGAACTAACTGTAACCACAGAACAGCTTGGGAAGCAGTAACCAGGCGAAACCCGGTATGTTGCCATTTCCGTTGGTGGTTGCGGCATTCATCAGGCAGGCATATCATCCCCACTTTCATTCTCGGTTGTTTTCAAAATTGCCCTTATCCTGTCAATATGGACCTGGGACATATTTGCCCTTTCAAGGGCTGATTTAGAACCAACACCTTTTTCCCCACGTGCCATTTCAGTCAATAGGTTTTTACGTTCTTCGAACATCCTAAGCGCAGTCCACATAGTTTCTTCAATTTTGTTCGACTGTTCAGCTAAAAGGTATGCTGCCGTATATGCGTGGCCGGTATGGCAACGGAACCGTAAGTTGTTATCCTTTCCTACTTGCCATAATACACCCCCGCAACCCGGACAGTTAAAGGGAACCTGATCGCCCAGTTTATTTACTGAAGTCAAATCGCTTAACACACGTTCCGCAATTTTTGCCTCTATTAAAACATCTCCCGGAACAGCTTTTTGTTTTAGTAATTTCCGGGGAATAATCTTGTAAAGCAGGGCCCCCATTTCAGAAATAGGCAGGCAATAGTCTACATTTACGTTATTCAGGGCATTTCTTGGCATATCTTGATATTCGGCCTCGTCCGGATCCTGTACAATACAGGTTCCACCACATCTTTTAATAGCTTTCATACCTGCCGTTCCATCATCAAGATACCCGGTCAGCAATATTCCGATAACACCAGTCCCAAACGCAACAGCGGCGGAACGAAATAACGGGTCAATAGCAGGACGCGACCTGTTTTCATGGGCTCCTTTGGTCACCTGCATTTTCAGGTTTCCCCCAATCAGCAGGTGATGATCAGATGGCGCAAGGTATAAATTCCCTGGTTTTAAGTTGTTTCCGTTTACTGCATGCTGACATTTTACTGAGTTTAGCTTATTTAGCGCATCTATGACTACATTTCCTGTAGCATCAGGAGAAATATGCCTGACAATCAATATCGGCAGGGGGAAGTCTTTGGATAGTTGGCTTATTAGTTTTTTTAATGCACTCAGCCCCCCTGCTGATGTACCTATCACGACAGCACGCGCAATTTTTTCTGTTTCACTGCTATTTTTCATTTTTTCTATCCGCTATAATTTAAATATGTGATTGATCCGGAACATTCTATGTCCTACTTCGTTATTCGAAAAATCTTGACCAACGTAGTTGTTAATTATTTAAAACCAAGATATTACACGTTTAACATTTTCACTCTTATTTGCCCTTGTATTTCATCTGTAGGTTAGCCTAAGAAGTCAAAGCTTCGGAACATAGAGGATTACACTAATGTTTATGTATGTGATGGTGTGGGCTTTTGTAGGACCAAAGTGTCTCAAAACACCCAACGCAGCTCGAAACATAAAACTAAAAATTTAAACTGAACCCCACAATGGCACATACATGCTTTTAGCGGTTGGTTGTTGTGTCTATTCTATGCTTTACAGAGGATTTTACCATTGTTGAATAACTATACCCAATTGCTTGTCCATCAGTGCAAATTCTTTTGCTCCCCAGGGCCGAAGCGTAATTTTATTAAGGATTTGGGTGCAGAAACTCGGGATGCGATGAGCTTATTTTATTATATGCTTCATCAATATTATTCGTTACAAGTCTAAATTCAGGATTATGTTCTTTTGCTAATTCACTATTCTCAAAAAGATTCATACGCAAACCGTCCCTTTCGATCACACAAAATGGATTCTTTGATTTCAATTCATCGTGTTCAATAGTAAATTCAAGACAATCGATAAATAGTTTTAATGCGTCTTTTATATCCATATAAAAAACGTTAGGAACTAACTTGGTAAAATTCATATTAGATTTAATTTAATAGTAAACTTTCTTTATTGTTCATTAGCTATCTTCTTTACAATGTCAGATTACGTATTGTATAAAAACAGTTCGGCGGTTGCCGGCGAAGATATTCCGCAGGTTCCGTCCGAAGAGAACAGACAGCAAAATCAGACCCAGTAAACTTGCAACGTCCTTTGGATAAGCATAAAACGGAGTATTTAATTTTATAGACAGTTATTTGCAGGCTTATTTCCTTTTGAGATTTTCGACCTTTAAACACATTACTAACCTCAAAATAATATATTATTTTTCTCCACATTCATTATCCCGACTACCATTCGGACACAATTCTGTCATTATTATCCATACTTTGTTTATATATTTAGACACCGAGCATTTCTAAAATAGAATATTCCTCCGAAACTTGTATTACCGGCCAACCATTTTCGCTCTATTTTCCATCTCTGTTACCTACAATAGGATGCGGAGCAGGTGGTATTGAAATAGGAAGCATAATTCAAAAAAATACCATTTACACAAACATCACTACGGTGGGATGTGGAGGGTCCCAGGGGAATACCGCTATCTTTAGCTTTGCCCATATCCAACACCATCCCTATGGATTCTCTTATTCTTGCATTGTCAGGGTTGAGATTCAAGTTACGAAGGTCAAGTAGCGTATAGTGGGTTGAAATCCATTTTGATTGACAGAACTTGTCGCCCCAATGACCATTTGAATTACGCCTGGATAAAAATTGTTTACCCCATCCTTCTTCAGCTATTTTGCCCTGTAGATCTATTCTGTCAATTTCAAGCAAATCCCGGTAAACCTGATATTGTATTGCAATATCCTCTTCAAGCAACCATGCTATGGTTTGTTTTTCGTCCATTGGAATTACAGCAGCAACCCGAAGGTGGCGATTTCGAAGAACTGAACTGTCAATATACCCCAAACTCAGTTAGCTGCACAAAGCTTTAGGTAACCACTGAACTGCCACGTTTGGGTAGGTGCTCTATTTATTGTTGTTCACATATTTCTTTTAACTTAAAAAGTGCTTTTGGGAAGTTCTGGTTCATATAATCTTCAAAATCTTCAGTAGTGTCCAATTCAACAACAACCATGGAAATGCCATTGGTTTCTTCAAAAGAATAATTTTCCAGTCCACCTGCCCATTTTTCAACTTCCGGACCTTCGGTAATTTCTTTATCATCTTTTAAAAGACCAAAGTGTCTTATAGAAACAAACTTGTTTGGAATGTTTTCAACTATCTCAGAGACCATACCTCCCTTTTCTCCTTTCTCATCCGTGCCAATAAAGAGAATTTTGCTGCCCTTGTTCCAGATTCCGTCATAAGTAGATGTTGGATTAAATAAAGCAGTCCATTGTTCATATGTTGATTTATTGTTAATGCCAAGCATTGCATCATAGACTTTGCTCACAGGAGCTTTGATTCCTACGTTGAACTGCAATTTTTTCATGGTATCTGATTTTAGGTTAGTGCAATCTTTCAAAGTTGTCCATTTCATCTGACTTCGCTCAATTTTTTTTCCAACATCCAAACATCATTGTCATATCTGAAATCCGGGTGATTTGGTGTTCCTCCATATTTCCCACCTGTCATAAAAATTTTGTCCTTGTAAACTGTCGCTGCAATTCCACCACGAGGAAGCCAGGGTGCATTTTGGGTTTCCCAATTTTTTCCGTCAGTACTAAATAGCACCTGACTTGAAAATTGTCCGTTTCTATTACAACCAAGTAACCAGATTTTGTTCTCAAACACCTGTGCCGAATACCCAAATATCTGCTCGTCCTTTACGATTTCAGAGGTCACCTTTTGCCAATTTAAACCATCAGCAGAACTCCAAACGTCATTGTCAAGTAAGTAAAGTGTATGTTTTAGCTTTACAATTTGGCTACCACTTCTTTGTCCAAAGGCTAAATTGTCTTTTTGCTTTGTCCAACGAACGCCGTCTTCTGAATTCCAAATGTCTGAATACTTTGTGCTTTTATCTTCACCACCTATTATCCAAATTTTGTTCTCAAAAACAAAGGGGTGATAAAAAAATCGATTGGGTAAATTGCTTTCTTTGGATATTATTGTCCAATTTTTGAAGTCAGTAGTTCTATATATTTTTGGCTTGAAAGTAAATCGTTCTATGTTGCCTTTAAAATGACCAAGCCCATAAATCGCACCTTTGAAATAAACATAGTCTAAGAAAGCAAGATTGTGTATTGAGTTCGGCAGAGGCGATTTTGTCCATTTCTTTCCATCATCTGAATGCCAGGTACCGTCAGGGTGAAATGTCCACAAAGTGTCGTCAATGCTGAACATTTGGAAATTGTAGTCTTTCTTCCAGTCGGCGCTATCCAGGAGTTTAGTCCACACATATGAACTATCACTATTAATAGTTTGGTTACTTAGCCGAGCCTGTCCACTACTGTTTGACTGGTTTAAACAAGAAACTAAAATGGCCAGGTAAAATATAAAAAGCGATTTCATTGTTATTTAATAAAAATGTTTATGTAAATAGCTCTGCTTCTTACTTTTAGTAAAACTGTTAAAAACGCCTATTAATGTAAATAAAAATGCCCTAAGATAAAAGCTTTGCTAAACCGAAATCAGAGGTATGGTCCTTCCGATATGTCTACTATTAAGGCCATCGGGTCGTTGTTTATTATTCTTTTTCTCAGCAAGCACTTTCGGGATGCTCATTGACATACATAATTGTTGATTTACATAACTTTTCCAAGGTCGGAATATGTATGTCGTTTAGCTTCTTTACATAAATACAGGATTTTCCCATTTTAAATTTTCCTAAGGTATCCAATAGCTGTTTATGGTCTTCTGTTGGTGTGAAAACATAAAGGGAAAATTCCGCTTTGCGGGGTGAAAAACCAATAAGTGGAGCGTCACCTTCACGGCCACTGGCATATTTATAATGGTATTTACCAAATCCAATAATTGTCGGTCCCCACATTTTGGGTTCAAATCCTGACCATTTTGTCATTAGTTCAACCAGTTGAAAACTGTCTGCCTTCTTTTGTTCGTTGTCAACGTATGAGTTTATGAAATCTTTTACATCAACCTCTGTTTCAGTTGTCTTGTTTTTGTCTGCCATATGACTAATTTTAAATTTATCCCTCTTCTTTGCCCGTGTCTTTCCTCTTTAGCCCAAAAAGTCAATGCTTTGGAAACCCCCCTATGGTTTATACCCTATTTTACTTGCCGGGCAATTTACACTATCAGTTAATGATCAATTTACCGCCCCAATTCATGGTTCCCCGATTTCTTATTCGAGGCATTTCTGAAAGAAATGCTCCTATATAAAGGTACTATTTCACCTCTGGTGACAAAAAAAAGATTTGACTTTTCAAAGATAAACGCTATAAAAATTTAGGGTGGTGAGTATTCAGGAGCCTTCCGGCCCGCCGCAAAAAAAATTTGAATATCTTTTAGGTTATGAGTTTCGGATTGCCATTACCAACCGCCGGATTATTGAAGTGAAAGACAAGTTAAGCTTCACATGGTAGGATTACCGTATAAGGTACTTTAGAAAAATGAAACTTGATATCGATGCACCGGAAGTAATTCTCGTGGGCTTAGCATTGCCTGAAAGAAAAAGGGCCACCAACGATTTATCTGCCCAACTTCCTTCATATGCGATATTCCATTGAAATCGGTCGATTGTAAACCTGGCTGTAAATGCTTTTTGCATTATCCCGGCTGTGAAGGTTATGTTTTTGGTAATGTCCTTTATAGTTAGATTCCCTGCAATGACTAGGCTATCCATTGTTTTTTGTTTTATGCTGGTAATTTCAAATTTCGAAATAGGGTACGTTTCTGTATCGAAAAAATCTTCACTTTTCATGTGATTGTTAAACTTTTGTCTTGGTACTGGCTCATGCTCGGGTATATCAGTAACTTCAATGGTGTTCATGTCAGCTGTAAATTGTCCCCCGACTAACATACTTTCAGAAGTTGTAAAGACCGCATCCTGTAATTGCATTTGTCCTTCGTGTTTTCCGGCACCGTTCATTTTGGTTCCCTTCCAAAGAATTAAGGAACTGGATAAATCCACTTTCAAAGTATCGCTTATGTCCTGGTTGATGGATTGGGATGGCTTTTTAATAATTGCTTGTTGGGAATCTGATTTATGTTTCCCCATGCAGGAAACAAGGATAGTTGATAGGATTAATATGATGCATGCTTTATTCATAACCAGGAATGTTTTTACCCAAAATTATATCCCTTGTTCCAACTAATAAATTTCCTTCTTTCCTAAAGATCAGAAGTCCAGAACTGCCCCCTCTTGGAGAATCAGGATTGATCTCCTTGTCCGTAAGCAGGCTATCTCCCTCAAAATAACTACTATCGAGCCAATAATACTTTCCATTTGGCTCCAGGATTGTATAATGGATATGGGCTGGTATGGAACTGTTCGGGTAGGGAGCAGGCTTCACGGTGTATATAGTATAACGTCCATTTTTATCCGTTCTGACCCATCCCCTGTTGTAACCGTGTTTCTTACCCCAACCCTGAGCAACCTCTTTTGGAGCATAAAGGCCTTCCTGATTGGTATGATAAACATATAGGATAACGTTCTCAGCATGTTCTTTTCCGTCAGGTTGATATATCGTCCCTTCAACTTTTATCTTGACACCAGACGTATTGAATTCTGGTAATGTATCTGTAGTTGTTAATTTTCTGTCTCCATATTCAAAAATCGCTTCACAGCCTTCACAGGGTCCGCCAACAAGCGTTGGAGTGTCTTGATTTTGAGAATTCGCACAGGAAGAGATTAAAACTGTCAAAAGTATTGCTGTTAATGTTCGTTTCATTGTTCTTGTTTTAAATTACCGCCAACGATATGGAAATGATTTATGCCAGATAATTCCAGCTGCGAAATCGAGCTGTTTAAATATAAGAAATTAATGGGCGGGGGAGGGGTAAGCTGAATCCTGGGCGGTGGTAACAGCTTGGTGCTGCACTAACCGTGCGACCATCCCCAGAACCCTATAAAAATTCCCGAACCACCTTTTTAAAATTGTTTTTAATGGTCCGGTCCCTGCGGATCCTGACCCGGCCTTTGAAAGTTCATCCCGACTTTAACAGATATTAAAACCGGGGTTATCAGTCCTGCATACAGGCAGATTGGCAAACAATTTTAAAAAGGAAGGGCAGTCACAGGCCCACGTCTTTAATCTAAAGAATTCCGCGGGGTTTTTGCCCAGGGGCGCCCCTCCTCTGGAGAGGTCGAAACCACTTAGACGGATTCAGGTGAGGAGAAAAGGCACTATTGCCGCCAGTCACACAAATCTTATTTTCGGGACCTGAGATAGAGACCAGGAAGCATTGTTAATATATGGTATTTTTTAACTTTTTCAAAATCCAGGTGCTGATCCATTGGGCATCCTTGTTGCAAACAGGCGTTATAAGTGGTTGTTCACAACTTTCAATTTGTAAGGTTGGTTTCGTTTTTGGACGATATGCCAGTTCAGGAAAATCATCGGGATCAAGTGTAAGATATTCACATAGTTTGACCCGGGAGTTCACCGACAGCGAATTATTGAGCCCTTTCATATATAGGGAAATTTCCTCTTGAGAAGCTCCGGATACCTGAGATAATACATCCAGCTCCGCCATCATGTTTTGCCAGTTCCCATTGTAACTCTTAAAAATTGCCCTTTTGAGTTGCACTTCACATATTATACAAATTCTACTAAATGTAAGACTTTTATTACAGATGTTGACACTTTTCAGGGAATATCATCCAATAATATCCATTGTTTTCAGATACCCTGTAAAAGGCGTTTAAAAATGGTTAGAAATGACCTTGAATAAAGCCCGAATAAGAGGAGGGGTACATACCTTTTTTTTCAGGAATCCCGACGTCTGTTGAATGTAAAATCCTTTTCTATAATAGTGCTATATGACATGGCAATTGAAAACCATAAAAGTTTATCAGGATAATTCCTGCCAATTTCGAAACCTCCCCGTCTATATCAATCTCATTTTAAAGGCTTTTTATAGTATCCATCCCTAACTGTACCATGCACTCTTGCCAGAAATAAGCACTATCGGCCTGACCTTGAGGCAGCATTGCTTCCTGGCCTTGGCGGGAGTCAAACCTGGTTTTTTCCAGATTGCTTTCCTTCTTCCGGAAAGTGTAGAAATATCCGTTTTTCCAAGCTGTACGTCCCCTATGCCATCCACAGTGATTTTTATTTGAGATCCCATATTATTTCTTTACATTCTGCCCGGTTAAGCCGGTATTTGGTTGGGAACTATTTGGGAGCTGGTATAGACTTGCCTGATAAGATCTTCGCATTGACGAATGAAAGCAGGATTAATAATGTTCGATCCCATGTTTTAGGATATAATCAAAACCTCCCGGAAGCCATACTACAATCGTACTGAGTTGCCCATATCACCCGATAAATTAGATTACATTTACTTAGATTAAAACACTCGAGACACACAAATCCCTCGGTTTGGACAATCCGGATCCTTCAAAGATGCATTCGATTCCCTACATACTAGTTGCCGACGACGACCCGGACGATTGCAAGTTTTTCAGAGAAGCTTTGGAAACCTTGCCGTTTATAGCATGTCAAACAGATGTCAATGATGGTGAGGAACTCATGCAGTGGCTTACAAATAATACCACAAAACTTCCCGATGTCCTGTTTCTGGACCTGAATATGCCCCGGAAAAGTGGCATTCAATGTCTTACAGAAATAAAAAGCAATGACAGGCTCCGAAAAATCCCGGTCGTCATCATTTCCACCTACTATGACCGCAGAATTGCTGATGTGCTATATGAAATTGGTGCATCTTACTATATCCAGAAGCCAATCGGCTTTTCACAACTTCAGTCAATGATTTCCCAGGCGGTTGAACTCGTAACAAAGAAAAATATTCTGCGCCCGAAAAAAGATAACTTTTTACTCCGTATATGACATTCATAAAATATAAGCAAATAGAAATGTAACTTTAGTTCCCCTGAAAAAGGACAAGTTTTATAATATAGTTACCATTACCCGGGCATGGTCAGAAATTCTGTCTTTTACGCCTAACATTACAATCAATAGATAAAAGCTATCCATTGATTAAATGGATAGCGCCAATTTTAAAGTATATCGGGAATTCAGGTCTAAAAGGAGGGATTTTTATTTTTGACACTGGCATAATGGGGGTGAACAGGATGCTTTGTTTGATTAGGATAGCCATTAGGTACACATTGCATTGAATTCCAGTATCCCCCAGCATTAAAAGATGCGAATTGTATTGCGATTCCTTAATAAGGAGGAACGATTAAGGCCTATTTTTCCTACCTTTATGATAAATTCATTTCAGGCAGGCATTGCACCCATGCACTGTATAATATAGTATCGTAGGAATCAGGATAAGAGAGCCATACAGGGCATAAAATAAATAGTCAACACATAAATCTTTCACTTGAGCAAGCTTCAAAAGACACTCAAAAAATCGGATAACGAATTCCCCGTTGTGGGTATTGGAGCCTCTGCCGGGGGGCTCGAAGCCTTTAAAAGGCTTATAAAGGCTATTCCCGAGTCTTCCGGGATGGCCTATGTACTGGTGCAGCATTTGGATCCCACCCACGATAGCATGTTACAGGAATTACTTCAAAAAGTGACATCCATACCAGTTCTGGAGGTTACCGATGATCTAAAAGTCTTGCCGAATCAAATTTACATCATCCCCCGTAACAGGATAATGATCGCTAATGATGGTGTTTTGAAACTGAGTCCCCGACCTGTTAAAAACAAACTCGAACGTCATATGCCTATCGACCTTTTTTTCAGGTCACTGGCGGAAGTTCACCAGTCGTATTCTATCGGGGTGGTCCTGTCCGGTACCGCCACCGATGGCACATTGGGATTGAAGGCCATAAAGGACCATGGCGGTATCACTTTTGCACAGGATGAAGAATCGGCGGCTTATATCGGCATGCCCCATAATGCGGTACAGGCCGGGGTTGTTGACTTTGTCCTTTCTCCGGAAGAAATTCCGAAAAAGCTTTTGGAAGTGAGCCATATCGTCAACCATAATGGCGCGGAAAATTCCGGTCAAGACGAAGAGGCGATCTTCAAACAGATTATCTCACTGCTTCGTATTCGCAAGGGGACCGATTTTACACACTATAAACAAACCACCATACACCGAAGGATACTCCGCAGGGTGGCCACTACCAAGACCGGTGAACTATCCGCCTATCTAAAGTATCTGAAACAAAATAAACAGGAACAGGATGAATTGTATATGGACCTGTTGATTCCCGTAACTGATTTTTTCAGGGATCCCAAGATGTTTGATACCTTAAATACGACCGTTTTCCCCCGTATCATAAAAAGCAAAATTTCCGGCGGGCCCATCCGGGTATGGGTAGCAGGCTGCAGTACTGGCCAGGAAGCATACTCCATGGCTATTGCCCTCGATGAATTATTAGGTGGCAAATTCCCGACTGATCCCCATCAAAAAATACAAATCTTTGCTACCGATATCAGTGAGCCGGCCATTGCAAAGGCGCGATCCGGTATATATTCCAAAAGCGATGTAAAAGGCCTGACCCCCAAACGGATTCAACGTTATTTTACAAAAAACAATGGGGGTTACCTGGTCAACAAGTCCATAAGAAACTGTTGTGTCTTTGCGGTTCATGATTTTTTAAGGGATCCGCCTTTTGGCAGGATGGACCTGGTAAGTTGCCGCAATGTACTTATCTATCTGGGGGTTTATCTGCAAAAGAAAGCCCTGACTACCTTTCATTATGCCCTTAACCCAAAAGGGATTTTATGGTTGGGAAAATCGGAAGCAATAGGTGCAGTACCCTCGCATTTTTCTGTCGTTGATAAAAAAGATAAGTTGTTCTCCCGTAAGGAAGTGCGTGGACATTTCATCCCTTCAACAGACCGGCGAAGTGAACAAAGTTTTACGGATCTGGGCAGGAACGGAAAAGCCGGTAACATGCGTTCAGATTTTCAGAAAACAGCGGACGATATCATGCTTAACAGGTTCACCCCTGCCGGAGTGGTTATCAATGAGGAGATGGACATCGTACACTTCAGGGGCAGTACCGGACGATTTTTGGAACCAGCGCCTGGCAAGGCCAGTCATAACTTGCTGAAGATGGCAAAGCAGGGGCTTGCCTTTGAGTTGCGCAACATTCTGCACAGGGCGAAAAAAGAGCAAGGGGCGGTTACAAAAGAGAATATACCTGTAAATACCGACGGGAACGGTGCGCGGAACATCAGTTTAGAGGCCATCCCATTGCCCAATCTTGTAGAACCCCATTATTTGATCCTCTTTCACGATCGTGACACAAGGGAGGCCACACTATCGGCAACGGGAAATAAACGAAGTAAGCTATCGGACGGAAAACCCGGGATAGATAAAAAGGAACTCCTCATACAACAGCTGGAACAGGAACTTGCCCAGGCCAGGGAGGATATGCGAAGTATTACTGAAGAACAAGAGGCGGCCAACGAGGAACTTCAAAGCGCCAACGAAGCACTGCTGAGCGGGAGCGAGGAACTACAAAGCCTCAATGAGGAAATGGAGACCAGCAAAGAGGAGCTGCAGAGTACCAATGAGGAACTCATGGTGGTGAACCAGGAAACGATAGGTCTGAACGAACAACTGATAGCCGCTCGGAATTATGCTGAAGCAATCGTCGATACCATGCACGAGTCGCTCGTTGTACTCGATCGAAACCTCCGGATAAAGTCCGCCAATAATGCTTTTTATAAAACTTTCGAGGTAAATGAAAAGGATACCGAAGGCAAATTGATCTTTCAATTGGGGAATCAGCAGTGGAATATTCCTGCTTTGCGAAACCAGTTGGAAGACATTCTGCCCTATAGGTCGTCCTTTGAAAATTTTGAGGTAGCCAGGAATTTTCCCAATATCGGGCAGCGGACCATGTTATTGAACGCCCGGGAGATAAAAAGGGTCAACGGGGACGAAAATTTGATCCTCCTGGCCATTAATGACGTTACCGAAAAAGTTAAACTACAGTATAAGGAAAAGGAACTACTAGGCAGGTTTGAAAATCTGCTGACGCAGGCTCCGGTAGCTATTATGGTCCTGAAAGGGCCCAATTATGTGGTGGAACTGGCCAATGATGCTTATATACGGATAGTAGATAAGGAAAAGGACTTTATAGGCAAGCCATACTTTGAATCGTTGCCCGAACTGGAGTCCCAGGGCATCAGGGAACTTCTGGATGATGTGATGCGGAGTGGTGTTCCGTATTATGGCAATGAACTGGAAATATTAATGATCAGAAAGGAAAAGAGGGAAAAGGGCTTCTATAATTTTGTGTATCATCCAATACGTTATGATCATGACATGACAACAGGTGTTATAGTCGTGGCGAATGAGGTAACGGAGCAGGTAATCGCCCGAAAGCGCGTGGAAGAAAGTGAATTCCGTTACCAGAAAATGATCCATTCCTCCCCTTCCCTGATTTCTATTCTTAAGGGGGAGAACATGGTTATCGAGATTGCCAATGAGGCCATTATGGATTCGTGGGGTAAGGGAAATAACATTATTGGCAAATCGTTTTTCGAAGTGCTGCCCGAAATTGCCGAACAAGGCTTCGACAAACTTTTAATAAGTGTTTACAAAACAGGCGAGCCTGTTACAGCCTATGAATACCCATTTACACTGGTGCGTAAAGGAAAACCAAAATTGGTGTATTTCACCTTCGTAAACCAGGCATTACGTAATTTGTACGGAGAAATTGAAGGCGTGGCGATTATAGCCAATGAAGTGACGCCCCAGGCCGAATTGCATAAAAAATTGCGGGAGAGTGAATCCCATTTCCGACAGATGGCGGACCTGATGCCGGCAAAAATAAGCAATGCGGATTTAGCCGGGAACGGCACTTACTTTAATAAAAGCTGGTTGGAATTCACGGGTTTGGATTTCGAAGAATTAAAAGATCTGGGCTACCATAAGATCATGCATCCCGAGGAGAAGGAGGAATTCGGGAAACGTTTTCAAAAAGCATTGGAAACCTGTACCAATCTGGAAATGGAAATGCGGTTCCTGAACAAGGCTGGGGAGTACGTTTGGCACCTGAACATTGCTACCCCTATTATGGATGAGATCGGCGACTTTAAAATGTGGATTGGTGTTACCACGGATATTTCGGATCAGATTAAAACCAGAAAAAGTAATTTCGAGACCTATAGAAAACATTCAATCGAACTGGAAGAGCAAGTGGCACAACGTACGGTGGAGTTGAAGGAAACCAACGACAAACTTCTGGACAGGAACGAAGAACTCAAGAGGATTAACAAGGAATTGGAATCATTTACCTATGTGACCAGCCACGACTTGCAGGAGCCCTTGCGCAAGATACAGACTTTTGTGGCACGTATTTCGGACGGGGAGAGCCAGGGCCTGACCGATAAGGGCAAAGTCCATTTCCAAAGGATACAGGAGGTTTCCACCCAGATGCGGAAACTTATCGAGGATTTGCTTGATTTTTCCCGTCTGGGCTCTGCCGAAAGAAAATATGAAAAGACCGACCTCTGTAAACTAACGAAGGATGTCATTAAGGAGTTTGAATCGACCATCGAGGAAAAAAAGGCTACGATAGAATTCGATAAAATGGCCAGAGTAAAGGTCATTCCATTCCAGTTTAGTCAGCTTATACAGAACCTAATTGGCAATTCACTCAAATTTTCAAATCCGGATGAGCCACCTCATATTACAATTAAAAGTAAAATTGTCAAAGGAAACAAAATCGAGACCCATGGAATTTTGCCTGACAAAAATTATTTCCAGATCACTATTCAGGATAATGGGATCGGCTTCAAGGCTGAATACAGCGACCAGATATTCGATGTGTTCAAAAGGCTCCACGGAAAAGAGGCCTACCCAGGTACCGGCATAGGCCTTGCCACGGTAAAACGGATCGTGGAGAACCACCATGGGAAGATTACGGTAGACAGCGAATTGGGTAAGGGGGCAAGGTTCGATGTCTATATTCCGATTGTCCAGGAAACCAGTTGATCAACTGGCAACCATGCTGTTCATATTAAATTGCATCAAGAATTTATCCAATACGGTCATGAAGGGCCACTTGTTTTCACCAAATTTATCGTAGCATATCGGACAGAGATAACAATGCGGAAAATGGAAACAATTGACAAAAGGACATTTGGAAAACTCTGGAAACTCATGTATAGAAACACCCAAGTGGAAAAGGCCTATCATAATGCTGCCGAGAATATGGATAACAAGAAACTGATACATTGTTTTAGGAAAAGATCTGAAGAACGGAAAAGATTCGGTGAATCTCTGAGGAATGAAATAATGGCCGCATTTCCCTTGGGAGGCGACCAAAAGGCATCGATGCATATCAGTGAAATTCCCATTTTGGATAATGGGGCATCAATGCTCAAAATATTCGCCCGGAGGGATAGGTCTGAGGTGGACAAATATGGTAAAATTCTGGAGGTGCAAAATCTTCCCTTTGAAATTTACCAGTTAATAAGAAAACACAAGATGCGGATCGAGGTGGAGCTGTTTAAGGTCAGGGATATAAGCGACCTGCATTGATTGCTGCCACGGTATATGATCAAATTTAGTGATTTCTTTTTTTGTATATGCTGATCTTGGCAAAGGCAGAAACTAGATCGTTTGCAGTAACATCCTTTTCAGATCCTGGGTGTCCGGTGTTTTTTTGATAAATCCATCGGCCTTCAGTTCGTACGACCGATCGATAAATGAAGGATTATCGGAAGTGGAATAGATTACTGTAAATATATCTTTCAATCGTTGGCTTTTCTTTACTACTTCAAGGACCTGAAGGCCATCTTTGCAGGGCATGTTCATGTCGAGAAAAAGCAGGTCGGGCACCTGGTTTTCCGGTTTGAGCAAATAATGGAGTAGCTTTTCCCCATCCTCGAAAGTGACCACATCGATATCTGCTACCAGAGAGGAGACAATGTCCTCGAATGTTACCTTGTCTTCCAGGTCATCATCAGCAAGCACGATTAAAAAATTCTTGTTGACATCCATTGTAATAATATTCCTTCACATAATGTAATCATTTTATCTGGATTATGGAAATCTATTCCCAATTTACTACTTCTTCATATGAACACCCAAATCAAAAATACTGATCTAATTTTAGAATACAAGGTAGAAACATGACAATTTGCTTCGCTATGCTCAGCATGAGAGAGACTACGACTACTACATCAAAGTGGATTTGTTGAACAGGGCTTGCTTTTTGGAAAGGACCAGTATCTTAAGCTCGTTGATTTTCAGCTCAATCAGGAAAGCAATTATTGTCTTAATTTGTTAAGGTTTTTTTAGTCAGACTAAGCGATTCCTTTCCAAGAACATAGGTATTGAAGACATACTTCCAAGGTGTAAAAACAATTGGGACCAGTATCATAATAAAGATTTCTGCCCAACCTTCGGCCTTACTCCCAGCAAGTTGCCCTGTGGACCATAAAGGGTAGGCCACAAAAATCAGCCACAACCCTTTGTAAAGAAACATAAAAATCATGATGGGCAACATTTTCAGGGTATGGATTATCCCCAATCCTGACAGTGTGGTATAGGCAGCTATGGCACACCAGGCGATGGCAACTTCGGGATCCCAGGCACCATTGTGTGAAATCAGCTCAGTCCAGGCATCTTTGGCTACAAAGAGGAACATAAGGGTAAAAAAGAGTTTCATTACATATAATTGTATGGGCCATACTCCCTTGTATTTTTCAGAGGGACGGAATAGATTTTTAAAAAAGGTCACTGCTTTCATAATTGGGAAGGTTTCGTAGGCGTTGTTCCTGCCAGGTTGGATTGTCAGTAAGACGGTACAATACCTAAAATGTTACATTGAAATATCGCCCCCTTACAATTTAATCATTATGGGAGGATTGCGACTGCCTGTATCTAACTGATGCTGTATTTAGTTGTTTTTTGAATGGATGCTTGAATCGGCCATTGAAAAGTAAGGTTTAAGAATGGAAGAAATAAATTGGCTGTGTACCGTAAATGGTACCTACTTTGGGATTCTTATTCAGTCATTTATGCTGCTCGGTTCCTGCAGCGCCAAGTAGTACCTTATTCCGGGGAGGGGTTGATAGCCCCCTTCCAACGAAATAAAGAATTTCTTGAAACTAGCCATCACAAGGCCCACCCGGCTGAAGCCATTCGGGCAGGCCCGCCCAAACGTGCCGTTGCGGTACGGGCGGGCAAGCCATACCTCACCCGAAACCGCTTAGGCGGTTTCGACCTCTCCAGAGGAGAGGTGCCCCGGGGCAAAAGCCCCGAGGAATTCTTTTGATTTAAAATTTATCCGAATTGAGAATCATTTGGGAATCATTCCCGTCGTGGTCTCACCCCTTCCAGCGAAGCGGTTTTAATACTATGACTAAACCACCCGAGACCGGGTGGTTTATGTTATCGAAAATGGTTGTTTTGAGGAATTTCCTTTTCCGCAGAATAGTTTCCAAAAGCAGCGAAATCCAGGAGTTCCGCTTCGAGCGGAACGACGCGCAGTTTTGGAAACGGTTTTTCGCGTTAAGCGACAAAATTCCTCGGAAAAGGTGCCCTTTCTTTTGTTTCGTTTTCTTTGGGCAAGCAAAGAAAATGAAAAAAC
>JBGTLT010000109.1:0-11985 GCA_041743975.1 Zeaxanthinibacter sp.
GTTTTTTCATTTTCTTTGCTTGCCCAAAGAAAACGAAACAAAAGAAAGGGCACCTTTTCCGAGGAATTTTGTCGCTTAACGCGAAAAACCGTTTCCAAAACTGCGCGTCGTTCCGCTCGAAGCGGAACTCCTGGATTTCGCAGCTTTTGGAAACTATTCTGCGGAAAAGGAAATTCCTCAAAACAACCATTTCCGATAATATAAACCACCCGGTCTCGGGTGGTTTAGTCACTGTATCAAAACCGCTTCCCTGGAAGGGGTGCAACTGCCGGGATTGATTCCCAAATGATTCTCCATTCGGATTGATTTTAAATCAAAAGAATTCCTCGGGGCTATTGCCCATGGGCACCTCTCCTTTGGAGAGGTCGAAACCGCTTAGGCGGTTTCGGGTGAGGTGATAGTTGGTTTCAGGAAATTCTTTATTTAGTTGAAAGGGGGCGAAAAACCCCTCCCCGGAACAAGGTACTTCCTGGCACTGCAGGAAGCGAGCAGGATAAATGAGCGAAAATGCCAGATCAGATCGCGCGGACCCGACCTTACCGAGTGGCAAGTTCGGGCGGGTCCGAAGCTGCCGTTAGGCATGGGCGGGCGCTCAGCCTGAGAAACTGCTTCCCCTTCCTGATGTTACAGCGGATTTTTGGTATGGTAGGTGACCAGGAGGGAAACCACCAGGTTATAACTCCGAATCCCTGCCGCCTGGTTATTGGCTTTCAGGAAGGAACTGAATACTTCCTTAAAAACAGGTTCCGCAGGATTTTCGTAGGCTTCCCAGAACCTGTTCATCTCCTCAAAATTCGCTTGTACACCCTTATTGACCCTGGCATATAATTCCGTGAATTTAGCCTCGTCCAGCCGCTGTATATCACCAAGGCAGTAACTCAGGGCATAGGCCATGGCGGCATACTGTAAATAAGGGTCCTTATTTTTCAGGGTTACGATATATCCTACAAAATTGGTCTCATTCTCAGCTGAATAGCCCACCTGGTGGCCAATTTCATGACCTGCCACCACCGGGAACCGGAAATTGGGCAACCTGGCATTTACCTGGGCTTCATTGGTGAAAGGATTCAGGTACCCCCCATATCCCATATAGGTCAATACTGTACTGTAAAGAGAAGTTTTAATACTGGGGCGCTGATAGGCCAGGGAAGGAAACTCCACTTTGAGTTCCCGGTATCCTGACAATGTTTTTTGAAACATTTCCTGCCGGGTATACGGGATTTCAATCCTGGTTATGCTGTCATGGGCAAGGGCGTTTTGGGCCCGGTTGGTTGCCAGGATCAACTGATCCGTAAACCCCAGCAATTCATCATACGAATACGTTTCGTTCAGGTGGAGCGATTTGGAAAGCGGCACCCTGTAATAATTAAAGCCCCAGAGCACATGAAAGGTACCATAGGCAACTGATAAAACCACAGCAATATTCCTTAGGAAATGCAGGGGTTTGTTGCGGATATAGGCCCTGCGGACAATAATATAGCGTATGACCACCAGCACCAGCAGGGTATACACAATATCCCCGACTGAAAACGGGATCCAGCCATATAATAACCGCAGGAAGCCAGACAGCATCGGGTAAATCCCCTGACTGTAATATCTTTCGATGAAATCAGGATTTCCGGCAGCCCATTTCACCAACAGGATCTGGGGGATCAGCGCAAGGGCTATGCCGTTTTTGAGTTTGTGGTCCATTGCGCCAAAAATAGCCAAATATCTTTCAGGTCATTTTACAAAGCGTAATTTTGGCTTACTAAATGTAAAAGATGGAAAAAGAGATCCCCCAATTGGAACCGCAGGCAATCTGGAAGAATTTTGCGGCACTCAATTCGGTACCCAGGCCTTCGAAAAAAGAAGAAAGGATAATCGGTTTTATGATTGATTTTGGCAACAGGCTGGGATTGGAGACCCTGAAGGATGCAACGGGTAATGTCATCATCCGCAAGCCCGCGACCAGGGGAATGGAAAACCGTAAAATGATCACGCTGCAGTCCCACCTCGATATGGTACACCAAAAAAATACTGAAACCGCATTCAACTTTGATACCCAGGGAATTCAGATGTTCATTGACGGGGACTGGGTAAGGGCAAAGGGCACAACACTTGGGGCGGACAACGGCCTGGGGGTTGCAACCATCATGGCCTTATTGGAGAGCAGGGAGTTGGTGCATCCGCCCCTGGAAGCACTTTTTACTGTAGATGAGGAAACCGGCATGACCGGGGCTATGGGACTTCAGGGAGGGGTGCTCCAGGGGGAGATCCTCCTCAACCTGGATACGGAAGATGATTCAGAGATCGATATCGGATGTGCCGGTGGCATTGACATAACCGCCACCCTGCACTATGCGGAGGAATTAATAGAAGGACCAGCTCAGGCGTACAGGATTTCGGTAGAAGGATTGCATGGCGGGCACAGCGGTATGGATATTCACCGCGGTTTTGGCAACGCCAACAAGATCATGAACAGGATACTTTATGCCGCAATGGAAATCACCGATATGAGGATAGCCAGTGTAGACGGTGGCGGATTGCGGAATGCCATTCCAAGGGAGAGTTATGCGCATGTTGTGGTTTCACCGCAGCAGAAGGAGCAGCTGGCCGCTACTTTCACAGAGAATTCTACTAAGATCCGGAATGAACTGAAGTACACTGAACCCAACCTTCGCCTGCAACTGGATCCCGCTCCCATGCCCGATACAGTAATGGGGGCTGCCATCCAAAGCAAGGTGATCAAAGCAGTGTATGCAGCCCATAACGGGGTTTACAGCATGAGCGCTGCCGTAATGGGGTTGGCTGAGACCTCCAACAACCTGGCACGGTGCGCCATTGTGGATGGGGTAATAACCATCGGTTGCCTTACTCGCTCGTCTGTGGAATCGGCCAAAATGGACCTGGCGCACGCCCTGAAATCAACTTTCGAACTAGCCGGCTGCGAGGTGGCCTTCAGCAGTTCCTACCCGGGATGGGATCCCAAACCCGATGCGGTTATCCTTAAGACCGCCATAGCACAGTATACAAAGCTTTTCAGGAAGGAACCCGATGTCAGGGCATGCCATGCAGGGCTGGAATGCGGGATAATCGGGCAGCATTATCCCGATATGGAAATGATCAGTTTCGGGCCAACCATCAAGGGCGCCCATTCCCCGGATGAGAGGGTAAGTATCTCTTCGGTCCGGAAATTCTGGAAATTTTTGCTGGCAATCCTCCGGAATGCCCCCCAATAGCAGAAGATTTATGGAGGAACTCCATATCATAAGGATACCTTTAAAATGTGCACCTGATTTTGATGCTT
Organism: Zeaxanthinibacter sp.; assembly: GCA_041743975.1. Classification (GTDB taxonomy): domain Bacteria; phylum Bacteroidota; class Bacteroidia; order Flavobacteriales; family Flavobacteriaceae; genus JTS-RE37. The sequence goes on from JBGTLT010000109.1 coordinate 3,290, forward strand.
ATAAATGAAACCTGTATTTTTTTGCCTCCTGGTGTTTTGAAGGCATTATTGCCGTGCCCGGGTTAATTCCCTGTGTTATTTCCTTTCGCAGCCAAGGGGTGGCATACCCGTAATCCTGAAAGTGGTAACGATATGACCGTTGGGTTATGAAAAGGTTTACCACTGATCCCTATCGTGTCTGTATGATCATTTTCAAAAGCTTCCATGGTATGTTGTTCGCAGGTAAAAACAGGCTTCCCCTGCCCATGGGCCGGTAACCGGGCTGTATTTTACAGGTTTAGTCGGCCGAAGTCGTTGGCAGCGATGGGATTATCCCTTATTTTAGCCGTCAATCCCATCAATGGAACTGGCATGTAAACGGTCATTGGGATTGCAAATACTTTATAACACACATGACACACAAACCTAAAGTAGTAATAATCGGAGCAGGATTCGGTGGCATTTCTATGGCCAGGGCCTTGCGGGATAAGCCGGTGGAGGTATTGATGCTGGATCAGAACAACTACCACAATTTTCAACCCTTGCTGTACCAGGTGGCTACCGGGGGCCTGGAGCCGGGTAGCATTGCCTATCCGGTACGCCGTATTTTCCGGGCCTATAAAAACATCCGGTTCCGGATGGCAGAGGTATTTGAAATTGACCAGGTGAAAAACACCGTCAACACATCCATCGGTTCCTTTGATTTTGACTATCTCGTCATTGCCACGGGCAGTCAGAATAACTATTATAATTTTGAGCCGGTGAAGGACCAGCTGCTGTCACTTAAATCCATACCGGATGCCCTGAACCTGAGGAGTTATGTTTTTCAGAACCTGGAAAGGGCACTGACTAACCGGGGGCAGGAAACCCTGGAAGAAATCGTCAATATAGCCATTGTCGGCGGCGGCCCTGCAGGTCTTGAGATGGCAGGGGCGCTGGCCGAAATGAAGCAATTTGTGTTGCCAAAGGATTTTCCGGAGCTGGACCTGACCAGGATGCATATAAACCTCTACCAATCCGGGGACAGGCTGTTGCCGGCCATGTCTGAACAAGCTTCCGCCAAAAGCCTGGAATACCTTCTGGGAATGGGCGTTAATGTATTTCTGAATTCGAGGGTAAACGCTTATAACGACGATACGATCACCCTTGTGGACGGTTCCACATTCCCAACCGATACGGTTATCTGGACGGCAGGGGTTAAAGGTGCACCCATCCGAAACCTTCCCCCTGAAATAATCCTTCCCGGCAACCGGATATTGATCAATGAGTATAACCAGGTATCCGGCACACTGAATATATTTGCGATAGGGGATGTTGCAGCAAGCGTTACCCCGGATAACCCCAATGGCTTACCCATGGTAGCACCAGTGGCGCAACAGCAGGGGGAACACCTTGCCAAAAATATTACTGCCTTTATTGCCAATAGGCCCATGAAGCCCTTTATTTATAATAATAAAGGAGTAATGGCCACCATAGGCCGTAAAAAAGCTGTTGTGGACCTCCCCAAATTCAGGTTTCAGGGTACATTTGCCTGGTTCGTCTGGATGTTTGTCCATATTTTTTCGCTTGTTGGATTCAGGAACAAAATAATGGCTTTTATCGACTGGTCTGTTAATTATATCAATTATGACCGCCCCCTCGGACTGATCATCAGGCCTTTCAGGAAACAAGATTAACATATGAGCCTATAAAAGAAGTTCTTTGACAAAACTGTCGTAAGGAGAAAGGGGATCAGAAGAACCATGTGTATACAGATACCCTTCGCAGCATTAGAACAACCAAAAAAATTTTAAAACATGGGACAGGTGGAGACCATGACCATCCATAAAGGCAAGCACGGAACCCGTTTAAACAGTGTACAGGGTTTGAAGAAAGTCGTGTTATAAATGGGGCATAAAGCCTCATTCTTTTATTTCATAAGCTTGCCTTCCCTGATTGACCTGAAACTTTAGTATTTTTGATAGTGTAGAATCAATGGGGCCAGTACCGTAAGAAGATCGGAAAGAGATAGTTTTCATCAATGCCGGCAGCGGCAGCAAAATTAAAAGGTATGAAGAAGGTTTGTATTGCCATGGACTACAATCCATCGGCCAAAAAGATTGCAGAAACAGGCCATAGCCTGGCGAGGTCTTTGGATGCAGAACTAACGCTGGTGCACGTTATTGCGGATGCGGCCTATTACGCGGTTGATTATGCCCCTTTTATGGGTTTCGAAAGTCCCTTTATGCATACCTATAGTGAACTTGCGGTAGACCTGCGGCGTGGTGCCGAAAATTATCTTTCGAGGTCTGCCCAGCATCTTGGGAGCCCCAATATTAAAACAGCAGTGCTGGAAGGTGATACTGCCAATGCCATATTGGAGTATGCCACGGGCCATAACATGGACCTCCTGGTGATCGGGAAACATAGCCATACCGGACTGGGGAACATCCTGATGGGCAATACGGCGGTAAAGCTGGTAAAGCAATCCAATATAGCTATACTGGTAGTGCCGGTCCAGGATTAGAATTAGCCGGTGATATTGACCGGAAACCACCGGCACGGAATCTTTTTAACTGGCGGCGGCCCGGCAGCCGCTGCTTTTACCGGGATGGTACCCATCCATATATAGGATAACCAATACCCTGTTGCGGCAGCGCTGACCACCGCTGGGATGCAAGGGTTGCATTGCCGGCTTCCCCCGGAATAACCCAGACCATGCTGACAGCTTACTGGTTATGCAGTTGGGGCCGGTACGCATATTTTATTCCAGGAGCAGGGATGGGCAGCTGCCAAAGATTTCAACAACGTCAACCGCAGTTTCAGTACCCCCGTTTTTTCCCAGCAAGATTTGCCGGGAATCTTTGTGGATTCATCGATTTACAACTAATTTAATGCCTTTTAATTCCTAGATATACCCAGAAATGAAAAAATCCAAGATGAGACTCGCAGGGCAAACGGCAATTGTAACCGGCGCCAGTTCCGGAATAGGGGAAGCCGTAGCCTGGGCTCTGGGGCGGGAAGGGGCCAATGTAGTGGTCAATTATTTTTCCCATCCGGAACTGGCAGAGAATATGGCCCATGCGATAAGCCTGGACAATGACTGTGGCGATGCCATTGCCATACAATGCGATGTAAGCAGGGAAGAGCAGGTTAAAGCCATGTTCAAACAGACAATCGGCCATTTTGGAAATTTGGATATCTGTATAGCAAATGCCGGTATCCAGAAAGACGCACCCCTGCACGAAATGACACTGGAACAATGGCAAAAGGTGCTGGATGTAAACCTTACAGGGCAGTTCCTGTGCGCACGGGAGGCTATCAAAGCGTTCCTTAAACAAGGGATGCGGCCTGAGGTTTCAAAATCCCTCGGTAAAATAATCCATATGAGTTCCGTCCACCAGATTATCCCATGGGCGGGCCATGCCAATTATGCCGCTTCCAAAGGGGCGATTGTAATGTTGATGGAAAGTATCTGCCAGGAGTATGCCCCATTAAAAATACGGTGCAACAGTATTGCCCCGGGTGCCATCAAAACCCCTATCAATACAATGGCATGGAATACCCCTGAGGCTTTGGCAAATCTGAACAAACTCATACCCTACAAACGAATAGGCGTTCCGGAGGATATAGGGCAGGCAGCTGCCTGGCTTGCCTCTGACGAGTCCGAATACGTAAATGGCACCACACTTTTCGTGGATGGGGGCATGACATGTTACCCAGGATTTGCCACCAATGGCTGATCTCACAAAATCATCATGACTGAAGAAGAAGGCAGGCTTGAAGAGCACTATAGCAATAAAAAGGATTGGCTCCGGTGGGGCCCCTACCGGAGTGAACGGCAATGGGGCACCGTAAGGGAGGATTACAGTGCAAATGGCGATGCATGGAACTATTTTAGCCATGACCATTCCCGCAGCCGTACCTACAGGTGGGGGGAAGATGGGATTGCAGGTATTTCGGACCGTTACTGCAATATTTGTTTTGGGATCGCCCTTTGGAACGGGAAGGATCCCATTTTAAAGGAACGGTTATTCGGACTGGCAGGCCCGGAAGGTAACCATGGGGAGGATGTTAAGGAATTGTACTATTACCTGGAAAATACCCCTTCACATGCTTATATGAAGCATTTGTATAAGTATCCCCAAAATGAATTTCCATACTCGGAACTGGTAGCAATCAACCAGGGCCGGGGAAAGCATGAGCAGGAGTTTGAATTACTCGATACCGGAGTATTCGCGAATAATGCCTATTTCGATATTTGTACAGAATATGCCAAAGCTGATTCCGAGGACCTGCTGATAAAGATCTCCCTGAGCAACCGCGGGGCCCAGGCAGCCCCATTGCATGTATTGCCTACCCTTTGGATCCGGAATTTATGGAGTTTTACAGGGATGCCCGAGAAACCTGTAATACAGAAACAGGACGGCGGTGCCCATTCGCATGTATCCATTGCACACTGCTACGTTGGCAATTATAAACTCTATTTCAATGAGCCCTCTAAATGGCTGTTTACTGAAAACGAGACGAATACGGAGCGGATTTTTAATAGTCCCAATGACCATCCATTTAAGAAGGACCTCTTCCACAAGGCTGTGGTCCAGGGCGATTTTACCCTGGCAGAAAAGAATACAAAGGGGACCAAATTTGCACCAATGTATGCACTGCAGCTGGAAGGAGGTGAAACAAGAACACTCCGGCTGCGTTTTACGAAGGAGGGCCTGGAGGCACCCTTCGATGAGGCGTTCGAGAAGGTTTTTACCAGGAGGATAGCGGAATCCGGGGCATTCATTTCCGCTATCACCCTGGATTCCCCCGTTCATTTTAAGGAAATACAGAAACAGGCCTTTGCCGGTTTGCTATGGTCCAAACAATACTACAATTACGAGGTGGAAAGGTGGTTAACCGGGGACCCCCACAAGCCACCCCCTCCGGTTGAAAGGCTAACCGGAAGGAACAGTGAATGGAAAACCTTGCGGAACCATAATATCCTTGCCATGCCCGATAAATGGGAATACCCCTGGTTCGCGGCATGGGATACGGCCTTCCATTGTGTCTCCTGGGCACTTCTGGACCCGGTTTTTGCCAAGGACCAACTCCTGTTATTTACCAAAGAATGGTATATGGCACCCAATGGCCAGATCCCGGCCTATGAATGGTCTTTCAGTGATGTCAACCCCCCTGTCCAGGCATGGGCCACCGTGCAGGTATACCAGCATGAGAAGAAAAAAACCGGCAAGGCTGACATTGTTTTTTTAAAAAGGATGTTCAATAAGCTCGCCCTGAATTTTACCTGGTGGGTTAACCGGGAGGACATTTCTGCCAACAATGTGTTTGAAGGCGGCTTTCTGGGACTTGATAATATCGGTGTATTTGACCGAAGCCGTGATATCCCCGGCAACGGCATCCTAGAACAGGTCGATGGAACTTCCTGGATGGCACTCTATTGCCTTAATATGCTTGAAATTGCCCTGGAAATTGCGTTGGAGGATGAGGCTTTTGAGGATATGGCAATAAAATATTTCGGGCACTTTGTATTCATTGCCGAGGCCCTTAATCAGATAAGTGAAAATTATCAGGGTGCCTGGGATGAACAGGACGGTTTTTTTTACGATAAGCTCATCCTTCCCAACGGGGAATCATTCCCTATCAAAGTCCGGTCCATTTCGGGATTATTGTCCCTTATAGCGGTATTGAATATCAAAAAGGAGTGCCTGGAAAAGTTGCCCAGGTTCAGGAGAAGCATGGAATGGTTACGGAAACACCGTATTGACAGTGTCAAATATCAGGTCATGGAAGAGTATGCCCCGGGCAGGGATGTGCTTTTGTCCCTGGTGCCGAAAAAGCGCCTGGCGGTTTTGATGGGAAGTGTCCTGAACGAGGCGGAATTTTTATCCGCCTTTGGTATTCGGTCCCTTTCGAAAATACATGAAGCTGCCTACGATATTGACATTATGGGAACCACCTATAGCATTAATTATGAACCAGGCGAATCCACCACCGGGCTTTTTGGTGGAAATTCGAACTGGCGGGGACCCATTTGGATGCCGATGAATTACCTGTTTCTGCATTCCCTCAGGGAATACCACTCTTATTTTGGAAAAAGCTTTCAATTTTCCTTTCCTACCGGAAGTGGCAACATGCTGTCTTTAAAGGAGATAAGTGACCAGCTGTGCATGCGGTTGATACGTATTTTTGAAACGGATGCCGAGGGTAACAGGCCTGCCCACCAACATAACCGGGACGCGTACAAGGATGAATATTTCAAAGATCTTATCCTCTTCTACGAGTACTTTCACGGGGAAGACGGCAGGGGTTTAGGCGCTTCCCACCAGACGGGTTGGACCGCCCTGGTGGCCAATATGATACAGGAGATCAATGTAGTACAGGGAAGTGGATCTTAAAGATTGGGTTTTTATCACAGACGCCGCAATCTGCCAGTATGGTGGGCTTTCCCCCCTCTGCGCTTCCAGCCTGGATCTCGAAACCCCGGGGCAAAGCCCCGAGGAATTCTAATCATTAAAATCCTAATATTCTGTTAATTGGAAATTCCTTAAGATTCCTGTTAAGGCAGTTTTGGATTTAAGCCTTAGTTTTGTCCCCTTAAAAAATAAACCAATAATCATGGAAAGGCTGTATGGTTTATGCCTTGTCACCTTAAGAGTACAACTGGCGTGAGCTGGCAGGCATACGGGATTCAGCACGATGCTCCCGAACCTGAATTGAGCGATGCTTCCCTGGTTAGAGGGCAGCAGTAGATCATGATAAAGAGGATTGATATCCCGTTTGCATGAGATCAATCATTCAAAGTTTGTATACTTTTTAAACATCAGTTGAACCTCATATTTGAGGTTGATAATAAGTAAAGTCAATTTTGTAAACAATGTAACCACATCCACTGATTAACCCAAAACAACTATAAGAATAAACCCAGCAAAATAAATCAGTAATCATTTGTTACCCCAAAAATGAAGAATACCTATTTACGCATCCTTGGAAGTATGATCATAACCCCTTTCATCTACCTGGCATTCGCCTGTTCTAAAGAGGAAATAATCCCCTCCGATATTTCAATTGTCAAGAGTCCGGATGACCCTATAGTCCAAACCCACCCTGCGGATTCCGTTGCTGAGGAACAGGCGGTTGATACCACTGCTGTGGATTCTGTTGTTGTGGATTCTGCTATGGTGGAGTCTGCTATGGTGGATTCTGCAATTGTAGATACCCCACTCCCAATGGGGGGTAAAACAAGGGTGTCCATACATAATAATCAATTTTATATCAATGGGAAACCCACCTATGAAGGGCGGTTCTGGGAGGGAAATAAGATTGAAGGTCTCCTGATGAATTCCAGGATGGTCCAGGGAATTTTTGACGATCTGAATCCCGCTACTGCAGGGCGTTTTGCCTACCCTGATACCAGGAAATGGGATCCGGACAGGAATACCCGGGAGTTTGTAAATTCCATGGACGAATGGAAGCAAAACGGGCTGCTTGCCTTTACCTTAAACCTTCAGGGTGGCAGCCCTACCGGTTATGGGAATAAACAAGGGTGGATCAATTCTGCCTTTGACGAGAAAGGCGAGTTACGGCCTGCCTATATGAACCGCCTTGATCGTATTTTGAACAAGGCAGACGAATTACAAATGGTTGTTATACTCGGATATTTCTACTTTGGACAGGATGAAATTCTGGAGGATGAAACTGCCGTCATCAATGCGGTTGACAATATCACCAACTGGATACTGGACCGTGGCTATGAGAACCTCCTTATAGAGATCAATAACGAGTGCAATTATCTATATGACCATGACATCCTCGGTCCAAACAGGGTTACGGAACTCATCCAAAGGGTGCAGCAGACACAGAATGGTTCCCGGCGGTTGCTTGTGAGTACGAGTTTTACAGGAGGTGTGGTCCCCAGAAGCGAGGTGGTTCAGGCTTCCGATTATGTATTGCTGCATGGAAATGGGGTGGGCCAGGCCTCAAAGATGAATAATTTTATTGCGTCCACAAAAAATGTATCCGGATATAACAATAAGCCAATCATAATCAATGAGGATGATCATTATAACTTCACCCAGGCGTCCAATAACCTCGTAACAGCCGTTGGCGAATATGTCTCATGGGGTTTCTTTGATTATCGTAGGGAAGGGGAAGGATTTGACCATGGTTATCAGAGTGTACCGGTGGATTGGGGCATTAATTCCAGCAGGAAGCAGGAATTCTTTACAAAGATCAGGGAGATCACCGGGTATTAAGATCGCTCAAACGAGGGTATAGTAAGTAAGGATCCGGGCACAGAAAAAAGACATAGCCGGGAAGTGGTAAGTTCCCCCCACAGAGACCCTTCCCGCTACTGGCCGTAACATATTATTGTTGCGGCCATATTTTTATAAGGAATTGCAAAGAGGGGGGCAGCCCGGTAGCCTTCAAATTGCTTTGAATTTTTCAGGTGTCTTTGATTCCTCTAAAGATATAGCCAGTTGGTCCCTCTTATTCCCGAATCGATTTGCGCTCTAAACGCATTCGTAATCCTGTGTTTAGTGTTCGTTTATGGGGACCCCACCTCCACGTGGGGTGGAAGCTTTTTACGACTGTTTTTTAGGTTTACTCTCTAAATTTCAATAACTTTAGAAGGGTATCTATAAAACAGGCATTATGGGAATTAAGAGTTTTCAGGGGCCCAGGAAGCCACAAACAAAGGATGAAGTTCCTTTAAAGGTCAGTGATTATAT
>JBGTLT010000110.1:0-14208 GCA_041743975.1 Zeaxanthinibacter sp.
AAACAAGCAGGCTATATCTCTTTCACCGATTGCTACAGGAAGGTCAATGGCATAAATTAAAGAACCGCCGTGTACCGATCGGTTCGCACGGTGGTGTGAGAGGACAGATAGGGAATTAATCCCTATCTTCCTACTCGATTTTCAATACCTGAAAATCCGGATTGCAACCGCTTAAAAGCGTGTCAATTTTCGGATATGCCGTTGGTGCGCAAACAACTCTTCAATACCCTTTTTACAGGATAGGAAAGGCATACCCTCGGTACTATGGTTTATCCTGCTTATTTCGTACAGATAGGTAATATGCCTGGCGAGCACTTTCCAGGCAAACAAAAGGGAATGCTTCGGATCATAGATATGGGTGGGTTCACTTTTGGCCCCGTTGAGTTCCACTATCATGAAATCCGCACCTTCCTCCAGCTGCTCAAGGGATCGGTACATAATATCCAGGCGTCCGTAATAAAACCCTTTGACCTGCAGGCATACCTTGTTGATGATCCCGGTCAGTCCAGGAGTAGTGATATGGCTGCAATCCGTAAACTTCGCGCCCCGGGAATGGCTCCCATACGGCATCAGTACAGTCGTCTCTCCCTTTTGAAGCACCCTGGATGATATCCCCGCATCTTCCCTTTTAAGCGCTTTCAACTGCATCCGGTAGCGCGGGTTTCGAGTCAATAATTCCCCGATGGTAGATCTGCCATCTCCTGCCACTGAAATAAATTCCTTGGCCACAATCCCGGTTATCATGCCCACCGGGGAACCAGGATACCGCACATAAAAAACACCCATCTCCTTTGGGAGGTCAATAAAGGCTTGTATCAGATAATTGAAATGCGCCCGTCCATGGTAATCCTTCAATTCTTCCCATGAATGTATCTTTTTAACGGCCATTCCCCGTAATCCTATATCAGGCTTGGCAACAACGGGAAATAACAGGTTTTCATTCCGAAAGATGATTTCAAGGCCTGGCAGTAATTCAGTGTGGCTGACCAGGACCGTCTTCGGGTAGAATTCCGGGGGTATCAGGTCGTAAATCGCCTTTTTGGATTCCATTACAAAGCCGCCATTTTTTATGGATGGGTTAACCGTATTAAAGAAAAATAAAGACTTCAGCCTTAGGGCATAGTATAGCCACAGGCCATATATGGGGAAATAAATCAGCTGAAACGGCCAATATTCCCAATGGGTTAGCTTATGACAAAACAAGTTGAAGTCCGTAACATTCATTTCAAGGGCATGGAGATCAGATGGGTTTCTTCCGGTATAACCTGAAAATAATATACATCAACCATCCCGGGGGTGATCCTGGCCTGGGTAATACTCAACGTACGAAGGTGGTTATCCCTGTTCATCATCAACCCATTTGTCTTGTCAGCACTCCGGGTATTCCTGTGAAAGTACAGCATGTCATCTCCGGAAAGGACTGCTTTGCCCAGCCTGAAATCATCGAGCCACTGCATCCTTTGCGCCCTTACCCCCTCATCATACAGGGTGGGCGAGGACCAGATATAGTCTTTTTGAGGATCTTTCTCGAGCTGCATTTTCACGCTCCCGTTCCAGGATAATTGATAGAGGTTGTTCTGTTCGGACAGGATGATGGTAAAAGGTTCTATCCTCCTGAGATCGATCGCGGCCCAGTGGCCAAGGGGGGAAGGCCTCCCGATTAAATCGGTCAGGATAAGGCCCCTGCTTTTTCTGTAGGGTGGGGCAGCCCGGTGCTTTTTGTCGGCACCATTCAGCACTATGGCACTGTTACCGTGTTCATCAACTGCAAACCAGCTTCCGTTGGACACCGGGTCTTCGGGATAGATTACGTTCTTTTCCCGGATTCGGTATTTACGGGGGGGAAGCGCTGTAGCGCGGGTTGGCTGTTCATCACGGTTGGCGGTGAGGATGATCTCCTTCCCGGTTCGGATATAGGTTACCGTACACATGTCCGTTGTTTTATGGATACCAGGGTGGAAAACAGCATACTTCACATTATTGAAAAAAGGCAGATCCCCGGTTTTTGGATAACACAATTACCCGGGCCAGGTAAAAAAAGCTATGCTTTCTGCCATCTTCCTGGTAATCCTTCCCTAAAGTAGCGTATTTTAATCAAAAGAATTCCCCTGGGCACCTCCCCTCCGGAGAGATCGAACCTCTTAAATGGTTTCGGGAGAGGTAAACACGGGTTACCAATGTTCCCGCTGCCTTATCCAATAACATTTTTCCAAGTATCACTTTGCCTGGCAACCGATCGGATAAAAGAGCATACTGCCACGGCTTTGCAGCCCTCTTCCGTCAGTTTTTCAAAGGTACCCTCCACCAATTCCTTCCCGATCCCTTTTCCCCTCAGCCGGGGTGGGACCTCAGAGTATACCAGGTACATCTTACCCTCTTTCAGAACATAATCCACCCGGGCCTGTTGCCCGGAAACTTCCATTATAAAACGCTGGTGTTCCTTATCGTGTTCTACTGACATGTTGTTGTATTGGGAATTAAATAACTTCTACTGACCATGGCGCTACCCGGCCGGTTCAAATTGAAACGTTCCTCAGTTTGTCAGCATGCATTTTCCGGAGTTTCGTCAATTTCGGGCTAATAACGGCACTGCAATACCCCTGGGACCGGTTGTTGTTATAGTAGTCCTGGTGATAGGGTTCGGCCTCATAAAAAATGCCCAAAGGGCTGATCTCGGTGACCACCGGATCCTCAAAATAGGCAGCTATTTCCCGTACCACCTCCAGGGCGGTGTTTTTCTGTTCTGCACTGTGGTAATAAATTACCGACCGGTATTGGGTTCCCAGGTCCCCACCCTGGCGGTTCAGGGTAGTGGGATCATGACTGGTCATAAAGATTGTCAGGAGGTCCTTATATGAAATCATATCGGGGTCAAAAGTAACCTGAACAACCTCGGCATGGCCTGTCAATCCGGAGCAAACCTCCCTATAGGTAGGTTTCCCGGGGGCAGTGCCACCTGTGTATCCCGAAACCACTTTCCGGACACCTTTTATTTCCTGTAAAACAGCTTCCACGCACCAAAAACATCCGCCTCCCAGTGTTGCAAGCTCCAAATTATTATTTTCCATGGGTAACTCCTTCTTTTATAAGATTCATAGATTCTGAATTGATACAATACCGAAGGCCGCCGGGCTCCGGTCCATCCGGAAATACGTGCCCCAAATGGGCATCACAGGTATTGCACATCGCTTCAACCCGTACCATCCCATAGGAGCTGTCTTTGTGGTATTTAATGGCGTGTATATCAATAGGCTGGGTAAAACTTGGCCACCCGGTACCTGATTCAAACTTGATAGTGGAATCGAACAGGGGTGACCCGCAACAGACGCAGGCATATTTCCCGGCATCATGGATACTGCAAAGTTCTCCGGAATGAGGTGCTTCCGTACCTTTTTTCCGGGTGATCCGGAATTGTTCCGGGCTTAATTGTTCCCGCCATTCGGCTTCCGTTTTTTCAACTCTCAGCAAGGGGGCGGGGTTGCCATCGACTGTATAATGTATAATATCTTTCCAGGTAAGCATCTCAGTTTATATTTAGGTATTAAATGTACTAAAAATATACCCTGCCAACCGATACAAAGAGGCAGGGTTTCCACTTGATATTTGTCGGGATAGTAGTTGCGACCTTACAAGGCCGGTTTATATTGAATACCCCTTATTTACGTTAAATTTGTCGCATGGGCCATTACCGTTTAAGGTTGAGCAACCGAACCATTTATACCGCATTGCTGATAGTATGTATCATCGGGTTCTGGTTGTTTGAAAATCTTTACAATCCGGCCACCCCTTCTTTCCCGGATGTACCGTTGCCCGGAATGGGAATTCCTGAATTTATCGAACCTTCGGTTACATTGGGGCCTCTTGTCAAACACAACTATTTCTGGTTATCCTATCGTGAGGAATATGAACAATCTGAATGGGTAGCCTATACACTCAAACCGGAACACCTTACCGATGACATCCGGAGGAGGCCATATTTTATAGAAGACCCTTCCATTGGAACCCACTCCGCCGATTGGCGCAATTATCGCGGTTCCGGCTATGATCGTGGCCATCTTTGCCCGGCGGGCGACAGGCGTTTTACGGAAAATGCATATGATGAGACTTTTTATACCAGTAATATTGCCCCCCAGGACAAAGATTTCAATGCCGGGATTTGGAACAGGCTGGAGAATCAGGTTCGCAAATGGTGCCGGGAATATGAAACTATTTATGTAGTAACAGGCGGGGTGCTTACAAAAGGCATGAAAGGGATAGGGGAAGAGAATGTGGCCATCCCGGGGGCATTTTATAAAATTATTGCAAGGGGAAACCTTGAAAACCTCCGGCTTATCGCATTTTTAATCCCGCACGGGGAGAGTGCTGCCCCGTTGGAACAGTTCCTTGTTCCCGTAGATGAACTGGAAAGGGCCACAGGGATAGATTTCTTCCAAAACATGCCGCCAGGCCAGGAAGTGCAACTTGAATCCTCCATAAATATCATTGGATGGGATCTTTGATTACCCCCATTCGTTTAGCCTGTTGGCATCCAGTTTGAGAAAAACGAACAAAAGGGCGGTAAACCCGAGCAGCCCGGATCCCCCATAACTAAAAAAGGGCAAGGGGATGCCGATGGTAGGCAAAACCCCGATAACCATCCCTATATTGATAAAATAGTGGATGAATAAAATAGAAATCACCCCATAGCCATACATCCGACTGAAGGGACTCCGCTGCCGTTCTGCAAGGTATACCAGTCTCAGGAGGAGCAGCGTAAATAAGATGACAACAATGGATGTGCCTACAAAACCCCATTCTTCTCCAACCGTACTGAATATGTAATCCGTATGTTGTTCCGGCACAAAATCACCTTTTGTACGGGTACCTTCTAAAAAGCCCTTCCCAAAGAAGCCTCCCGACTCAATTGCCTTTTCAGACTGATAGGTGTTATAACCAATGGTCTTTTGGATTTCTTCCAGTTTCTCCGGGTCTTTTTCAAGTCGCAACCAAAGGCTGAAACGGTCGCGGTGGCGTTGCTCAAAAACGTTGTTGAATACAAAATTTACGGACAGTGAAAATGCGATGGAGATCACCAAAAAGGTGAGGAGCGGCATCGTCTGTATTTTGAAGGCAGATTTTTTGATCGTCAAAAAGGAGACAACCAACAGGGCTATGCCAATAGCCACCCAGGTAGCACCGAACTTTAGGGTAAAGATGAAAAGCAGCAACGCCAGGAGTGCCAGTCCTAGATAATAAAGAGGCAGCCCTTCCCGGAAGATCACGAAGATGAGGGCAAAAAATACAAGGGCACTCCCCGGGTCTGGTTGGGGAATGATCAGGATTGCAGGGATTAAAAGGATCAGGAAAGCATATAGTTGGTCTTTCCCCCTTTTGATATCCGTTTGTATATCGCTCAGGTATTTGGCGAGTGCCAGGGCGGTGGCCACTTTGGCCAGTTCCGAAGGCTGCAGGTTAAAAAAACCAAGGTTGTACCAGGATGTCGCCCCGGCTATGGTCTTGCCAAAGAGGAAAAGCCCCAGGAGCAGGACCATAGCAATAATATACAGCAGGCTGGAAAATCGCTCATAGAAACTGGCTTCCAGGCCCAGGATGATAATGATACTGGCAAGGCTGAGACCTATAAAAAATAATTGTTTGCCATAAAGCTGGCCGAAGTCGAGGATGTTAGGGTTGGTTTCGGAAAAAGTGCTCGAATAGATGTTGATCCATCCAATACCGATCAAAACAAGATAAAACAGCACGGTGAGCCAATCTATGCGGTTGAGTACATTCCTACCAGACATGTTCGTTTATCTTGAATTCCGTGCCCAGGTATGGCTTGGCATATTCATGTTCCAATGTCTTTTCAAGCATACGTTTTTCAAGATCTTTCCGGGTGATATCACCCTTTATATATTTTTCGATCATAAGGGAGGCGATATGCCCTGCATACCGGGATCCGAAATAGCCATTTTCTATGTAGACAGCGATGGCGATCTGAGGGTTATCCACCGGGGCGAACGCTATGAAAACGGAATTGTCCGTCAGCTGTGTCCGAACACTGTCGATAATGGTAAAATTTTCCACGGTCCCGGTTTTCCCTGCGATTTCGATACCAGGCACCTGCAGCCACTGTGCAGTCCCTTTTTTATACACATCTGCCATACCCTGGATTACGGGATCATAATGTTTTCTGTCAATGGTGGTCTGCACCGGTTCAACAAATAGTGGATTGGTAATATCCTTATCATCTATTTTTTTCAGGATATGCGGAATGTAATAATGGCCCCTGTTCGCAACAGCGGCTGTCATGTTGGCCAGCTGCAAGGGCGTCACCGCGACTTCTCCCTGCCCTATGGAATTGGAAATAATGTAGGATGAAGACCAGCGATTGTCACCATACCATTTGTCGTAATAGGTTTTACCGGGGATCCTTCCCGGCCTGCCGGTATAGATGTCCGAACCGAGATACCCTCCCAAACCGAAGCTTTTCACATGTTTTTCCCACATATCCATGCCTTCGTCCGTGGTTGGGTATTTTTCATAGATCTTGCGGAAAACACCCGCAAAATAGGCGTTACAGGATTTATAGATCCCTACATTCAGATTGCGCATTCCACCTCCGCAATGGCAACCCCTTTTTCGGCCGCCTACAAAGAAACCATGGTAGCACTGAATGGTGGTCTCCGGGACTATGACTCCTTCCTGAAGGGCTATGAGGGCATTGATGATCTTAAAGGGGGAACCCGGGGAACCTTCAGCGGAAATTGTCCGGTCAAATAAGGGTTTGGAAATACTGTCATAATGCAATTTGCTGTAATTGGCTGAGCGTTCCCTTCCCACTAAAAGGGATGGGTCATAGGTAGGTCCGGATACCATGGCCAGGATCTCGCCGCTTCCGGGCTCGATGGCTACGATACCGCCCCTTTTGCCATGCATCAGCAGTTCCCCGTATTCCTGAAGCAACTTATCTATTGTAATATGGATTTCCTTTCCCTGTTCCGGCAGCGTATCCAGAACACCATCCTTGTAGGGTCCGATGTCCCGGTTAAATCTGTCTTTTTGAATATATTGCACCCCTTTTCTGCCCTGGAGAATGTCGTCATATTGTTTTTCCACACCCGTTCTTCCGGTGAGTTCCCCCTGGGTAAAATATGGGTTTTTGGCGATATCCCTTTCATTTACCTCACTGATATACCCTAATACATTGGCCGCACTGGGGGTGTCGTAGTAGCGCAGCGAATGTTTTTGAATATAGAATCCCTTAAAATGCCTCATTTTTTCCTGAAGTCGGGCATAATCCTCTTTGGAGAGCTGGGGAACCAAAACAGAAGGCAACCTTGGAGAGTATATCCGTGCCTTTTTCAATTCCCTGTTGAATTGGTCAATGTCTATCCCCAACATGGAGCAAAGTTCCAGGGTGTCAAATGCTTTTACCTCCCTTGGGATTACCATGACATCGTAGGCCGGGTCATTGCCCACCAGCAATTTGCCATTGCGGTCATAGATATAGCCCCGTTCCGGATAGTCGTATATCGCTTTGATCGCAGGATCTTCCAATACCTGGTTCTGGGAGAAACTGAAGATCTGCAGGTAGGACAACCTGCCGATAAACAGGATCCCAATGATCACAATAATAGATGAGAGTAATAGTTTCTTCATTATTCCTTCCTGACACTAAAAAGTGAGCCAAACAATAAACACATAATCAGGGTAGCACTTCCGGTTGCCACCACCTTCTTCAAAATTAAAAGCAAATTTCCCAAACTGAAAATTTCCAGAGTAAAGAAAATAAAATGATGCACTATTATTAATAACGCCAAAAAGGTAATTTGTTGTGCCTTGGTAGTGTTGGATAGTTTAAAACTTTGAAATTCATAATTAACCCCGAAAACAAAACGCATCATGGCGGGCCTAAGGTAGACAATTGTAGCCGTTGATGCCGCATGAAGCGCCATGGTATCCGAGAAAAAATCAATAGACAACCCCAACAGGAACCCTACCCATATGAATACAGACCTGTTCTCTTTGACCGGGTACCAGTACAGGAACATAATATAAACCATGGGGTTGATAAATCCGAAAAAGTTGAGCCGGTTGAAAACAAGCACCTGCACCAATACAAGAAAGGCAAACCGGATGACATTGATGAAGTAGGAACTATTGGTCATTGTCAATTTCAGATTCCAGTTCCAATATCTCCTGCCGGTCTACATTGTAAATAACATAGACATTTTTGATATTCGTCATATCGTTGAAAAGTTCAACATCTATGCGGTAAAAACTCTGGGAGATATTGAGGTCAAATTTTTTTATGGTACCTATCGGGATGCCTTCCGGGAATATACTGGACATGGCCCCTGTTACTATGGTATCGCCGATAAAAAGGGGTACCAGCCTTGGGATATCCTCCAGCTGCACCACATTGTACTTTCTGGCATCCCACACCAGCGACCCAAAGTGGTTGGTGTTCTTTATTTTGGCATTGATATTCGATTTGGTGTTCAGTATACTCTGCACAGAGGCAAATTTATTGGAAGTCCGCTCAACAATCCCGAGGATCCCCTTTGCCGTAATAACCCCCATATCCTGCCGGATACTGTCTTTTTTGCCCTTATTGATGGCTATGTAATTATTTGGGTTGGCATAACTGTTTTTAATTACCTGCGCAGCCGTCACATGATAGTTCAGCCCGGCAGAATCCAACTCCGTGACCTCCCCGGCGGGCATGTTGAAAATGGCACTTCTGAGGGTGTTATTTTCTTCTACCAGTTGCTTGTTTTCCTCCCGGAGGTGGAAATAGGACGTGATGTTATGGGAAGTATTATAGATACTACCGGTAACCCAGTTAGCCGAGTTAAAAAATTTGGAACGATGATAGGAATGGGATTGGATGGTAAAGGCCAATGCGACGATCATCAAAACCAAATAAAGCAGCGTGATTTTATATCGAATGATAAATTTGATTATCTGCCGCATTCAAATCTGTTTTGGATGATATAACGCCCCATTAAAATGATAGCTGCCGGATCAATATGATAACTGGGTTTCAGGATCTATTTTATCAATATACTCTTATAGCGTTCCAGGTTTTTCAATGCAATCCCCGTTCCCCTTACAACAGCCCTCAATGGATCCTCCGCTATATAGACCGGCAAATCTGTTTTCTGGGACAGTCTCCTGTCAAGACCCCTTAACATGGACCCCCCCCCGGCCATGTAGATGCCGGTATTGTATATGTCTGCTGCAAGTTCCGGCGGTGTCTGTGATAAGGTTTCCATAACGGCATCTTCCACCCTTAATATGGATTTATCAAGGGCTTTGGCAATCTCCCGGTAGGAGACCTGGACTTGTTTTGGTTTCCCGGTAAGGAGGTCCCTGCCCTGAACCGACATATCGTCCGGTGGGGATTGAAGATCCTCTGTGGCAGAGCCTATCGTTATTTTAATATTTTCAGCGGTACTTTCGCCAACATACAAATTATGCTGCGTACGCATATAATAGATGATGTCATTGGTAAAAACATCGCCCGCGATTTTTACGGATTTGTCGCAAACAATTCCCCCTAGTGCAATAACCGCAATCTCGGTTGTTCCACCGCCGATATCGACGATCATATTGCCTTTTGGCTGCATGATGTCCAATCCAATCCCGATAGCGGCAGCCATGGGTTCGTGGATAAGGTATACCTCTTTCCCATTGACACGCTCTGCAGATTCCTTAACGGCGCGCATTTCCACCTCAGTGATGCCGGAGGGGATACAAATAACCATTCGCAAGGCCGGAGGAAACCATTTTTTCTTCAGGGCAGGGATGTTCTTGATGAACATATTGATCATCTTTTCAGACGCATCAAAATCTGCTATTACACCATCCTTTAAAGGCCGGATGGTCTTAATATTTTCATGGGTCTTTCCCTGCATCATACTTGCTTCCTTACCCACTGCAATGATCTTGCCGGAAATCCTGTCCCTGGCAACTATGGAAGGGCTGTCCACCACTACCTTGTCGCCATGAATGATAAGGGTATTTGCCGTGCCAAGATCAATAGCAATTTCCTCCGTTAAAAAATCAAAAAATCCCATTATGTAATTTGGTTTCGATTAAAGGGTATATTTCATCGGTAAAAGTAATGAAATTAATGCTTGAAATGACGCGTACCTGTCATCACCATCGCCATGTTATTTTCATTACAATAATCAATGCTCAACTGGTCCTTGATGGACCCACCCGGCTGTATAACGCAGTTAATACCATTATTATGCGAAATTTCTACGCAATCCGGAAAAGGAAAAAAAGCGTCACTCGCCATAACTGCATTTTCCAGGTTGAAATTAAACGATTTTGCTTTGTGAATGGCCTGATTCAGGGCATCCACCCGGGATGTCTGGCCGGTACCACTGGCGCATAATTGTTTGTTCCTGGCCAGTACAATTGTGTTGGATTTGGTATGCTTGCAGATTTTGGAAGCGAAGATTAGATCCTGGAGTTCGGTTTCAGAAGGCGTTCTGGTGGTGGCAAACTCCAATGCGTCAGTACTGTCGGTTTTAGTATCCTTATCCTGAAGCAGTATCCCGTTAAGACAGGTGCGGATCAGGGTATTCGGTAATTCCGTTTGCTTTTGAAGAAGGATGATGCGGTTTTTCCTGGCCTTTAACACCGGTAGTGCATCCCCGGAATAGGATGGTGCGATGACCACCTCACAGAATAGCTTGTTGATCTCCGCTGCGGTTTCAGCATCGATTTCCACATTGCTGATCAATATGCCCCCGAAGGCAGATACAGGGTCTCCTGCCAGCGCATCGAGATAAGCTTGTTTGATGGTACTCCGGACAGCGAGGCCACAGGCGTTATTGTGTTTTAAGATGGCAAACGCGGGATCCTCCCCCTGGAATTCAGCCATCAGATTAACGGCCGCATCCACATCCAGCAAATTGTTATAGGACAATTCCTTTCCATGCAGTTGGTTAAAAAGCGCGTCAAAATCCCCGAAGAAAATGCCTTTTTGATGGGGATTTTCGCCATATCGCAGCACTTTGCCCTTTTTTTCGCTAACTTTCAGTGATACCTCGCCCAAATCCTTATTGAAATAATTGAAAATGGCGGTATCATAATGGGAGGATATGTTGAAGGCCCTGGTGGCAAATTTTTTCCGGTCTTCAAGACTCGTATGCCCTTGCCCACGGGTAATCAGTTCTAAAAATTCACTGTAATCCACCCTGGACGAAACACAACAGACATCCTGGTAATTTTTTGCGGCAGCCCTGATGAGGGAAATGCCCCCGATGTCTATCTTTTCTATAATTTCCTGTTCCCCGGCTCCCCCGGCCACAGTTTGTTCAAAGGGGTAGAGGTCCACAATGACGATATCTATTTGCGGGATATTGTATTCTTCCAGCTGGGCAAGGTCCCCCTGGTTGTCCTGGCGGTTAAGGATACCACCGAATACCTTGGGATGTAAGGTCTTTACCCGCCCACCCAGGATCGATGGGTACCTGGTAAGTTCTTCTACTGCGATTACATCGATCCCCAGTTCGCGAATGAATTTTTCAGTACCCCCTGTGGAATATATGGTAATGCCCAGATCGGATAACTTAGTAACAATTGGTTCCAGGCCGTCCTTGTGAAAGACGGAAATCAGAGCTGCAGCAGCTTTTTTCGGGTTGCTCATTCTTAAATACTATCGGAAAGGGATTAGGCTTGCAAATGTAATTTTTTTGAGGCTATAAACCATCCCCTCTTAGCAACAAAACAGTTAAAGTTTTAAAGAAGTCCGGCCACTTCCCGATTGACGAATTCCAGGAATCTTTCATCTTCTTCTGTAAAGGGATTCGCCGTATTGGAATCAATATCGATCTGGCCTATGTTGACACCATTTTTAAAAAGAGGTACTACAATTTCAGCCTTTACTGTGAGACTACAGGCTATGTAATTATCCTGTGCCATTACATCGGGGACCACGAAATTCTGGTTGCTCAGGGCCACCTGCCCGCAGATCCCCTTGCCGAAAGGAATAATGGTATGGTCTGTGGGCTGCCCGGCATAAGGCCCTAATTTCAATTCCGCCCTTTCCCCGTTATGGAAATAGAAGCCCACCCAATCGTAATATGGTACGGCCCCTTTCAAAAATTCACACAGGCCCTGCAACCTTTCTTCAACCGGGGCATCTTCAGAATTCAATATGGCCTGTACTTTTGGGCGCAGTTCCTGTAACATATAATGCATTTGTGCAAATATAAACAGAAAGCAACCTTTACAGGGAATGGCATTTGGAATAGTGGCCACCAAAGGTTGTACCTTGCCGTAAACAGGTAAGTTTTAATCAAAAGAATTCCTCAGGGCTTTTGCCACGTCGCATCTCTCCTCGGAGAGGTCGAAACCGCCTAAGCGGTTTAGTGTGAGGAAAGCAAGCCCTTTGGTAAAACCAATTCAGGCCCTATGGAAAAGTTCGTCATCACCTTTGTAAGCATCACATTGCTCCTGGCAGATTGTGGTACAACCACCGCCCGGCAGGCAACCGTTGAACAAGGAAACACCCCGCAAACAATGGGAACCGAAGGGTGGGGTATTCCTGTTGAACATGTTTTGGAGGGGGGGCCGGGGCGGGATGGTATCCCTGCCCTGGATACCCCGGTATTCACTGCTGCGGAAAATACCGGGGAGCTTCAGGATACTGACCTTGTACTGGGTTATAAAAATGGCGAAGATGTCCGGGCGTATCCACATAGGGTGCTCGACTGGCATGAGATTGTGAATGATGAACTGGGGGATGTATCCCTTGCAGTTACGTATTGCCCGCTTACGGGTACAGGGATAGGGTGGAACCGGAGCGGGGATAAAAAGAAAACCACTTTTGGGGTATCCGGACTCCTGTATAACAGCAACCTGATCCCCTATGACCGGGAGACGGGCAGCAACTGGTCCCAGATCCTGGGGGAAGCGGTAAATGGTAAACTACTGGGGAGGAAAGCCGATTTGATCCAACTGGTGGAAACGGACTGGAAAACCTGGAAAACAATGTATCCCAATACCAGGGTACTCAACCTGGATACAGGGTTTTCGCGATCCTACGGTGTGTATCCGTACGGGGATTATCGTACAAACCATGATTTATTTATTTTCCCGGTCCCCAGGGATGGCAGGTTGCCTTCCAAGGAACGTGTCCATGCTCTTATAGACGGAAAGGTGGCCAGGGTTTATCGGTTCAGGGACCTGATCGCAGAGAAAATGGTCCGGGATAAGTTCAATGGAAAAGAATACCTGATTGTGGGGAACGGGGATTTTATTGTTTCATTTGAACTGGAAGCTGAAACAGCGTCCCTTAATTTCCAGTATACATATTCCGGGTTCCAGGGAATCCTGACGGATGATGAAGGCAATGAGTGGAACATATTTGGCGAGGCGACCCACGGCCCCCGAAGGGGGCAGGAATTGAAAACAAGCCGTTCCTTTATGGGGTATTGGTTTTCCATCCCTGCTTTCTATTCCACGGACATTTATGGGTTATAGCAGGGGCGCATTTTTTGTGATAACCCGGTTCCCCATACCTCCTGGAAAGGAGGACGGACATACAAACCCTGTCAATAATGGTGCAATATTCACAACGGACCTGATTTGCAGTTGGTGGGGAAATTATGGGTCAGTCAGGAGTGTAGACAGAATAAAACATACTATTCCCCGTTACTGAAAGATTGATATTTGTTAAAAATAACCTAAGAGAATATCATCTGACTACAAACAAGGTAATTTTAATCAAAACTTGGTAGTTTCAATTCAATCTTAAAATTTAAAATTATGGCAAAATCATCAGCAGCTAAGCCTGCACCCAAAAAAGTGGCCCCTAAGGCAGGCGCCAAGAAAGCGGCCCCTAAGGCAGCAGCGAAAAAAGCAACTCCAAAGGCAGCGGCCAAGAAAGCGGCTCCCAAGACAGCAGCTAAGAAGGCGGCCCCTAAGGCAACAGCCAAGAAAGCGGCTCCTAAAGCAGCAGCCAAGAAAGCGGCTCCCAAGGCAGCAGCCAAGAAAGCGGCCCCTAAGGCAACGGCCAAGAAAACAGATCCCAAGGCAGCGTCCAAAAAAGCAGCGCCTAAAAAAGCAGCAGCAAAAAAATCAGCTCCTGCTAAAAAATCAGCGGCTAAGAAAAAATAAGCACAGCGCCATCAGGAGGCGCAGGCGAAGTAGCCCGAAAATATTGAACCACCTTATAAGAGGTGGTTTTTTTATATAGTATCC
>JBGTLT010000111.1:0-17641 GCA_041743975.1 Zeaxanthinibacter sp.
ATCCTTCAGGTAGAGCAACACGGCGACACTCCCTCCCATAACTACGGCTATAACCTGTTCTCCCATCACCAGGTAAGCACCAATGGCAAACATCAGCAAGGCGGCAACCTCCGTTGTTTGCCCTACCTCCTCGTCCTGTTCCATTCGTACTTTGAGGATATTGGCCGTTACCAGCAATGCAGTCAGCGCCAGGCCCAGGAAGGGTATAATAAAATGGTTCCCGAAATCCCGTGCCAGGAATCCGGATACGACCCCAAAAATGGTAATCAGCGTAAAGGTCCGTACCCCCGCCATTTTGCTGCCCGAGGTTTGGCGTTGAAGCCCAACGAGCAATCCTAAACCGAAGGCGATTCCCAATGTTAATATATCCCTGTAATCCATGGTAAATCAAGGTAACAAACCACAAAAAAACCCACAAGCAATGTTGTGGGTTTTTTTTATCTCATTCCATCCTATTATTGGTTGTTAACCTCTTTAATTATCTTTTTTTCTTTCACCCGGGTAGCTGTTCCTTCTTTATCCAGGGCCTCCAATTCAGCCTTAACCTCATCCATGGTGCCTTCAAAAACCTTTTCGTTCGTAGAAAATACCCCGTTCTCTGTGGTAGTGGTAGTGACTACAGCCTTTGTCATGTCCCCGCTGGCATCCTGCATCTCCACTCGGACTTCGTTGCGGGTGTCCTGTGCCATTTTATCAGCTGAATATGCGGTAAGCGTATCAGACGAAAGTGCGATACTAGGAGCAATAACAAGTGCTACGACCGACATCAATTTTAACCGGATTTTGAGCGTTGGCCCTGAAGTGTCCTTGAAGGGATCCCCGACAGTATCTCCCACAACTGACGCTTTATGGGCATCCGTTCCTTTCCTTCCCTGTTCCTCAATCATTTTCTTGGCATTATCCCATGCCCCACCGGCATTAGATTGAAATATGGCCATCAATACGCCACAGGTGGTCACCCCTGCCAGGAGGCCGCCCAACATCTCGGCACCTCCTATAAAACCGACTGCCACCGGTACAACTATCGCCATCAATCCCGGTAATACCATCTCCTTGATGGAGGCTTTGGTGGAAATGGCCACACATTTATCGTATTCTGCATAACCATCTGCCGCATCAAATATTTTGCGGTCCTCAACGGTAGCCCTGGACATATCGGAATCATACCGGCGCATTACTTCAAGTGCAGCCTTTAATTGAGGTATATCCCTGAACTGCCGCCTTACTTCTTCTATCATTGCCATTGCAGCACGGCCTACGGCATTCATTGCCAATGCAGAGAATATAAAAGGCAACATGCCGCCCACAAGAAGCCCGGCCATGATATCGGGTTGTGAAACGTCAATGGAGGTAACGTTTGCGGTTTTCATAAAAGCTGCAAAAAGGGCCAGGGCCGTTAAAGCCGCGGATGCAATGGCAAAACCTTTGCCGATGGCAGCAGTTGTATTTCCAACAGCATCCAGTTTATCGGTACGCTGCCTTACTTCCTTGGGCAGTTCTGCCATCTCGGCAATCCCTCCTGCGTTATCGGAGATCGGGCCATAGGCATCAACCGCGAGTTGTATCCCGGTATTCGCCAACATCCCAACTGCAGCAATCGCAATCCCGTATAATCCTGCAAAATGGTGTGACACCAGGATAGCTGCAGCGATCAATAAAATCGGGATGGCGGTGGACATCATTCCCACACCTAGCCCGGCAATGATATTGGTTGCGGAACCCGTTTCGGATTGCCGTACAATTGAATTGACAGGACCTTTCCCGGTTCCGGTATAATATTCTGTGACTTTCCCCACCAACAATCCTGCGACGAGTCCGGCTATGGTAGCCCAGAAAACTCCCATGGAGGAATACTGTATTTCACTTCCGCCAAAAACTTCCACCCAGGTCTCAGGCAACATGGCTTCGATGATAAAATAGGAAGCGATCAGCATCAGGAAGGCCGACCCAAATTCACCCATGTTCAGGGCTTTGTGAGGTGAACCCCCATCCTTAACCCGAACGAAGAAGGTACCTATAATGGACATAACTATTCCGACTGCGGCAAGGGCCAGGGGTAAATATACAGCCCCCAGACCATCAAAGGAGCCCGAAAATTCAGGCAAGGTAACAAAAGCCGCCCCCAATACCATGGTCCCTATAATGGAGCCGACATATGATTCGAAGAGGTCAGCTCCCATACCGGCCACATCCCCCACGTTATCCCCTACGTTATCTGCTATGGTGGCAGGGTTCAAAGGGTGGTCCTCAGGAATACCGGCTTCCACCTTCCCTACCAGGTCGGCCCCAACGTCAGCGGCTTTGGTATAGATACCGCCACCTACACGGGCGAAGAGGGCAATTGAAGATGCCCCAAGTGAAAATCCGGAAAGTACATTCAATACTTCCCCTATTACCCAACCCTGGCCACTATAAAAAGTAAAGAGGCTGCTCAGCCCCAACACCCCGAGTCCAACCACTCCAAGTCCCATTACAGACCCTCCTGCAAAAGCAACTTCCAGGGCTTTGCCCAAAGAGGTCCTTGCAGCCTGTGTGGTCCGTACGTTCGCTTTTGTAGCTACCCGCATGCCGATAAATCCGGCCAGGCCGGAACAGACGGCACCTACGATAAAGGAAACGGCAACCATTCCATTGGAACCACTTTCCGCAACTCCTTTAAAGTATAGAAGCACCGCCACTGCTGCGACGAAGATGGCCAATATCCTGTATTCTGCTTTCAGGAAGGACATGGCGCCATCGGCAATATTTTTGGCTATCCGTGCCATTTTCTCATTACCAACTTCTTGTTTGGTAACCCAGATGTTCTTCAGAAAGACAAAAACAAGGCCTAAAATACCAAAAGCCCACAAATAGTCTACGATCAGTTCCATATTGATTAGTTAATTAGGATATTAAAACGGGGGCAAAAGTAGTAAAATGGTTTAGAATAAAAAAAGATAATCAGAAGCTAAAACCGAATGAACCGGTTATGCTGAAAGGCCTTGCATTTGGGTTGTCCAAATAGTTGCCCCGGAAATTAAAATCGATCCGCAAGATCCGGAAGATGTTTCCGATCCCGAAGGAGTATTCCCAGTAAATCTGATCATCCGGTGCAATGAGAGGGATATTCGTGGGGCTGTTAAGCGCAATATTCTCGTCAGAAAGTTGTCCCCAGGCCCCCCGTACGCCCACAATTTCCCGCAGGTCGAATTTTCGCATGAAGGGGATGCGGGAAAACAACCGGCCATTGAAATTGTGTTCCAGGTGCACTGAGGCGTAGGTATCCGTCACAAATTCATAAAGATCGAGATTGGGAAAGGTGTTATAGAGGGAAAACACGGTTTGGTTCCCAGGGATTATGTTGAGCAACCCAAGCGGGACCTCCCCAAAAGTCTTGCCCAGTTCCACAGTGCTGAGCAACCTGCCTACTCCCCCCAGCTGCCAGGGCTGTGTATAGGAAAATTGCAGTTTGCCATAGTTAAAATCGCTTTCCAGGAATCCCTGCATCCCTTTGGTATAATTCAGCAGCAGGGTGCTGTAATTATCGTTGATCTCGCGCAATTCCACCCCATAACCTATGGTCCTTCTCCCCGGCGTATAGATCAGGGTTGTATTGAGGTCGAACTGTTTTATTTCCGAAGCGATCCCGCCGGGGGATTCCGGATCCAGATAATCCAGGCTGAAAGCGTCCGGCAAGGCCGAGCGCAGCGTGCGGAAGGAAGCACCGAACCGGATCCTGAAATTGTCCAGGGGCTCCATCTCCACATTGAAGGTGCTCAGGTTAATATTCGTAAGCCTGTTATTGGAGCCTGCCGAGACAAGGGAAGAGGAGGCGATGCTCCTTCCCAGGACATCGTTGGTGGAAGTAAGGCTCAAACCCAGTTGTTCCACATCGCGGCGGTTTCCCGCTGAAACGATCAGCCGGATATCCTTATCAAGCAGCCATTTGGCGGAAAAGCCATGCTTGAATTTATGGTCCATGAATCCATAGGCCATATACCCTTCCAGCCTCCAGGGGTCGTTCTGGCCAAAATAAGTACGTGCACCTGCCCTGACCCGGACTCCCTCCGCGTCATTATAACCAAACAGGTCATAGATGGATCCGATATCCAGGTTCCATTTATCGATCTCCACATAACCAGAGCTCAGGATGCTGGCCATATCATAGTACGTTCGGAATTTGGGGACCGTTTTAAGTGTATCCAGTAAGGCATAAACCCCCTGTTCATCCTTATTAAGCGATTCCAGCCGGTTGTTTTTCCAGAAAATACTATCTCTGTTAAGGATAATGGGGTCAAACGGGTCGCTTTCCGCTTTGTAATAGGATTCGGGCATTGGGGTATCAAACACATAATTGCCATACACAGTAGTACGTTTGCCGTAAATACCCCTGGATTGCTCCTTTTTGTTCAAACTGAAATCACTGAGCATATAATCGCGCCTGATCAGGAAGACAGAATCGTTCAATACCTCAAATTCCTGTTCGATATAAATATCCTTTACCCAGTTGATATTGGCACTTTTGGTAACTTCCAGGTTGATCTTCTTGATGGCGAAGGTGGTATCATTCACCCAAAAGTCTCCCTTAAAGGTCAGCTCGTTTTTCCGTCTTGGGTAGTAGATAATGTTATAACACCATTTGTTATCGATATAGGCGCTGTCTGAAAGTACGTAATTATACGTATCGATCCCGGTCCGGGACAAAGGGCTGGTAAAGCTTTTATCAAAGAATTTGAGGTAATTGTTGTAAACGTCATAATCAGAATAAAGGTCTTTAACGAATGCAAGAATGGCCTGGTTGTTTTCGAAGCCCGAATTTTTATTGCCCATAACGTCCTCCCTTTCTTCGGCAATCACATTGTTGCCATATACCTTGGAGGAGGTTTCGTTGAGGAATATCGGGAGGTAGGTTTTGCCCGTAATTCTGGAGGTATCGAGGTCAGCAAATATGAATTCAAGCCCTTTGAACAATTTGCTTTGCATCAGTTGGCTGTCTATTGTATTAAGGTCAAATTCTATTTTTTCGTACTTATCGTACTGGTATTGCTTGAATTTCCGTAACCCGTTGATTCTTTTCTTGGCCCAGATCTTCCGAAGGATATCGATTGCCGGGTTATCCTTTTTGGATTGCCTCCCCACATAGACCACTACCTCATCCAGTTGTTCACTTGCTTCAGACAGGACAACCTGCATATTATAGGTAACCCTTGCGGTCAGCGGTATCTCTACCGGTTCATATCCTATAAAGGAGACCACCAGCGTTTGCTGGTCCCCCTCAGATTCCATGTAAAACCTTCCATTGTCATTGGTGATGGACCCTTCACCGGTATTTTTAAAAATGACATTGGCAAAGGCAACAGGGTCACCGGCATCGTCCACAACAATGCCTCCGACTTTTGTCTGGGAAATGGCTTGCAGGGATGTGAAGAGCAGGAAGGATAGCAGGAAGTGCTTCATAGTGGTGCAGCTACAATATGGCCGAATGCCTAAGTCGTTTCAAAACCGGGGGAGACTGCATGCCGGTATTGGGTATGGTTTTAATTATTTATATAACACTTTCTTAACAGCC
The DNA here is from genome assembly GCA_041743975.1 of Zeaxanthinibacter sp. Classification (GTDB taxonomy): domain Bacteria; phylum Bacteroidota; class Bacteroidia; order Flavobacteriales; family Flavobacteriaceae; genus JTS-RE37. The sequence continues at coordinate 5,549 of JBGTLT010000111.1, forward strand.
TTCACGACATCCTGGGCATTGGGCAACCATTCTTCCAGCAAAACAGGTGAATAAGGTGCCGGCGTATCGGCCGTATTGATCTTGATAATAGGGGCATCCAGGTAATCAAAAGCCTTGGATTGAACAAGGTAGGTGATCTCTGTGGCCACATTGCCAAAAGGCCATGCCTCTTCCAGGATTACCAGCCGGTTGGTTTTTTTAACCGAGGTAAGGATAGCCTCCTGATCCATCGGGCGTACGGTACGGAGGTCGATTATTTCACAGCTGATCCCGTCCTTTTCCAGTTCCTCGGCAGCTTTATAGGCTTCCTTGATAATCTTCCCGAAAGAAACGATCGTGACATCACTGCCTTCCCGTTTTATTTCAGCCACCCCCAGGGGGATGGTAAATTCACCTTCGGTTACCTCCCCTTTATCACCGTACATCTGTTCTGATTCCATAAAGATAACGGGATCGTCATCGCGGATGGCGGATTTCAAAAGGCCTTTGGCATCATTGGGATTGGATGGCACCACAACCTTGAGCCCGGGGCAATTGGCAAACCAGCTTTCAAAGGCCTGGCTGTGGGTAGCGCCCAATTGGCCGGCAGAACCTGTAGGGCCCCTGAAAACAATAGGGCAATTGAATTGCCCCCCCGACATCTGTCGTATTTTAGCCGCGTTGTTTATGATCTGGTCAATCCCTACCAGGCAGAAGTTAAAGGTCATGTATTCTATGATGGGACGGTTCCCGATCATCGCAGAACCCACACCGACACCGGCAAAACCAAGTTCCGAAATAGGGGTATCGATCACACGTTCCGGTCCAAATTCATCAAGCATCCCTTTTGAAGCCTTATAGGCCCCGTTGTATTCAGCCACTTCCTCCCCCATTAAATAAATGGTCTCATCCCGCCTCATTTCTTCAGACATTGCCTCCGCTATAGCTTCCCTGAACTGTAATGTCTTCATAGAGTCTTTTGTTATGTAGTATGATCGATTAACTATAAAATGCGAACAAAAATAGGAAAATATCCACCAAATATACATCCCCCCGGTTTAAAATAATCCGTAAATATTACTATGCGTGCATAGTATTTCTGAAAATTAATAGTTATCTTAGCTGCCCGATTCAGCAGTCCATTTTAAGACACTATATATGAAGATATTAGTTTGTATCAGCAATGTTCCTGACACTACTTCCAGGATAAATTTTACAGCGGATAACACCCAGTTTGACACTGCCGGAGTGCAGTTTGTCATTAACCCCAACGACGAATTTGGGCTAACCAGGGCCATGTGGTTCAAGGAAAAACAGGGTGCCACCCTCCATGTTGCAACAGTAGGTGGGGCTGCAACAGAATCCACTATCCGGAAAGCATTGGCCATTGGCGCTGACGAAGCCATACGTGTAGACGCCGAACCCACCGATGGTTTTTTTGTAGCACGGCAACTGGCAGAAGTTGTGAAGAATGGCGGGTATGACCTTGTGATTGCGGGCAGGGAATCGATAGATTACAACGGTGCAATGGTCCCCGGGATCATGGCAGAGCTCCTGGAAATGAATTTTGTGAATACCTGTATCAGCCTTGAAGTGGAAGGCACTAAGGTAACCGCGATCCGTGAAATCGATGGGGGCAAGGAAAAGATAGCCACAACACTTCCCCTGATCATCGGGGGCCAGAAGGGTTTGGTGCAGGAAAGCGATCTAAGGATTCCTAATATGAGGGGTATCATGATGGCCAGGCAGAAAAAGCTCAATGTGGTAGCCCCGATTGATGCCCCTGTTGCCACGAAGGATATTAAATTTGATAAACCTGCCCCTAAGGGCCCTATTAAAATGATCGACCCCAATAATGTTGAGGAACTCGTAAACCTGTTACACACCGAAGCAAAGGTCATCTAAACAGACAGCTAACACATTTTACAAGGAATGATCGTATGGCCAATTTGAAACTAAATAAAGATATATGTCAGTTTTAGTATACACAGAATCCGAAAACGCTACATTAAAAAAGAATGCCTTTGAGGTGGCTTCCTATGCCTTTGAAGTCGCCCGGCAGATGGGAACAAGCGTTAGCGCAATAGCCTTTAATGCCCCCGCTGCAGATGAGCTGGCGTCCTATGGCGTTGCCAAGGTACTTCAGGTCACCGATGAGAAGCTCCATACCTTTAATGCTGCTGCCTATGCTTCTGCCATTGCCCAGGCAGCCGAAAAAGAAGGCGCCAGGGTGATCATACTGGGCACCAGCACCGATTCCAAATACCTGGCGTCACTCCTGGCCGGCAAGCTAAAGGCCGGCTATGTGCCCAACGTGGTGGAAGCGCCAGAAAGCACGGAGCCCATGGTTGTCAAAAGGACCGTTTTCAGCAACAAGGGCTTTTCCCATACCCGGATTGATACCGATATTAAAATTATTGGAGTCTCCGGAAATTCATATGGCGCCAGGGAAAATAAGGCAACACTTTCGGCTGAACCTTTTGCCCCTACCCTCACGGACGCTGATTTTACCACGAAATCTATAGACATAGATAAGGTGGCTGGCAAAGCCACCATCGCGGACGCTGACATTGTTGTTTCCGGCGGCAGGGGTATGAAAGGCCCTGAGAACTGGGCTATGCTCGAAGAACTTGCAACAGTCCTTGGGGCAGCCACGGCGTGTTCCAAACCCGTCTCAGACATGGGATGGAGGCCCCACAGCGAGCACGTTGGACAAACCGGGAAACCGGTGGCGAGCAATTTGTACATCGCAATTGGCATATCAGGCGCTATTCAACACCTGGCCGGCGTTAGTGCTTCCAAAGTTAAAGTTGTCATCAATTCAGATCCGGAGGCCCCCTTTTTCAAGGCTGCCGATTATGGAATCGTGGGGGACGCTTTTGAAGTCGTGCCGAAACTCACCGAAAAATTAAAGGAATTTAAAGCGCAAAACGCCTAATTTTTGTTAATTTGTGCCCTTAAAGGACTGTTCAAATACCTGGTCTCTCACCCATTATTTAAACAGCCCGGTATGGTATTTACAAAACTATGAGTTTAGTCCGATTAAAAATAAAGGGTATCTCCTACAGCCAAACACAAAATGGTGCCTATGCCCTAATATTGAATGAAGTTGACGGGGACAGGAAATTACCAATTGTAATAGGTGCTTTTGAGGCACAGTCAATAGCCATTGCACTCGAAAAGGAAATAAAACCGCCCAGGCCACTTACCCACGACCTTTTTAAAAATTTTGCAGACAGGTTCGATATTGTGGTCAAACAGGTGATCATCCACAAGCTGGTGGACGGGGTTTTCTATTCCAGCATCATCTGCGAACGCGATAAGATCGAGGAAATAATCGATGCACGAACCAGCGACGCTATCGCCCTCGCGCTGCGATTCAATGCCCCTATCTTTACCTATAAAACCATTTTGGACAAAGCAGGGATTTTTCTGAAGTTTTCTTCAAAAGATAAGGAGAAGGAAGCTGGTGATGATAGTATCGTTGTAGATGAGATCCTTCAGGAAGGCGAAACCGTTGAGATTGACTCCAGTGCTGTGACCCCATATAAGGAGTTGAGCCTGGATGAACTGAACCATGAGTTAGACAAAGCTGTTGCCAGTGAAGATTATGAAAAGGCTGCCAAACTCAGGGACGAAATATCAAAACGCAATTGATATTGGATCCTGCCCACACAGTATTGACCCCTTTTCATCCGGGTAAACCAAACCAAAGGTTCAATGGGAACCAGCCTGTTCGCTGCACAGTATCCCTCCCTGAACAATTCTAAACACATCCTAAATGAAATACGGGTTCTGGGTGCTCCTTATTGTACTGTCCATTCCTTTTTCGCTCCACCCCCAGGAAATCCTGGATACTGATACCTTAACCCATATATCGCAGTCAGCAGCCACCCCGGAAATCATCGCCCAGGCCTCAAAAACAATTGCCCCTAACCAGGGGTTTTCTCTGAATACCTTATGGCGCGGGCTGTTGGGGATGGCCGTACTCATACTGATCTCCTTTATATTCAGTTCCAACAGAAGGGCAATCAACTGGAAAACAGCAGGGATTGGAATTGCAATGCAATTGCTGCTCGCCATCGGTATCCTTAAAATCCCTGTCATCCAGGCCATTTTCCGGACAGCCGGACAATTCTTTGTCAATATCCTGGATTATACCCTTGCCGGAAGCCAGTTTTTGCTGGGAAATCTCCTGAACGTGGAAAATCCGAATATCGGTTATGTGTTTGCCTTCCAGATCCTGCCAACTATCATCTTCTTCTCCGCACTTACTTCTGTATTGTTCTACCTGGGCATCATACAAAAAATCGTAAAAGCCCTGGCATGGCTGCTGACCAAATCGCTCAGGATATCGGGGGCTGAAAGCCTCTCCGTAGCGGGCAATATCTTCCTGGGGCAAACGGAGTCCCCCCTGCTGATCAAGGCCTACCTGGAAAAAATGACCCGTTCCGAGATCCTGCTGGTGATGATTGGTGGGATGGCCACTGTAGCAGGCGGGGTACTGGCTGCTTATATCGGTTTCCTGGGTGGTACGGATGAAGCAATGCGACTCGAATTTGCCCGTCACCTGCTGGCTGCGTCGGTCATGGCAGCACCGGGGGCCATAGTGGTCTCCAAAATTTTATATCCCCAAACGGAAAGCATAAACATGGAAGTGCAGGTCTCTACGGAAAAAATAGGGTCCAATATCCTGGATGCTATCGCCAACGGTACTACCGAAGGGCTGAAACTTGCCGTGAATGTGGGGGCTATGTTGCTCGTATTTGTAGCCTTTATTGCCATGATCAATGGTATGCTGGGGTGGTTCGGCGATGTAACTTCCCTGAATGAATGGATTGCTGCGAATTCCGCATTTGATACATTTTCCCTGGAAGCTGTTTTAGGGGTCCTGTTTGCACCCCTGATGTGGTTGATAGGTGTGAATTCAGAAGACGTAATGCTGATGGGTCAATTGCTGGGCATAAAACTGGCTGCCAGCGAATTTATAGGTTATATTCAATTGGCCGAATTAAAGGATGCTATGAGCCTTCCGCATTTTGCGTATAACAAATCCATCATCATGGCCACCTATATGTTATGCGGTTTCGCCAATTTTGCATCCATTGGAATACAGATAGGAGGCATTGGGTCCCTTGCCCCCGGGCAACGGAAAACATTATCCGAATTCGGGATGAAAGCAGTATTGGGCGGGACACTTGCTTCCCTGCTTTCGGCTACCATGGCAGGGATGATCCTGGGATAGGCCGTGCTTCAGGATATAGTTATCGTTGATAATTAATGATAATTTGTAATTTATTACTGGGCGAATAAACCTTGCTTTCCTTATTTTCGCCTAAGCGGCTATCCCATAGCACCTGTCAGGACAGTAGTCAAAACCGGCGAATTACCATGAAGCAATACCACGAATTACTACAGCATATTCTGAAGAACGGCCACGCAAAAAATGACCGGACCGGCACCGGCACCTTAAGTGTATTTGGTTACCAGATGCGGTTTGACCTCTCGGAAGGGTTCCCGATGGTAACTACAAAAAAATTGCACCTGAAATCCATCATCCATGAACTGTTATGGTTTTTAAAAGGCGAAACGAATATTGGGTACCTGCAGGAGAACGGCGTAAGGATCTGGAATGACTGGGCAGATGAAAAAGGAGAACTGGGACCCGTGTATGGATATCAATGGCGCAATTGGAACGGGGAAGATATAGACCAGATAAAAGGCATTACGGAAACACTGCGACATAACCCAGACAGCCGGCGCATGCTGGTATCCGCATGGAATCCCAGCGTAATGCCGGATACATCCGTATCATTTGCGGAAAATGTAGCCAATGGCAAAGCCGCCCTCCCCCCCTGTCATGCATTCTTCCAATTCTACGTGGCAGACGGCAGGCTGTCCTGCCAGTTATACCAGCGCAGCGCAGACGTTTTCCTCGGGGTACCCTTTAACATAGCTTCTTATGCGCTATTTACCCTCATGATGGCGCAGGTTAGCGGCTACCTCCCCGGGGATTTTATCCATTCTTTCGGGGATGTCCATTTATATAATAACCATCTGGAACAGATCCATCTCCAGCTGGGCAGGGATCCCAGGCCGCTTCCAAAAATGATCCTGAACCCTGCCGTCAGAGATATTTTTGATTTTACCTTCGAAGACTTCACATTGATGGACTACGATCCGCATCCGCATATTAAAGGGGCCGTAGCGGTATAGGGATATTACAAAATCCTAAAAAACCCAAAAAAGGAATTTCCAAGCCTTATCTTTAAGGTAAAATTGAAGTTATGCCCATAACGGACACCTTGCTGGATTTTTTCCTGGAAACCCGGAAACATACAGAAGCTATCTGCAAACCCCTGGAAGTAGAGGATTATGTAGTGCAACCCATTGTAGATGTTTCTCCTCCCAAATGGCATTTAGGGCATACAACCTGGTTTTTTGAAGAATTTATCCTCAAAACATTTGCCGAAAACTATAAGATATTCGATGCGGAATTCGCTTTTGTCTTCAATAGTTATTATGAAACGATCGGGAAGCGGGTAGTCCGCTCAGACCGCGGAAACCTGTCAAGGCCATCCGTACAAAAGGTATATGAATACAGACGCTATGTTACCAATGCAGTAGCTTCCCTTTTGGAACATGCTCAAAACGATTCGCTTACCGGTCTCCTGGAGGTCGGTATCCACCATGAAAAACAACATCAGGAATTACTCCTTACCGATATCAAGTATATCCTTGGCAATAACCCGCTCCTTCCCTTGTATTCCAGGGAGTTTGTAGAGCATATTCCAGAAAAGCACCAGCAGGAATGGATCTCAATGGAAGAGGGAATCTATGAAATTGGCCATAATACCCAGGATTTCTGTTATGACAATGAACTCGGAAGGCATAAGGTTTACCTGTATGCCCATGAAATATCCAATAAACTGGTGACCAATAGGGATTATATAGATTTTATTGAGAACGGCGGGTATACCAAATTTGAATTCTGGCATGCAGAAGGCCTGGATTGGGTTAAACAAAACTATATCTCAGCGCCGCTGTACTGGCATCCCGTTGCCGGCCAATGGCACCATTACACCCTGGGTGGCCTGCAAAGATTGCCTGCTGATGCTCCTGTAACCCACCTGTCATATTATGAAGCCTTTGCCTTTGCGCAGTGGAAGGGCTGCCGGCTGGCAACAGAGTTTGAATGGGAGGCTGCCCAACAGTATTTCCCATGGGGGAAACGGTGGGAATGGACCGAAAGCGCATATTTGCCTTATCCCGGATACAGCAAACCGGCTGGTGCACTGGGCGAATACAATGGCAAATTTATGGTAAACCAGAAAGTTTTGAGAGGGGGTTCTGTTGCCACCCCCATAAACCATACAAGGCCTTCGTACCGCAATTTTTTCCACCCTGGTTTACGATGGCAGTTTACAGGTTTAAGGCTGGCCCGATAATTAAGACAGTATCCCCATGGAACAGAACACTGCCACATTGCGCCGGATAAAATTTGAGGAAGATGTCTATACCGGGCTTACAGACTTCCCCAAACACCTTTCTTCCCAATATTTTTATGACGCTGCAGGTGACAGGCTTTTTCAGGATATCATGGATATGCCGGAATACTACCTGACAGACTCTGAATATACTATCCTGGACACATACAAGGAGGAAATAGCAAACTTGTTCTCATCCGGATCGGAAGGATTTAACCTTATCGAACTGGGGGCGGGGGATGGTAAAAAGACCAAGATCCTACTGAATTGCTTCCTCCGTAAGAATATGCAATTCAAGTATGTACCTGTCGATATAAGCCAGCATGCCCTGGATCAGCTGGGGAGTTCCCTGAATATGGAATTCCCTGAGCTGCAGGTGGAACCTTTACGGGCCACGTATTTTGAAGCCCTGGAACAACTCAATGCCATGGAATACTCAAAGAAGGTTGTCCTTTTTTTAGGCTCCAATATCGGCAATCTTCTGCATTCCCATGCCATACAATTTTTAAGGAGCATCGGGCAGCGAATGATAGTCGGGGATCTGTTGTTTATCGGTTGCGACCAGAAGAAAAACCCACAGATCATCCTGGATGCCTATAACGATCCGGCAGGTATAACCGAAGCATTTAACAAAAATGTATTGAAACGGATCAACCGGGAACTACAGGCCAATTTCAATCCGGATCAGTTCCTTCATTGGGAAGTATATGATCCTGAGACGGGCACGGCAAAAAGTTTTTTGGTATCCCGGGAGGAACAGCTTGTTAGTATCAAAGCGCTTGACCTGGTGATATCTTTTAAGCAATGGGAGACCATTCATACCGAAATTTCCCAGAAATATGATGACAAGATCGTAAACTGGCTTGCCGAACAATCGGGATTACAGTTGGTAACACAATTCAGTGACCCCCGGAACTATTTTAAAAATTATGTTTTTAAAACAAAATGAAAGCAATTTGGAACGTCCCCGTATTGGCGGAAAGCAAGGATACGGTGGGCTTGGTGAGCAATCATTGGTATTCGAAAGAAAACAGCAATAAAACATACTTTATTACCGGCAATACGCAGACTGCCTGCCCCCTGAAGATGGTCGGGATAGCTGACCTATAGACAATAAAAACCGGAACATGTATAATACATTCCGGTCTTTTTTTTTGTCTTGATACCTATACGACTACGACTGCATTTTCTGCACCGGCGAAATCGTTCCACTTGTAACTATCGGCTTGTGTTTCGTTTACATAATTACCATCTACCAGGTACTTGAACTCATAAGCCTGTTCTTTTGGCAGTTCAAACGTTCCTTTGAAAGTCCCGTTCTTTAATTTTTTCAAAAGACTTCCTTTGGGATTCCAATCATTGAAATCTCCAACTACTGCTACTTTTTGTGCTTCCTCTGCAGGGACTGTAAAAGTTACCTTGCATACTGGTTTTGATTTTAAATACTGTTTTGTTATTGCCATGATTAATTGTTTTTTTTATTTGAAGTTGCAAAATTAGTATAAAACCATTAATAGACAAGTAGTTAACTAAGAATTATGATTTTGCTAATAAAACTTCTTCTTACAGGGCAAATAACTAAAATTAGTTCCCCTAAATTTCTCAAATCTGAATCTTAACACTGTGTTCTAAGGATATCCACAATTCTATCCACGTCATTTTCAGTATTGTACACATGAAAACCAAGCCTTATTCCTCCTCCCCGCTGCGAACATGCTACTTTATTAGTCTTAAGGTGGTTTAATAATTTCTCATCTCCCGTGATATTGAAAATAGTGCTATGATGTTTCCTTCTGATCACGCTGCCTGCTAAAAGCCCGAGTTCTTCAAAACGGGCCTTTGCCAGCTTCCCTAAATTACGGTTATGGGCGTCTATCCTGTCCATCCCCGTTTTCCGAAGCATCTCCAGGGCGAAATGCAGGCTGCCAAAACAAAGGCTGTCCAGGTGCCCTGGTTCAAAATATTTGGCAAACCGGATGCCGTCCCTGGCAGAGAGGTCGGTATTGGCCGAATTGAATCCGATATTCTTTACCGATATCCGCCCGGAGATACCTTCATCAAAAAGCATAAAACCATTCCCGGAACCGGCCAACAACCATTTGTAACCGCTTGCACCAAGGATATCGATCCCTGAATCCTTGAAACAGAATTCAGTTGCCCCGCAAAATTGTGTGCCATCGGCAATGATGATTAAGTCCGGATACGACTTTTTCAGCCCTTTAAGCCATTCCAGGTCTATTTGAATCCCCGTAAGCCACTGCACCAGGCTGAGCGCCAGTACGGAAATACCACCGGCTTTTATCTTTTTGCTGATATTCTCCTCCAGATTTTCGTCTGCTGCTACATAGGAAATGGTAAACCCCCTGCGTTCAAAAGGCCAGTTCAGGGATGGATAATCATCCTTCAGCAATAGGATATGGTGGCTTTTATCAAGGCCTTCCGCCAGCATATTAACGCCAAGGGAAAAATTGGGCAGCAGGGCTACCCGTTTTCGATCGCACCCGAAGAATTCGCCAACGGAATTCCGGGCATCGGAGATCAGCCCCATGCTTTCCATTTTCATTGCGCCCCCTCCGATAAGGTAATCCATATCATGATCCTGCCTCCATTCCAGAAGGTCCTCATGCAATAATCCAAAAGCGGCCGTATTGGCATACAAAGTGTGGGTACATACCGGGAAATGCTTTCGGAACTTTAACATAAGGAATTATTTTATCTTTGTGAATAAAGATAGTTATAGTATGTTTTCCAGAAACAAATCCATTGCGAATATAGATAAGGAACAACATGAGCAATTGGAATATGCCCACAATAGGATGCGCCAGAAAAAACGCCTTTTTACCCATTTTGTTATCTTTTTGATTGGGAGTTTATTCCTGGTGGTTATCAACAAGATCCTGAAATACGGGGAGGCATACAATTGGTTTGTCTGGGCGATATTATTCTGGTCCTTCCTGTTCGTGCTTCATTTCTTCAATGTGTTCGTTACGCATAAATTTATGGGGATTGAATGGGAGAGGCAGCAACGGGAAAAATTGGTCCGGAAACAACGGGAAAGGATTGCCGCCATCCAAAAGGATATAGAAACAGAATTTCCAATAACCAACATCAATAAAAATAATGACTGATGGGCAAACTGACCCTGATAGCTGCAATTGGCGAAAGCAATTCACTGGGGAAGGACAACGAACTCCTGTGGCACCTTCCGGATGATTTCCGGCGCTTTAAACGGCTAACCTCCGGGCATACGATCATCATGGGCCGGAAAACTTTTGAGAGTTTCCAGCAACCCTTGCCAAACAGGAAGCACATTGTGATTACACGGGACAACAATTACAGGACCGATTTTAAAGGAATATATATTGTCCACAGTCTGGAAGACGCACTAACCCTTGTTGCCGATGAGGAGCTTTCATATGTTATAGGGGGCGGGGAGATCTATTCCCTTGCAATGGCCCATGCGGATACCCTGGAGATCACGCACGTCCATGGCACCTTTGATGGGGATGCCTATTTTCCGAAAATTGATGGAAGAAATTGGGAAGTTGGACAAACCGAATTCCATCCTGCGGATGAAAAGCACCGGTATGCCTTTACCTATATTACCTATAACCGGCGGCCGGAACCCCAGCTTTCATAGTTCCCAAAACCTGGATCTTCCTGCTTAAAAATCGAGATAGGCAGCACTTACCGCTACCGTGGAGTCCTTTAAAAATTGCCGGAGTATTTCCGGGTCCGCATTGGTATAGAACAGGTGCGATCCCTTAGGACCAGCTGGATTCAAAATTCTATGATCCCTCAATACTTTTTGGGTCTGCCTGGCGACCGCTTCCCCGCAGTCGATGATCTTTACATGACCGGGTAGCAATTCTTTCAATACCGGCATCAGGTATGGATAATGCGTACACCCCAGCACCAGGTGATCTATATCTGCAAGGAGCATGGGCTGCAGGTATTTCCGTAACAATTCCCGGGTCTCGGGGGTTTGTATTTTTCCGGATTCAATGAGGGACACCAATCCCGTGCCTTCCTGTTCCACTATTTTGATGGCTCCGGCATGGTTTCGGGAAGTATCAGAAAACAGCGTACTGGACAGGGTCCCTCGCGTCGCCAGGACCCCAATCGTACCGGATCTGGAATTCAAGGCAGCTGGTTTGATAGCGGGTTCAATCCCGATAAAAGGCACCGGGTAAGCAGCCCTTAAATGCGCAATGGCGTTGGTGGTTGCGGTATTGCAGGCCACCACGACGAGTTTACACCCCCTGGCCAGCAGGAGTTCTGTATTTTTAATACTCAAATCCAGGATGGTCCCGGCAGGTTTTTCACCATAGGGTGCATTTTTGCTGTCCGCCAGATAGACTGTATCTTCCTGCGGGAGCATCCGTATAATTTCCTTCCAGATGGATATGCCTCCCACTCCTGAATCGAATATGCCAATGGGGCTGCCGTTCATATTGCATTTCGAGTTTGCACCATACAATGGTAGAAATCGAGTAGGAAGATAGGGATTAATTCCCTATCTGTCCTCTCACACCACCGTGCGAACCGATCGGTACACGGCGGTTCTTTAATTTATGCCATTGACCTTCCTGTAGCAATCGGTGAAAGAGATATAGCCTGCTTGTTT
>JBGTLT010000112.1:0-2355 GCA_041743975.1 Zeaxanthinibacter sp.
AATGAATATGCAAACTATAGCTCAAATGAGTTGTAATCCTGCTATGGGCGGAATTGCTAAAGGGCAAATAGTAAGGGAAATCGACGCCCTTGGAGGGTATAGTGGTATTGTAACGGATGCCAGTTTGATCCAATTCAGGATGCTTAATAGGAGTAAGGGGCCGGCAATGTGGAGTCCAAGAGCTCAAAGTGATCGGATGCTTTTTGCAAATAAATGGCGGGAAATGCTGGAGCAAACACCTAATGTTGACTTTTACCAGGATAATGTTACTTCTATTATTATAAAGGATGGGCGCGCTTGTGGAGTAATTACTGGATTAGGCCATGAAATAAAGGCAAAGTCGGTTGTGGTTACAAGTGGTACATTCCTTAACGGTGTAATTCATATAGGTGAAAAGCGATTTGGCGGTGGCAGGATGGCTGAAAAGGCTTCGGTTGGGATAACAGAACAGTTGGTTTCCTTAGGTTTTGAAAGTGATCGATTAAAAACAGGAACACCTCCGAGAATAGATGGCCGAAGCCTGGATTACTCTAAAATGGAAGAACAAAAAGGAGATGAAGAAATTGTAGGATTTTCTTTTATGAATATTCCTAAAATAAAACCAGAACAACAACGAAGCTGCTGGATTACGTACACATCACCCGAGGTGCATGATATGCTAAAAACAGGTTTTGACAGAAGCCCGATGTACCAGGGTAGGATAGAAGGAGTTGGCCCAAGATATTGCCCAAGTATCGAAGACAAGATAAATCGCTTTGCAGAACGTGAAAGGCACCAGTTGTTTGTGGAGCCGGAAGGTTTTAATACTGTTGAAATTTATGTTAACGGATTTTCCACTTCGTTGCCTGAAGAAGTTCAATATGCAGCACTTAGATTAGTCCCAGGATTTGAAAATGTGCGCATGTTCCGACCTGGTTATGCTATTGAATATGATTATTTTCCACCGACACAATTGAATTATTCGCTAGAAACAAAGAACATTTCTCACCTGTTTTTCGCCGGGCAAATAAATGGAACAACCGGTTACGAAGAAGCTGCATGCCAGGGTTTAATGGCAGGAATAAATGCGCATCAAAAAACAAATGACCTGGACCCATTTATTTTAAAAAGAAGCGAAGCATATATTGGGGTTTTGGTAGATGATTTAATTTCAAAAGGAACCGATGAACCATATAGAATGTTCACTAGCCGCGCAGAGTATAGAACGTTGCTGCGTCAGGATAATGCCGATCTACGACTTACAGAATTGAGCTATCGAATAGGATTAGCCAGCCAGGAAAGAATGGAAATCGTGAGAGTGAAGCAAGAAAAAGTAAATGAGTTGAAGCAATTAATTAAGGACTATTCCTTGGAGCCAGATGAGGTTAATGATTATCTCTCTGAAATGAATTCTGCTTTAATTATCCAAAAGCAAAAGTTGGGTCAGCTTTTACTTCGACCTATCATTGATCTCAAAGGAATTATCGATACCTCAGATAATTTAAAATCATTAACTAATCAATTTTCTTCAGAAGAAATTGAACAGGTAGAAATACAAGTGAAGTATGATGTGTACATCAATAAAGAAAAAGAATTGGTAAACCGGATGAGCCAAATGGAAGAATTGGAAATTCCGGAAGCATTTAATTATGACCGTGTTTCATCCTTATCTAACGAAGCAAGACAAAAATTTTTAAAAATCCGGCCTCGTACTTTAGGACAAGCTAGTAGAATAAGCGGTGTAAATCCAAGCGATGTTCAGATATTGATGGTGTATATGGGCAGATAATACACTGGTTATCAAGCAATTAAGATTTCGTTTTTGATTAAGGTCATTTTTATTTCACCATACGAAATTTCCTTGGGTAGGTTCTCTTTCAAAATTTTTAAACTGGCAACACCATGAACGGAAACTGCCTTTATTATTGCGACTTGTTTTTCTTTAGTAACCACTTCATCCACCAGCAAATCACCAGAAGCTATGAATTCGGAAAGATGACCCTCGATTGTAGAGATTGAAAGATTACGGCTTTCTGCGATTTCAGCTATCGTCATTCCTTTTTTAAACATATCAAGAGTAATTTTCTTTGTTGAGGAACTTGTAGGTAAAACAGCAATCTTCCGCTGACGTTTAGGTGATTTCAAATCTATCCGAGTTTCAATTTGGTGGATGTTGCAGTAGTTTTTTACGTCTTCCAAAAACACATCACCATACTTTTCTATTTTAAATGCACCAAAGCCTGATATTTTTTGCAGGTCATCTTTAGTTTGAGGGAGATACGTTGCCAGGTCAAGCAATGAACTATCACTGAAAATTATATAAGCAGGAACATTTTGCTGGTGTGCTAATTTATTACGCAATAGCTTAAGACCTTC
>JBGTLT010000113.1:0-6066 GCA_041743975.1 Zeaxanthinibacter sp.
GCCAGGGCTGGTACAAAGTCGCCGGCGAGTTGCTTGTTTCCCCTGTTGTTAAAAAATACCTCGTTGCCCATTTCCCCGGTTTCGCCGGATGTTATATACTCCGCCTTATACACCGCGTAACGCAGCCCTGTAGCTTTCGAAAATAGGCTGGTGCCGGGTATTCCTTCTGATATCCGTGGCAGTTCCAGATACCTGGGTTCCGGTATTTTAATTTCTACCCCGGCATCAGCGTTTACCTCAGGGTTCAGGAGTTCATCTTTTTCACAACTCAAGAGAGCGCCCAATGATAAGGCACTGACAAAAAGTAGTTTTTTTTTCATTTTTTGAAGTGTTATGGGTTAATAGTTAAACTATGAATGTACGCTATTCAGGGGAATTAAAGTCAACGAATTAAAAGTAAGAAAAATGAAATTATTAAGGATATTTTCTTACATAATAAAAAATTAAACGAGGGGACCATCCTTTGTCCTGTACCTTGGTTCGATAGCACTGATAAAAAGGTAGAAAACGGATTAATCGCCTCATTATTTTCGTACCTTAGGGAGGTCTGCAGGCCCCCTTGTAAATCCGTCCCAAAGTGCAAGGTACTATTTGAAGATACTCTTTCATCCTAAGGGATGGCAAACAAATTTCCCCCTCCTATTCATTGGCAAAATACAGTTGTATGAAACTCTACAGATATGGAATTTCAGTTGTTTACAGCCTTTGGGACGGAGGCATACACTTTTTGAACAGTATCCTGCCCTCAGGTTTAAATGCCTTTTTCCTTTTTACGATGTGCAGCCTTCCCGGCTCCACCGTATTCGCTCAGGCGCCTTCACTTTTTGGTACCGATGAACCCCTTGAGCTAACCCTGCATGCCGACCTTAAAAACTTATTCCGGGACCGGGGAGACGATTCACCCTATCACCCGGCCTCAGTTACCTATCAGGATAGTGGAGAAACAATGCATATCCCGCTTAGGGCGAAAACAAGGGGGCATTTCCGGAAGATAGCGGCTAATTGCAAATATCCTCCTATCCTTCTGAATTTCGATTCCATCCATACCCCCGGCCATTCCATCTTCCATGGACAGGATAAATTGAAGCTGGTTACCCCTTGCCGCGGTGATGCTTATCTGGTCCATGAATACCTGGTCTACAAATTGTACAACCTGGTCACCCCAAAAAGTTTTTTGGCCCGACTCGTAAAGGTGGTATACCGGGATAGCGTAAAGGACAAGGCCTCAGAACCCTATTACGGGATCTTACTGGAGGATGAAGACCAAATGGCCCGGAGGAACGGCGCGAATAGCATTAAGACCCAGGGATTGCGACCGGAGAGCACCCGGAAGGAAGATTTCCTGAAAATGGCTGTTTTCCAGTATATGATCGGAAATACGGATTGGTCTGTGCAGTTCCGGCAGAATATAAAGCTGATTGCACCCCCCAAAAGCCTCCCTTCTACGGTTCCCTATGATTTTGACCATGCGGGGATCGTCCAGGCTCCCTATGCCAACCCTGCACCGGAATTGCGTATGCAATCAACCCGGCATCGAAGGTACAGGGGAAACTGCATTCCTGACATGAATGAATTCACTCCGGTCATTGATCAGTTTAACCAATTGAAAGATGCTATATATGCTGTATATGTTAACAACCCATTGTTGAGCGAGAGTTACAGAAGTCAGACTATCACCTTCCTTGATAAATTCTATGAAACCATCAACGACCCTGATGAAGCAGTAAAGGCATTCAGCTATCCCTGTGACCGTTCGGGTACCGGAAATGTTGTGATCCGGGGGTTAAAAAAAAATGATTAGTTTAACAGCATACGCTTTTCGGGCAAACCGGTTTTGCTTTTGGGGAGAGGGGGTTGCCTGTAAGGCTGCCCATTGCTGATTTACAATACCCTGGTCGTTTTCTATTTGGTACCTCCTACCTGAAGAGTGGCCTATTTTTTCAGTTGTCAGGTTCTAATACCTTGTAATAGGTTTCAGATTCTAAAAAAAATACAAAAAATGAAATATTTCTATAACTTTCTGGTGTTCTTCCTGTCCCTGGGCCTGTTTAATTGTGAGCTGAAAAAGGAAAAAGTCCCGTCCGATCCGGATTCCATTACTTCTGTGGAGATAGCTCTAGCGAAACCGGCACCCGGCTGGATTACCGGGCGGGTTCAAAAATCTCAGGAAAGGCTTTCGCGAACAAAGGCCGGCCAACTCCTGTGGAAGTCGATGGAAGCACATGGAAGTTTGGCAAATTGGTATTCCAATGGTCCGTTGTATTTCCGGTTCACCTATAAAAACCTGAAAACCGGCGGGCCGGATACCTTTCAAACTGTAGACACCTGGGCTGCCCGTTCGCGGCATCAGCTGGCCTCCAAACCGGCTATCGAATATGGGTGGGACGGAAACAAGGCCTGGAAACATCCTGCAGATTCAGGGATAGCGGAAAATCCAAGGTTTTGGGCCCTCACCCCCTATTATTTTGTTGGTGTCCCTTTTGTCCTGGCAGATGAAGGTATCCAACTGGCCTATGAGGGGGAGATTACTTTTGAGGGGAATACTTATCACCAGGTCAGGGTCACTTTCGGCAATGGGATTGGGGACGCCCCGGATGATTTTTATGTACTCTACCTGGATACAAAGACATCCAGGGTCGGTGGGTTGCGCTATGTAGTATCCTACCCTGGTTTCTATGCGAAAGGGGAGCACAGTGAAGAAAAGCACATGGCCTACTACGGCAACCAAACAGTGGGCGGGATAGTATTTCCGAAAACGATCAAATCCTTTGCCTGGGACGGCAATAAACCCGGGGATCAGACTGTCAATATCAATATCACGGACCTTTCTTTCAAACCGGGTACCCCGGATGCCTACTTTACCATACCCGAAGGGAGCCGGGTAATGGAAGGGTATGATTTTGAAGATAGTAAGCAGTGAACAGTAAACGGTAAACAGTGAACAGTGAACAGTGAACAGTGAACAGTAAACGGTGAACAGTAAGCAGTATGAGCTTGCCTGAATATGGTTGCCTTTTTTCTTTTTTCTTTTGCGGTTTGGGACATATGCTATTATGTATTTCTTTATGTAGTTCGTGGCTGGCCCTTATCTTTAATGACCTGGGACGTTCTGTTCCTGGTACCCATCCCCTGGCTGGGCACCGTTTTTGTCCGTAGTCCTTAAAGCAATTTTAATGGTGTTCCATTCCTGCATAATGATATTTTATGATCATTATGGTTCCGAAGCGCGCGTTAACCTAAAGCAATGGCTGATCCTGATGACCGGTTCGCTCCTTGTAATCCTGTCATGGACCCGGGATTACTTCAATTTCCTCACGATCCATAATCCGGATACACCCATCTGGTCACTCTATTCCACAGAAGCCTTATTTGAAGGCCCCCAGCAGTACGTTCCCGAATCCTTTAAGTGGTTCCTTTATGCGGTTGGGGTTTTTGGACTCTTATATGCTCTTGTTTCATACTATCTAAAAAACAAGAAAGAATATAGGACTAAAGGATAATATGTTCAATGGGATTTCATATCGCCACGGCTGCCGTCCAAGCAGATCACTTTAAATAAATAATCTGCCAACTGAAACATCTCTTACTCCGGTTTCTTCAGGATATTAAGGTCTCCTGCATCCATGATCTGAATGCTGCTACCTTCAAAATCTTTTCCAATTTCCTGATACCTTCCGCCAATATTCTGGGCCAGGAAGACTTCAGATACCGCAAAAAACGACAGGTTGTTTTCCGGTCTCGCGAAGCCATGGCCCTCATCCGGGTAAAGTACATACGTGACGGGTATCTGCTTGTCATTCATGGCTTTGACAATCTGGTCAGACTCAGCTTGTTTTACTCTGGGGTCATTTGCCCCCTGCCCTATAAGCAAGGGTTTCACAATTTTATCCACACGGTTCAATGGGGAACGGTCGGCCAGGAGAGCGGCTCCTTCTTCGGTATCCGGATCTCCAATATGGTGTACAAATACATCCCGAAAAGATTTCCAGTACGGCGGGATGGTATTCAGCAATGTCGTCAGGTTTGATGGCCCTACGATATCAACACCGCAGGCAAAGACCTCGGGGGTATAGGTAAGGCCTACCAGCGTGGCGTAACCTCCATAACTGCCTCCCATAATAGCCACCTGTTCCTTATCGGCAATTTTTTCATTTACCATCCAGTTAACGGCATCGATCAGGTCGTCATGCATTTTCCCGGCCCATTCTCCTGCCGCAATATTGACAAAGTCTTTGCCAAAACCCGTGGATCCCCTGAAATTGGTACTCAACACCACATAACCCCTGTTGGCCAGCCATTGGTGTATGTTGTTAAATCCAAAAGTATCCCGTCCCCAGGGACCGCCATGAACGAGTAAAACCGTAGGTGCTGGCCGGGAAGTATGTCCGTTTACATCCAATTCACGGGGAATCGTTAAATAGGAAATCAGTTTGAGACCGTCCCTGCTCTCAATTTCTACAGGGTACATATTGGCCAGCTCCACATTGTCAAATTCAGGTTTGGAGGAAACCAGGAGTTCGGCATTTTTCGCCTCCCGGTCATATTTATAATATTTCAGGTATTCCTGAGGGGAGTCATAGGCAAGTATCCAGGTATTATTATCTGTAGAACGGAAATAAATACTGAGGTCGCCTTCTTTAAAGCTGCCAAGATAAGCAAGATCTGCTTTGGTATCTTCCGTTAGCGGCACCCATTTCTTACGCAAATAATTGGTGGCATAGGCCTCAATTTCATACGTGCTGGGGTGGATCATAATATCCGCAATATCGGAATCCTCACTTTCGGCTATTACCTCTTTTTTATCGGTTTCCAGGTTCAGGGCATACAAGGCCGCCTTATCCCTTCCCCTGCTGTCTATCATATAGGCATTCTCATTGTTCTTGTCAAATCCAAAAAAACCAAATGTGAGCATGTCTTCCTGTGGCACCCTGAAATATTCCACCCATGAACCATTCTTATATTTGTAAACGATCTGCCCGCCTTCAGGATCCGTACGGGTAGCAAGGCGAATATTGTTGTTATTATCGGCCACGATTTGAAGAAATGCCTCATCTTTAACCACAAGGTCCATTTGATGTGACTTTAAATTTACCTTGAAGACATCCATATTGGAGGGATCCGAATTATTGAGTTGGATCAGGATCTCGTCCGGTGTTTCGCGGGAGACGCTCAGGATATCCGCCCTCGGGCGGACTACCTTCCCGGTAGAGGGATCGGCTAGTGCCTTGCCGTCAGGGCCTTTGATCTCTTCCTGGGGGGTGAGGTCGGTATCCGTTTTGCCAGCCACATCCACCAGGTGTACGTGCCAGTTTTCATCACCTCCAATATCCTGTACATATAGTAAGTTACCCGAAAGATAGCTCCATTGGTAGCCCTGTATCCCGCGCAAGGTGTCATTGGTAACAGGCTGCGCGCTGTCCGGGTCCTCAATGGGGGCCACCCAAACATTCATGACGCCATTCACAGGCGCCCGGTAGCTGAAATACTTGCCATCGGGGCTGATCCTGACCTGTATCTTGTCTGGGTTCCCAAAAAATAATTCCCGGTTTAAAAGGTCAGGAACGGGGGTTTCAGCCGTTTGCTTTTCGGTATTGGCACAGCTGAGAAGCAAAAAGCACATTGAAATCAGTAAAATTTTGGTTTTCATGGTAGCGTTGTTTGAAATTTATATAAAAATTAGATAAATGGTTTCTCCGGTTGTCAGCGGGTTAAAATTAACAATCCACATTTTTAGCAGAGAATATGTCAGGCAATTTACTATACCAACATACGATACGCCTGGGGTATCATCATATGTTCAGTATGTGGGGAATTGTCAATTTAAGCATTTAAGAATAGTAATGCAAAACCTTGGGACGAAGGCGGCTATTCTCTGTCCGAGTGAATAGATATACTTAGCGGTTGCATGTGAAAGAGTAACTATACATTTCTTGAAGCGAGCATCATACCCGTCCCTGTGCAGTTGTGCTCTGAATAAGGCCGCGTAAGTCTGCCTGCTGGTGTAAATGCTAGCCCAGAAGGTTCAATAGTTTAACAAGAGAACCCTATAGTTTGATTAGCCCTCAG
>JBGTLT010000114.1:0-3056 GCA_041743975.1 Zeaxanthinibacter sp.
CGATATCATCACCGTTCTACCGGAGCTGTTGGAAAGTCCGTTCGGAGCTTCAATACTGAAAAGGGCCATCGAGAAGGGATTGGTAGAAGTCCACATGCACAATCTTAGGGACTATACTGACAAAAGCTACAACCAGGTGGACGACTATCAGTTCGGCGGCGGTGCGGGAATGGTGTTGATGATCGAACCTATCGACAAATGCATTGCCGCCCTGAAAGCGGCGCGGGACTACGATGAAATCATTTACATGACTCCCGATGGCGCTACGCTAACCCAAAAAATGGCCAACGGACTTTCGCTGTTAAAAAATGTCATTATTCTTTGCGGACATTACAAAGGTGTTGACCACCGGGTCAGGGAGGCCTATATCACCAAAGAAATTTCTGTAGGCGATTACGTGCTTTCAGGCGGTGAACTCGGCGCGGCAATAGTATGTGACGCCGTTATCCGCTTAATTCCCGGAGTGCTCAACAATGAAACCTCCGCCCTGACCGACTCTTTTCAGGACAATCTTTTGGCCCCTCCCGTATACACGCGTCCTTCGGAATATAAGGGCATGAAAGTACCCGAAATACTGCTGAGCGGTAACTTCCATAAAATCGAGCAGTGGCGTGAAGATGAAGCGCAGAAACGAACGGAACGGCTGCGACCTGATTTGTTGGGGTGAAACCGGAGTTTAGCGTTTGTGTTTTAGTTTTTGATTGTTGACAAAATCAAAGAAATACATTGCAGTTTCCAACATATCCCTTATTTTTGCATCCTGTTAAATCAACCTCTGACGAAAATCGTGAATGTTGGTCCGAATATAACCATAAATCACGATCATGGATTCATTGATAAAATTCGTTGAAGACGAGTTTGTTCCAAAAAAAGAATTTCCGAAATTTTCGGCAGGTGACACCATCACGGTGTACTACGAAATCAAGGAAGGCGAAAAAACACGTACCCAGTTTTTTAAGGGAATAGTCATTCAAAGAAGGGGAAGCGGCTCTACCGAGACCTTTACCATTCGCAAGATGTCAGGTACCGTCGGGGTAGAACGAATATTTCCCGTCAATATGCCCGCTTTACAAAAGGTGGAAGTAAATAAAAGAGGAAAAGTACGAAGAGCCCGTATTTTCTATTTCCGGGAGCTTACCGGTAAGAAAGCACGGATTAAAGAAATACGTTCGTAAGCCTTTTTTAAGATCACATAAACGACCCGTTGCGATAGCTATCTTGACGGGTTCGTTGTTTAATGAACAATTGTTCAAAACCTTTGTTTATAAACTGTTGATTTTAAATTTATGAAATAATTTGGTAGTTGAACTATTTTGTACTACATTTATTATATGGTTACGAAAGAAGTTTGTCCAAAGCGGATTTCAAGATCATTATAAAGTTCACGTTCTTTATATTGTTGTTTAGTTTTAGTGAATATATTGATATTTATATTAGTATAATCACAGTAAAAAACGAGCTTGATGCCGGAAGGCTGTCGCTTTTCAGACAATTAACAAGTGGATGTATCCCTTTTTCGTCGCTGTAAAACTTCGGTTTTACACACAGAGACAGGCACATTAAAACAATGGAAAAGAAACATTGAGAAGTTCTTTGGTTCAATACCTAAGGACGGAAACGGAAAGTGTTTCAAACGTCAGGATGAGTGATGCGAATGCGATCAAGGATTGCCGATCTGTTTTTATACAGGGAAGAAAGTTCGCTAACTACTTCTAAAAAGCCATATCAATGTATTTATACACTGATATGGCTTTTGTTTTTTTGATATTCCTGTGATTTGAATACCCCTTACCTTTTCAAATGGCAGGGGTATACCATTGAAATTTCGATAACGTTCCAGGTTCATCTTTCCCTCCCCAACGTCACATAAAATTGTATATTTGCTCCGCTTAAAACAAAAACTGCTTTTGGGTTTTTCTTTTAGGGCCTATTGAAAAATAACGCTCTTTTACCTCCGCGGTTTTCCGAATAGAAGTGCAAGACGAATTCCAAAATTAGAATCTTCATGTCCAAAATTTTCTACACCAAAACAGACGAGGCCCCGGCTTTGGCAACCCAATCCTTTTTACCTATTGTAAAAGCTTTTGCGAAAACAGCTGATGTTGACCTTGAAACAAAGGACATATCGCTGGCAGCACGGATAATCGCCTCTTTTGCCGACTTTTTGAACAATGACCAAAAAATCTCCGACGACCTGGTCGAATTGGGGCAACTGGCCAAAAAGCCAGAAGCCAATCTCATTAAATTACCGAATATCAGCGCATCCGTTCCCCAATTAAAGGAAGCTATCAAAGAATTGCAGGAGAAAGGCTATGCATTGCCCGATTACACCGATGAGCCCTCGAACGAGGAGGAAAAGAACATAAAATCGAGATATGACAAAATTAAGGGCAGTGCCGTAAACCCGGTAATTCGCGAAGGTAATTCCGATAGAAGGGCCCCCCGAGCGGTTAAAAATTACGCTAAGAAAAATCCACATTCCATGGGCGAATGGAACTCCGATTCAAAGACACATGTCGCAACTATGGATCATGGGGACTTCAAATCGAATGAAAAATCGCTTACGATCGAGAAGGCTACCGATATAAAAATTCAACTGCTACAAAAGGATGGAAAAACCGTTCTTTTAAAGGAAAAGATTTCCCTTTTGGCCGGTGAGATTATTGATGCCACGGTGATGGACAAAAAAGCCTTGATGGCCTTCCTTCAAAAACAGGTGAAGGATGCCAACGAAAAACGAGTACTCTTTTCGTTGCACTTGAAGGCTACCATGATGAAAGTTTCCGATCCAATCATATTCGGCCATGCCGTCGAAGTATTTTTTGCGGACGTTTTCGATAAATACAAGTCCGTTTTCAAGAAATTAGGCATCAGTGCCAATGACGGACTCGAAAATCTATACCGTAAACTTGACGAACTGCCTTCCGATAAACGCGAGGAAATCAAAAAGGATATCCAAAAAACCATTTCCAATGGTCCGAATCTGGCCATGGTCAATTCCAATAAGGGCATTACGAATCTGCATGTACCCAGTGATATAATCATCGATGCCTCGA
>JBGTLT010000115.1:0-12824 GCA_041743975.1 Zeaxanthinibacter sp.
ACATCTTCCAACACCACTATTGCAACGGTAAACCAAACCGGAAATGTCACGGCTAAAGTAGCCGGAACGGTTACTATTACTGTAAAGTCAAGTGACGGAAACCATACGGATACGGCTGCGCTAACCATCACCAATGCGGATATCCCGGTAACGGGCGTGGCGGTTTCCCCTGATCAGGCCACAATTGAAACAGGCAATACCTTAAAATTAAACGTACTGGTAACTCCTGCAAATGCCACCAACAAAACCCTGGTTTGGACTTCTTCTGATACGGACATTGCAACCGTAAACCAAAATGGCAACGTATCCTCCCGTGCTGAAGGCGTCGTAAGTATTACAGTAAGGTCCGTTGACGGGGATTTTACGGATACTGCGAACCTGACAATTGCCAATGCAGACATCCCTGTATCCCAGGTGAACGTAAGTCCGAAACAAATGACGATTGAAGCAGGATCGGCCCTGAATTTAAATGTGGAGGTGTTACCTTCCGATGCCACCAATAAGGCAGTGGTCTGGAAATCCACCAATACCCAAACGGCAACGGTTAATGAGAATGGCAGGATTACTGCTCTGTCTGCAGGAACCGTACAAATAAGTGTAGCGTCTGTTGAAGGTGATTTCTCAGACACGGCTACCATCACGATAGTGGACCCGGATATTCCGGTATCAGGCGTAACCGTATCCCCAGAACAAGCCGCTGTTGAAGTGGGGAATACTCTGAGGCTGCATGTGGATGTTCTCCCTTTAAATGCCTCCAATATTGAAGTTGTGTGGAATTCTTCGGATACCTCCATAGCAACCGTAAACCAGAATGGCAGGGTAACTGCCCTGGCAGAAGGCACTGTAAGCATTACTGTTACAAGTGTGGATGGTGGATTTGAGGATACCGCTACGCTGTCTGTTGTGACCGGTGAAATCCCCCTCTCAGCAGTGAGCGTATCACCAAAAGAAACCAGTTTGGATGTGGGGGCTTCCCTCCTCCTGAATGCGGATCTCACACCAGCCAATACCACCAACAGCGAAGTAATATGGAGCTCCTCCGACGCGGGCATAGCCCGGGTAAATCAGAATGGCAGGGTAACGGCCCTGGCAGAAGGCCAGGTGATCATTACTGTGTCTTCCGTGGTTGGCGATCTTCAGGATACAGCTATCCTTACGATAACCAGAGTGGATATTCCCGTGGCCTCCATCACCCTGTCACCCATAAAATCTTCCCTGGAAATTGGCGATTCCCTGGATCTGATTGCGCAAATAATGCCTGTGGATGCCACCAATTCAGACATTGAATGGAGCTCCTCTGATACCGCAGTGGCCATAGTTGACCAGGAAGGCACCGTAACAGCTGTTGGATCAGGAACTGTAAATATCACGGTCAGCACCGATGATGGGGGATTTGCAGATATTGCCACCATAAGTGTAGTAAGGGCTGAAATCCCTGCAGAATCACTTGTCATCACTCCGGATCAGGCATCCCTTGAAATCGGGGAGTCGCTGGGCATGCTTTGGTCCGTATTACCTTTAGATGCAACTCAACCTTCGATTATATGGTCATCCTCCGATGTAACGGTGGCAAGCGTAGACCAGGACGGTACTGTAACGGCATTGTCTGAAGGGACCGCAAATATCACGGCCAGCACCGATGATGGTGGATTTGCAGATAGTGCCACTATAAGCGTAGTAAGCGCTGAAATCCCGGCAGAATCCCTTGCTATCACTCCGGATCAGGCATCCCTGGAAATCGGGGAGACCCTCGGCATGGAATGGTCTGTATTACCTTTTGGTGCAACTCAACCCTCAATTATATGGTCTTCCTCCGATGTAACGGTGGCCAGCATAGACCAGGACGGTACTGTAACTGCATTGTCTGAAGGGGCTGTCACTATAACGGCCTCCATCCCGCAAAGGGACATCGTTGCTACTGCCACACTGACACTGGTTGCATCCCCTGGCCCTACGGAACCCAAACCCGAGCCAACCCCAGAGGAGGAGTGCTCATCCGATTATATTTCAAAAGACAACAGGGTAATTATCGAAGCCGAAAACCTGGACCTTAACTTCGGGTGGGCTGTTAATTCATCCACTCCGGGATATTCAGGTGGGGGTTACATCGAATACCAGGGAGAAGACCAGTTCAATACGCCGGGTACGGGCCTTATAACTGCCAGCATAAGCATTAAAGAGGCCGGAACCTACCTTTTCCAATGGCGGAATAAGAGCGGATCTGGCTCCAGTAAAACGGAAAGCAATGACAGCTGGTTAAGGTTTCCCGATGCTGATGATTTTTTCGGTCTGAAAGAAAATCGGACTAGGGTGTATCCAAAAGGTGCCGGGAAAAATCCCTCGGCCAATGGAGCAAGCTCCGCCGGATGGTTCAAGGTATACCAAAATACCGGAGCTGATTGGAGCTGGACTACCAATACCAGTGACCGTGATGCACACAGGATCTTTGTACAATTCGACAAACCGGGGGTGTATACCATGGAGATCTCCGGTCGGTCCAAAGGGCATATCCTGGATAGGATCGTCCTAAGCAGGGAAGAAGCGGGGGCCACAGACCCTACGCTGGAAGAAACCCCATGCGGATCGCCACCGATCGCCATCGCCCCCAGCCTGAAGATAGAAAATGGTTCTGCAGCTGAAGGCAATACTATAGAATTCATGGTAAGCCTTTCCAGGGCAAGTTCTGAAACAATTGTCCTGAACCTCGGTTTCCAGGAAGATACGGCAGACAGGGCTGATTATGACGGGCAGCCGGTAACGGTAACCTTTGAACCGGGTGAAACCGAGAAATTGGTGAACGTCCCAACGTACAACGACAGAAATCATGAAGGGAATGAGATGTTTTACGTTGGTGTAACCGCTTTGCTCACCGGGGCCCTGACCGATTATTACGACAGGGCCGAACTGACCATCCTGGATGAGGACGCCCCAATCCGGATCTACCCGAATCCGGCAAAATCCAATACGGTTGTACAACTCAGCGGAATCCTCAAAGGATCCTATAAACTGGGCGTGTATTCCATGTCCGGGGAACTGGTCCAACAACAAAAAGCAACAATAGATGGGACTTTTCCATTTAAGCTCACCAATATGGCCAAGGGTATTTATATTCTTCGTGCTATTGGGATTGAGCACACCTTCAACGGAAAATTGATCGTACGTAATTAATAATCGTACCAAACGGCTGTAAAATTTGCCTTGTTTGACCGTGCGGGGTATCTCCATCGGGGGGTATCCCGCACGCATTTGAAGGCAACCATGTTTACAGGATATACAAATGATTCAGCGGGCAGCCAGGTAAGTAGCTATATTGTTTTCAATTCGCTTCCCTATGTTCCCCACTTCTGCACGGGCAAAGGTTTCGCCGGTAATATGTTCGTAGAGTTCTATATACCTTTCGGAAACTTCCGTCACATAGGCATCGGTCATTTCCGGCAGCTGCTGACCTTCAAGGCCCTGGAATCCTTTCCCGATGAGCCATTGCCTGACGAACTCCTTGGAAAGTTGTTTTTGCGCTTCCCCTGCCCTTTGCCGGCTTTGGTAGCCATCGGCATAAAAATATCTTGAAGAATCAGGGGTGTGGATTTCATCGATCAGCAGGATTTCCCCTTCTGCGGATTTCCCGAATTCATATTTGGTGTCAACCAGGATAAGGCCTCTTGCAGCAGCTATATCAGTACCCCGCTGGAACAATGCCCGGGTATACCTTTCGAGGATAGCATAATCCTCAACGGAAACAATCCCCCGTCCCAGGATGTCCTCCCGGGAAATGTCCTCATCATGGTCACCCGTTTCCGCCTTGGTCGCCGGTGTGATGATCGCTTCCGGGAATTTATCATTTTCCTGCATCCCATCAGGCATTCGGATACCACAGAGTTCCCGCCTGCCGGACTTGTATTCCCGTGCAGCATGGCCCGAAAGGTAGCCGCGGATCACCATTTCCACTTTATAGGGTTTACATGCCCGCCCGATGGCCACATTGGGGTCCGGTATTGCCAGAAGCCAATTGGGAACAATGTCCCCGGTGGCACGCATCATTTTTGTAGCGATCTGGTTTAGTATCTGTCCTTTATAGGGAATACCCCTGGGCATCACCACATCGAATGCCGAAAGCCGGTCTGTGGCAACCATTATAAGCAATCCATCCTGCAACCTGTACACTTCCCGTACCTTTCCTTTGTACACACTGATTTGCCCCGGAAATTTATAATTGGTGGTGGTCAGGGTTGGGATCATAGGACCGTTTAATTTTGATGCTCGATATTCCTGTATGCCTCAATGACCTTCCTGACCAAAATATGGCGTATCACGTCTTTGTCATCCAGGTATACCATTTCGATGCCCGGAACATCCTTTAGGATCAGGACAGCTTCCTTCAGGCCTGAAATGATCCTGCGCGGGAGGTCGATCTGCCCGGGATCCCCGTTGATCAGGAATTTGGCGTTTTTTCCCATCCTGGTGAGGAACATTTTCATCTGTGCATGGGTAGTGTTCTGTGCTTCGTCAAGGATCACAAAAGCATGGTCCAGGGTACGCCCCCTCATAAATGCCATGGGTGCAATTTGAATGGTGCCATTCTCCAGGTAAAGTATCAGTTTTTCGGCAGGGATCATATCCCGCAGCGCATCATATAAGGGCTGCATATAAGGATCCAGTTTTTCTTTCAGGTCCCCCGGTAAAAAGCCAAGGTTTTCTCCTGCTTCTACGGCAGGCCTGGTTAAGATGATCCGCTTTACTTCTTTGTTTTTCAATGCTCTGACTGCCAGTGCAACTCCGGTATAGGTTTTCCCGGTCCCGGCCGGACCGATAGCGAAGACCATATCATTGTTTTTGGTAGCATCCACCAGTTTCCGCTGGTTGACGGTCTGGGCTTTAATCAGTTTCCCATTTACCCCGTGGACCAGGACTGCGCCACTGCCTTCGGAGGATTCAAGGTCATCTTCCCCATTGCTGGCCAGTACCCTTTCAATCGCATTCTCTCCCAACATATTGTATTTCATAAAATGGGTTGTAAGCATCCTGAAACGCTTGTCGAACTCTTCCAGGAGCTGAACATCACCGTATACAGTGATCTTACTTCCCCGGGCAACGATTTTAAGCTTTGGGAAGTGCTTTTTTAATAGGTCTATGTTTTCATTCTGGTGTCCAAAAAATTCTCTTGGGCTGATTTCGGTGAGTTCTAGTTTTAATTCGTTCAATGAATAAAGATGTTTAGGGTGGAGCTGTGCGATTAAATTTTTGCCGGCTGTTTTTTTATGTAATTTTGTCCAGCAAACTTAAGTAAAAAATCACTTTCCCTTGGTAAAAAATATCAACAGTCTTTCATGGCAATAATTACACTAACTACTGATTTTGGGCATAAGGACCATTTTGTAGGTGCTATAAAAGGAACGATTTACAGGGAATTGGAAACGGCAAGGATTGTTGATATCTCACACGATATCAGCCCTTTCAATATACAGGAATGTGCCTATATCCTCAAAAACGCCTACAAGGCTTTTCCGGAAGGGACCATACACATCGTGGGTGTGGATTCTGAATTAACGCAGGAAAACCAGCATATTGCAGTCCTGGTGGATGGCCATTATTTTATAAGTGCGAACAATGGTGTCATCAGCCTGATCACTTCTGAGATCAATCCGGAAAAAGTGGTGGAAATAAAAATTCCTGATCCCATCCACGGTGTTTTTCCGGTTTTGGATGTTTTTGTACAGGTGGCTTGCCATATTGCCCGTGGGGGAACGCTGGACGTTGTGGGTAGAAAATTTGAGGGATTAAAGGATTTGAAGGAGTTCTCACCCAGAATAACCGATAATGGCAGCAGCATTGTGGGCAGTGTGATCTATATAGATAACTATGGAAATGTTATAACCAATATTAGAAAGAGCTTATTTGAAGTATATAGGAACGGCAGGGCGTTCACGATCAATGCACGAAACAAGAAGATCTCTGAAATCCATACCGCCTATAGCGATATTATCAATTTTGATCTGGACAAAAACCAACGTAAAGGTCCGGGAGACCTCTTAGCTCTCTTTAATTCTTCGGGATTTATTGAACTGGCCATTTATAAAAGTGACCTCAATACAGTGGGAAGCGCTTCAAGCCTTTTGGGGCTGGATTACCGGGATACTATCATCATCAACTTTCTGTAAATGCTGGCAAGAATTGTAAAACTGACCTTCAAAGAAGAAAATATTGTTAGTTTTAAGCAAATTTTTAAAGAAAGCAGGGCCGGGATCATGGATTTTGAAGGTTGTCAGTTTGTGGATTTATACCAGGACAAGGAAGATCCGACTACTTTTTTTACGTATAGCCATTGGAACTCCGAAGAGTCACTTGAAAGGTACAGGGCCTCCGTTTTTTTCCGGGAAGTCTGGGCCAAAACCAGGTCATTGCTTTCCGATAAAGCGCAAGCCTGGAGCCTGGACAGGGTTGAAGGGTTAAATTGAATTGTATGCTGGCAATTTTTCATAAAGAAGTCAGGTCATTTTTCACCTCCCCTGCTGGCTATCTGGTACTGGGGCTTTTTCTGGTGCTGAATGGCCTCTTTCTATGGGTTTTCAAGGGACCCTTCAATATACTCGACTATGGTTTTGCGGATCTTGGGAACTTCTTCCTGCTGGCCCCCTGGGTTTTTCTTTTTCTTATCCCCGCCATTACCATGCGCAGTTTTTCGGAAGAAAGGAAACAGGGAACCCTGGAACTTCTGCTTATCAGGCCCATTTCCTTTTGGGATGCCGTCCTTGGTAAATTCCTGGGGGCGACAGCCCTGGCGCTTATTGCGATTGCCCCTACCCTGCTCTATGTAGTGGGTATCTGGCAACTGGGAACAATTCCGGGAAACCTGGATACAGGGTTGATCCTTGGCTCCTATTTCGGCCTCCTGTTCCTGGTGGCCTGTTATACGGCAATAGGTTTATTTGCCTCCGCCCTTACTGAAAACCAGGTAGTGGCGTTCATCAGCGCACTTGTTGTGTGTTTTGTCCTCTACTACGGCTTTGAAGCCCTTTCTACCCTGCAATCTGGAGGCAACGTCTTCGTTTTCCTGCAAACTATAGGGATGAAATGGCACTATGAACGGATGGCAGCCGGTATCCTGGACACCAGGGACCTGCTTTATTTCAGTAGTATAACCTTCCTTTTTTTATACCTGTCCGTTTGGCAGATTAAGTATCCCCGCAGCTGATGAAAAACCGGCAATACAGATCGTTGCTCCTGGTGCTGGGGGGCGTTATCCTGCTCAATGTCCTTGCCGGCTATTTCCATGGTCGGGCAGACCTTACGGAAGACCACCGGTATACACTATCGACAGAGGCCTTGCGGACCGTATCGGACCTTACCGGTCCCGTGACCATAGATGTACTGCTTCAGGGTGACCTGCCCGCGGAATTTGTTAGAATTAAACAGGAGACCTCCCGGTTGCTGGAACAGTTCGCATCAGAAAACCCAAATATCCGGTATACTTTTGTAGACCCCCTGGAGGATGTACCGGACCGGGAAGCGGTAATGGCCCAGCTGCAGTCATTGGGTCTTACCCCGGCAAATATTACAATGGAGGACAATGGGAAGGTGTCTCAGGAATTGCTCTATCCCTGGGCAATGGTCAATTACAGCAATAAAACTGTTAGGGTGCCCCTATTAAAGAATAAACTCGGGTCCACGACAGAAGAACGTGTGAACAATTCCGTTCAGAGCCTGGAGTACGCCTTTGCCGATGCGTTTACCAAACTGAACATCCGGGACAAGAAACGGATTGCGGTCATCAAAGGCAACGGGGAACTGCCGGATATTGAAATGGCCGACTTCCTCACTTCTATCCGGGATTATTACAACATCGGGGCTATCACACTCGATTCTGTTGAGCGTAACCCGCAGAAAGTGCTCGACCAATTAAAACAATTCGACCTGGCTGTGATTGCGAAACCTACAGAAGCCTTTTCTGAAGCCGAAAAATACATCCTGGACCAGTTTATCGTAAACGGGGGGAAGTCGATCTGGCTTCTGGACGCTGTTAATATTGAACTGGACAGCCTGTTGAATGAAAATGGCAGTGCACTTGCATTGCCACGAGACCTCAATGTCAACGACCTGCTCTTCAGTTATGGGGTACGGATCAACCCGGTATTGGTAAACGACCTTTATTTTACCCAGATAATTACCGCTTCCGGTGAAGGCAACAATGCCACGTACAACCCAATTCCCTGGTATTACAACCCGATGGTTTTTTCACGGAATGACCATCCCATCAACAATAATCTGGAAGTTATCCGCCTGCAGTTTGCAAATACCCTCGACACGCTGACAAACAGCAATACAAAAACCATACTGTATTTCAGTTCGCCCTTGTCCAAACCCGAAGGAACCCCCCGGAAAATCAGCCTGGAAATCGCCCATACGCCTCCTGACAAAAAAAGCTATATACAGGGGAACCAGCCTCTTGCCATCCTTGTAGAAGGTGCATTTTCCTCCGCATACAGCAACCGTGTCAAACCGATTACCTTAACTGGAATAAAAGATTCGGGGCCCCCGAACAGTATGTTGGTGGTCGCAGACGGGGACGTCATAAGGAACCAACTGAGAAATGGCAGACCGCTTGAACTGGGATATGATAAATGGACCAATAATTTTTACGGGAACAAGGAATTCCTCCTGAATAGCGTCAATTATATGCTTGACGATACGGGACTTATAAACATTCGGAATAAAAACGTGGCCATCCCTATGTTGGATGCACAGAGGATTGCGGATCAAAAAACAAAATGGCAACTGATTAACATTGGGGTTCCTGTGCTGTTTATGCTACTGTTTGGTATCATCTTTAATGTCATACGGAAGAAAAAATTCAGTTCCTGAGTGTTGATAAGTTTGTTTTATTCAAAAGTACTTTTAGGATATATTTGTTACATCGCAAAAGCTGTGTAAATAAGAGCAAAAGCCCTGAATATGGGCTTCTCCTAACAAGAATATATTTTAATGAAATTTATAGTATCAAGTACCTATCTATTAAAACAGCTCCAGGTTCTGGGTGGGGTCATCAACAACAGCAACACACTCCCGATCCTGGACAATTTTTTATTCGTCCTGGAGAAAAATAAGCTTACCGTATCTGCCTCTGACCTGGAAACCACTATGAGTTCCGTACTGCAGGTTGATTCCGATAATGAAGGAACCATTGCCGTGCCTGCCCGCCTGCTGCTGGAGACCCTTAAAACATTCCCGGAACAGCCCCTGACATTTGTTGTGGAGGATAACAATACCGTAGAGATCAGTTCCAACCATGGGAAATATGCCCTGGCGTATGCCGATGGCGCTGAGTTTCCAAAGTCCGTTGAATTGGCCAACCCCAGTTCAACCACCCTTATGGGTGACATCCTTGCCACCGCGATCAATAAAACTATTTTTGCCGCAGGCAATGACGATCTAAGGCCGGTAATGAGTGGGATATTTTTCCAATTCTCCCCGGAAAACCTGACGTTTGTGGCCACCGATGCTCACAAATTGGTAAAGTACCAACGGACAGATGTTTCAGCCTCCCAGGTGGCCGAATTTATCATGCCCAAAAAACCCCTGAACCTGTTGAAGGGTATTTTGACAGGGAGCGAAGAAGATATTACCATTGAATACAATGACAGCAATGCCAAATTCAGTTTTGAGAAAACAGAGCTGATCTGCAGGCTTATTGACGGGAAATATCCTAATTATGAGGCTGTAATCCCTAAAGAGAACCCCAATAAGCTCACTATTGCCCGGAATCAGATCCTGAGTTCGGTTCGAAGGGTATCTATTTTTTCCAATAAAACCACCCATCAGATCCGACTGAAAATTGCCGGCGCTGAACTCAATATTTCAGCGGAGGATCTCGATTACAGCAACCGGGCCGAGGAACGCCTTACCTGCTCTTACAAGGGTGATGATATGCAGATAGGGTTCAATTCCAGGTTTCTGATAGAGATGTTGGCAAATCTTAATTCTGATGAAGTATCACTTGAAATGAGCCTGCCCAACCGGGCCGGCATTCTTACACCTGTCGATGGACTGGATGAAGGTGAAAACGTCACCATGCTCGTTATGCCGGTAATGCTCAATAACTAATGCGAACGAACTAATCAATAAACATCCGGCTCCATAGGGGAGTAGGATGCTTTTTTTTGTTGTTATAGTATCTCAGGATATGAACCGTATCGTAAGGATGTAATTGGGGGTTTCCCCGTTGCCGGCCCTTATGGCATTCACTATAGGGATGACAAAACCAATCACGGCCACGCCGATGAGGGTTAAGATGCCCAGTCCCAATAAAAGGATAGCGGGGATACTCAAAAAGATATAGAGTAAAAGGCTCAGCTGAAAATTGACGATGGCCTTGCCATGTTCATTCATTTCTTCCACGGAATCCCGGGTTGCCAACCAGATGATCAGCGGGGTGATGAGTCCGCCGCAGCCAATGACATAACTCAGCAACTGGCTCAGGTGCGTGATGACCAGCAATTGGCGGTCT
This sequence comes from Zeaxanthinibacter sp., assembly GCA_041743975.1. GTDB lineage: Bacteria > Bacteroidota > Bacteroidia > Flavobacteriales > Flavobacteriaceae > JTS-RE37. Next base: position 10,499 of record JBGTLT010000115.1, read on the forward strand.
GTTCGAAGGGTGGTTTGATTGATGACTTCCATTTTGATTGATTTAAGGGTTGATACTTATAGGTAGTGGTTTTCACGAAAATGTTACAGTCCTATTACCGAAATTCCATAATTCTGTGCCCGGATCATGATTCAGGTATCAATTTACGCATTTTCTACTCATCCTGTGAAATGCCTTGCCTACTTTTGCAGCAAACAGGACAATGATCCCAGATGATACCATTATAGCATTGGCGACCCCTTCCGGCGTTGGGGCGATAGCCGTTATACGGATTTCCGGAAAGAATGCCATTTCCCAGGTATCAGCGGTTTTCCGGGCTGCCGGCGGAAAGAATCTACAGGATCAGAAAAGCCATACAATCCACCTCGGGTTTATAGTGGACGGTGCCCACAACCTGGACAAGGTACTCGTTTCGATTTTCAAAAACCCCCATTCCTATACCGGCGAAGATGTAGTGGAAATTTCCTGTCATGGATCAACCTACATACAGCAACAAATCATACAGTTATTGTTGCGGAAAGGGTGCCGCATGGCGACAGCGGGGGAATTCACCCTCAGGGCTTTTTTGAACGGGAAGCTCGACCTGAGTCAGGCTGAAGCTGTGGCAGATCTCATTGCCAGTGACAATGAGGCTTCCCACCAGGTGGCGATGCGACAGATGCGGGGGGGTTTAGCAACGAGATCAAAAAACTGAGGGAAGAGCTGCTCAACTTTGCTTCCCTGATCGAACTGGAACTTGATTTTGCCGAGGAGGATGTAGAGTTTGCGGACCGCACCCAGTTCAGTGCGCTCCTGGAAAAAATCAAGGAGGTCCTGAAACAGCTGATCGATTCCTTCGCTATTGGCAATGTCATTAAGAACGGCGTACCCATTGCGATTGTAGGGAACCCCAATGTGGGGAAATCCACATTGCTCAATACGCTGCTGAATGAAGAAAGGGCCATTGTTTCTGAAATAGCGGGTACCACCCGGGATTCCATTGAAGATGAAATCACCATAGGGGGCATCGGCTTCCGGTTCATCGACACTGCAGGTATCCGGGATACGGTGGATACGATCGAGCGGATAGGCATCCAGCGGACCTTTGAAAAAATCGCCCAGGCGCAGGTAGTGGTTTATTTGGTGGATGCCACCACCAGTGCTTCCGAAGAAGGAAACCTCCCCATGTCCCTCATCTCAGAAATCGGGAAGATCCGTGAGGCGCATCCCCATAAACCCCTGATTGCGGTGGTCAATAAGACAGACCTGGTGGAACCAAAGACAGTTTTAAGGATACAAGAGCCACTCGCCGGAATAGATGGGATTTCGGTACAAATGTTATCTGCTAAAAAAGGCAGCGGGGTAGAAGAACTAAAGAAGAAGTTGTTGGCTTTGGTCCACAATGGTGCGCTGGGCCGTAACGAAACCATTGTGACCAATAGCCGGCATTACGATGCCCTGCTGAAAGCCCTGGAGGAAATACAAAAGGTGCAGGCAGGCATGGAGGCGGGGGTTTCAGGAGATCTTTTAAGCATAGACATCCGGCAGGCGCTCTACCATTTCGGGGAGATCACCGGGGAGATTACATCAGACGACCTGTTGGGTAATATTTTTGCGAATTTCTGTATCGGGAAATAAATAATTCGTTGATCTCAAAGCCCAATTAAGCTATTGCGTTTGGTTCCATTTTGGTGTATATTTACACCAATTAATAATTTTAAGTCATGGCCAGACAAAGTATATCCCTTACCAAACCCAATGATCAGTGGTTGAAATCATTGGTAGAAAGCGAAGAATATTCGAGCAAGAGCGAAATTGTGAATGACCTTATCCGTAAGGAAAGGGACAGGCAAAATGAACTCCTATGGCTTCGGGCGAAACTCAAAAAGTCAGAGGAAAGATTAGCAGCAGAAGGACAGGTAAATCAGACTCCTGAGGACTTGTTGACAGAAATAAGGAAAGTGGCAAGGGATAATGGCTAACTATAGACTTTCACCAGAAGCCAAAGATGACCTTATTAGAATATATACGTATGGGATGTTAAAATTTGGAGAAACTCAGGCCGAATGTTATTTGTCAGAGTTGTTGGAGGAGTTTGAAAGAATCAGCGAAAATTCAGAGCACTTCCAGTCAGTCGATGAAATTATTCTCGGATATCGCCGATGTGTTCATAAAGCCGATAGCATCTATTATCGAATTCTGAACGATATTTTTGAGATTATGGCAATTGTAGGTCGGCAGGACATTGGATCAAAATTATAACATTCAAATAATGATGGAAGAAAAGTTTAAAACCTGAATGAACTACCCCGAGGCAGAGCCATCGAGGTATCAAAACAAACGTAAT
>JBGTLT010000116.1:0-43855 GCA_041743975.1 Zeaxanthinibacter sp.
GTATATTGGCAACATCGCACCAGTTCAGGGCCTTTCTTAAACTGGTTTCCACCTGGACCCCGAGGGATTCAATATATTTAGGGATCAATGTTTTGGGGCCGCAAACTTTTACTTTGGCACCCTGCAGCCGTAGTGCAAAGATATTGGACAGCGCTACCCGGGAATGTAATATGTCCCCTATGATCACCACGTTTTTACCGGAGACACTTCCCAGTTTTTCGCGAATGGAATACGAATCGAGCAGCGCCTGGGTCGGATGTTCATGAGCCCCGTCACCCGCATTGATAATAGCTGCCCGGACATGCCTGGATAAGAAGATACCTGCTCCGGGATTCGGATGCCGCATCACTACCATATCCACTTTCATAGACAGGATATTATTTACGGTATCAATAAGCGTCTCCCCTTTTTTAACCGAGGATTGTGCCGCTGAAAAATTCAGAACATCAGCAGAAAGTCTCTTCTCCGCCAGTTCAAAGGAGAGTTTGGTACGGGTACTGTTTTCAAAAAATATATTGGCTATCGTAATATCCCGGAGGGAGGGGACCTTCTTTATAGACCTGTTGATGACCTCCTTAAAATGATCCGCGGTTTTAAAAATGAGCTCTATATCCTGATGGTTCAGATACTTTATTCCCAATAGGTGGTGTACACTCAATTCGCTCATTAGGGTCTCTGATAATTTATTTTATGTAGTGTTGAATCACCATTCCATCTCTTCTTTCCGATCGTTCTGCATCCCGCCCAACCATCGCTGTAAAGTTTCCGGACATTATTGGCCGTTCACCAGGTAGATCACATCCTTCCCGTCATTTTCCTGCCATAATACTTTCACCTTTTCTTCATTGATGGTATCAACCTGCCTGCCCCTGTAATTGGGTTGAATGGGAAGGTGCCTGCTAAAACGGCGATCTATGAGGGTTAGCAATTCAATTTCCCTGGGCCGCCCAAAAGATTGTATGGCCGTAAGTGCCGCCCGGATGCTCCTTCCGGTATACAGCACATCATCGATCAGCACTACGTTTTTCCCTTCAATCAAAAAATCTATCTGCGTACTGCTTGCTTCAAGGGTTTTATCACCCCTGCGAAAATCATCCCGGTAAAAGGTGATGTCCAAAAACCCCAATTCAATATGCTTCACACCATATTCCTTCAAGAGGAGGTCCTTCAGCCGAATGGCAAGAAATGTGCCCCTCGGTTGTAAACCAATCAGTGCGGTATTGGAAAAATCCAGGTGGTTTTCTAAAAGTTGGCAAGCCAGTCGATGCAGTATGATGTGTATTTCTTTGGAGGAAAGCAGTACTTTTTGACTCATGGGTTACGTAACCATCGCTATTATGACGCTAAAATAAGGATTTCTTATCAAACAAGGGATCAATGTAAAAAATTGTGGTGGTTGCAGAAAGGGATTATCCAGATAGCTGGAAGGGATGTTATTATAAACTTATTCATTCCCTGTATTTCACACAGGGAGGACAATGTCACTGGATCATAATGCCGTATTCCGGATGCTTTAACAAAGAATTAACCAAAAGGCATTAAACCTTGGCCCTGTTTTCCAATCAAAGGTCTTTATAAGAAGAAAACAGAACCTGCAATACCTATAAACATACATGAAAATTCTTACTCCCCTAGTTTTGATACTGCTTTGCCTTTCCAATACAGCCCACGCACAGAATGCGAACCGGCCGGGTGCCCAGGGCCCCGAGACCACAAAAACAATCACACTAACCGGTACGGTGCTGGACAAGGAGACCAATCAGCCCCTGGAATATGCCACCCTTGTGGTGCAGAGTGTACCAAATCCGGATCAGGTTACCGGGGGTATCACCAACATCGAGGGCAAATTCAGTGTGGAGACATCCCCCGGCAGGTACAACCTTAGAGTGGAGTACATTTCCTATAAGACCTTTAACCTGCCTGAACAGGAACTAACAGGCTCCACTGACCTTGGAGTTATTTTTCTGGAAGTTGATGTTGCGCAATTGGAAGGGGTTGAAGTGGTAGGCGAAAAAACTACCGTGGAGGTCCGTCTGGATAAAAAGATCTATAACATTGGCAAGGACCTCACCACCAGCGGCGCCAATATCAGCGATGCCCTGAATAATATCCCTTCCGTAACAGTGGATGTGGAAGGTGCCATCAGTTTGAGGGGAAATGACAATGTGAGGATCCTGATCAACGGTAAGCCTTCAGCCATGGCCGGATTCGGTTCTACGGATGCGCTCAGGCAATTGCCGGCAGACGCCATTGAAAGGGTGGAAGTGATTACCAGCCCCTCTGCCAGATACGATGCCGAAGGAACAGCAGGTATCCTGAATATCGTCCTGAAAAAGGAAAAAACGCTGGGATTCAATGGTACCGTGACTACCAGTATCGGCTACCCTATAACCAGCCAGGTGACATCCAACCTTAATCTGCGTACCGATAAATTCAATATTTTCAATACGCTGGGTTATTTTTACCGGGAACCTCCCGGGAATGCTTTTTTCGACAACCGGTACACCAGCGGAGAATTTAGCCGAATCATCGAGGACCGGGATATCTTAAGGCAGGATAAGGGTTATAATATCAACCTGGGGATGGAGTACTTCTTAACGGAAAAATCGTCTATAACCGGGAGTGTCTTTACAAGGATTTCAGATGAAGAGGACAATACAGAGAACAGCGCCCAGCGCTTTATTGGCCCCAGCCTGGATAGCCGCACTCTCAGGAGTGAAGGTGAGAACGAAGATGACAGCAGTTACCAGGTTTCCCTGAATTACACGAACAACTTTAATGAAACAGGCCATAATCTGTCGGCGGATTTTCAATATTCCTATGACAAAGAGGATGTATTGACAACGATTAACGAGAACAATATTTTTCCCGACGATGATCTGCTGGCCAGGGAAAATATCATAGAAGACGAGATACAGAACGAGTTTTTAATACAGGCAGATTATGTACTGCCTATAGGGGAATCGCAGTTTGAAGCTGGTTACCGTGGGAATTTTGAAGAAAGTATCAATGATTACCGCCTGGATACCCTCAACCAGAATACCGGGCAATTTGAGATCAACCGGGATCTGACCAATCAGTTTACCTATGCGGAGAACGTCAATGCACTTTATTCCCAATATGGTGATAAATTTGGTAAATTTTCCGTTTTGCTGGGACTGAGGCTGGAAAATACCCAGTTAAAAGGATTGGTTGAGTCCGATTTTGATTCCAATGCCCTCCAGGAACTCCTCGGATCCGAAGTGGATCTGGACTTCAACAAGAATTACCTGGGGCTCTTCCCTACGGTCAACCTGATCCTGGAATTGGATGAGCAGGAAAATTTCAGCATTGGTTACAACAGGAGGATCAACAGGCCCAGGGGATTTTTTATCAACCCCTTCCCTTCAAGATCGAGCCGGACCAATATATTTCAGGGAAATCCGAATTTGAATCCGGCATTTGCCAATGCCTTTGATCTCGGCTATTTGAAACGATGGGAAAAGCTCACCCTTACCTCCTCCGTGTATTACCAGCGGGAGACCAATTCCTTTGAAGTCGTACAAGAAGAAACCGGGGAGCTCACCTCGGATGGTATCCGAATCATCCGATCGATCCCCATCAACCTGTCCACCAACGAAAGGGTAGGTGCTGAAGCCGGAATTTTATACAACCCCACAAAGTGGTTGCGCCTGAACAGCAGCTTCAATTTCTTCCAGTTCAAATCCGTCGGGGCTTTTAACGATATAGATTATGGAACCACCAACAACAGCTGGTTTACCCGGTTCAGCTCCAAGGTAACACTTCCCGGTAAGATCGACTGGCAAACCAACGCATTTTACAGGGGGCCGAGTCAAACGGCACAATCTGAAAACAAAGGGATCTTTTCATTGGACCTGGCATTTGCAAAGGATGTAATGGGTGATAAGGGAACCATTTCCTTCAATGTAAGCGACCTGCTGAATACCCGTAAGCGTCAGACTCTTACCCAGACGCCTTTCTTTACGTCCGATAATGAATTTCAATGGAGGGAACGGCAGCTAACCCTGACCTTTGTTTACAGGATAAACGAGTCCAAGGATAAGAGCAAAAGAGATCGACAAAACGGGGAAGATGAAGATGGGGAGTATAACCCTTAGAAGCTGAAACCACAAATACGCTGTATTCCTGAGTATCGGAATCGGCTGCAAAAAAAGCCCCGCTCCGGTTTCCGAAATGTTTCGGAATCGGAACGGGGCTTTTACCGTGTCTGTCAGGAGAGCCTATTTCTTCTTATTGGCTTCCATTTTATCCTTCAGGGCCTGCAGCTGTATATTGGCATCCCCCAGGGTTGGCTTGGATTCATCCGATGATTCCGCCGCCTTCTTGCTGGCAGCGCGTACATTGCGTTGCTCTTCCTCCCTGAATATAGCCGTATGGCTTGCGACCACCCGTTTGAATTCCTTGTTGAATTCAATGATCTTGAATTCAGCCTCTTCCCCTTTCACCAGTTTTTTGCCATCTTCTTTTTCCATGTGGCGCTGGGGTACGAAAGCAGTGATATCCTCATTGAACTCAATTACAGCACCTTTGTCTACAACCTCGCTGATGGCAGCTTTATGGGTAGTCCCAAGGGCGAATTTCTTCTCATATTTGTCCCATGGGTTCTGGGTGGTTTGCTTATGGCCAAGGCTCAATTTGCGGCCTTCCACATCCAGTTCCAGAACTTCCACTTCCAGGGTATCCCCAACAGTTACAAATTCTGATGGATGCTTGATCTTTTTGGTCCAGGATAGATCCGAAATGTAGATTAACCCGTCTATCCCTTCTTCCAATTCCAAAAAGACACCAAAATTGGTGAAATTACGTACGATACCCTTGTGCTTGGATCCTACAGGATATTTCGTTGTAATATCCGTCCAGGGGTCCGGTGTCAATTGCTTGATACCGAGAGACATTTTTCTGTCCTCCCTGTCCAGGGTCAGTACAACCGCTTCCAGTTCGTCACCCACTTTTACAAAATCCTGGGCAGACCGCAAATGAGTGGACCATGACATTTCGGATACGTGGATGAGGCCTTCCACACCTTCGGCGACTTCAAGGAAAGCACCATAATCGGCTATAACCACAACGCGGCCCTTCACCTTGTCACCAATCTTGATCTCATCACCCAGAGCATCCCATGGATGTTTTTCCAGTTGTTTCAATCCTAATTGGATACGGGATTTGTTATCATCAAAATCAAGGATAACTACGTTCAATTTCTGATCGAGCTCCACTACCTCGTTCGGGTGGTTGATCCTGCTCCAGGAAAGGTCCGTAATGTGAACGAGGCCGTCAACCCCACCCAAATCAATAAACACACCATAAGAGGTAATGTTTTTAACAACTCCTTCAAGTACCTGTCCTTTCTCGAGTTGCCCTATGATCTCCTTCTTCTGTTCTTCAATATCGGCTTCTATCAGCGCCTTATGCGATACAACCACATTCTTGAATTCATGGTTTATCTTAACCACTTTGAATTCCATATTCTTACCTACATACTGGTCGTAGTCCCGAATAGGCTTCACATCGATCTGTGAACCGGGCAGGAATGCCTCGATTCCGAAAACATCGACAATCATGCCTCCTTTGGTCCTGCATTTTACAAAACCGGTGACTACTTCTTCTTTATCGTGTGCGGCGTTGACCCTGTCCCAGGCCATAATAGTCCTTGCCTTTCTGTGGGAAAGTACCAATTGGCCGCTTTTGTCTTCGCGGATGTCGATCAGTACTTCTACCTTATCGCCAATCTTAAGGCTTGGGTTATATCGGAATTCGTTCAGGGAGATTACCCCTTCCGATTTGGCGTTGATATCAATGATAGCCTCGCGGTCCGTCAAGTGGGTGATGGTTCCCTGTACCACCTCTGAATCCGCCGTGTCAACAAAGTTTTCTGTCACCAATTTTTCGAACTCCTCCAATTTGGATACATCTACACGCTCAATGCCCTCTTCATACTTATCCCAATCAAAATTTGCGAGAAATTCCTTTGGATCCTGTTTTGGGGACTTTTCTTTTACTTCCTGTACTTCCTGTACTTCTTGTACTTCGGCAGTTTCAACCGCCTCAGATGTTGTTTTTTCTTCAGCCATTTTGCTGATTTAGATTTGTATCCTGCAGGTATTTCAAGAGTTAAACGATTACTGCAGAAGCTGTTATTATTTGTTGTCTGTGATTGCCTTTTCCTCCTGAAAGATCATAAAAAAGGTGTGCAAAAATACAATTAAAATATCGTTTTACCAACCCCGTGAACCCAAGTTGCCCAAATATTATCATTACTGAAGATGCATGTCCATTATGCACCTTGTATTTTGTATCTTACGGCTTTCTAATTTTGTCCATTAAAAACCTAAATTATGAGTGTTAAAACAAAATACCAGCCGGTACTGACATTGGGGGAAAACCTCGGGATCAAGGACGGTGATGTAACGGAAGAAGCCGGTGTGCTTAAAATAAAGGGGGAAGCTAAGACCCAGTATGAAAAAAACCTGCTGTGGGATAAGATCAAAGAGATCGGTGGGGAGAACCCTTCGGACCTGAAAGCTAATATTACTGTGGCTGACACATCTGTATATCACAGGCATGTAGTTAAAAAAGGGGAGTCCCTGAGCAAGATAGCCAAGCATTATTACGGGGATCCCATGAAATACAAGCAGATCTTTGCGGCTAATTCGGGCATACTTAAAGACCCTGATATGATCCACCCGGACCAGGTCCTGGTGATACCCAATACATAAAGCAATAAGGCCTGCCCACCAAAAAAAGTCCGGCAGGCCTTTTCTATTGTTGTGCGATTACCCTGAGAGAAAAATTATAGATGCGCTCAAATTGCTCTGAATGGCTCATTTCCCCATTGTCAAATTCAATCGCATCCTCAGCCTTCCTCAGCGGTGAAATTTCCCTGTGGGAATCTATGTAATCACGCTCCTGGACGTTTTTCAGCACTTCCTCGAAACTCACTTCCTCCCCTTTTTCCAGAAGTTCCTTATACCGTCGCTGAGCCCTTATTTCAGGGGAAGCCGTCATAAATATCTTTAATTCCGCATTCGGGAACACCACCGTGCCGATATCCCTTCCATCCATCACGATGCCTTTCCGGGCTCCCATTTTTTTTTGCAACTCCACCAGCTTATACCGAACCTGTTCTAAAGTGGCTATCTTACTCACATACCGGGATACTTCGAGGGTCCGGATTTCTTTTTCAACATTTACGCCATTGAGGTACATCTCTGAGAAGCCAAGCTCCTTGCTATACCTAAAACTGAGTTCGATCCCGGGCAGCAAATTTATCAATGCAGGGAAGTTTTCCGCATCCCCTCCAATAAATTTATTCCGCAAGGCAAACAAGGTCACCGCCCGGTACATGGCACCGGTATCCACATAAATATAGTGAAGCGCTTTTGCCAGTTGTTTGGCTAATGTGCTTTTCCCTGTTGATGAGTACCCATCAATGGCTATGGTGATTTTTTCCATTGGCCAAAAATAGGCAAAAAGATGGATAGGGCTCCATGGGCCTGCAATTTTGAGGACAGCCCAGACAGTATGCCCTTAGGCGTGGCCCGGTAACAGAAATAGCCGCACCCGGTTCTGCACAACCCTTTTGAACTACAGGACTTTAGGATTTTTAACCTTCTGGTCCGTGAGGGCATGGGCGATCACTTCGCTCATATCCGAAACATAATGGAACGAAAGGCCTTTCAGGTACTCTGCCTTGATCTCCAGGATATCCCTCCGGTTATCTTCACACAGAATAATTTCCTTGATCCTTGCCCTTTTGGCCGCCAATATCTTCTCTTTGATACCCCCCACAGGCAGCACCTTGCCGCGAAGTGTAATCTCTCCGGTCATGGCCAGGCTTTTCTTCACCTTTCTCTGGGTAAAAAGCGAAGCCAGGGACGTAAGCATGGTTATACCCGCACTGGGACCGTCCTTGGGCGTAGCGCCTTCCGGAACATGAATGTGCACATTGTACCTATCAAATATCTCCGGGTTCACCCCGAACAACTCTGCATTGGACTTGATATATTCCATTGCAATGGTAGCAGACTCTTTCATCACTTTTCCCAGGTTCCCGGTAATGTTCATGTTCCCTTTCCCTTTGGAAAGAATAGATTCTATAAAAAGGATATCCCCTCCTACACTGGTCCATGCCAGGCCCGTCACAACGCCCGCTACCTCATTGTGTTCGTATTTATCCCGTTCCATGCGTGGGGGGCCCAATACCTTTTCAATATCGGCGGAGGTTACTTTAACATCGTATTTTTCTTCGATTGCAATGGATTTTGCCGCATACCGCACCATTTTCGCCACTTGTTTCTCCAAACTCCGAACCCCGGATTCCCGGGTATACCCCTCCACTATTTTTTCAAGTTGTTTTTTGCCGATCTTCAAATGTATCGCGGTCAGCCCATGCTCCTGCAGCTGTTTGGGCAACAAATGCCTTTTGGCAATCTCCACCTTTTCCTCAATCGTATACCCGGTGACATTGATAATCTCCATTCGGTCCAGCAATGCAGGCTGTATATTGGACAAATTGTTGGCGGTGGCAATGAACATTACCTTGGATAGGTCATATCCCATTTCCAGGAAATTATCGTGAAAATCATTGTTTTGTTCCGGATCCAGAACTTCCAGCATGGCTGAAGACGGGTCCCCCTGGTGGCTGTTGGACAATTTATCTATCTCATCCAGAATAAAAACAGGGTTGGACGTCCCTGCTTTCCGTAAATTCTGAATTATTCGCCCAGGCATGGCCCCGATATAGGTCTTTCGATGGCCCCTTATTTCCCCTTCATCCCGCAAACCACCCAATGACATCCTTACATATTTCCTGCCCATTGCCTCGGCAACCGATTTCCCCAGGGAAGTCTTCCCTACCCCCGGGGGACCATACAGGCAAAGTATAGGCGATTTCATATCATTACGCAATTTCAGGACAGCCAGGTATTCAATGATCCTGCGTTTCACATCTTCCAGCCCGTAGTGATCCCTGTCCAGTATCCTTTGGGCCCTTTTAAGATCGAATTTATCTTTGGAATATTCGTTCCATGGCAATTCAAGGAGGAGGTCTAAATAATTTCTCTGGATGGAATATTCCGCAACCTGGGGGTTCATCCGCTGCATTTTGCCCAACTCGCGCTCAAAATGTTCCTTGACTTTTTTACCCCATTTCTTTTTTTGCGCAAGCACCTGCATCTCCTGGATTTCCTCATCATAGGAAACCCCGCCCAGTTCTTCCTGGATCGTCTTCATCTGTTGGTGGAGGAAGTATTCACGCTGCTGCTGGTCCATATCATTCCGCACCTTCGACTGGATGTCATTCTTCAGGGCCAGTTTCTGCATTTCCACATTCATATATTTCAATGTGGCCAATGCCCTATCCTGTAAATTGCTGATCTCCAGCAGCTGTTGCTTCTCCCTGACGGAGAGGTTCAGGTTGGAAGAGACAAAATTGATCAGGAAAGAGTTACTTTGAATGTTTTTGATGGCGAAAGAGGCCTCGCTGGGGATATTTGGGTTATCCCGGATTATCCTTAGGGCCAGTTCCTTGATGGACTCAATGATGGCCTTGAATTCTTCGTTATGCTGATCAGGTTTTTCCTCCTTCGCTTCGCGGATAGTGGCATTCATATACGGTTTCTCCGTTAGGACCTCAGCTATTTCAAAACGTTTCTTTCCCTGAATGATCACCGTGGTGTTCCCATCGGGCATCTGAAGTACCCGCAATATTTTGGCGACGGTCCCCAGTGTATTGATATCCTTGATACCGGGGTTTTCAACCTCTTCGTCCTTTTGGGATACCACGCCTATTACCTTGGTGCCATTATTGGCATCTTTTACCAGGCTTATGGATTTGTCCCTTCCGGCTGTGATGGGTATAACCACCCCGGGAAACAATACCGTATTGCGCAAAGGCAAAATGGGCAGGGTCTCCGGGAGGCCTTCATTGTTCATTTCTTCCTCATCTTCGGGCGTCAGCAAGGGTATCAGGTCCGATTCATCATCAATCCCCTGCAACGACATATTGTCAAAATTTGAAAATTTTATATCTCCCATATCTATATTTCCAGTCAATCTGTCATAATAAGACAGTTCTTCGCAATACTTAATTCAATCTCATCTATCATAACCTCCTGGTTTCCAATGGATTTAAGCTCCCTGGAAATCATGGCTTCCCTCTATCAGGACAATTCTTATGCCAAGAACACAATAATTTTCCTTTAAACTGTAACAATCACTAAATTGATTCATCTATACAACAAAGCCTTTACCTTTTGAGCCCACATAGTGAACATACCGAAGACCTGTTACAGGCCTGTTTGGAAGGAAAACCAAGTGCACAACTGGAAATTTACAATCGCTATTACAAAGCCATGTACAACACGGCCCTGAGGATTGTAAAGGACAGTGCGGAAGCCGAAGATGTTATGCAGGAATCGTTTTTAAACGCATTCACAAAACTGCACACTTTTAAAGGGGATGTCAGTTTCGGGGCCTGGTTGAAAAGAATTGTGATCAACAATAGTATATACCATTACAGAAAGCAGCAGAAAATGCAGGAAGTTGGTCTTGAGGGTATAATGTACAAGGTCGAAGATAATGATGAAATTGTTTCGGATCATGGTGAAACAGGACTAAAGGCTCAAAAGGTACTGGATGCCATGAAACGGTTAAAGGATAATTACAGAATTTCTTTGACCTTACATTTAATCGAAGGGTATGACTACGAAGAGGTGAGCAAGATCATGGATATCAGTTACGCCAATTGCCGGACGACGATTTCCAGGGCAAAGGAAAGTCTTAGAAAAAAAATGATAAAGGCATGAGTTATGAATGAAGAAAGTATAGATAAGCTATTCAGGGAATTACAGGGGAAATTTGATGTTGCGAGTCCGGATGAAGGGCACCAACAGCGGTTCCTGGAGAAATTGAATGCTTCAAAAGGAGTAGTGACGCTAAAGCGGGAAAAAAATCGCTGGTGGAAGACGCTGTCCATCGCTGCCTCCGTGGCCCTCTTATGTGCAGTGGGTATCGGGTTGCTGAACAAGCCACCAACACTGGAAGAGCAGGTTGCCAAAATTTCACCGGAGGTGTCCCAGTCCCAGTTATATTTTGCCAGCCTTATTGAGGAACAGGTTAAGGAACTGGAAAGTGAAAGTACCCCCGGGACCCGAAAAATGATAGACGATACCTTGCTGCAGCTCAATAAGCTCGAAAATGATTACCAGCGCCTGGAACAGGATCTCCTTAAGGGAGGAAACAGCAAACTCCTGCTCAGCGCAATGATTACAAACTTCCAAACCCGCATCGACCTCTTACAGGATGTTATGGACCAAATAGAACAAATAAAAAATCTAAAACCCTACGATGATGAGAAATTTTCCATTTAACTATACATTTTTACTCTTCCTGCTTGTCCCGGCGGTTATACTGGCCCATGACGGACCGCTTAATGGCAGGTATACCAAGGAAAAAACAATCAAAAAGGAGTTCCAGGTAAGTGCTGATGCTTTATTGAAGGTTAGCAACAGCTACGGCAACCTTACACTTACATCCTGGAACGAGAACAGGGTGGTTATTGAGGTCCATATAAAGACCAATGGCAACAATGAGGAAAAGGTGCAAAAAAAACTGGAGGAGATCGATGTGGATTTTGAAGCCAGCAACGGCATGGTTTCCGCAAGAACGATATTCAATAAGGAAAAGAGCAATTGGGGCTGGAACTGGGGAAACAGTAACAACGTGAACATGCAGATCAATTATATCATCAAGCTACCTGTAAAGAATAACGTTCAGCTCGGCAATGATTACGGCAATATCAGCCTGGACAGAATTGACGGGCATGCTAAAATAAGCTGTGATTACGGTCGATTGGAGATTGGGGAGTTGCATGGACGCAATAACGACCTCAGTTTCGATTATACATCCAAATCGAGTATCGGCTTTATCAACAGCGGTCATATTTCGGCAGATTATTCCGGATTTACCATCGGGAAAGCAGGAGACCTGAACATCAGTGCAGATTATACGGATGCCACGGTCCGGCAAATGGAAAACCTGGAATATTCCAGTGACTATGGCAACCTGGATGTCGGGGAAGCCCGCAATGTAAAAGGTAATGGAGACTATATCAACGTAAAGCTGGGTACCCTCCATGGCCATGTGGATATCAATGCAGATTATGGCTCCATAAAGATTGACCGTTTGGCGGAAGATGCCGGAAATGTCAATATCAATACAGATTACACGGGGATAAAGATCGGCAGCGACCCCAGCTATCATTTTGATTTTGAAATCACAACGGAATATGCCGGAGTAAGCGGTATGGATGGTTTTGAGCTATCGATCAGTAAGGAGAAATCCAGTGAACGTTATTACAAAGGGTATTATGGGAAATCCAGTAGCGGCAACAATGTAAACATCAACAGCTCCTATGGCAGCATATCTTTCTATCAAAATTAACAACTACATTAAAAGTATTTCGCGATGAAAAAAACAACATCATTCCTTGTGGCCCTCTTTATGATAGCCACGGTACAGGCCCAATGGGGTAAAAAAATTAAGGGTAATGGGAACGTGGTCACTGAGGAGAGAACCACAGGGTCATATGAGGGAGTGTCGGTATCGGGCTGGTTCGATGTGGAACTGGTAGATGGAAAGGAAGGTGGACTGACCATCAAGGGAGAGGAAAACCTGCTCGAATACATAATAACCGAGGTAAAGGAGGGTGACCTGGTCATCCGGGTGGAAAAAGGAGTTCAGATTCAGCCATCGTCCTGGAAAAAAGATAATGCCATCCTGATTACAGTCCCAGTGGAAAGTATTAGCAGAGTTGCCTTATCCGGTTCCGGGGATATTGTTGGCAAAAAGAAACTGGAGGCAACAAATTTCTCCGCCAGTACGTCGGGTTCCGGAGATATTACACTCGATGTCGAAGCTGATAGCATGGAAGCTTCCATGTCCGGGTCGGGGGATATGCAGCTAAGGGGGAAGGCAGGTAACTTTGAGGTACGTATCTCCGGATCGGGTGATGTAAATGCCTTCGACCTGGAGGCGGATACGGTAGAAGCCACCGTTTCAGGGTCTGCGGATATCGAGGTAACAGTGCATGAGTTGCTCAAGGCGCGGGTATCCGGATCAGGCAATATAGAGTATAAGGGGGATCCGAAAAAAATAGACAGCAAATCTTCCGGTTCCGGGGATATCACCAAAGCAGGGTAAAACCCTAACAAATAACATCAGAAAACGAACGGCAATCAAGTCCTGACCCAGCCTCCCTTCCACAGGGACAGCCGGAAGTCAGGGCTTCTTGCTGACACGAATCAGCAGCAAAACCCCGATTACAAAAAAAAGCGTGAGAAAGATAGTGGCATCCCGCATACTGCCAGTGGATTGCGCCACAAATCCGTAGAGGAAGGTCCCGATGACGATCCCGATCTTTTCGGCTACATCATAAAAACTAAAGAAGGAGGCGGTATCGGTCGTTACCGGTAAAAATTTGGAGTAGGTGGACCGGGAAAGGGCCTGAATGCCACCCATCACCATGCCAACACACCCTGCCGCGATGTAAAATTCCAGGGGTGTCACCACAAAATAAGCATACACACAAATAAATATCCAGAGCAGGTTCAACACTATCAGGGTTTTGATGTTCCCAAATTTGCCCGAAGCCCGTGCCGTTGCCGTGGCCCCCAAAATAGCTACTATCTGGATCACCAAAATACTGATGATCAACCCGGTTGTCCGTTCGCTGTCAGAACCCCAATGGATCTCCTCCTCCCCAAAATATGTAGCGATAAGCATAACTGTCTGTACGGCCATGCTGTAGACAAAAAAGGCGCCGAGATACCGCTTTAAACGAACTTCATCCCCTAATTGGCGCCAAACTCCCTTCAGTTCCCGAAAACCATTTAAAACCACGTTGGTGCGTACACCTTCCTTTTTGAACCCTTTAGGCAGGTGATAGAAGGTATACTGGCTAAATATAATCCACCAGATACCCACCGATACAAAAGAGTATTTCATGGCTTTGATCTCAGCAGCCCCGGAGGCATCCGATTCAATGCCGAATACGGTGGGTTGCATCACCATGGCGAGGTTGATGAGCAGGAGGATGACACTCCCGATATACCCCATCGAAAACCCACGGGCACTCACCCTGTCCTGCTGCTCCGGAAAGGCAATATCCGGAAGGTAGGAGTTATTGATCGCAAAACTAACCCAGAAGCCTACCAGTCCGAAAAAATAACAAACCAGGCCAGGATAAATGTGATCCAGGGAAAACCAGTAAAGGCCTATACATGAAATCCCCCCCAGGTAGCAAAAAAACTGCATGAACACCTTCTTGTTCCCTAAGTAATCTGCTACCCCGGAAATCAGTGGGGTTATCACAGCTATAAACAGGAAAGCCGCGGATGTCACATAGCTGATAAGCGGTGCACGGGCTATTTCGCCGCCAAATACGGTGACCTTTTCAATATTGGAAATACGGAAAAGCGCGCCGTAATATATTGGGAATATGGACGAGGCTATCACCAGGCTATAGACGGAATTGGCCCAATCATAAAACGCCCAGGCATTCAGGAGTTTTTTGCTGCCTTTAACCGCCAATGTCTTTGCCATCTCTCAAACTAAAGCTGCCCCTATCCGGAAAAGTTTTTCAATATACAATTATATTGGGATACTGGTAACACCTGCCTATTCAAATTTGGTAACCCCGTATTTCGCAGCCTCCTGTTTTGCCAATGGTGCCCAGTTGGCCAGGTTGTTGATCCGGGTATCATTAGACGGGTGGGTGCTTAAAAATTCAGGGGGGGAACCGCCTCCGGCTTTTGCCTTCATCCGCTTCCACAATTCGGCAGCCTCATCGGGGTTATACCCCGCAATTGCCATAATTTGAAGCCCTATCCGGTCCGCTTCCGTCTCCTGGCTCCTACTGAACGGCAGCATGATCCCTACGTTGGAGCCTACACCATAAGCCTGGTTGAAAAGGTTTCGTTTCTCCGGATCCTGTATAGCAATGTTCCCGGCTACTGCTCCGATCTGTTGCAGGGTACCTGCACTCATCCGTTGGGCCCCATGATCAGCAAGGGCATGGGCGACTTCATGGCCCATGATCACCGCAACACCGGTTTCGCCCTGGGCAATGGGCAATATTCCGGTATAGAAGACCACCTAACCTCCGGGCATGGCCCAGGCGTTGACCAGTGTGTCTTTTACCAATTTATATTCCCATCGGTAATCCTTCAGGTAACCCGGGTATCCGTTGGCTGATAGCCAGCGCTCGGCGGCCGAAGCTACGCGCTGGCCCACTTTATTGATCATTTGGGCTTCGGAGGTTCCCTCTACCACATTGTTTTCCTCCAAAAACTGGTCGTATTGGGCAAATGCCATTGGGAAGATCTGGCTGTTGGGATAAAAATTCAACACCTTTTTACCGGTGAAGGGGTTGGTCTTACAGGCCGCAAGAGCCATGCAAAACGCCATTAGTACAATTATTTTTTTCATCTTGTTAATTTTAATGTTACACGAAATCAATCATCAGAATAGGCAGTATAAAATGTACTGCTTATTTTCCTGTTATGTGTAGCGCAGTGAAATCCTTTTTTACCTCTATTGTGTTGTCTCCGTTCAATTTAAGGTCCTTTAAATTCACTTTTACATTATCCACCTCAATAGATACAATCTTAAAAGGCAGTTTGATAAGGTTCATCTGGAAGGTTTCATAGGGTGTAATAAAATTGCCATCTTTAAACTGCTGGAGGATCAATTCTTTCTTTTTTCCATTCAGCCTGAACTTTCGATGGCTATAATACCCTTTTTTATAATCATACCCATCCTGTGCATCTTCATATACTGTTGAATTCTCGATGCCCAGTTTGTAATAAACATCAAGGACCAACACGGTTATCGGCAGTTCCCCTACATACTGCTGCACCGGATATCTGGGAATTATAGCGCCTTCCTTTACAAACAGGGGAATCCTGTCCAGTTCAGCATCAACCCATTTTTCCATTCCCCCTTCCACAACTTCTCCAGTCCAAAAGTTATGCCATTTTCCCTTTGGGATATACATCCGCCTTCCCAGGGCATTGGGTTCCTGGATAGGGCAGACCAGCATATGCTCTCCAAAAATGAACTCATCTGTCCGGAAATGTGTTTGAATATCTTCCTGGTCATAGTATACCAGTGACTTGATCATGGGTAGTTGCTCATTCGAATATTTCCAGAACATGGTGTACAGATATGGCAGCAACTGATACCTGAGTTCTATAAACTTCCGGACAATATCGGTGACCTCATCATCAAAGGACCAGGGTTCCTGATCTCCATGGTCCCCACTTGAATGCACCCGGCAAAATGGATGGAAGATACCAAGCTGTATCCACCGCGCAAACAATTCCCCGTTTGGTTGTTCCGCAAATCCACCGATGTCGGAACCTACAAAGGACATCCCGCTCATACACATCCGCTGTACCTGTACATTGGCGATCCAGAGGTGTTCCCAGGTGGCCACGTTATCCCCTGTCCAGGTAGAGGTATAGCGCTGGGCGCCGGCAAAAGCCGCCCTGGTGATTACGAATGGTCTCTTGGGGTACACATATTTTTTGATCCCTTCATAGGTGGCCCGCACCATTTGTGTGCCATAGACATTATGGGCTTTACGATGGCTGCAGGGGTGGCCTTCATAATTATGACGTGTATCAAGGGGTGCTGTTTTGGTAGGCACCTCCATTACCGCCGGTTCATTCATGTCATTCCAGACTGCATGTACCCCCGTTTCTGTAATCAATTCCTTGTACAGGCCGGCCCACCATTCCCGTACCTTCGGATTTGTAAAATCGGGGAAGCTGCACTCCCCTGGCCAAACCTTTCCCCTCATCAAAGGCCCGTCTGCCCGCTTACAGAAGTAATCATTGTCCCTGGCTTCCTGATAAACCCAATAATCCCGGTCAATTTTGATGCCGGGATCTATCATTACCACCGTCTTGAAGCCATCCTCATACAACTCTGCGATCATCCTTTTGGGGTCCGGGAATTTGGTTTTATCCCAGGTAAAACATCTGAAACCATCCATATAATCTATATCCAGGTATATGGCATCACAGGGGATGCGCAGTTTCCGGAACTTACTGGCGATTTCCTTCACCATGCTTTCCGGAAAATAACTCCATTTAGACTGGTGATAGCCCAAAGCCCATAATGGCGGGAGTTCGGGAGTACCCGTTAAATCTGTATAATCTTTGACCACCTTGGCAATGGAGGGGCCGTAAAAGAAGTAATAATTCATTTCCCCGCCCTCTGCCCAAAAACTGGTTACATTTCTCCTCTCATGCGCAAAATCAAAATGGGTGCGGAAGGAATTGTCAAAAAATATCCCATAGGCCATATTATTGTGCAATCCAACAAAAAAGGGGATGGCCTTATAGAGGGGGTCCTGATCCTTGCCAAATGCATACTGGTCTGTTACCCAGTTGGTTACCCGCTTACCTTTCAGGTTAAAATGGGTGGCTTTATCGCCCATCCCATAAAAACTTTCAGCAGACTGGGTGATCTTGCTCATCTTCACCGTATTTCCGCCGTGCACATAATTTTCCTCCCAGTGGAAGCCAAGCTCGTCTTCGTTGATGATGCTACCCTGCAGGTCAGAAACCTGGACCCGCATGGTACTTTTATCCACCAGCACCTTTATTTTGGAGGTTTCAATCCAGAATTCCGTTTTTGTCTCCCGTGTTTCGAGGTGGTTATACCCCCTGCTGGCATTCTCACTAATGGCATAGGAGAAGTCATGTTGGAAGACGTGCTCGGTGGCATAGCGGAAACGCAAAGCACCGTTCCGCAACACGGTAATCTCCAGGATGACACCATTTTCTGTGGTGAAGTATAATTTGTCGGTATCGCGGCGAAAGTTAACTATAGTATCGGGGTACAGATTCCCCTTGTATTCCAATTCTGTATTGGTGATCATAGTTGGTCTGAATTTAAGAAATATTCAAAATCCCGGGTATTCCCGGGGTTAAAGAATGAGTGAGTGGGGCAAAAAAAAGACATTGGGCCTTAATATGGAAAAGTTATTGTTATCAATATGAACAACGTTTTAGTGGCAATTTTTAATAGAGTATGACCACCCCCAGAGGTGGAAGTGTGAGCTCCACGGATTTTTTAAGGCCATGTGAGGGTATTGCATCAACTTTTATGTTTTTGTTCAGCTGACCGCTACCGCCATATTTTTCCGCATCACTGTTAAAAATCTCCTTCAGCTTCCCGGCCTTCTGGATCCCTATCCTGTAATTTTCGCGAAGCACCGGTGTTAAATTACAGGCAACGACAAGGTCATTCTTCTTATCATGGCCTTTCCGAACAAAAGTGAGCACGGAATTTGCATGATCGCCATAATCTATCCATTGAAACCCTTCCTGGCTGAATTGTTTCTCGTACAGCGCGGGATACCCCTTATATAATTTATTCAAATCCTTTATGAGTTCCTGGACCCCTTTGTGATAGTCATACACAGTCAGATGCCAGTCAAGGCTTTGCTGGAAGTTCCATTCAGAGGATTGCCCGAATTCCCCGCCCATAAAAATGAGGTTGGTACCGGGATGGGTAAACATATACCCAAACATCAATCTCAGGTTCGCAAAGCGCTGCCATTCATCACCTGGCATTTTATACAGCAGGGATTGTTTCCCATAGACGACCTCATCATGGGAAAATGGAAGCATAAAATTTTCCGTGAACGCATAGGTCATGCTAAAGGTGATATCA
Source organism: Zeaxanthinibacter sp. (assembly GCA_041743975.1). Lineage (GTDB taxonomy): Bacteria > Bacteroidota > Bacteroidia > Flavobacteriales > Flavobacteriaceae > JTS-RE37. The sequence continues at coordinate 18,766 of JBGTLT010000116.1, forward strand.
TTCTGATGATGCTTTCTGTAAATTGGTTCCTTTTTAAAATATTCCAGCGTATCGTGCATCCAGCCCATCATCCATTTCATACCAAAGCCAAGCCCTCCCAGGTTAACAGGCCTGGAAACCCCGGTAAATGCGGTGGATTCTTCAGCTATGGTCTGAACACCCGTATAACTCCGGTACACTTCTTCATTCAGTTCCCGGATAAGCGAGATGGCTTCCAGGTTTTCATTGTTTCCATAGATATTGGGTTCCCATTCCCCCTCTTCCCTGGAATAATCAAGGTAGAGCATGGATGCCACGGCATCCACCCTGAGGCCGTCCACATGGTACTGATCTAACCAATAGAGTGCATTGCTGATCAGGAACGCCCTCACTTCATTCCGGCCGTAATTGAATATCAGACTTTTCCAGTCCGGGTGATACCCCCTTCTTCTATCGGGATTCTCGTAAAGGTGGGAACCATCAAAAAATCCGAGTCCATGTGCATCTTCAGGGAAATGTGAGGGTACCCAATCCAGGATAACCCCGATATCATTCTGATGTAATTTATCAATCAGCAATTTAAAATCCTCCGGCTTTCCAAATCGGGAAGTAGGCGCAAAATATCCGGTAAGTTGGTAACCCCATGAAGGATCATAGGGATATTCCATTACCGGCATGAATTCCACATGTGTAAAATTCATTTCCTTTACATAGCGCACCAATTCCTCCGACAGTTCCGTATAGGACAAAAAGGTGTTATCGGCCTTGCGTTTCCAGGATCCCAGGTGCACTTCATAGACCGAATATGGCCTGTCCAGTCCGTTCTTATCTGCCCTGTAGCCCATCCATGCTTCATCTTTCCATTTGTATTTGGCGTGCCATACCACAGAGGCTGTATTGGGCGGGTGTTCACAATAACGGGCAAAAGGATCGGCCTTCTCAGTTACTATATTGTTGTTGTTGGAGTGGATCTTATATTTGTATTTGTCGCCTATTTCAATCCCGGGTATAAATCCTTCCCAGATACCGCTTTCGTCCCACCTGACATTGAGTTTGTGGTCGCCTTCCAGCCAATAATTAAAATCCCCCACCACGGATACTGATCTTGCCGTAGGTGCCCATACGGCAAAATAGGTGCCGCTCTGCCCGTTGACCTGTAACGGGTGGGCCCCCAATTTTTCGTAAAGTCGGTAGTGCTTACCTGCCTTGAATAGATTGATGTCAAATTCCGTGAATAAACTATGCACTACTACTTTGCTCATATACTTGTTTGATTAGTTCTTTTCATTGATAATACCAAGGATGCCTTCTAACGGGATCACAGCCCACCTGGGCCTGGAATTCATTTCATACCCCAGTTCATACACTGCTTTTTCCAGCATGCAGTACTTGAGCAGGAAAATGCGTTCCTGACTGTATCCTATGTTTAAATTTTGCTGCTGAATGAGGCTTGTATAAGTTTCCAGGAAAACCCCTATAAAATACCTGTACAAGACCTCCCCGGCAATAAAAAGATCTTCCTGTTCATAAGGATAGCCCTCTCCCTTATTGAATATGGTAGCATACACCACATAATGGAAGGACCTGAAAATTCCGGCTATATCCTTCAGTGGGGGTTGCTTAACCTTTCTGTCCCTGATGGTACTCTCTGGTTCCCCTTCAAAATCAAGGAGGTAAAAATCATTATCCTTTACCAGAACCTGGCCCAAATGATAATCCCCGTGAACCCTTATACGTTCACCTTTCAATTTGGTCCAGTCGAATTGCATGAACCGCTTTCGTATCTCATTCTTCCGTTCCAGGAATTCGTTGGCGAGTTCCAGGGACCTGCCTTCCAGACGGTGCAGGCTGTTTTCTACCGTGTTGAGCCGGTTCTGGAACTGATATAGCAATCGGTTTTTCAACCATACTTCATAATCCCCGTTAAAATGCGTGGGGGTAAATGCGGTGTCCTCGAATTCCGAGCCAAGGGCAATATGCATTTCGGCTGTCCTGGTAGCCAGCACCTGCAGTTTCAGGAAAATGTTCAATCCGGCCCAATCGATGATTTCCGGTGGGATCTCATGGATCTTAAGCCTGAGGAACATCTCTACATTCGGTAGCTGTCTTACATCAATATGTTTATACTCCAGATTGCTGAATATCTTATGTACTTCCTTTAAAAGGTAATCCCATGCATCCCCGTTATTGGGGACCAGTTCCTGCATTAACGCAATGGTTATATTGACATTATTGGCATCCATAATATTGAGACTACCCTGGTAGGCGGGGGTATTTTTAAATCCTTTCCGTTCAGACAGGAACCTGCTCATTTCATAGTCCGGGTTCTTGTCGGCAAAGATCCTGCGGAAAAATTTAATGACCGATTTTTCATTGATCACAATGGACGTATTGCTCTGTTCCAGCCCCATCAGCCTGGAGGATTCGTATTCGGCATCTGCAAAATTGATGCTTTTATGGTACTGTACCCTGGTGGTATCGTTGGGTTCCGCATACCGTATCCTCTCATAAACCAATTTTCTAAAGGCTTCCAGGTTGAGCGCATCGATTATATACCCTGGTTGCCCGTTGATGGTAACCGGCAGGATGCGGTCCTTTTCCGCAAAACTTTCGTCGGATACGAAGGCAATTGGTAAAAAATAATGCTGGTAAAAGGCTTCCTCAAAATTGACTTCCAGCAGCAGGCCGTAATAGACTTCCTCTTTTTGTTGAATTCGGAAATACTCCTGTAACTCAATATATTTAAGCTTGCTCGATTTCCCCCCATACCAGCGTTGCAAGACAACATACTCTTCCAGGATATCCGACAGGAATACCTTTACGAAATCCTTGTCCTCCAGGATGTGCTCCCAGGTGACATCAAAATCGTAGGGTGGTTGCAATAAGGATGCCTGTTTTTTTTTGGCCATGGTTATTTCTTAATATGGAAAAAATGGAAAGGCAGGGCGGGGTGTAGCTCAATATAATTCCATTCCGGGTACCAAATGTAACTATTATCTGTGATACTATCATGTACCGTAACTCCCTGGCCCGGAATAATCCCGAATACTTCAGGGGGTAATTGCAGGTTTCCGCTTTGGGTATAGTGGTTATCCAGACTAATAATGATCAGCATTTCATCCGTTTTGGAATCATTCCATTTATAGAATGCAAGCAAGTTGGGGTTATCAATTTGCAGGAACCGGATGTTATTCGTCTGCTGGAGGGCTTCATGCTCCTTCCTGATGGCATTTATTTTACTGATAACATAGGTTAACTTGTTCTCCCTGGACCAATCCCATTGCCTTATTTCGTATTTCTCACAGTGCAGGTATTCTTCTTTTCCAGGCATGGCATCAGAAACCATGTATTCAAAGACAGGGCCATAGATACCGATGTTTCCGGAAAGTGCAGCCGCAAGGGCATAGCGAAGGAGGTGCATGGATTCATTGGCACCCTGAAGGTGGTAGGGGTTAATATCAGGGGTATTGGGCCAGAAATTGGGACGGTAGTATTCCTTCATCTCGCTTTGGGTAAGTTCCCGTACATATTCTTCAAATTCATGTTTTTGCTCCCGCCAGGTAAAATAGGTATAGGATTGTGAGAAGCCTTGTTTCGCGAGTTGTTGCATTACCTTTGGCCGTGAAAAGGCCTCGGCAAGGAACAACACATCGGGATGGTCTTTTTTAACCTGGGTGATCAACCAGTTCCAGAAGTAATAGGGCTTTGTATGCGGGTTGTCTACACGGAAAATGGTAATACCCGTTTTAATCCAATGCAAGGTAACACTCAGGAGTTCTTCCCATAAGGACGTATAGGCCTTGTTCTCAAAATTGAAATTGACGATATCCTGATATTTTTTAGGTGGATTTTCAGCGTATTGAATAGTACCATCAGGCCTTTTTCTGAACCATTCGGGATGCTCGGCAATGTATGGATGGTCTGGTGCCGCCTGAAAGGCAAGGTCCAATGCGATTTCTATCCCATGGCTCTGTGCCTTTTTTATCAATTGCTTTAAATCCTCCTCTGTCCCCAGTTGCGGGTGTATCGCTTTGTGCCCTCCTAATTTTGAACCTATCGCCCAAGGGACCCCTGAGTCCCCTTCCTCCGCAACAGTTGCATTGTTCCTCCCTTTTCGGTGAAGTTCACCGATAGGGTGTATAGGCGGAAAATAAAGTGTGTCAAACCCCATATTGGCAATCCTGGGCAATAGTTCCATACAATCCTTAAAGGTTCCGTGATTCCCGGGCACAGAGGAAGCCGAACGGGGAAAGAATTCATACCAGGTGCTGAAATTCGCCTTTATCCTGTCCACATACACCCGCAGAGGGGTGCTTGAATTGGGGAACTGCCGTTGCGGATGATCCAGGAACATCTGCTCTAATTTACCGGATACTGCGGTCACTATGGCCGATTTATAGTATTTTGGGTCTTCAAATTCGGTACTCCACTGCTTTACTACTTTTTTTTCGTAATCAGAAAGATGTCCGCCCAGGTGTGTAAGGTACTGAACGCCGTCTAACAGTTCACTTTTCACATGCTGCCCATCTTTTATTTTAGCGGTTATGCCATGTTGCCAGTTGAGTGCATGGTCTACCCATCCCTGCACCCTGTATTCGTAATAGCCTTGCTTTTCCACCGTGAAGGAAGCCTCATAGACATCCTGCCCGAGGTGTTTCATCCGGACAGTGCGATACTTGGGATCCTTTTCATGTTTAAACAGGATTTCGGCCTGGATTATGTCATGACCGTCGGGGAGGATTTCGGCTGAAACCCGTACCGTATCCCCTACCACCCTCTTTATAAAATAGGAGCCGCATGCTAACTGCGGCCTAACATTCTCAATAACTACCCTATGCTGGTTCATCATGAAGCTGGTCATTCTGGTTTAGGTTAAAAGTAGGAAATTCTCCTAAATCCCAAGGTCTATAAACTTATTTTTTCGAATACAATAATCGGTTCATTTGTATTTTATCGAATTTTTGGAACGCTTTTTGAATTAGCTTTTAGTAAGTAATACCAGCTGCCTTTACAGCAGACCGGTAGTTAACCCTTAAAATGTATCAGTATGAAAAAAACAACTCAATTTATCGGCGTATTATCGGCACTAATCCTATTTTCATGTGAAGGCCCGGCCGGACCTCCGGGGTTCGATGGGCTCGATGGACTGGATGGGGCCGATGGGGTTAATATCTTGGGGCAGGTGTATGAAATAGAGGGAGATTTTAACGCGGGAAACGGATATTCCCTGTTCAGTGAGTTTCCCCAGACCATTGAAGTATTTGAATCGGATGTGGTGCTTGTCTACCTCCTTTGGGATCAAACAGAGGATGACAATGGGGACCCCGTAGATATTTGGAGGCTGCTTCCGCAAACCAGGATTCTGGACCAGGGCCTGCTCCAGTATAATTATGATCACACCTTCCTGGATGTGAACATTTTCCTGGAATCCGATTTCGATCTGGCTACACTGCCGTCCGGTGATACTGAAAACCAGGTATTTCGAATTGCAATCGTGCCGGCTGATTTTGCGGCTGGTGCCAAATTTGACAAATCCAACATGGAGCAGGTCATGAACATGCTCAATGTTACGGAAAATGATATAGAGCGGAGTCAGTTGGATTAGGGGATACAGCTATTTATTAAAAGGGATCCCCTGCAACAACGCCTGTCCGGGATCCCTTTTAATATTTGTATGTCTGGTAATGAAAGGAACGCACTTCCGCAGCGTCTAAATCCCAAAATTATAATTATGATAAAGCACATCGCAACAGCATGTCTCCTGATCAGTTTGGGTTGTAAGGGAGTCTCGCAGGAAAAGGAAATGACAGTTGCCAAAGAGCCCCAAAAAGAAACGGCTTATAAAGTAACTAAAACAGAAGAGGAATGGAAGTCGGAACTCACTGATATGCAATTCTATATCCTGCGGAAAGCGGGCACTGAAAACCCCGGATCGAGCGAATTGCTCAACATCAAGGCCAAAGGAACATATGTATGCGCAGCATGTGGCACTCCCCTGTTCCTGAGCGAGCATAAATTTGACTCGGGTACCGGTTGGCCAAGCTTTGACAGGGCGGTAGATGGAAATGTGGCCTATGATGTAGACACCAAAACAGGGTATGAGCGGACGGAGGAACACTGCGCCACATGTGGAGGCCACCTGGGGCATGTATTTGATGACGGCCCGGCACAGACCACCGGAAAAAGGCATTGTATAAATGGAGCTGCGCTTAATTTTGTTCCCGCCTCTCAATAAGGAGTAACACACCCTCCTATAGTTTTTTCGGGCTTTCAGCTGTTCCTTCGAAAAATCGGCAATCCCTACACATTGGCTAAAATGCAGATGGCATGTTCGGTTAGAAAACCGTGGCCTGGACTGACCCCCGGATTAAGGATTCCAAAACGTACCTTCACCGGAATAGGAGTAAAACAATGGGATGTCCAGGTTGACAGGGTATGGCACGGATCAGAAGGCGTACTTCCCTTATCTTCCGTAATTTCCATTTTATCTAGTCAGTTCGGTTAGGTTTTGTAACTTTGCCACTTCACAATTCAGCCATCACTAAAATTAATCTATGAGCACTTTCGATGTTATTGTTTTAGGCAGTGGCCCAGGAGGGTACGTATCGGCAATCAGGGCCTCTCAACTGGGTTTAAAAACCGCGATTATTGAAAAAGAAAACCTTGGGGGGGTTTGTCTGAATTGGGGATGTATCCCCACCAAGGCACTCCTAAAATCCGCGCAGGTTTTTGAGTACCTGAATCATGCTGAGGATTACGGACTAAAGGTGGATGGGGCAGATAAGGATTTTGGTGCGGTGATCAAAAGGAGCAGGGAAGTGGCCGATAGCATGAACAAGGGCGTGCAATTCCTGATGAAAAAAAATAAAATAGAAGTTCTTTTGGGTACCGGAAAATTAAAACCCGGCAAGAAAATAACGGTCACGGACGCAAATGGTAAAGAAACGGAATATGGTGCTTCCCATATCATCATTGCTACAGGTGCCAGGAGCAGGGAACTTCCCAGTCTGCCCCAGGATGGCAAAAAAATAATTGGCTACAGGGAAGCCATGACACTTAATACCCAGCCGAAGAAAATGATCGTCGTAGGAAGCGGCGCCATCGGGATGGAATTTGCATATTTCTATAACGCCCTTGGCACGGAAGTAACAGTGGTAGAGTTCCTGCCTAATGTTGTGCCGGTTGAAGATGAGGATATCTCAAAGCAACTGGAACGCAGCTTTAAAAAATCAGGGATAAAGATCATGACCTCATCAGAGGTAACCAGGGTGGATGCCTCGGGAGATGTCTTAAAGGCCACTGTAAAAACTTCCAAAGGGGAAGAAGTGCTGGAAGCGGATATTGTATTATCTGCCGTGGGCATAAAGACCAATATTGAGAATATCGGGCTTGAGGAAGTTGGTATAAAAACCGACAAAGACAAGATAAAGGTCAATGAATACTACCTTACAAATGTACCCGGTTACTACGCCATAGGTGATGTTACCGAAGGGCCGGCGCTGGCACATGTTGCATCGGCCGAAGGTATACTCTGCGTGGAGAAAATTGCCGGTAAGCATGTAGAACCTTTGGATTACGGCAATATTCCCGGATGTACGTATTGCCTGCCTGAAATTGCATCAGTAGGCCTTACTGAAAAGCAGGCCCGGGAAAAAGGATACGAGCTTAAAATAGGTAAGTTCCCTTTTTCAGTTAGTGGCAAGGCCAAAGCTGCAGGCACGCCTGAGGGCTTTGTAAAGGTTATTTTTGATTCCAAATATGGTGAATGGCTGGGGTGTCATATGATTGGAGCCGGGGTGACGGATATGATTGCAGAAGCCGTAGTGGCCAGGAAACTTGAAACCACCTGGCATGAGGTACTGAAGTCTGTGCATCCGCACCCAACCATGAGTGAAGCGGTTATGGAAGCAGTGGCTGATGCCTATGGGGAAGTGATCCATTTATAAGACATTGCCAGAAGGGGCTCTCGCTGATATCCCTACACCTAATTACCTGATATGCTCAAATTCTTTAGAACCATTGCAATCCTTGAAGGTATTTCATACTTGCTGCTATTTGCCCTTGGAATGCCGTTGAAATACTGGGCAAGGATCCCCGAACCCAACCTGTACATTGGCTATACCCACGGATTTTTGTTTCTGGTATATGTTATTCTGGCAATTGTATATTGCATGGAAACCAAATGCCGGATCAAACGATTCATCGTTATCCTGATAGCATCATTATTGCCGTTTGGCACCTTCTACATCGATCAGAAGTATCTGAGGCCGGCTTCAGGAATCTAAAAAACTTTTGATGGCAAGATCATAGCCCTTCATACCAAAACCAACGATGACGCCTTTAGACCCGGCAGCAATATAGGAATGGTGCCGGAAATCTTCACGCTGGTACACATTGGAAATATGGACCTCTACCACAGGGGTCCTAATGGCTTTTACGGCATCCCCTATTCCTATTGAGGTGTGGGTGTAGGCCGCAGCGTTCAGAACAATCCCGTCATAGGAAAATCCCACCTCCTGTATTTTATCAATGATCTCCCCTTCTATATTGGACTGGTAATATTCAAGTTGTACTTCCCGGAATGCAAATTGCAATTCTGCAAAATACGAATCAAAACTTGTGTTACCGTAAACCTCCGGTTCACGTTTTCCCAGGAGGTTCAGGTTGGGACCGTTGATAATTATGATCTTCATTATTAGTTTTTTGCTAAAATAGGAAGAAGTTGTAAATAGGCGAAGCCGGATACAAACAGCATTGTCCTATTCCTTATTTCCCTGGTTTTTCAGGTCTTTTGCCGGGTATTCTCTACAACGCACTTGAGTTCCTCTATCCTTTTCTGCTTTTCGGGTTGCCGGTACTTCCGGGCAAACTCGGTATGGTATTCATGGGCCTCCAGGAACCTGATCTGCACCATGTTCCATTCATTTCTGTCCGTTATGATATCGCAAGCCTGCAACTCTTTAAAAAGGGAGTTGCTGATCGGTTGAAAGTCACTCTTTCCCAGGTAATCCAGATCCGAATCACACAGGATCTTTTCAAGGTTGTTTTGGGGCCTTTGCGGGATACGGGTAGCGAGGATAAGGCCTTTAACCACTTCGAAATCCGCTTTGGAGAACCTACACTCCTTCATTAGTTTCCGTGCGATCTCCACACTGTGTTCTTCATGGTTATTATTGGAAATGGTAAAACCAATATCATGCAACAATGCCCCGATTCGTAACAACTTGGCGTTCCGCCCATTGATCTTCAGCCGTCTTATGTAATCATTGCAAACTTTTAACACATCGAGCGTATGGTGGGCCCCATGGTAGAAAAGTTTTTCCGACAGCTCAGTATGTAAGATTTCCAGTGCCTTTTTCCGTAACTTAATATATCCGGTCATTGTTTGAATTAAAATTTGAAGCGCAAACATTGCGTACGCGGTTATCCATCGAATTTCAAAACCGCAATTTAAAAGAAAAAATGTCCTTCCTGATTATGGTTGGCCCGGACCGTCTAAAACATGGCTGTTGTCCCTTCCAATAATTGAAATATACAAATTCTCACAAATAATTATAGTTACAGAACGTTTTTCTTACAATAAACAGTATGCGGCCGTTACAATTCCGCTATTATTATTTATCCCGGTAATCACTTTCGCTGTTTACGGTCTGTTGGATCTCAGCAGGGCCACTTACAAAATACATGTGCATCATTCCTCTGTTTTTCACATAGATCTCACCGCGTTGTTCGCAAACAAATACATCCCTGACCGCCTCGTAAGTGGTCTCTGATATATTGATCCGCCCGGGTTTCGACATGGTTTCCATCCGGGCGGCTACGTTGACTGTATCCCCCCAGATATCATAAGCAAATTTCTTAACCCCCACTACCCCGGCAACAACTGGTCCTGTATTCATGCCGATCCGGATTTCGAAATTCATGATATTCGCATCATGGTGTTGCTTGGCTGCTTCCATAAACTCCAGCATCTCAAAAGACGCTTTGATCATACGCAACGCATGGTCCCTGGTAGGGTATGGCAAACCACCGGCACACATATAAGCATCCCCGATAGTTTTAATTTTTTCGAGTTCATACTTGTCCATTATCCTATCAAACCCGGAAAAATAATAATCGACACTCTTGACAAGGTATTCCGGTGTCAATTCATGGGAAAATTCCGTAAAACCTTTAAAATCAGCGAACATAACGGTTACTGATTCAAACCTTTTGGCCTCTACCTTCCCATTCTTCTTTAACTCCACAGCCGTTGCATCAGGCAGAATATTCAATAACAACGATTCTGACCGATTCTTTTCAGCACTCAGTAATTTATTGCTCTTCTTTGCAAAATAATAGCGGTAATAGAATATTATCGCGAGTAAAAAAATGACGACGGAAGCCAACAGCGACAGGTAAATGGCGCTTTTCTGGCGTTTTCCCTGAAGCTGTGCTATCTCCGCCTCCTTCTCCAGAAGGTCGATCTGATCCTCCTTCTTCTCGAGGTCAAAATTAAATTGGAGCCCCAAAATCTTGTCATCTGTTTTCAGATTGAAGATTTTGTCCTTAAGATCAATATATTTCTTCTGGTAGAGGTAAGCATTTTCAAAATCCTTTTCAGCAAAATAAGTGAGCGACATTCCAAGGTAGATATCCCGCAACTCCTCGTTGGTTTCCATTTGAAGTGCCAGTATCTCAGCCTGTTGATAGGATTGTAAGGATTTTTTGAGGTCTCTTTTCTGATAGACATCCCCCATGGCCAGCAGGGTTTGCACCTGATCCAGGATTAAATCAGATGCCGAAGCCGTACTATAGGCCCTATCCAGATAGTAAATTGCAGCAGGTACGTTGCCCCTATTGAATTCTTCCTTGCCCAACATGGTGAGGTTATGGGCGTTATCCTTGGTATCCTTATTGATTTCCAGGGCTTTTTTAAAATAGTCGATTGCCTGGTCATGGTCTCCTTTAAGGCTGTAAACCTCCCCTACCCCCATGAGGTATGTAGAGTGAATCAATGGGTCACTGATAATGGAAAGATAGGGCTCCACTTGTCCATAGTAGTTGAGGGCATTTTCAAAATTCTTCATCTGCATATAAACACCCCCTATGTTGACCAGGGCCGAACTGATGCGTACAGGATCCTTCAATTTTTCAGATATGCTCAGCGATCTGAAATAATAATCCAAGGCCATGTCCAGGCTTCCCTGATCATAAAAAACAGCTCCAAGGTTGTTTGACAGGTTGGCAATCCCAAGGGTGTCTGATATGGCTTCAAACGTTTGTAAGGATTGTGTCCAGAAATTCAGTACTTCCTTATAATTGCCCTTATAGTATTGTGCAATCCCAATATTTTTAAGGGCATATGCCTTTCCCCTTTTAAAATTCAGTTCTGTTGCAATCCCGATAGCCTCGTTCGCATATTCAATGGCTTCGTCCATTTTCTCCTCCTCAAGGAATTCCGTACTGAGCGCTATAAGGGAGGAGACCTTTGTGGTATCTCTCGGGCCTTGCAGAATGATGTTTTTTAAACTGTCTATAACCGGATTTTGCCCATGCAGGCAAGTCCACCCCGATATGAGGAGTGCACATATCAGATAAGCAACCTTCTGGCGTGACAGTTTGAACATGCAAGCTTATTAATTATCCCTTAGTACCGTGTATACATGGGTCCCTTTGCTATTTTTAATTCTGACAAAAAATAATCCTTCCGGATAGGCAGACAGATCCAGTGCAATTATCTGCCCATTGCCTTTATCAGTATCGTTGTGGTACGTTTGACCATTTATATCAAATACGGTAATCTGAGTTTCACCCGGAACCTCCAAACGAATATGTAATATATCCCTTACAGGATTGGGGAATACCACCCCACCCGGAGCGATAGATTTACCACTAAGGTCCCCGTTTGAATCGAAAAGGGTTGTCACTGGATTCACAAAATTATCCAGGCAGGAGAATTGGATCCCTGACTGCCTTTGCAACGTGGTGAAATTATTGGAATTCACAGCTGTAATCCCAAATTTAAAATCAAACGAGGCACTGTTGGTATAACCTGCCGAAATATTGACCTGGGGATTGTTGTTAAATATATCGTTATATTCGTTTGCACCACCAGTTATGAACAGATCCGATCCGGATTCCCCCACAGTAATTTCCTTCGGGTCATCAACAATAATACGGGCCGGCCTTTCAAACGCATTATATTCCCGATACGAATTGTTTCCATCGATATCAATAAATGAGGCAATCAACTCATCAAAAACAACAGGGGTATCGGTCCCTGAAGACACCAGGGTAATCTTGAATTCCACATAGGGCTCCTGTATGCTGCCTGTAGTAGTATATATGATCTCCGGCTTAAAGAATTCCGGATCCACATTGTTCCGGTCCAACAAGACAATTCTGCCATTCACGATGGCCTGTATCGCTACAAGGGCATCCACATTGTCCGTAACATTGTTAAACCGGTAAAGTGCCCCCTGTTGTAAGGCCTTACCAGACTCCAGGACCGGAACGGCACTAAAATCCAAAACCGGCAACCTCTCACAATCAAAGGGTTCAAAATTAACGATCAATTTCCCATAGTACGTTTCCTCAATAGTATAATTGGGCGGGGTATCAATTTTAATAATGAACTCCCCTACATCCCCATCCTTATATTCATTGCCCTGTTCATCTTCGAAACGGAATGGTATTCCGTCAGGAAAAACAGATTCCAGCGTATCTTCATATACAAAACCGCTGATATTCGTTTCAATCAACCTGGTATCAATAGGGTCTCCTTTGTAGATCACCAGGTCACCTGTACTGACTGTTAACGGGGCAGGAAGCATTGTTACCGTGCCGGAACCATAGGTTATATTAAAATTGGCGGCGATAGGAGACAGGAAAGCCCCGGGGAATGTCAGCGGCCATTCTCCCGTACCGCCACTGGCCTCCAGCCCTGTAATGAGGTTCATGGCATAGAGTTGATCGATAGTCCTCTCTTCCGTTTCCGTTGAAGAATCCTCCAGGTCGATGACCGCGAAAACGGCACCATATTCATTGCCGTCATTTTCATCCCCCAGGCCTGTATCATTAACCACAGGGCGCAATTTGTTCTCAAAGACGAGGTCTATTCCATTGTTCAACAGGTCATTCGCATTTACAACTGCCCTTAATTTATTGACGACCGCCCTCAATTTATTGGTAACAGGGTCTGTCTGGGCATTGATATAGTCATCAAAATGCTGTACATCGAGGTCAATAAGATTCATACCATTGACTACAGGCCTCAATTTATTCTGGATCACACGATTACTGGCTATCCAGCTATTGTTGTTTAAAAGGTCCAAAATTTCCTGTTCATTGACCACGGCCCTTAGTTTATTGATAACAATCAACGTATTATCCGTAAAGAAATCAGACTGGTGTGCCGTTTGAATCGTATTTAGAAAATCAGGATTATCCTCAATTCCATTACTGTCATAAACATACTCCTGGGAAAGCACAATGGCATCCCCGTATTGGAAGGTAGCATCCACGGGCCGGATCAACAAGTCTTTTTTGGTGACGGTCAGCTGTCCTGCCTGGAAATTGATCTGGAAGTCATCCATTTGTTCTGGGGTCAGGGCACCATCCCCAAATCCGGGGGTCACAACATAGTTGTTGACGTCGGGGTAGGGAAAGACAGCTGGCGTACTGAACTCAACATCCGGTAATCCAAGGGATTCATAAGTTTCGCCTTCCGGAAGCCCTTCCACGGTATATGTAAAGTTGATGGTCTGGCCAAATTCTGCGTTAATAGCGTCCGCCCGTATACTGAGGGCAATTTTATCCCCATCGAAGAAAAACATGGGGTTGGAGTCCCCCCCATCCGTACCCCCCGGGGTAATAGCATTTGTACGGACCACCAGCGGGGGATTATTTGTAAATTCCCCCACAAGCGCTTTTATTTCAGTGGCAGTCCGGGAGATTATTTCAAGTTCCTCCCCATCAAAAAACACTGTGGCTTCATCCGGGAGGTACTCCCCTGAAATGGTAACTTCAAAAGGCTCTTCGCTGGGGGTTTTTCCTGCTTCCACAGCAAGTCCCGTTAAATGTGCTGTCTGTGCTGCAATCATGGTAAATGCGGCACGGGCATCGATAAGTCCGGCCCCGGCCCTATTCAACGACCCGGCTGGGATGGCGGTATTCTTTAATAATTGGAGTACTTCGTCAGAAAGGGCATTGGATACCGGCGAATCCACTGAAATTATTTCAGAAAGTCCGTCCGGGTACCAGGATGGCAAAGCTGACAGCAACAAGGCAATGGCACCGGCTGCATGGGGGGCGGCGGCTGAAGTACCAAAAAAATTAGGAAAGCCATCTGAATCCACATCGGTCCCTATGGAACCCACATTGGTATTTACACCATCCGGAGCCGCTATATCAACCATGGTCAGATCATTGTTTGACAACAGCCCCGCATAGGATGAAAATTCCTGAGCTTCCGGGGATTGGACCACGCGATAATCTACAGCGCCTACTGTAACAGCAGCCTGGGTCATCGCATGTCCACTGACGGTAGGAGCTCCCCCGCCATATTCCATAAATTGCAACCCTTCTGATCGAAAAGCGATGTATCTGAAGGCCAATCCCGGCGGTGGCGGGCCATTGGCACTGGTAATTATTATATTTGCTTCTCCCTGGGCTGTTGCCTGAAATACAAGGACTTCTGTTGGATCCCCGAATTCATTGAGCCTGTTATTGCCTACAAGGAGGTCTCCGGCATCATTCACAAGGTATATATCCAGATCGGTTGAAGCACCTGTACTGTTTTCCTGGGAGGCCATCGCCTCATCCCACTGCAGGACGATCATATAGATGCCTGCCGCTACTTGAATTTTTTGGGTATAATCCTGAGTGATAGGATCATAAATATGGGCTCTTGAGTTGCTGTTGGCCGGCAGAAAACTGGTTACGGGCACCGTAGCAGAAGGAGTGAACACATTCTGATAGCCATTGTTTGCGAAATTCCCGCTGCTTGTGATATAGCTTTTCCCAGGTTGACTTACAAATGACTGGATGGCATCGCTGATTTCGCCCTCGCCAAAGAAGGGGGCCAGGGGATATGTAATATCATCCACCACTACATCACATCCGGCAGTCGCCAGGTTTGCAATACCCATAGCCATTTCCCGAGGGGACAGAACTCCGGTTGTGAAGGCCAACTCCGCCCCGGGTGCTACGTCATGGATGATCTGCAATATGGCCCTTCCCTCATCTGAGGCTACCCCATACGGATATTCTAAAAGTACATCAACCGGTGCCAGGAAGCCATTAGGGTTACCGATTCCCGGCAGATCACCATTTTCCACGTCTACAGTAGCTCTTGTTTTACCCGTAAAGGGCTGTTTGTCATAACTATCAGAAATAACCCCTATCTTGATTCCCAATCCATTGACAGGGACTCTTTCTCCGTCTACTTCTGTCTGGAAGGAAGCCCGGACTAAATCGGTATACTGCGCATTATCTCCCTGGGAATCGACGATACCGACATTGCGGACAGGGTTATATAAGGGCCTGATAAAATTGATCACGTCTGCATGGGCGTTCAGTTCAGTCAGCCTGTTTATCGGGAAAAATACATCAATAGCAGCCAAATCTTCCTGCACAATCATTACGGGATCTATGAGAAAGTTGGTAACTAAAGGATTGCTGGAATATTGTAACCCAAATGTGCCCATCAGCAGGTTGATTGCCTGCTGGAGATTACCCTCTGTTGGTATAATTTCAACCAGGACTTCCTGCCTGGCATTGATCTGGTAGATGAGGTTTGAAGGTTCATCACCGGCATTTCCCTCCTGCAGGGCGGTTAGTTCCAATCCCAACGGGGTATCGGATTTGCCATTGCCCTGACCATATACCGGTAAAATTACCCCGGGATCTTTCTCCTTACAGCTTGCAGATTTTACACTTCCATTGATTTTGGATTTTTTCCGCCATTTGTTCTCAACAGTCCATTTTGCAAAACCTTTTTTGGATATATCCATGGTAAAGGCATCCTCAACAGTCCCGGGTTGAAAGGTATTGAGCACCTGTATCTTTTGAACCCTGTTGTTTTGTCTTCTGCCGACATTCCCAACCACCAGATATACATAACTCTTGTTTTGTGGTACAACCACTTCAGTATCATTGGGGTTGTGATATCCGAAATGCAACCGGTACATGCCGTCGCCTATATCTTCCTTACATGTGAAAAGGCTGATATTCTTTTCCTTGCCCGGATTCCATTTTTTGAACTTGCCCCGACCCTGTGCTGACGCGGCAAACGAGCATAGAAAGAAGGACAAAATCAGTAAAGGAATCGAATTGTAGGATCTTGCAATATAATACGTAAGGGCCTCAATGATGAGGTGGTAGTGTTTGCTCATTTTTGGTCAGTGTCAGTTGGCGATGGCTTATATGGTCATACTATCATAAATACATAAAACCCCGGCTTACAGTTATTGCCGGGCGGTTTGGAATAATCTCAATTACAGCAGATCCAACCGATCCGCCATGGTATATAAAAAACTACAGCTTCCGAAATCATACTATTTTTCGATATCTCATCAAAAAAATGGTAACAACAAAAAGAATATGTATATAAATGGCATCATTAGACGGGGGGAGAACGCATACTAAACTATTAAAAAAAATCAGATCTTCTGCGTCAATTCAAAAATTAAGTAATGGAGGGCATGAAGTTGACATTATCCGATTAAAAAGGTTTAATCCGCATGAAGCGCTTCCAATGCATAATTAACAACGGGTTTCCTGAATTCAGAAACACAGCATTACCAATATGGATTGGTACCATCAGCCTATTATAGCACATATTCATGGAACAGATAATACTAAATAAAAAAACCGGAAGGCAGCTTCCGCTTTTCGAATCAATTTGATCACTTCAACCGTGTACTTACAGGGAAGGTTTTAGTTAACCATTGGGTGCAAAGAATAAAGCAGTTCGGAACATACAGGCTATCCCGGGTCCGGGACTTCCGCATCTTAAAAAGTAAAAAGCTCAATACCTAAAGCGCGAAAAGGATGCCTAAAACAATTGTGGACCAGGTACCGCCATCCACGCTGATGCCTGTATAGGAGAGGTTAAGTTCCGCATTTTCGGCTATGGCATAACCCGCAATTGGCCTGTAATAGAACCCTCCATCATCACCATCACTGATACCGATGGCATACCCCAGATCGATGCCTACCCGGAAAACATCCGAAGCCATATAGCGTCCTGAAGCTGCAATGGGCAGGAATTGTGAATTACCGAACTCAATAGAACCAAAAAAGATATCAATTGTATTTTCTAATGCGATGGTAAAACCCGTTGCGATTCCCGCATTAAATTCTTCTGTTACTGCCCAGTGATACAAGGCATCTATACCAAAACTGAATCCGGCCACCTCACTGGCATCACCTATCGGTAAGCCCACATTGATACCCGCACGTAATCCTTCCTGGGCACTTACACCAAGTGCAAACGCCGCGAAAGAGGCGATTAATACTAATTTTTTCATATTAATTAGATATGAATTAATGCTAAAATGAGGTCAAACATACATACCATTCTCCAATGGAAGATAAAAGGTTGCGATAAAATCCTACAGAGTTGTCAATTCTGCTTAACCGGACGATTCAGGCAGCCATGAACGCTGATTTGAGCATGGATCAGGAGGGGAAGGGCACGAAAGTGCTATCTTTAAGCCATGAATTGGCTTCAGGCACAGCAGGATTACAAGCATTACCTGCAGATTGAAAGGGGGCTCGCCCATAATTCCATACAGGGATATACGAGGGATATACAAAAATTCAGGGATTTTCTGCAGAACAAAGGCATTGAGGAAGGACCGCTTGATATCGACAGGGAATCCATCCAATTATTTATACATGAAATTGCCCGGAAAGTGAATGCCCGGTCCCAATCCAGGAACATATCGGCACTCAAAAGTTTTTTCAGTTACCTGGTGTTTGAGGATTTCCGGAAAGACAATCCAATGGACCTGGTAGAATCACCTAAAACAGGGCGTAAACTTCCTGATACCTTATCAACAACAGAGATCGACAGCCTCATAGGGGCCATCGATCTGACAAGGCCGGAAGGCGAGCGAAACCGGGCAATGTTGGAAACCCTTTACGGATGTGGCCTCCGGGTATCTGAACTGACCGGTATCAGGATCTCGGACCTTTTTTTTGAGGAGGATTTTATCAAGGTGACCGGTAAGGGCGATAAACAAAGGTTTGTACCAATAGGCAGTATCACAAAAAAATATATCAACCTGTACCGAAAAGAAGTCCGGGTACACAAACCCGTACAAAAGGGCCATGAAGACATCCTGTTCCTTAACCGCAGGGGTAAACAACTAACAAGGGCCATGGTCTTTACTATTGTGAAACAACTGGCTCAAAAAATTGGGCTTCATAAAACGATCAGCCCTCACACCTTCCGGCATTCCTTTGCCACACACCTGCTGGAAAATGGGGCAGACCTGAGGGCAATCCAGCAAATGTTAGGGCATGAGAGCATAACCACCACTGAAGTATATATGCATGTAGACCGCGCCCATTTGGCGGAAGTTGTCAATACCTACCATCCCCGGAAACAGGAATTTCCCCATTTCCCCAAATAGTATTTCCGGCAATCATTGATCTCAATGCGCACCTTTCATCGACCCTGAAGCCTTATATTTAATTTTTAATTCGAAACAATATGGTGTCAGACCGCAAATGGTGGAAAGAAGGAATTGTCTACCAGATCTATCCAAGAAGTTTTCAGGACTCCAACGGTGACGGTATCGGGGACCTTAAGGGAATTACCTCCCGGCTCGATTATATTCAAAGCCTTGGAGTTGATATCATCTGGCTCAATCCCATCTACGCCTCCCCAAATGATGACAATGGCTATGACATCAGTGATTACCATACAATTATGCCTGAATTTGGCACCATGCATGATTTTGACAGCTTATTGGCCGAAATCAGGTCGCGCGGCTTAAAACTGATTTTGGACCTGGTGGTGAACCATACCAGTGATGAACATCCCTGGTTTATTGCTTCTCGGTCTTCCCGGGACAATCCTTTCAGGAAATTTTACCATTGGTGGGATGCGGAGAAAGGGAAGCCTCCGCGTCGCTATAGCTACTTTGACCAGGAGGATAACGCCTGGAAATACGATGAAGCAACAGACGCCTATTACCTGCATTATTTTTCAGCGAAACAACCCGACCTCAATTGGGAAAACCCTGATGTGCGACGTGCTATTTATGAAATGATGGAGTTCTGGTTTAAAAAAGGCATCGACGGCTTTCGCATGGATGTCATCTCATTTATTTCGAAAGACCCAGCCTTTCCGGAAATCCCTGAAAAATACAATGGGGATTATGCGGCATTTTACGCAGACGGACCCAATCTATCCGAATACCTTCGGGAGATGAACAGGGAAGTCCTTTCCCGCTATGATATTGTGACCGTTGGGGAAGCTCCCGGGGTTACCCTGGACCAGGCCCTCCAATTTGTGGATGAGGACAGCAGGGCATTGAATATGTTCCTTCAGTTCGACCTTATGTCGCTTGATTTGTTGTCCGATGATGTTTTTCCCATGATCAAAGGACCATGGAAGCTCAGCGACTTTAAGGCAATATTCTCCAGGTGGGATGCCCTCTTTGCCGAGAAAGGGTGGGGCAGCCTTTATTTGGGCAACCACGATTTCCCCCGCGCAGTAAGCCGCTGGGGGGATGATTCAATAGCACACTGGTACAATTCTGCTACCATGTTACAGACGTTCCTGCTCTCCATGCGGGGGACACCCTTTTTTTATTATGGGGAAGAGATCGGGATGACCAATATAGGATTTGAATCCATTGTGCAATACAGGGATATCAATACCCTGAACAAATATGGGATTGCCAAAAAAAGGGGGGATGACCTGCAGGCATTTTTAGACAATGAGAAACTGACCAGCAGGGACAATGCCAGGACGCCAATGCAATGGGACCGTTCTGATCAGGCAGGCTTCTCTGTTGCCGAACCCTGGATTTCCATCAATAATAACTACCTGGAAGGCATCAATGTGGCCGACCAGGATATGCACAAAGATTCCGTCCTGAACTACTTCAAATCCATGGTGCGGCTCAGAAAACACTATACTGGCCTGGTATATGGCGAATACACCCTCCTCCTGCCTGAAAATGAAGAAGTTTACACCTATCTGAGGACATGGGACGGGGAGCGGTTGTTAGTCCTCCTTAGTTTTACAGATCATGTAGTACACTTTGAATTACCGATACAATACAGGGAAGCCACCCTGCTCATTTCCAATACAGGCGAACAGGTAACTAAAATACAAGACGATGCCCAATTCACCCTTGTACCCTACCAGGCAAGTATTTATAAACTGTCCTAATAAGATATAATCCCTTGGGAGAAGGTGTATTCACTGACATACCAGGGCATCTAACCCGCTGCAATAAAAGCCAATTGTGTGCTCCGATTTCATTGATTATATTTACCCCATTCAATACGTTAATCCATGAAAAAAATTATCCTGATCCTGTGTGTTACCCTTTATTTTTCCGCTTTAAAGGCCCAAAAAAAACCGGAGGATGTCTTACAACAACTCGATACAAAAGCAGTGGACTATGGGAATATTGCCCAGGAGATTTGGGGATATGCGGAAATGGGCTATCAGGAAGAAAAAAGTTCGGCCCTGCTGCAAAAGACCTTGAGTGGGGAAGGGTTCAGGATTAAAAGCGGGGTTGCCGGTATCCCAACAGCATTCATAGCAGAATACGGAAGCGGGTCTCCGGTGATAGCCATCCTTGGTGAATACGATGCCCTCCCGGGGTTGTCACAGCAAGCTGTGCCGGAAAAAAAATCAGCAGGAATGGCTGCGGGGCACGCCTGCGGCCACCATTTGTTCGGAACGGCATCTACTGCAACGGCCATCGCGGTAAAGAACTGGCTGCAAGCCACAGGGACCAAGGGAACTATACGCTTTTATGGCTGCCCCGCCGAGGAAGGGGGATCCGGTAAGGTATATATGGTGCGCGCAGGCTTGTTCAAGGACGTGGATGTGGCCTTGCATTGGCACCCTGGAGACGAAAATGAAGCAGATGAAGGTGCCGCGCTCGCCAATAAGTCGGCCAAGTTCAGATTCTATGGTATATCCGCCCATGCAGCCGGGGCCCCTGAAAAAGGACGGTCGGCACTGGACGGGGTAGAGGCCATGGACGCCATGGTCAATATGATGCGGGAGCATATCCCCGAGGAGGCCAGGATACATTATGTCATCACGGACGGGGGGAAAGCCCCAAATGTGGTCCCAGATTTTGCAGAGGTCTATTACTATGCCCGCCATACCAAACGGGATGAGGTAATCGCCATTTTTGACCGAATTATAAAAGCAGCAGAGGGGGCAGCTTTGGGTACAGGTACCGCCATGAAGTATGAGATGATCGGTGGCACCCATGAATTGCTCCCGAACACCACCCTGCAAACACTGATGCATCAGAACCTTAGTAAGATAGGCGGAATCACCTATAGCCCTGAGGAATTGGAATTTGCCAACAAAATAGCGAGCAGCCTCGGCTATGAAAAGGCAGATACCGCAAAGGCCGGGAATATTAAACCGTACACCAAAGATGCCAAATCGAGTGGTTCCACGGATGTAGGGGATGTAAGTTTTGCGGTTCCCACGGTGGGCCTCGGAACAGCGACCTGGGTTCCAGGAACCCCTGCACACAGCTGGCAGGCCGTGGCTGCCGGGGGAACTTCAATAGGTATTAAGGGGATGATGGTAGCAGCCAAAACACTGGCCATTACAGCCATTGAACTGTACAGGCAACCAGACATCATTGAAAAGGCCAAAGCGGAATTCCAGGAACGCAGGGGAACGAACTTTGAATATATTCCTTTACTGGGGGACAGGACCCCAGCCCTTGACTACAGAAATTAACACCACAAAAAAGGTGTTTATCCTACAGGCCTGAAACAGGGGCCACTTCAATTTTTCCCCTGGGACTGTAACAAAATTCAGTTTTAGCCTACTAACATCCAAACACTAGCCTGAAAAGTGAACAAAGAGCTGGAGCACAAATTTGTGACCGAACTTGAGAACAATCAGAATATCGTGCATAAAGTATGCAGCCTCTATACCAATAACAGGCAGGCACATAAAGATCTTTTTCAGGAAATCACCATTCAACTATGGAAAGCGTACCCAAGGTTTCGGGGCGATTCTAAATTCAGCACATGGATGTACCGGGTAGCCCTGAACACGGCCATAACCTTATACAGAAAATCTAAGAAACGGGTGCAGACCCAGGATTATGATACGGTTATTTATAAGATCCAGGCAGATTCGTACGATGAAACTGAAGAACAACGACTGAAGTTATTATATGACGCAGTGAGGGAATTGGGAGATATAGACAAAGCGCTGGTTTTCTTGTACCTTGAGGATAAAAATTATGAAGAAATTGCAGATACACTTGGAATTTCTGAAGTTAATGCCAGGGTGAAGATGAACCGGATAAAGAACAAATTAAGAACCATATTGAATCCTTAAGCTTATGATGGACGAGTTGGAATGGCTTAAAAAAGATTGGCAGAAAAAGGAGCAGCACATCCCCAAATTGAGTTATAATGATATCTATCGTATGATTTGGAAGAAATCTTCCTCAATTGTAAAATGGATCTTTTACATCAGCATGATTGAATTTGTTTTCTGGGCTTCCATCAACCTGATTTCCTACGATTCAGATTCGTCAGCCCTGGAAAAATCCCTGGGTATTTTTGAGATCACCTCATCCCTTACAGCAATCAACTATGCCATACTCATATTTTTTATCTATAAATTTTATCGAAATTACAGGCGTATCTCCTATACCGAATCCTCCAAAAATCTAATGAAGGCCATTCTCGATGTAAAAAGGACGGTCACACAATATGTATGGTTCAATATTGCCATTTTCACAGTGTCTTTCTTTTTGTTATTATATGGTTTTCTGAGGAACGGGGAGGAAGGCCAACAAATCCTCCATGCGGCTTCTGAAGCAGGTAATCAGACTTTCTTCTGGATTGTCTTTACATTCATCTGCTTAGCTGTAGTGGCCATCATTCTAACCCTTATCTGGCTTTTCTACCGGGTTGTATACGGGATACTTTTGCGGAGGTTGCGGAATAATTATAATGAATTGAAGCAATTGGAATTGTAACAATGGGCCCCGGGAATCTCATGACGATGGGATAGTCATCGGGAAGTTACTCCTCTTTCTTACGCCATTTTCGGAGCTTATTTTCTTGTTCCAGCGCCATGAGTTCTTCTTTTGGGATCACCTTTAAAAAGGATGGATGTTGCTCAATGGCGTATTCCAGTTTTTCAATGATGGAAGCCACTGTTTCGTTCTCGTAGTCGAACTGTAATGGTTCCTTGATAATCATATGCTGGAGGATTCCTTTCTTTTTTACCCGAAGGCCCTGTTTATCAAAAGACCTCCTGAACCCGTCAATTACTACGGGAACCACAACTGGCCTGTATTTTCGGATGATATGCGCCGTTCCCTTTCGTAAAGGCTTCCAGGGGGTTGTAGTCCCCTGCGGGAAGGTAATGACCCAGCCATCATTCAGGGCCGTACCTATATTGGAGATATCGCTCATCTTAACCTGCCGGTTGACATCCCTTCCTTCAGCCCGCCAGGTACGTTCAATGCTAATGGAACCCACATAGGCCAATATTTTGGTAAGCAGGCTTTTTTTCATGGTCTCTGCGGCGGCAACGTAGTAAACATTCAACTTTGGGTTCCAGAGATACCCGATGTTTTTAATATTGTTGTCCCTCCCTTTAAGGCTGGCATTGAACACATGGAACATGGCTACAACATCCGCAAAATAGGTCTGGTGGTTGCTTACAAAAAGCACATTGGATCCCGGGAGCTGCCTGATGATCTCAGATCCCTCAATCTCAAGCGTATTGAAACCCTTATACCGTTGGTGCGTGATAATCCCCAGGATGCGGATCAACCATTTCTTTAAAAAGAGTATATGCCCGAAGGGATTTTCCTTGAATAATGCCATAGAAAACAAAACTACAAAATCTGTATCATAACACTTGCTTAAAGATCTCCCTGATTTCATTCAGCATCATCCCTGTGGCTCCCCATACAATATGGCCGTTAAGCCGGAAGGCAGGAACTTCAATATTTTTGGCATAGGAAGTGGATAATATTTGGGTAACCAGGTTCTTGTCATCCATCAGATCCGGGAGCGCGATCTCAACCAGCGCTTCCACTTCGTCTTCCTGAACCACAAATGGCAGTGCATTTTGACAGATCCCAAGAAAAGGCTGCACCTCAAAATTGCTGGGGGGTATATAAATTTTGGAAATTGGTCGTATTACCTCTATTTCCCCCGGTCTCACTCCCACTTCTTCAAAAGTTTCCCGCAATGCCGTTTCCAGGAGGTCTTTGTCCTGGTTTTCCGCTTTCCCGCCCGGAAAACCAACCTGGTTGGAATGCACCCCCTCATATGTTTTTCTGTGGATCAGCAAAAAATAGGTCTGGTGGTGCCTTGGATAAAAAATAGCCATTACCCCTGCCTTCCTTGGCGGCCTACCGGGATTAAATCCTTCCCTTAACTCCCGGATGCGTATCTCAGGAGCCATTTTATTGTGAGAGGGGGTGCCCGGTAGGGGTAGATTTTTTATTTTTACAAGTTGTTGGGAAAAATCATTGAAATCCATGATGCATAAAATAGGCGGCTGCGCTACAATAATACTATTATTTTTCTTTGTCTCCTGTCAGGAGGAACCCAAAGCGAAAGTTACCCCAAAAGCTGTGGAAAAGGAAAAAGGACCTGAAAAAATCAGCGATACAATTGCAAGTGTTCCGAAGGAGGAAATGTTTGAACTGACAGAAGATAATGCGGTAGATTTCTTTTTCAATTATCAAAAGGGACTGAAGGAAAACAAGGTAAAACTTACAACAAGCCTCGGAACTTTTACGGTGCAATTATATGACGATGTACCGTACCATAAAGCCAATTTTATTTACCTGACCAAAAAAGGCTATTTTAATAATACCCAGTTCCACAGGGTGGTAAAGAATTTTATTATACAGGGTGG
>JBGTLT010000117.1:0-53713 GCA_041743975.1 Zeaxanthinibacter sp.
AGGTTGGCCAGTTTTTGTTTAAAGGCAGTATACGGAGGGAAGAGCAACTCCAGGCCGCTGATGGTATGCTGCCGGATGACCGAACGCTGGTTGGAGAATTCCTGGAACCCATAGAAACCATGGCTCTTCCCGATCCCACTATTATTGGATCCTCCAAAGGGAAGATATGGGTTGGTATATTGCAGGACATTGGTATTGATGGCCGTGCTGCCCGCCCGGGTCTGATGGAGGACCTGTTTGATGGTTGTATTCTTTTTGCTATAGATATACAATGCCAGGGGTTTCTCCCCTGCATTGACATAGTCGATCGCTTCCTGTATATTCCGGTATCCCAGTATGGGTAGAATGGGACCGAAAATCTCTTCTCCCAGGAGGGATGCATTCTCCGGTACCCGGCTGACAAGGGTTGGTTCCAGATACTTCAGTTCTTCCTTATAGGTGCCGCCGTATTCAATCCGGGCCCCCTTAGACCTGGCATCTTCCAGGTGATCGACCAGCCGCCGATGGTGATCTGTATCCACTATGGCAGAATAGGACCCCGATGTGGAAGCATCATTATTATAAAAGCTCCGGATGTAGCGCTGCATCTGATAGATCAGTTCTTCCATGGAATCTTCATGGACCAAAATATAATCCGGGGAAACACAGATCTGCCCGCTGTTCAGAAACTTGCCCCACACAATCTTTTTCGCAGCTGTTTTCAGATTGGCAGTGTTGTCTACAATGGTGGGGGACTTACCTCCCAGTTCCAGCGTGACGGAAGTGAGGTTTTCGGCAGCCGACTTCATTACAAGTTTGCCTACTTTGGTGGATCCCGTAAAAAAAATATGGTTAAAAGGCAGTTTTAAAAGTTCCTGCGCTACTTCAGCGCGACCTTCTACAAGGGCTACCTCTTCCCTGGGGAACAATGCTGATACAATTTCCGCCATGACGGCAGCCGTGTTTGGGGTCCTTTCTGAGGGCTTAATCACCGCCGTATTACCGGCTGCGATAGCGGAAACGAGGGGCCCGAATGTAAGGTTTACGGGGAAGTTCCAGGGAGAAAGGATCAGGCAGACCCCTTTAGGCTCATACAGGTAGGAGGAGGAGGTGCCCAAAAGGGCCAGTGGGGTGGGTACGCTGAAAGGACGCATCCATGTACGTAGTTTTTTGATGGCCAGGTTGATCTCCCCCGATACCTGATAGATCTCCGTAAGGTCTGTTTCCAAAAAGGGCTTTTTAAAATCGGCATACAGCGCATCCCTGATTTTATCGCGATACGTATGGACAAGGGCATCCTGTAAGGCGTTTAACTTCTGTCGGCGCTCCTGGTAGGAAGTGCTGCCTGTGCGGTATTGATTTTCAAGTTGAGAATTGAATAATTCCCAATAGGGATTTTCGGAATGGTCCATAAGGTTTCAGGCGATAAATGATTTCATACAGCAGGGCAGGAGATGACAGTAACGTAATAGGTACAATGTTATCAGGAATCTGCTTCGGCAAGCTTGCCAAAAGACTCCTCTTCCTTTAACTTTTTTACCAGTTCCAGTGCATCCGGGACCACATCACTGCAGAGTACGATAAGACTGCCTTTCCGTGCGTTTTGGATGGCATACCGGATGGCTTCATTTTCAGATTGGATGACGGTGGTTTTTTTATTGGGATCCCTCATTTTTATGCCATCATTCAACATTTTGATAAGCTCCTTCTCAGATTTCCCCCTGAGGTGTTTATCCTGCCGAATGATGATCTCATCAAACATTTCAGCGGCGATACTACCCATTTCGTTATTGTCCTCAACGCGCCGGTCCCCGATCCCTGCAATGATACCTACCTTGTATTCGCACTCCAGGTTATTGATGAATTTTTGCAGGGCCCGCATGCCTGCCGGGTTATGGGCATAGTCCAGCAACACATCAAAGTGGTTGAATTTGAAAAGGTTCAGCCTGCCCGGGGTCTGGGTTGCAGAAGGGATAAATGTTTCAAGTGCGGCTTTTGTATCTTCAATACTGATGCCCTGCACATTTGCCGCGATGATTGCAGGAAGTACGTTCTGAATCATGAAGGTGGCTTTTCCCCCGTGTGTAAGTGGGATATGTTCTGCTTTCATGATGCGCATTTTCCAGGCACCCTTGCAGAGTGTTACAAAACCATTTTCGAAAACAGCCGTTATGCCTCCTTTCCGCTGTAAGGCCTGTATCCTCGGATTATGTTCATCCATGGAAAACAGGGCTACCCTACATTCCAGATTCCTTCTCATATCATAGACGAGGTCATCATCCGCGTTCAGAATGGCATAGCCGTTGGGTAATACTGTTTCGGGGACCACCGCTTTTACTTTTGCCAATTGTTCAATGGAATGGATCCCCTTCAAACCTAAATGATCAGATGTCACATTCGTCACGATGGCTACATCACAATTTTTAAACCCCAGGCCTGCCCGTAACATCCCGCCACGGGCGCATTCCAGGACGGCAAAGTTGACAGTGGGGTCCTTCAGGACAAATTCAGTACTCGTAGGGCCGGTACAATCCCCTCTCATCAGGAGGCGGTTTTGTATATATACCCCATCACTGGTGGTATATCCAACCCGGTGGCCATTCATTTTAGCGATGTGGGCAATCAACCTGCACGTCGTGGTCTTGCCGTTGGTACCGGTAATAGCCACAATGGGGATCCTTCCGGTATTCCCGCCCGGAAAAAGTTTATCAACCACCGGCGCTGCCACGTTCCTGGGCAATCCCCTCGTAGGGGCAAGGTGCATCCTGAACCCGGGTCCGGCGTTAACCTCCAGCACCGCACCTCCCGTATCGGAGAGCGGCTGGCTGATATCGCTTGTCATGATATCGATACCGCAAATATCGAGGTCAATGATCTTTGAAATCCTTTCCGCCATGGAAACATTGGCCGGATGTACAATATCTGTTACATCTTCTGCAGTTCCGCCTGTGCTAAGGTTCGCGGTGTCTTTCAGGATCAGCTTTTCGCCGGCGGGCAAAACCGAATTTTCGGTATAGCCTGCATCGGCTATAATGGTTTTTGTAAGGTCATTGATGGTGATCTCGGTAAGTTCCTTCTCATGGCCATAACCCCTTCGCGGGTCCTTATTAACGATATGGACCAGTTCCTCAATGGTTGATTTTCCGTCACCGACCACATGTGCCGGGGTCCGTTTCGCTGCAGCTACCAATCTATTATTAATGACCAGCAGCCGGTAATCTTCCCCCGTCATAAATTTTTCAACGATCACCCTATGGGATACTTCCCGGGCAGCATTAAAGGCCTCCAGGGCATGTTCAAACGAATTGATATCCACGGTAATGCCCCGGCCGTGGTTCCCGTCTATTGGTTTGATTACCAATGGGTACCCTACATACCGGCAGGCTTCTTCCAGGTTATCATCCCTGGATATGATAGTACCGCGGGGCACTTCTACCTGCGCCTGTTCGAGCAGGTATTTTGTGTCCTCTTTGTCGCACGCCAGTTCCACGCCTATACTGCTGGTTTCACTGGTTACCGTAGCCTGTATCCTTTTCTGGTTGGCACCGTATCCCAACTGGCAGAGGGAATATTTATTGAGGCGGATCCAGGGGATTCCCCGGCTTTCGGCTTCCTCCACAATGGATCCTGTACTGGGCCCCAGTCGTTGTGCCTCCCGGAGTTCCCGCATATTTTGGATATCCTCATCCATGTCATAGTCCTGTGCGGAGATCAGGGCTTCACAAATCCGGACGGCTGCCTTAGCCGCATACCGGCCTGCATCTTCTTCAATATAGGAAAAGACAACATGGTACACCCCTTGTTCACCATATCCCCTGGTACGTCCAAATCCGGTATCCATCCCTGCCATCGTCTGAATCTCCAGGGCAATATGTTCAACCACATGGCCCATCCAGGTCCCCTGATCTACCCTCATAAAAAACCCCCCTTCGCAACCCTCCGAGCACCTGTGGGAATACATGGAGGGGAAAAGTTTCTTTAACCGGTCGGAGAAACCGGTAACTTTGTTCGTTGGATACTCTTCCATTGCTTCCAGGTCGAGTACCATCACTATTAGATTATGACGGCGAACTGACCAATAATTAGGCCCTCTCATGGCATTTATCTCCAGGATCTTCATAAAGTTGAGGATTAATTCAGGGTGCCCGAATTTCATAAATATATAATTTTTTTTCGGACATTAACCCTATTTTTGCCCTTAAAGTAACTCAATAATGGATATAAAAGGCACCCTGATTCCGATAGGTGGAAACGAAGATAAAGGAACCGAAACAGGGGAACAATATCATTTGGAATATATAGAAACAGGCATCCTGTCTCGCGTCGTCCGGGAAAGCGGGGGTACTGGTGCTTCTATTATCGTTATTCCCACGGCGTCCAGCATTCCGGAGGAAGTTGGGGTCAATTATATGAACGCATTCGGCAAGCTGGGATGTACCAATGTGAAGATCCTGGATATCCGCAAACGGGAACAATCCGAAGACCCGGCACATATCGAAATGATCAAAAAAGCCGATTGTATCATGTTCTCAGGGGGAAACCAGTCGAATATTACCAGGTTGATCGGTAAAACGAGCATTCACACCATCCTGATGGACCGCTTTAAAAATGAGAATATCGTCATTGCCGGCACCAGTGCGGGCGCCATGAGCATGTCTTATGAGATGATTACAGGGGGAAGCGGGAAGGATTCCCTCCTAAAGGGAGCTGTAAAAATGGGCAGGGGAATGGGATTTATAAACAACCTTGTCATCGATTCCCATTTTATTCAGCGCGGTCGTTTTGGAAGGCTGGCAGAGGCTGTTGCCAGGTTTCCGGAATTGCTGGGAGTGGGACTCGCAGAAGATACCGGGCTGGTGATCAAAAACTCCAATACTTTTGAAATCATCGGGAAGGGAATGGTCATCCTGTTCGACCCCAGGTACCTGAAGCACAATAATATGCAAATACTGGATGAGGGGACCCCCATGTCCCTGGTAAACCTTAAGACCCATGTGCTTACCAACGGGGATAAATTCAATATCACCAAAAGGCAGGTGAAAGTCCTGCCACTCGATGCTCCCTTTATTACAACTTAATCCCCGTAGATAGAGATTTCCTTTTGCCCGGCGGAGGTTCTGAGGGCCCTGTACATCCCTTCCGTATTGAAGGGCATGGTAATAGTGGCGTTGGAATCGATAGCGATCAAACCGCCATCACCCCCCAACTTCAGAAGCCTGTCATGGATTACCAGTTGGGCCGCATCTTCCAATGACATACCCTTGTGCTCTACCAGGCAGGCCACATCATATGCAATGACTCCCCGTATAAAAAATTCCCCGCTGCCGGTGCAGGAAATAGCACAGGTCTGGTTATTGGCGTAGGTGCCCGAGCCAATCATGGGACTATCCCCCACGCGGCCATATTGCTTGTTGGTCATCCCGCCTGTTGAGGTGGCGGCCGCCAGGTTCCCGGCTGCATCACATGCCACTGCCCCCACTGTTCCGAATTTGGAACCTTTCTGGTTGCTATGGTCCAGCTGGAAGGTATCGGAGGTCCTGATCTCCTGCCATTGGTTGTAACGGAATTCGGTATAAAAATAGGACGGATCCTCCAGCTTGCAGGCCATCTTTTTGGCAAATTGCATGGCCCCTTCCCCGGCAAGGAAGACATGCCCGCTATTTTCCATGACATCCCGTGCAAGGGAAACAGGGTTCCTGATCCCGGTTACCAGCGATACGGCCCCGGCTTTCAGGTTGCTGCCATCCATGATGGCCGCATCCATTTCATGGGTTCCTTCCGCAGTGAAAACACCGCCCTTCCCGGCATTGAATAAGGGGGAATCTTCCAGTGCCACCACGGCCGCCTGGACGGCTGAAACGGCACTCCCTTTCGCCTGAAGCACTTTAAAACCTTTATCGAGCGCATTTTGAAGCGCTCTTTTATACGCTGCTTCCTTTTCCGGCGTCATCATGCCTTTAACCAGCGTGCCGGCACCCCCATGTATTGCTATGCCAAATTTCCGATCCATTTAACTCAGTTGTTTTTTAGCGTTTTTCTTCTGAAGGACGGCCCTGATGATCATCGGCGCATGTATCCTGGAGTTTTCAATAAACCATTTATGGGTCTCCATCCCCCCACAAATGACACCCGCCAGGTAAAGTCCGCTTACATTGGTTTCCATGGTTTCCGGATCATACTGGGGAAGCCGGTTCTGGTCGTTCGACAAGGAGATCCCCAGGTGTTCCAGGAATCCGAAATCGGGCATATAGCCCGTAAGTGCGAGGACAAAATCATTTTTGAGTTCCACAACACCGCCCGGGGAGTCCAGGATTATGCTTTCGGGGGTTATTTCACGGACCAGTGTATTGTAATAGGCGGTTATGCTACCCTCATTTATGCGGTTGATGATATCCGGGCGTACCCAGTATTTAACGCGCTGCCCTACGGCTTCCCCCCGGATTACAAGGGTTACTTCCGCACCTTTCCGCCAGCATTCCAGTGCGGCATCGATCGCCGAATTACTGGCCCCGATGACGGCGAGTTTCTGACTGGCGTAAAAATGCGGATCCTTATAATAATGGGAAACTTTGGGAAGGTCTTCCCCGGGAACCCCAAGGGTATTGGGGATATCATAAAAACCGGTAGCCAGAATGACATTGTCGCATTGATATACATCCTTCTCAGAGGTGACTATAAAACTATCCCGGGCAGTCTCAATCCCGGTTACTTTTTCAAAGAGCCGGATATTCAGTTTATTGGAGGTTACGATTCGCCGGTAATATTCCAGTGCCTCATTCCGTCTCGGTTTGGCTTCCTTGCTGATGAACGGGATATCATCGATCTCCAGCCGTTCCGAGGAGGAGAAGAACTGCATATTTACAGGGTAATTAAAGAGGGAATTCACTATGGGCCCTTTTTCAAGGATGACATAGGATAGCCCCTGCTTTTTGGCCTCCAGGCCACAGGCAATCCCAATAGGGCCACCTCCTACGATCAATAGGTCCAAATGTTCCATCAGCCGGCCACTTCTTTAAGATCAATGATTGTTTGAGCCGGCTCTTTACTTTTAAAAACAAAGCTACCCGCTACTAAAATATCGGCACCGGCTTCCCGGAGTCTCCGGGCATTTTGGGTGGTTACCCCTCCGTCTATTTCTATCAATGCCGGGGAGCCCTTACGCTGGATCAGGGATTTCAACGATTTGACCTTTGCATAGGTATTTTCGATAAAGGATTGCCCCCCGAAACCGGGGTTTACGCTCATCACCAATACAATGTCGAGAATCCCTATCGTATCTTCCAGAAGGCTTATATTCGTATGCGGGTTCAGGGCTACCCCTGCCTTCATTCCCGCATCCTTAATGGCCTGAATGGTCCTGTGCAGATGGGTGCAGGCCTCATAATGAACGGTCAGGTTGGCTGCCCCCAGTTCAGCGAATGTCCGGATGTACTGATCCGGGTTCACAATCATTAAATGTACATCAAGTGGCTTCGTGGCATAACGGGATATGGCTTTGACTACCGGCATGCCATAGGAAATATTAGGGACAAAGACCCCATCCATCACATCGATATGGTGCCAGTCGGCAACGCTTTGGTTCACCATTTCCACATCAGCGCGCAGATTGCCGAAATCAGCGGCCAGTAAGGAGGGGGCTATTTTTATGAAACTCATCGGGCAATTAAACTAAAAATTATATGCAAAAGTAATGAAATGGAATGGGTATTCTTCCGGACCGGGGAGAACGATCCTGAAATGAAGGGCTGCAGTAGCGTAATCGGGGTACCTGGGGTAATTTGCAGCCAGGCTAGAGGGGGTTAAAATAGCGTATCAAATCACTTTCTGCTGCAATGTATCCAAATGAATTCCAGGCATCCCCTGCAAGGATCTCCCGGAGAAGGGTTTCCGACCTTGCTTTGTTATCTGAATAATAATACCAGTTGGCAACCCCATAATTTATGGCATCAGAAGCAGCGTCAGCCATTTCCCCGGTTACCAGTGAGTCCATGGGGAGAAGGCCTTTATAAAATTCGCAGAGTTTTTCATAGGACCTGTTTTCAATGACCGGGGCAGCAGCTGGAATAGGATCCAGGACATCATTGGCTTTTTCAGCATTGCCCAGTCGCCGCTGTATCATATATAACCAGTGGGTACTGGAAACGAGATTGTCTGCATTGGATACAGCAGCACGGCATTTCGTAAAGGCATCATAAGCGGAATGATAGTCGTGTTGAAGGTAATAAGCGAGTCCCAAATGGTACCATACATTGCTATGGAGGGTGCTTACAGGAATATTCAGCGCATTGGGCATCCCGTCCGGCTCAATGGTATCCTCCGTGCCTTCGATAAGGCTTCCCGCCTTTTCGAGGTCTTCAACAGCTTGTTCAAATTTCCGGAGCGTGATATACCGATGGCCCCTGTGGCGATAGAAACGGGCATCGGCCGGGAATTTTTCTATTCCTTCGGAAAAGATCCGGATGGCTTCCTCATAACGCCCCAGGTAGGCGGCCCGCCTCCCATACCAGATACTATTGCCGGGGTTCTCAGGATGGAGGCGATATGCTTGCTCCGCCTCCTGGTATTGGGCCAGCATTTCTGCTGAAGGCTCAGGGATTGAGTACTTTTTCCCCAAAGGGGTCACAAAGTAACCAACCTTACCTTCCTGTAGCGGTGCCGATTTCTTATCAAGGCAGCCACTGAAAAGCACAAGCATACAAATCAACAGACAGGATGCAATCCTCATTTATAGTTCCTTTTTCATTGCGTAATCAAAAATATTCCTCGGGGCTTTGCCACGGGGCACCTCTCCTATGGAGAGGTCGAAACCGCCCCAGCGGTTTCGGGTGAGGTTTCAAGAAATTTTCTATTTGTCCTTTACTGCTTTTCCGGTATACAATTCATGCTTTTCGTCCCCTCCTGAAATGAGGTAGGCAAAAAGATCGGCTATCTCCTGTTTGTTGAGCCGGTTCATGAGTCCGGGCGGCATGGGGGATACGGGGGATAATTCCTGTTTGACCACCTGTTCCTTGGCTACCTTTATCGTATAGGTGGTATTGAAGGGGTTTGGCATTAACGTTATGGAATCACCGGCTTCTGAAAGGATCTTGCCTGCGATCTTCTTTTCATTGTCCAGATGCAGGAGCGTAAATGCGTATTGATCCGATATCTCATCATTGGGGCTATAAATGGCGAACAGCAGGTCATAATTATTGAATTTGTTATGGATCTGCGTCAGATCGGGCCCTGCGGCTCCCCCTTCCCCCCGGAACCTGTGGCAGAGGATGCACATACCTGCCTGGTATGCCCGTTCCCCGTCCGCAAGTGAGCCTTTGTAGGTATCCAGGCCACCCCAGACGATGTCGCTCATTTCGCTGCCGGAATAGGATCCACCGGGGCCAATTGGCTCAGGCAGCTCGGCCACAGATGTTTCGGGGGAATAAACCCCTGACAATTCCTGTAATTTCTCCTTCATGTTATCGGGAACATGGGTCATCGCGGTGAGGCGCACATTTTCCATACCCGCCTTAAAACTCATCCCCCCTTTTGCACTGAGTACGTCATAAAACCACTGAAAATACTTCTCTCGCAGGGTTGGTGTCCAACCGAAATCAGCATGGCTCAGCAAAGCTCCATAATAGATGGCCTCACTGGGGGGCATTTTTTCAATGACCTCCCGGATAAGCGGCCCGTATTGTTCACTTCTGAGGGATGTTTCCTCAGACAGCATCTGGTCGTTGATCACCGTTTTTTCGCGGGTGTGTTTCAGGAGCAATTCAACCAGCTCTTCTGTAACGCCATCTGCCCGAAGAAAGAGCAATACCTGTCCCATTTCCCTTGTAAGGTCATTGCTTGAATTGGGGAAGTGGGGGGCTATTTTCCGGATAGCCATTTTCCGGTGCGAATCATCTGGAAGCCCCATCCGGATGCCCAGAAGGGAATAGGTACGCAAAAGGTCTATCTGCTGGGGTTCTGATAAGGAATCCCAGTCGATTGTATCCAGTTTTTCAATGATTCTTCCCTGCAGCTTTTTGTCCCCCTGATGCGCCAGTGCAATCCCTCCCTCAATTAGTTTAACAGGGTCTTCTTCGGAAAAGTAGCTGGATTCCCAATCAGCAGCGGGCTGGTGCTCCAGGGCCACCCTGGATGCGTAACGTATAAACCGATCGGGGTGGTTGAGGTTATCCCAGGCCAGCGGAATGGCCTTCCCATCAACCACGGCATGGTATTGTTCAATTTCTTTCCGGAGCGCCCGGAGGGTTTTAGAGGAGTTATCCCCCTGCTGCACTTCTTCCGTGCCAGCTTCCCCTGAATAGCGCAACCGGTAGAGGTGTGAATCCAATCCCCTTCCCCCGGTCGCAAAATAGAGGTTGCCGTCAGAACCCGCGATCATATCAGTGAGGGGCAGGGGAGTACCGGACAGGAATTCTTCCCGTTCCGCAGTATAACTACTGCCGTCTTCCTTTAAATCGATAAAATAAACAGTGCCAAAACTCCAATCCATCACCAGGAGCCCATTTCGGTACCGTGCAGGAAAATTCAATTTTGCCCCGCTGAGAACCGCTGTGGGGGAGCCCTGTTCCAGGTTGATGACGGCGGGAAGGTTATCCGGGTAATAAGCAGGCCACTTACCGGAGCCGGTGCGCCAGCCATATTCACTGCCACTGGTCACATGACAGATCCGGGTTGGACGGTACCATGGCATCCCAATATCCCATTCCATATCGGCATCATAGGCAAATAATTCCCCGTCCTGGTTAAAAGCCAGGTCAAAGGGGTTGCGATACCCGGAAGAGATCAGTTCCCAGTTTGCACCCTGGGGATCAAATTTGGCTATCCACCCCCCCGGCGCTTTTATATCGTTGGCATGTCCCCGTGCGTCAAGGTAAGGCGTGAACAGATTATCCTCGCCCCAATTATTGGGGACCCGGCTGTTGTTTTTAACGTTTTCAGGTAGGAGTGTATGGTTACCGGCGATAAAATAGAGGTGTTTTCCATCAGGGGCCAGGACAAAACTATGGGGCCCGTGTTCTCCTTCCCCTTCGAGTTTAAGCAGCATGTCAATTTTATCCAGCGTGCCATCCCCATTCGAATCAGTAATGCGGTATACGCCACTCGCTTTTTCCTTTGAATCCGGGATTTCATCATCCCATCTTTTATTTACAGCAACGTAAAGCCCGTCAAAAGCCCAAAAGAGTCCGTGGGCTTCCCCAATTTCGAGGTCCAGTGGCTTTACGTCCTGGTCCCTCAGGGGTTGATCGATTTCAGGCATTTTAAAACTGTAAATTTTACCATGCTGGTCACAGGCATAGAACAAATTATCCGGACCTTCGGCCAGGGCAACCCAGGAGCCCTGTTCGTGCTGGCTTGGATGGTAGAGTGTTTCCAGGACAAAGTCCTTCGGAATAGTAAAGGATATGGGTGTTTCTGCGTCCGATTCCAAAGTTTCAGGCACCTCATTTTTACAGGAAGACAGCAGCGCGGTTACTGAAACCAGCAGGCAGGGGAAATAGGTCTTGTACATTTTGGATGTTGCTTTATTTCTTATAAATATAGGGAAAGAAGGGGTTACTTCAGAAGGCTTAGTAAATTTTCGAGCCGGAGGGGTTTGGTATACATCTCCAGTGACCCATCCGCTTTCCGGGGCCAGTTCTCAACAGGCCGGTCCCAGTATAATTCCACCCCGTTACTGTCCGGATCATCCAGGTACAGGGCCTCAGAAACCCCATGGTCTGAGGAGCCTGTGAGTGGATAATTGGCCTGGGAAAGGCGATGGTAAATAATGGCCAGGTCTTTTCTTTCGGGGTACCTGACAGCGGTATGGAAAAGCCCGGTTGCATGTTTTGGGGGTGGGGGTGCATTTTTGCTGAACCAGACATTAAGGCCTATATGGTGATGATACCCCCCGGCAGCAATAAAGGCGGCTTCCTTCCCATATCGTGTGGTGACCTCAAATCCAAGCAGGCCACAATAAAAGCTGAGGGCCCGTTCCAGGTCGGATACTTTTAAATGTACATGCCCTATTTGAGTGTTGGCCGGAATTTTATAAGTGTCCATAACGGAAAGTTTTAACGAAGGTTCCCTTACGAAGATATCAATACATATGCAATTAAGGGTGTAAATACGGGCAGTTTTGCACAACATTACCCGCTTTTCCCCGGCGTGCCCCGGATCCACGATTGGCCCATGCAGCGGCACAGGGCCAATCCCTGTTTCGCTGTTTACTGTTACAAAAAGAAAGGCTATATTTAGTGGTATTCATTAAAACAGGCAGCCTATGGACAGGCGGAAATTTATTGGAGCAACGGCCACCCTGGGTGCAATTGCAACCCTGCCAGCCCAGGGGTTGGAACCGGTTCCTGTTTGCCCTTTCTGGGCAAGTACTTCCGCTAAGTTAAAACACAATCCTATTGGCGTTTCTACCTATTCTTTCTGGCAGTTCAATGGCCCGAAGGAACAGGTGCCTATGGAATTGTGTATCGAAAAGGCTGCAGCAATGGGGTTTGATGGTATTGAATTGCTGTTGATACAGATGACTTCTGTGGAAAACGGGTATTTACAATCCATCAAGAAAAAGGCATTCCACGCCGGGCTGGACCTTATGGGTTTCTCTACCCACCAGGGATTCCTTTTCCCGGAGGAACAATACCGCCAGGAAAATATTGACAAAACCATATACCAGATCGAACTTGCCTATAAACTGGGGATCCCCACCATGCGTTTGAATACCGGCCGCTGGGGGACATCCGCCTCCTTTGATGTGCTAATGGCCAACAAGGGGATAGAACCCACCCTGGAAGGGTATACAGACGAAGACGGTTATAAATGGGTCATCGATTCCATAGAAAAATGTATCCCTGCAGCGCAACGCTGCGGGGTGGTTTTAGGCCTCGAAAACCATTGGGGGCTTGGGCTAACGGCTGCGGGGGTCATGAGGATAGTGGAGGCGATCAACAGCCCATGGCTGCAGGTAACACTCGATACAGGGAATTTTTTGGAAAACCGGGAGGCCCAAATGGAGTTGTTGGCTCCCAAAACCTGCCTCCTGCAGGCGAAAACATATTATGGTGGCGGTAAATGGTATACCCTTACTATTAATTATCCGCAAATAGGGGAGATGATGCGCAGATACAATTATAAAGGCTATATCTCCCTTGAATTTGAAGGTATTGAGTCGCCCGACAGTGCGATCCCCAAAAGCCTCGAAATCCTGCGGAATTCCTTTTATCACGAATTATAAAGCTTCCTGCCTCGTTCCCCTTTCTCACCCGTTTATGGGTAATTCCCGGTCGGTTTTTCCCGCAGTGTGGGAGCATATTTTCTATGGCCGGGACCGCAGGTATATTAAAATAAATTAAGGCTGGTCATAGTGGCAGTGCCTTGGGTGCTACCGGAAGGGTGCTAATCCCGGGCATCGTTATAGGTACGATGCCAGACGCACCGGTCCGGATTCCTCCTGGAAATCTGCCCTAATATTGGGCGAAGCCCCTGAACATGGGGTATTTAAATGAAAAAACTCCGGTAATCAGCCGGAGTTTATTCATCAATCAAAAAACGAACAGTCATGATAACTGTTGTTACATCTCACAATTTACAATATTTATACCATAAATCCAATTTATGGAATATTTAACATGGAAAAAATTGTGTCCCAGACGGATTTTACCCAAGATAGGTCTTTAAAATTTTACTTCTTGAGGTATGTTTCAACCTTCTGATTGCTTTTTCCTTGATCTGGCGCACCCTTTCCCTTGTCAGGTCAAAGGTTTCACCAATTTCTTCCAGGGTCATGGAATGTTGCCCCGCCAATCCAAAATAGAGTCGGATTACGTCTGCCTCGCGAGGTGTCAAAGTTTCGAGCGCCCTTTCTATTTCGGTACGCAATGATTCGTGCAACAAATCCTTATCCGGATTCGGTGATTCCCCACTGCGCAATACATCATAAAGGTTGGAGTCTTCCCCATCGATCAAGGGTGCATCCATGGATACGTGCCGGCCGGAATTTTTCAGGGATTGTTTTACATCCTCCACCGTCATATCCAGTTCTTTCGCAATTTCTTCTGCCGAAGGGACCCTTTCATGGGCTTGTTCCAGGAAGGCGAATGTTTTGTTGATTTTATTGATGGAGCCAATTTTATTCAACGGCAACCGTACAATCCGGGATTGTTCGGCCAGGGCCTGCAGAATAGATTGACGGATCCACCATACGGCATAAGAGATAAATTTAAATCCCCGGGTTTCATCAAATCGTTGTGCTGCTTTGATCAACCCCAAATT
This sequence comes from Zeaxanthinibacter sp., assembly GCA_041743975.1. GTDB lineage: Bacteria > Bacteroidota > Bacteroidia > Flavobacteriales > Flavobacteriaceae > JTS-RE37. The sequence continues at coordinate 14,236 of JBGTLT010000117.1, forward strand.
GCCTTCATTGATCAGGTCGGGGAGGGTAAGCCCCTGATTCTGGTATTGTTTAGCAACCGAAACCACGAACCGGAGGTTGGCCTTGGTCAATTTTTCAAGTGCAGCCTGGTCGCCTGCCTTGATACGTTGTGCCAATTCAACTTCCTCATCTGCGGTTATAAGATCTACCTTGCCGATTTCCTGCAAGTACTTATCCAAAGATGCGGTTTCCCTGTTGGTGACCTGTTTTGTAATTTTGAGTTGTCTCATCTAAATTTCCTTTCAATTAAGTTCACAGTGTATAGACTGCATATATACTTATACGTAAAAAAGCTGCAAATGTTACAAAAGGCCTGAGATACTTGCAATTATTAGCTGAAATACACTCCGCATAGCCGGGAAGAGGCCCCTGTAAGGGGTGATAGAAGAGAAAAAGCCCCGGTTTTCACCGGGGCCTTGCTATTCAATCAAACGAATTCCCCTGGGCTATGCCCAGGGGTTTCCGAATCAGATCTGCTGTAAATCAATCCCTCCTGGGTTTTCGGTCCCGGTCACGGCCCCTGTCATTTCTTCCGCGATCACGATCCCGGCTGTCATTGCTTCTGGGCGGCCTTTCCGTATAACCTTCCGGTTTGGGTTGGAGTGCCTTACGGGAAACCTTTTCTTTTCGTGTCCTGGGGTCGATACCAAGATACTTCACATCAAAGACATCGCCCATACTGACCACATCGCTCACATTTTCAGTTCGCTCCCAAGCCAGCTCGGACACATGCAGCAATACTTCGTTGCCCGGGGCATCCTTGTATTCCACCACAGCGCCAAAATCGAGCATCTTGATCACCTTAACCTCATAGATACTACCCAATACCGGTTTAAATATAATGGAATCTATTTTGGCAAGAACTGCATCAATACCAGCCTGGTCTGTTCCTAAAATTTCAACAAGTCCTTCCTCTGTTATGGGGTCTTCATTGATGACAATGGTAGTCTTGGTGGATTTTTGCAGCTCCTGTATGACTTTTCCTCCCGGGCCGATAAGGGCTCCGATAAATTCGCCCGGGATAGTGGTAGTAACCATTTTAGGGGCGTGTGGTTTCACGCCAGGATTAGGTTTTGAAATGGTCTCCACAAGTTTTTCCAGTATATGCAACCTGCCATTCCTGGCTTGTTTCAACGCATTGACCAATATATCATAGGACAATCCTTTCACTTTGATATCCATCTGGCAGGCAGTGATCCCATCGGCGGTCCCTGTCACTTTAAAATCCATATCCCCAAGGTGATCCTCATCTCCGAGGATATCCGAAAGGACAGCATATTTCCCATTTTCCATATTGGTTATAAGTCCCATTGCGATGCCTGATACGGGCTTTTTCAACTGAACACCGGCATCCATCAATGCCATGGTACCGGAACAAACCGTTGCCATGGATGAAGACCCGTTGCTTTCCAGTACTTCCGATACTATCCTTACAGTATAAGGGCAATCTGCCGGGATCATCCCTTTTAATGCCCGTTGTGCCAAATACCCATGACCTACTTCCCGGCGCGACGTGCCCCGGATAGGCCTTGCCTCCCCGGTAGAGAAGGGGGGGAAGTTATAGTGCAGGTAGAATGTCTCTTCCCCTTCAAAGGAAGGCATATCTATCTGGTTGGCTTCCCTGGAGGTTCCCAGTGTTACCGTGGTCAGTGCCTGTGTTTCGCCCCTCGTAAAAATAGCCGAGCCATGTGTAGAGGGAAGGTAAGCCACTTCGCACCAGATAGGTCGGATCTCATCGGTTTTCCGGCCATCGAGTCGAAGGCCTTCATTCAAGGTAAGGTCACGCACCGCAGCTTTCTCCGCTTTATTGTAATATTTAGAGATCAGATCACCGGTTTCCTGTAAGTCTTCCTCGGAAAATCCGGCCTTTATTTCTTCTTTGATTTCAGAAAAAGAGGCGCTGCGATCATGTTTTGCAGAACCTGCTTTCGCAATGGCGTACACTTTGTCATATGCAAGGGCATGGATCTTTTTTTCCAATGCCTCATCCTGGGCTTCCGTTTCGTATTCCCGGATTTCCTTTCTGCCTACCGCATCTGCCAGCCTCATTTGGGCGGCAACCTGTACTTTGATGGCTTCATGTCCGAATTTGATGGCCTCTACCATCTCCTCCTCGGATATCTCCCCCAATTCCCCTTCAACCATCATCACGGAGTCAGCAGACGCCCCGATAACCATATCAATGTCTGATACCAGAAGCTGGGCCCTGGTGGGATTGATTATAAATTTTCCGTCAACGCGCCCCACCCGTGTTTCAGATATGGCACATTCAAACGGGAAATCCGAAAGTTGGATGGCAGCTGATGCTGCCAGTCCGGCCATGGCATCGGGCATAACGTCCTCGTCATGGGACATCAATTGGATCATTACCTGTGTTTCAGCATGGTAATCTTTGGGGAAAAGGGGCCTTAAAACCCTGTCTACCAGTCGCATCGTAAGGACTTCTCCGTCACTTGGCCTGGCTTCCCTCTTAAAAAATCCACCCGGATACCGCCCGGAAGCTGCAAATTTTTCACGATAATCTACCGTCAGTGGCAGAAAGTCTACGTCACTTGCACTGTAATTGGAAACGACTGTGCATAATAGCATGCATTTCCCTGATTGAACTACTACAGAACCATGGGCCTGTTTCGCCAATTTTCCGGTTTCGATAGAGATTTCCCTACCGTCACCAAGGTCAATGACCTCTCTGAATGTTTTTGGAATCATAAATTTTTATTAAGATCCATCTTCTATGGACCTGTTAAACAATGGTCTACCGCCTTTCAGGACGGCCAGCGTTGTGTTGTTGTGTGTTGTTGACCAATGAAAAACTAAGTGTAAGCTTTTTGTAATGGCCCCGATACGGGACCTTGAAATAGTGAAAAAGGGAAGCAGCGCTTCCCTTCTAACATAAAATTACTTTCTGATATTCAATTCTTTGATAAGCAGACGATATTTTTCAATATCCTTTTTCTTGAGGTAATCCAAAAGGCTCCTGCGTTTACCAACCAGCATCACAAGGGAGCGTTCGGTATTATAATCCTTATGGTTTCGCTTCAGGTGCCCACTCAGGTGGTTGATCCGGTGCGTAAAAAGTGCAATCTGACCCTCCGTGGAGCCCGTGTTCTTTTCAGTTCCGCCGTGTTTTTTAAAGATTTCGGCCTTAACTTCACTTGTTAAATACATTCCAATATTAATTTTAATGATTTTTATGTATCTGATTGATTTTCAATCGAGGCGCAAAGATAGTATTTTTTTCCTGGGTATAAATGGGACTCCATAAATTTTTTAAGCGTGCGTCCTCCCGATATCCCGGTGATGGATTGGATTCCCGGTTTTGCCCGGACAAACCGGTTATAATGTTACCGGGTTACGAGGCGGCCTATTTCCGAATGGGATTGTTCTCTATGAGATCTATATAAAGGTTGACCCGGGTCTTGAGGTCCCTGCGATGGATAATGAAATCGAGGAAACCATGTTCCAATACGAACTCTGCAGTCTGGAATCCTTCCGGCAGTTCCTTTCCGGTAGCTTCTTTCACTACTCTCGGCCCTGCAAATCCTATAAGGGCGCCTGGCTCCGATACGTTAATATCCCCCAACATGGCATAGGATGCTGTTGTTCCGCCGGTGGTAGGGTCCGTACAATGGGATATATAAGGTACCTTAACTTCCGCGAGCTGGGCGAGTTTGGCGGCCGTTTTGGCCAGTTGCATGAGGGAGAGGGCTGCCTCCATCATCCGTGCGCCGCCCGACTTGGAGATCATCAGGAAGGGGATCTTGTTCTTGATGGAATAATCAATGGCACGGGCTATTTTTTCCCCAACAACACTCCCCATTGAGCCACCGATAAAACTAAAATCCATACATGCTACCACGAGGTCTTTGCCCAGGGATTTCCCAACCGCAGTACGTACTGCGTCCTTTAAGCCCGTTTTCTTTTGTGCAGCCTTCAACCTGTCTGAATATTTTTTGGTGTCCACGAATTTAAGGGGGTCCTTCGCGGTTAATTTGGCATCCAGTTCCTTGAACTTATTGTCATCGAACATTATTTCAAAATATTCCTTGCTACCGATGCGAACATGGTAATCGTCCTCCGGGCTGACATAAAAATTCCGGGCCAGTTGCTCTGATTCCACAATCTTCCCGGTGGGTGATTTATACCAAAGCCCCCTGGGGGTATCCTTCTTTTGTTCGGTAGAGGTTTGTATCCCTTTTTCCTTTCTTCTGAACCACAACGACATAGGTTGAATTTTATCTTCAAATATATTTTCCAAACCGCTTATAAAGTATTCACATTGTTTAAATCTTCAAAAGCTTTCTTTAACCGTGCCACAAAGGTTTTCTCACCTTCCCGAAGCCAGACCCGTGGATCGTAGGCTTTCTTATTGGGCCGGTCACTGCCTTCAGGGTTGCCTATCTGGGACATGAGGTACTCCTTTTTGCTTTGAAAATAATCCCGTACACCTGCCATATAGGCATATTGCATATCTGTATCAATATTCATTTTAATCACACCGTACCCAATGGCCTCCCGTATCTCCTCTACGGTTGACCCTGAACCTCCGTGGAAAACAAAATTGATGTGGTTGGCTTCCACCCCGTGCTTTTTACTGAGGTACTCCTGGGAATTCTTCAGGATCTTGGGAGTGAGTTTTACATTGCCCGGTTTGTAGACCCCGTGGACATTTCCAAATGCTGCTGCGATGGTAAACCGATGGCTCACTTTGGATAATTCCTCATACGCATAGGCCACCTCTTCCGGTTGGGTATAGAGTTTGGAATCGTCTACATCTGTATTGTCCACACCATCTTCCTCCCCGCCGGTGATCCCAAGTTCTATTTCAAGGGTCATGTTCATTTTGCTCATCCGGGTAAGATATTGCTTGCAGATCTCAATGTTTTCTTCGATTGGCTCTTCAGAAAGGTCTATCATATGTGAACTGTAGAGTGACTTACCTGTTGAGGCAAAATGCTTTTCGCTTGCATCCAGCAGGCCATCAAGCCAGGGGAGTAATTTTTTGGCGCAGTGATCGGTATGAAGGATGACGGTAGCGCCATAGGCTTCTGCGAGTTCGTGGATATGTTTTGCGCCTGCGATGCCACCCAGGATGGCAGCTTTTTCCCCTTCATTGGACAATCCCTTTCCGGCATTGAATTGTGCCCCCCCATTGGAGAATTGGATGATGACCGGCGCATTCAGGATGGCAGCCGTTTCCAGCACCCCGTTTATGGTATTGGATCCAATTACGTTTACAGCCGGTAGGGCAAACCCCTTTTTTTTGGCATAACTGAAGATTTCCTGGACCTGGTCCCCGGTGGCAACACCGGGCTTAATTGTATGAGACATAATGTGTAAAGTCTAAAGGTTTGAATTTTGAATGGGTCAAAAGTACTAAAATTATTAGGTTAAAAGGGATAATTAATGCCAATTTGAAGTTCACCATTGGCAAAATTATAATCCCGGAACCATCTGTTGGAGGGTTCCTCTGCCGGGTTGTAGGTCTTAAATCCAAAATCTACCCGAAATACGAAAAAAGTGAAGTCATACCGGATACCAAACCCTGTACCCAATGCGATATCTGCCAGGGATTCAAAGCCGCTGAATATAGCGTCCGGATCCTCTTCGCTGTCCCAGACATTCCAGATGTTTCCGACATCCGCAAAAAGTGCCCCTTTGATATCCCCTACAATGGGAAACCGATATTCCAGGTTCAGGGCAATCTTTAAATTCGCTTCGTTAAAATCATTGATATTCTGTGTTCTTCCGGGCCCTAAGGAATATGGGTTCCACGCCCGGTTGTCGTTGGAACCTCCTGCAAAGTAGCTCCTTGTAAAGGGAATGCTGTTTGAATTCCCATAGGGTACCGCAACCCCGAAGAAACTCCGGAAGGCGAGAACATCGGAACGGGATACAGACCAGTGTTTTATATAGTCAAATTCGGTTTTCAGGTATTGGGAAAAGGGCACCCCAAATACCAGGAGGTTGTTATCCGCATTTTTATTAAAGGGGATGATATTGGAAATCCCGGATAACAGGTTCCCCGCACTTTCTAATTTCAGCCGGAACTGGTAAAAGTCATTATCTGTAAGGCCGCTCCTGTTGTTCTTCGTAAAGGAATAGTTGCTGGCGACAATGAGGTTGTTCTCGGTAAGCCTCACCCGGCGTTCCTCGATTCGACTCACATCCCGGAAATCAACAGGATCGGATGCCAGGCTCCTGCTGAGAATAGCCCCGGTAAAGCCGGTTGTTCCTTCGGGGATCGCCAACCGCAAAGGATCATCCGGGTTGCCTGTATCCTCAAAAAAGGGATCCAGGGCAGCGTTGTCCTCGTAAGTGTTTGCAATATTGTCTAACCGGGTATAGGAACTGCCATAAACATTAAAAAAATTCTGGGGGTTCACATTCCGGATAAACTGTATTGTAAGGAGTTCCAACGTATTTTTGATAAAGTCGTCAGGGGACCAGTTATACCCTAATATGGTATTGAAGGTCTGTTTATCCAGCCCTATATTTTTCTGAAAAATGGTTCCGGCGGAAACCCTGGTTTTCGGAAGCATATAATACGGGATGATCTTTTTGGTGCTTATAAATGGAAACCATATCCTTGGAAAGGTAAGGTTGATATCCCCTCCAATTTCAGAAAAGAAGTCATCGGTCAGTTTTTCATCGCTAAGCAACCCAAAAGTGCCCCCGGCGGATATGCTGAGTGTCTCCGCCCCCCCGAATACATTTCTGGTGATAAGGGAGGAACTGAATCCTATACCCAGGCGCTGGATATTCGAATGCGATATATCAAAATCGAGCCCCAGGGAATATTTCGGCCGGGGGGAGAGGTAGATGTTGGAAGTTAGTTTGGTTAGCGTGCTGTCTTCAATAAATTCTATATTCGGATATTTAAAGGTATTTAAATTGGTCAGCTGCCGGTACGTCCTTAACCTGTCCAGGTCCCGGTATACACTGTCCTTACTGATGAAAATAGCATCCGTCAGCGCTTTCGGTTTATAGCGCAATTTCCCCTTATAATAGATGGTGTAATTTTCATAGTCCACAGATTCCAGGGAATTCATATCATCATCAAATGTGAAATCCGTATAAATATTCACCTTATCAAAACGGTGTACCCTGTATTCCGAGGTGGTGACGGTGCTGTCGCCCCTCCGCCTGAGGTTCTCGATGTTTAATTCCACCGCCATATCCTGGTCGCCGCCCAGCTTGCTCGTATCCCTTGAGATCTCATACGTGATGGAACTTTCCTGAAAATTGTGTACCCCTGTGTTCCTGAAAAGGGCTGTTAACCGTTTGCGCTCGCTATTGAAGTCGTTCAGGTCAAATTGTGTGTCCTCTTTGACAAAGGAGTCGTCCTGGTGCAAGGCATAAATGGAATCAATGGCCGGGGAATCAACCTTCCTGGAAAGGGAATCTATTCTATATGGGTTGCCAAGGTCTATCTTGTAAATAATTTCTGCACGCTGTGACCTTTTGGCACTGTCCACTTCATAGGTAGTATTGTTGTTGAAGTATCCTTTGCTTCCATAGTAAGCGCTCAGTCTCTCCAGGGATTTGCGTGTTTTTGCCGTGTCGATGGTCACGGGAGGTTCCCCTATCTTTTTGAGCCATTCACTATACCCTTTTACCATGAAAGATTCGCCCAGGCGGTATACCTGCTTTTGAGACAACAACCGGGCCATTCTCTCTTCCCTTTTGGGGTTTGTATGCAACCAGGCCTGGTAGGAAGAATCCGGGTCGACTTTGGCAAGGTTGTATAGGTTTAACCGAAGCGGATACCCCAGTAAGGTACTGTTTGGTTTCTGTACGATAAGGCTTTGAATGGCAGCATCCGACACTTTCTCATCATCTGCGACAATCTGGTTTTTGGTGAGCAGTAATTCGTCCTCATCAACCCTTCTCAGCGCATTGCAGGAACTCATTGCGACAGCAAGAAATAATAAAGCTATTTTTGCATGGTACATTTTAAATCGCCCCGGGGTCCTCATATTCGCCAAAAATACATTATTTGAATGGTTGTTAAAAGTCAAATAAAATTTATAAAAAGCTTACAGCAAAAAAAGCACCGAACCCGAAACGGGATGTTTGTAGCGGAAGGGATAAAGACCATACGCGAGCTTTTGGACGCTGATTTTAAGCCCGTTGGTATCTATTCTACAAAACCGGATTTGTTCCGGTGCAGGAGGGGGGAGACCGTGCCGGTTTCAGGTTCCGAACTCCGGAATATGAGCAGTTTAAAAACCCCGAATAAGGTTTTGGCGGTGTTTTCTATTCCCCCGCCAAAGCAGCTGACTTATTCGGACTGGGTTGTTGCGCTGGATGGGATCAGGGATCCCGGCAATTTGGGTACGATCATCCGGTTGTGTGATTGGTTTGGGATAGCGCATTTGCTCTGTTCCCCTGATTCTGTGGATTGTTATAATCCGAAAGTCCTGCAGGCAACCATGGGCTCGCTGGCACGGGTAAATGTGGTCTACCAGGATATACCACAGGCTTGTAGTGCATCCGGCCTCCCGGTATATGGGGCTTTTATGGATGGTACCAGCGTATATGACACCCAATTGCCAAAAACTGGTATCCTCGTGATGGGCAATGAAGCAAATGGGATCTCCGACCTGATTGGAAAGGCGGTGACAGCGAAAATCGGGATTCCCCAATTTGGGGAGAAAAGCACAGAAAGCCTTAATGTGGCAACAGCAGCAGCCATCTTGCTGCATGAATTAAGGAGGCCTGCTGCAGGGTAAGGGGTGATTATGCTTAGCCTCAGGGTTTATTCAAATGTAAAATTTACAAAAATACCCCGGGTACGCATGGCTTCAATATTGCCGGTCCAGGGACTGTTGGCGTCATTGTCCGGGACCAATTCATCCGTAAGGGCAAATATCCCCCGGATGGAGGGCGAAAACTTAAAATATTCGGTATAGAAGTCGATCCCGAAACCAATTTCATAGTTAAGAAGGTTATGCTTCATCCGGAAAGTGCCGCTCCTGTTGTCATCCAACGCCTTTTCATTGCTCCCCAGGTTCAGGGAAGCTGATGCACCACCTACGAGATAAGGCTTCCAGTTTCCAAGCCTCCGGGTGCTTACCTTGAGCAGAAGCGGAAAATTGATATAGGTGGATTTTACCTGCCGTATGGCTTCATTTTCTGTGCTGAAACCCGGAAAACCCAGGTCGCGTTGCGTATAGAAAAGCCCCGGTTCAAACCGGAGGTCAAGAAACTCATTGATCCGCATCTCCCCGATAAGCCCCACGTTGAATCCCAATGATTTATCGACGAGGATTTCCGGAAGGTCGTCCCTGAATATAAATTGGAAATCATATTGGTTGAACCCTAAAAAATAGCCCCAGTTCAAAAAGGCCTCGTCTTCATTTTCAAGGTTTAAAATGGGCCTTTCATTGAATTGTGCCCGAAGAGGGAAACCGATCAGCAGCAGTAAACCCAGAAGGGGAACAAAATTTTTTTTCATCCTTTTATTTTGTAGCTACATAGATTGAAGCCACCCCAAATGTCTGGGGTCTGTTCTCTATAGCTATAAACCCGATTTTGTCCAAAATATTGTTGAAAGCCACCCCATGCGGGAATGCTGCCGCTGATTCACTAAGGTAGGCATATGCAGTCTTGTCCCGTGAAAAATATTTTCCGATGGCCGGGAGGATAAACCGTGTATACCACCTGTAACCTTGTTTGTAAGGGGCCTTTGTGGGTACTGAGGTTTCAAGGATAACCAAGGTGCCACCGGGTTTCAGTACCCGGTAAATTTCCGAAAGCCCCTTATCAAGGTTTTCAAAATTGCGAACTCCGAATGCCACTGTTACGGCATCAAAATGATGGTCATCAAACTGCAGGTTTTCGCTATCCCCGAGCACCATCCGGATCCTGCTTTCCAGGTGCCGCTCCGCTACCTTCTTCCGGCCCACCTCCAGCATGCCCCGGGAAATATCGAGCCCGATAATTTCCGTTGCCCCGGTATCGAGTAAATTAATGGCAAGGTCACCGGTACCGGTGGCGATATCCAGGACGTTTTTTGGTTGTTTATTTTTCAGGATGGCAACCACACGCTTCCGCCATGTAACATCCGTTCCAAAGGAAATAACACGGTTAAGGCCGTCATAGTTACCCGAAATGGCATCAAACATGCGGGTTACCTGTTCTTTTTTACCGAGATCGGAACCCTTGTAGGGGGTGACATTTTTAGACATGGTGCAAAGATAGTATAAACGGGCATTCCCCGTGGGCAGCGGAAAGGGATCAGCGGCAAATAGTTCTTTTGAAATATAGGGCGATTCAGTATAATTATAGGTAATCAAAGGAAATACCCAGGGCAAAGCCCCGGCGAGGGCGGAACCGCCTAAGCGGTTTCGGGTGAGGAGAAATTCTTTATTTTTGCTCCATCAATCATCACAGACCCCTTATGAGCTGTACAGGCTTTAAAACATCCATTGGCAAAGACCCGATGTTTTCCGATCCTGATAAGATTTTTAATACATTTGCCCAATGAAGATTTTAATTGCAGGTGCTGGTGAAGTTGGTTTTCATCTGGCTAAACTTTTATCCTATGAATCCCAGAATATTACCCTGATAGACAGCAACAAAGAAAATTTGGCTTATGCGGACAGCCATCTCGATATCCGGGTATTGATTGGTGATGCTACTTCCATCGCCGTCCTCAGGGAGGCCCAGGTTGCCGATTCAGAACTGGTGATCGGGGTTACCTCCAGTGAAACCACCAACATTACACTTTGCATCCTTGCCAAGCAACTGGGGTGTAAAAGGACCATTGCCAGGATCTCCAATACCGAGTTCATAGAGAACAAAGAGAAGATCAATTTCGCCGCACTGGGGATTGATGAACTGATCTCCCCGGAAGAACTGGCGGCCACGGAAATAAAATTACTCCTCAACCAGTCGGCATTTAACGATACGTACGAATTTGAAAATGGGTTATTGATCATGGTCGGGGTCTCCCTGCCAAAAACAGCGCCCTTTGTCGGGAAGGATGTAAAGGGGGCGGCCAGGATATTCCCTGAGCTTCATTTTATGCCCATTGCGCTGCAAAGAAGGGGCACCCAGTTCACCCTGATCCCCAGAGGGGATACCGTCTTCAAGGAAGAGGATCAGGTTTATTTCATAACCGATAAAAAGGGGGTTGATGAACTCTATAAACTTACCGGGAAGAAACGGGAGGTTATCCGGAATGTGATGATCCTGGGTGGGAGCAAGGTTGGTTTTAAAGCGGCGCGGGACCTGGCCGAAGCCAATTTCAATGTAAAATTGGTGGAAAAGGATAAATCCAAGTCCTTCGAAATTGCCGATGCCCTGCCAAATGTATTGGTGATCAACGGGGATTGCAGGAATGTGGAGTTGCTGGAGGAGGAAAACCTGGAATCCATGGATGCCTTTATAGCCGTTACCGGGAATTCCGAAACCAATATCATGTCTTGCCTGGTAGCAAGGTCCAGGAACATCAAAAAGACCATAGCAATGGTTGCGAATATGGATTATTTCCAGTTATCACAATCCATTGGTGTAGATACCCTTATCAATAAAAAGCTGCTGGCCGCCAATAATATTTTCAGGCATATCAGAAGGGGTGAAGTGGTAGCGTTGACGCGACTCAACAACCTGAATGCCGAGATCCTGGAGTTTATTGTAAAACCTACCTCCCTCGTGAACGGGCAATACATAAAGGAGCTCGACATTCCCCGGACGGCGGTCATCGGCGGGGTGATCCGCGATGGCAAGGGACTGATAGCCCTGGGGGATTTTAAAATATCACAGGGAGACAGGGTGGTCGTTTGTTGCCTCCCTGAAGCCATCGGAAAGATAGAAAAGATGTTCCTGTAGCCATGGGGTTTAACTTTAAAATCATATTCCACCTCATGGGCCTGTTGCTGCTCTGCAATGGTTCCTTCATGTTACTGGCTGCTTTGGTAAGCGGGCTTTATGATGACGGGGTAACCCTGGAGATCACACTGGCGGCTATCACCACAATATTTGTCGGGGTTGTATCCATGTATTACACCCGGGGCCACATAAAGGAACTCAAACGGAAGGAAGGCTATATGATCGTCACTTTCGGCTGGCTGGTCATGTCCGCTTCCGGGTTGTTGCCCTTTGTTTTTTCCGGTGCCATTCCCGGCATCACCAATGCATTTTTTGAGACCATTTCCGGCTACACCACAACAGGCGCATCCATAGTGGATGATATTGAAGCCCTGCCGGAAGGGATATTGTTCTGGCGTAGCCTTACCCATTGGATCGGGGGGATGGGGATCATCGTCCTTGCCGTTGCTATCCTGCCACTGCTCGGGATAGGGGGGATGCAACTTTTTGCAGCCGAGGCACCGGGCCCCACTGGAGATAAACTCCACCCCCGGATAACCGATACGGCAAAAAGGCTGTGGTTGATCTATTTTGGCTATACAGTAGCGGAAACTATCCTGTTAAAGCTGGCAGGCATGTCCTTTTTTGATGCCATCAACCACTCTATGTCAACCCTGTCCACCGGTGGGTTCTCCACCAAGAATGCCAGTCTCGCCTATTGGAATGATCAGCCGCTGATCCAATATATAGTGACATTGTTCATGTTCCTGGCGGGATCCAATTTTGTGCTCAGTTATTTCGCATTTAAAGGAAAAATAAGAAAGGTACTGAGAGATGAGGAATTCAGGATGTATGTAATTTTTATCAGCTTGTTTACCCTTATCTGTACACTGGTGATCTATACCCGGGTCAATGTCCCGCTCACGGATTACCACCCGATGATATTAGGTGAAGGCGAAAGTTCTTTCCGCCATGCACTTTTTCAGGTAGTATCCGTTATCACTACAACCGGCTTTGTTTCTGCGGATTATACCAGCTGGACGCCCTTTTTGACCGTTTTCTTTTTTGGCCTCATGTTCTCCGGGGGTTCCGCAGGTTCAACAGCAGGGGGTATCAAAATTATGCGCCATATCCTGATCATTAAAAACGGGCTGTTGGAATTTAAACGCAGCTTGCACCCCAGTGCTATTATACCCGTGCGTCTAAACCACAAGACGGTGAAGGAACACATTGTTTATAATATCATTGGGTTCTTTGCACTGTATATGCTGTTGTTTATTATTGGGGCAGTGGGGCTGAGCTGTATGGGGCTCGACTATGCTTCTGCCATTGGGGGTGCGGCTTCCTCCCTGGGCAATGTGGGTCCGGCTTTGGGAACCCTGGGCCCACTGAATAATTATAACAGCCTCCCGGATGCCGGGAAATGGTGGTGTGGTTTCCTTATGCTGGCAGGGAGGCTCGAACTGTTTACGGTGCTGATCCTGTTCAGCCCCTATTTCTGGAGAAGGATATAGATGGGAAGCAATTGTAAAAATGGATTGCCCCGGCCGGTAGTAAACCAGGGCAGATCCGTGTTTTCAGACTACTGCCTTGATCCGATCGGCAGCTTCCCTCAACTCATTCTCGGAAGCGGCATAGGATATCCGTATACAATTGGGGTTGCCGAATGATTCCCCCGAGACGGTGGCTACATTGGCATGCTCCAGTAAATACATGGCAAAATCGGACGCGGTTTCTATAGTAGAGCCTTTCAGGGTTTTGCCAAAAAAGGAAGAAATATCCGGGAATACATAAAAGGCGCCTTCGGGTACATTGAGCTTGAACCCCTGTATGTCCCCTAAAAGCTCCAGGATAATATCGCGGCGTTTGTGGAATTCATCGATCATGAACTGAATTTTGCTCACCGGGGCTTCAAGAGCCGTAATGGTAGCCCTTTGGGCGATGGCGTTCGCACCGCTGGTAATTTGTCCCTGGAATTTAGTACAGGCCTTCGCGATCCATTCTGCCGCACCCAGGTAGCCGATACGCCATCCGGTCATCGCAAAGGCTTTCGAGACACCGTTGACCGTGATGGTCCGGTCATACATCCCATCAATCCCGGCAATACTTACATGGCCGCCGATAAAGTTTATATGTTCATAGATCTCATCGGACACGATAAAAATATCGGGATGTTTCCTGAGGACAACCGCAAGGCCTTCCAACTCTTCCTGGCTGTAAACAGATCCGCTGGGGTTACAGGGGGAACTGAACCACATCATCTTGGTTTTAGCGGTAATCGCCCCTTCCAGTTGTGCCGGGGTCATCTTGAAGTCGGTTTCAATGGTGGTTGCGACCTCCACCGGGACTCCTTCCGCAAGTTTTATAATATCGCTGTAGCTCACCCAATAAGGTGCCGGTAAGATCACTTCATCTCCCTTATTCAGCATCACCATGGCGATGTTGGCCAGTGATTGCTTTGCCCCTGTGGAAACAACAATCTGGCCGGGCGTATACACCAGTTTGTTATCCCTCTTGAATTTAGTTGCAATGGCCTGTTTAAGGTCTGCGTACCCATCAACAGGGGAATAACTGCTATAGTTGTCGTCAATTGCCTTATGGGCTGATTCCTTTACAAATTCGGGTATATGGAAATCCGGCTCCCCGAGGCTCAGGCCGATAATGTCTTTGCCTTCATTCCGCAGTTCGCGGGTTTTTGCGGCCATAGCGAGGGTGGCCGAAGTTGACATTGCATTGATCCGGTCAGATAGGTAATTTTTCATTCCTGAATAGCGTTTATTGGTATTGCAGGACTGGATTTTTCCCCAGTTCCTTCAAATGTTTGAAGTGCGAAATTATCGCTTTTCTGGTAGTTTTAAATTCGTTGTAGGGCAAATTAAATTCAGTAGCCGTTTGTTTCACAATTTTGGCAATTTTTGTGTAATGGATATGGCTGATGTTGGGAAAGATATGATGTTCCACCTGGTGGTTCAACCCGCCTGTAAACCAGTTGACGATCCTGTTGCGCGTACCGAAGTTTACCGTTGTGGCCAGTTGGTGGATAGCCCAGGTATTCTTCATGGATCCGTCATGCTGCGGCAAAGGGGTTTCTGCTTCATCAACCACGTGTGCCAATTGGAATACAACGCTCAGGATAACCCCGGCAACATAATGCATAATAAAGAAGCCTATAAGGATCTTCCACCAGGCAATGTCAAGCAGCAGCATGGGAATTACGATCCATATAGTTATATAAATGAGCTTGGTTGCAACCAGTACGCTCCAGTTCATAAGTGGTTTGGGGAACTTGCCGTAGGACAGCTTGCGTTTTGTATACCGGTACATCTGCATAAAATCAGTTGTGATGGCCCAGTTGAAGGTGAGGAGGCCATACAGGATAATGGAATAATAATGCTGGAATTTATGGAACCTGTGCCATTTGGCATGTTTTGAAAAACGGAGTACCCTCCCAGCTTCCAGATCCTCATCGTGGTTATGGATATTGGTATAGGTGTGGTGTAACACATTGTGCTGGACCTGCCAGTTGTAAACATTGCCGGCCAGGATATAGATACTGCCTCCCATGAGTTTGTTGACCCAGTTTTTGTTGGAATAGGACCCATGGTTGCCGTCGTGCATCACATTCATTCCTACCCCTGCCATTCCAATTCCCATTACAATGGTCAATAACAGATTGGCCCATGTTGGCAGGTTAAGTGTCAGGATCAGGAAATAGGGGGCAAGGAAGAGGGCAAACATAATGGCAGTTTTAAGGTATAACTTCCAATTGCCGGTCTTTTTCAGTTTGTTCTCTTTGAAATAGTCGTTGACCCGTTTGTTGACAGTCCTGAAAAATTGGGCTGGATCCTTCCTTGAGAATTTTATAACAGTTGTTTCCATAGATGGGAGAATAAAATAAGAACGCTATTATAATAACGCAGATGTTGCAATTTAATACTATGCAGCTAAAGTAGTATTTTTGATTGATACAAAGATACACATGAAGGCCGACATAATATTCAAATATTTTCCCAATTTATCTCAAACTCAGCAGCAGCAGTTTCAATTGCTGGAAAGCCTGTACCAGGACTGGAACCTTAAAATAAATGTGGTGTCCAGGAAGGATATAGATGAATTGTACCTGCGGCATGTGCTGCATTCCCTGGGGATAGCGCGCCTCGTGCAATTTATGCCGGGCGCTAAAGTCCTCGATGTCGGAACAGGTGGCGGATTTCCCGGGATCCCCCTGGCCATTCTATTCCCTGAAACGGGATTCACACTTGTGGATGCCATCGGGAAAAAGATCAGGGTGGTGGAAGAGGTGGTCACCGGCTTGGAACTTCAGAATGTCCACACGAAAAACGATCGGGTGGAAAATATAACAGGGCAATATGATTTTATAGTGAGCAGGGCAGTGGCGGTGATGCCCACATTTGTGCGCTGGGTGAAGGGCCGGATCAAAAAAAGATCAGACCATACATTGAAAAACGGGATACTATACCTGAAAGGCGGGGATTTAACGGAAGAACTAAAGGATTATGGCTCGGCCCGGATTTTTAACCTGAGCGATTACTTCACGGAGGATTTTTTTGAAACCAAAAAATTGGTATACCTGCCTTTAAAGTTCAAGGGATAAGGCTACAAACTAAGCATTTTATTGTAAGAATACCGGCAATTTTCAGCATACCTTTTTACATACTCCTGTACTTTTTTAAAGGAATAGCGACTTTGTTTTCTCTCTGCAATTTTCTTTCTATCAACTCGCATAGACTTGGACTTTTTTAAATTTCAAGGTTATAACTTCACATTTTATTTACAATGACTTAACTATTTATTTACAATATATTAACTATAAATTTACATTAATATTGTGGCAAAATCAAGTTTTTCATGTTAAAAATTGAGGGTACGTCCTGGTATACTATTTCAACGTGATTAATCCATGGAATATTGTGCCGCAGGAAGGTTTTCGCACCGGGAGGAGGTTGTACTATAGCAGTTGGTTGCAGGGAGGCCGGGTGTGTGGCATGCAACTATTTTTCCAGGAAGGGGTACCGATAGTCTTCAGGGGTGACGAAGGTTTCCTTTATAAGCCTGGGTGAAACCCAGCGCATGAGGTTCTGGGCAGAACCCGCTTTGTCGTTGGTCCCCGAGGCACGTGCCCCTCCAAAAGGCTGTTGCCCTACTACGGCACCCGTTGGCTTGTCATTGATATAAAAATTGCCTGCACAATTAACCAGGGCTTTTGTAGCTTCATCCAGGGCATAGCGGTCCGTGGCCAGGACTGCGCCTGTAAGGGCATATACCGAAGTGCTGTCCACGAGTTTCAATGTTTTGGACCAATCCCTGTCGTCATATACATACACCGTAACAACCGGCCCGAACAGTTCGGTTTCCATGGTAATGTAGTGAGGGTTGGTTGTAAGGATAACGGTGGGTTCCACAAAATAGCCCTTTGATTTGTCATAGCTGCCGCCGGCATAGATTTCAGCGTCGCCATCCTTTTTAGCGCCATCGATGTATTTTGCTAATTTGTCGAACGAACCCTCATGGATAACCGCCGTGATAAAGTTGCCCATATCTTCCGGGGAGCCGGGGGCCTTGAACGATTTTATATCCTTTTTCACCAACTCCAGTATTTCGGAAGCCGTGGATTTGGGGAGGTACACCCTGGAGGCCGCACTGCATTTTTGTCCCTGGAATTCGAAGGCACCACGGGTTATGGCCGTGGCCACCTGGCCGGGGTTTGCGGAACGGTGGGCAATAATAAAGTCTTTCCCGCCTGTTTCCCCAACGATCCGGGGATAGGTTTTATACTTATGGATATTGTTGCCGATCTGTTTCCAAAGGCTCTGGAAAACCTGGGTTGAACCCGTAAAATGGATCCCTGAAAAATCTGGGCTTGCCAGTATAGTGTCGGTGATCATCACAGGATCCCCGAAAACCACATTGATAACCCCGTCCGGGACCCCGGCTTCCCGGAACACATCCACAATGACCTTCGCGGAAAAGATCTGGCTGTCGCTCGGTTTCCAAACGACCACATTGCCCATCATAGCCGCACTGGCCGGCAAATTCCCTGCAATGGCGGTAAAGTTAAACGGTGTTATAGCATATACAAATCCTTCGAGGGGGCGGTATTCCACCCTGTTCCAAACACCTTCAGAAGATTCCGGTTGTTCTTCGTAAATACCGGCCATGAATTCCACATTAAACCGGAGGAAATCTATCAGTTCACAGGCCGCATCAATTTCAGCCTGGTGTATATTCTTTGATTGTGCGATCATGGTAGCGGCGTTGATCCTGGCACGGTAGGGCCCTGCCAGCAGGTCTGCAGCCTTCAGGAATACCGCTGCCCGCTGCTCCCAGCTTAGGTCGGCCCAGGCAGTACGGGCTTTTAAAGCAGCCTTAATTGCCGAGGTTACGTGCTTTTTTTCCGCAAGGTGGTACTGCCCAACGATATGTTTATGATCATGGGGGGGAGATATCGGCCTGGTGGTTCCGGTAGTAACTTCCTCCCCGCCGATATACATAGCTACGTCTACCTTTCCCTTATAATATTCCGTGTATTGTTTGAGGACTTCGTCCCGCTCCGGGCTGCCCGGAGCATAACTTTTTATTGGTTCGTTGATGGCCGATGGTACCTGAAAAAATCCTTTCCCCATGTCTGTGAGTTAAATTTAAAAAATCCGGATAAAGGTACTAAATGAAAACCTAAATGAAGCACGCTTCCCGGGAAGAAAAAGGTGGGTTCCCCGGCGGATTGCGCCGTGGGCATCGCAGAATTCACGACAGTGCCGAATCAGGATTCAGCCCCCTGGAATGAAATAGTATTTAGAAGCTGGGTGGGATTACCCCGGTCCCCGATAAAATAGAGGTTTCTTAATTCAGCGCAAAGGGCGCACTGAACTTGAAGGTGGGAACATAAACCCTGAATTTCTCTGTAGAACTGAAATTCACCATATTGTAATGCCCCTTCATCGCACCAATAGGGGAAGCCAGCAGGCAACCGGAACTATAGGTATGGGATTCCCCCGGTTTGATAACCGGTTTTTTCCCGATAACGCCTTCCCCGTCCAATACCTCAAAATCATTGAGGGAATCGAATATCTCCCAATGCCTGGATGTTAATTGTACAGAATCCTTGCTTTGATTTTCGATAGTGATGGTGTAGCCAAAGGCAAAATGCATCTTGTAGTTCTTGAAGAAAGTGCCTTCAAAACTGGTATCAACAGATATTTTTATGCCTTTGGTAACTTGAGTTATCATAGTTCCGTCTTTATTGTAATGTGCCTGTCCCGAGTGGTATACACTATATTTATTGCGCGCGCTAAAATACTGAAAAAAGTAATACCCTGGATAAAATTTAATATAGATTTAAGCATTGTCGCGATGCCAGACCATCTGGGTGATCAGATTGGGCCCCGGACTTCGTACTCCGGGAAAAACGATAGCTTACAATGAAATCATTCCCGGCGCATAATCCTGACCAATTTAATCAATATGGACTTATTGTAGTAACGTATTCCGATATTATCGGTAAAGCGTTATTTTTTGCGGTTAAATGAGCTGATTCCGGCCGCAGACCTGCCCTTATTTTTCGCCATACCAGGGAAGGCGGGGACCCTTTGCCACACCCTGTTGTTTCATGAACCCGGGACTTTTCTGAACCTGTTGCCGCAGGTGGGCGCTTTTCTTAATGTTACCAGGCCCCTGTACAGGAAGGTGGCAAACAAAAACAGCACTAGGGAAGGTCAATTGGTGATATCCCTGGAATTGGCGGAGCCTATCCCGATGATACTATCGTAGATATCACCAAAATTACGATAATACACCAGGATGATATAGGTGTTTTCAGTAAAGTGGAAATTGCCGCAAACGGCATTCAACTCCACGGTGCCATCATCTTTTCTCAGGACGTATTTATAATTGTAAAATCCCTGTTTCATGAGGATCACAGCTTCCATATTGCCCGTTTCGGGATTATAGGTCATTATATTCCCTTCCTCCAGGGCATAATTGTTGAATTTACCAAAGACATATACCTCATCCAGGCCCAGGGCATCGGTATAGGGCAGGCTGAAATGGACCTCTGTATATTCAGCCTCCCGTGATACTTCATCCCCCTGAAGGGTGCGCACCACAAAATCCCCGTTAATATCCGGGAAATAGGTGTATGGCCCCTCATCGCGGTACCGGTCTGTAAAAAGGTAGGTATGGTATAATTCCTCAAATTCTATATGCGAAATCGCAGAACTGGGTGCCCGGAGGTCCTTGGTATCAAAATTCAGGAATTCGTTCCCTCCAAAGAAAGCGGTTTCCTGGTCGTATTTGTAAACGAGTTCGTTGCCCAGCGTAAACTGCGGGGCCACATTGTATAATGTTGTTGGCCAGAAGTAATTCTGCACTATGGCCACCTTCACTTCCTTCTTGGGGTTTAACAATTGAAGATCGGGCGAGAAAACAGAGAATTGGACCACTTGCTTTTCATTCAGGAATTCGAAGTCCCTTGAGCGCTTAATGGCGGCCGAAACCCGCACCAGGTCCTTGTAAACTATAAACCGCCGGCTGAATTGCAACTCGTAATTGCTGTTGTATATTTCGAGTATGTAATTACCGCTCACCTTCAGTCCCAGGTTTTCATTCGGGATGGTAAGCCGGTAATTGGAATAAGGCTGGAGCGTAGTGTAGCTGTTTTCATAATCCGTGATGCGCTGGTTATCCATTCCATCGAGGTATTGCGATTTCAGCAGCCCGGAGGGGGCCCAGTCATAATCGCAGTGAAGGACCTTGTAATAATAGTCCTGTTCATTGGCGAGGATATCGTCAAATTCCAGATAGACAGGATCCCCCAGTTGAACAATCGGGAACTGGTCTTCAGTGGGCCCTTTAAAAATGACCGACTTTATATGTGATGGGGGTGCAACCTCTTCCTGAACCTGTGAAAATAAAGGGATGGCGAACACGAACATCAAAAACTGTTGAAGGTACAGGCGCATTTTTTTGCTGATTTTCAATCAAAGGTAAACAAAAAGCATACCGCACATAGTACACTCGGCAGAATGCCTAAATTTCTGGTTAATAATTATGAAAACTTTTGATTAAGTGCTACTTTTGACCCGTATTTTACAAATAAAGGTCTACACCATATGTCCAAAGACATCCGAATTAAAAAAGGCTTGAACATTAACCTGGTCGGAGCCGCGGAACATAGTACTTCCAAAGCCGTTTTAAGCAATGTTTACGCGATAAATCTTCGGGATTTTCATGGCATTATCCCTAAAATGCTGCTAAAGCAAGGAGCCGAGGTTAAAACCGGGGAGGCGCTTTTCTATGACAAAAACCATCCTGCAATGATGTTTGTTTCCCCGGTAAGCGGGGAGCTGATTGAAATTGAAAGGGGTGCCAGGCGCCGCATTTTAAGTGTCAAGATCCTGGCTGATAAAGCACAGGAGGACCTTAAAAACCCTGTTCTTAACCCTGAAACTGCTTCAAATCAGGATATCCGGGAATTTTTGCTGAAATCTGGATGTTGGCCTTTTATCATGCAACGCCCCTATGATATCATTGCAGATCCCGATACCGCCCCGAAGGCGATCTTTATCTCAGGGTATACCACGGCCCCGTTGGCAGCAGATCTTGATTATATCCTGAAAGGGAAGGAGGCTGAATTACAGGCAGCCCTTACCGCTCTGGGTAAACTCACTCCCGGGAAGGTCCACGTTTCCATTGGCAAGACGGGGAATTCCCCTTTGGCCTCCATGCAGCATGTTGAATTGCATAGGATTTCCGGGCCGCATCCGGCCGGGTTGGTAGGGACACAAATCAACAAAATAAACCCTATAAACAAAGGGGAAAGGGTCTGGACCATAACCCCTCAGGACCTGGTGATCATCGGGGAGGCTTTGCTGACCGGAAAATTCAATCCCATGCGGACCATTGCCCTTGTTGGGTCGGTGGTGAAGTCACCAAAATATTATACTACCAGGATTGGGGCGGAAATCGCAACATTCCTGTATGCCAGCGGCGTAAACCTTGATAAATTCAGGGTGATCAACGGCGATGTCCTTACGGGTTCCAAAACGAATCAAAATGGGCATCTCGGGTTTTACAATGTAACTGTCACCGCCATTCCCGAAGGGGACGACTACGAATTTTTCGGGTGGAATAAACCGATTTTTAACAAGATATCCGCAACCCGGGCACTGACATTTTCCTGGATGAACCCCAATAAGAAATACGACCTTACCACCAATACCAATGGCGAACACAGGGCCTTTGTGTTAACCGGTTTGTATGAGGAAGTATTCCCGATGGACATCTATCCTTTGCAGTTGCTGAAAGCCTGTATGGTAAAGGATTTGGATAATATGGAACAATTGGGGCTATACGAAGTGATCCCTGAAGATTTTTCATTGACTGAATTTATATGTATTTCCAAACAACCACATCAACAGATCATCCGTGAAGGCCTGGATCTGCTTCATAAAGAAATAGGATAGAGATGAGTGACAAGAGATTGACATTTAAGAAGAGATTGCATATCCTGAAGCACCACTACAGGGATAAAAAATTAGCACCTGCATTCAATGCGCTGCATACCTTTTTGTACACGCCCAATGAAACGACGCATTCCGGTTCTCATGTGCGGGCGGCGGACGATCTGAAACGGACCATGAATACGGTGATCATGGCGCTGATCCCAGTCCTGATATTCTCCTTTTTCAATACAGGATATCAATATTATTCCGCCATCAACGGATTCCCGCAGGAATTCTCGCTTTGGGATAATTTCCTGACCTGGGATAATTTCTGGCTGGGTTTTATCCAGGTTATGCCGTTGGTCATTGTCTCCTATGGCGTAGGCCTGCTGGTGGAGTTTATTTTTGCAGTCATAAAAGGGCATGAAGTGGAAGAGGGATACCTGGTGACAGGCATGCTGGTTCCCCTGATCCTGCCGGTTGATACCCCTCTTTGGATGTTGGCCGTTGCCGTGGTCTTCGGTGTAGTGATCGGAAAAGAGGTATTTGGCGGTACGGGAATGAACATCCTGAACCCGGCCCTTACCATCCGTGCATTCCTGTTCTTCGCCTATCCTACCTGGATGAGCGGGGACAAAGTTTGGGTACACGGCGCTGTGGAGCGGGCAGGTACCCCGGATGCCATTTCCGGGGAGACCGTCCTGGGTTACCTGGCTCAAAACGGGGAAGCTGGATTCTCAGTATCTGATATGTTCTTTGGGTTTATCCCGGGTTCGGTTGGGGAAACCTCTACCTTCCTGATACTCCTGGGGGGACTGTTCCTTGTTTTCAGCAAAATAGCAAGCTGGCGGATTATGGTCAGTGCGGTCCTTGGCGCGCTTGCCATGGGACTGATCTTTAACGGCATCGTGGACCAGGGCTGGATACAGGAAAGCAGTAAATTTTATGCCCTGATGAGTTTTGATTTCTGGAAACACCTCATTGCTGGCGGGCTGGCCTTTGGTATCGTATACATGGCCACCGATCCTGTAACGGGATCCCAGACAAACAGGGGCAAATGGATCTATGGGTTTCTCATCGGATTCATTTCCGTTATGATAAGGGTATTCAACCCTGCTTATCCGGAGGGTGTATTCCTTGCGATATTGCTGATGAATGTCTTTGCCCCTACCATTGACCATTACGTCATCCGCGGCAATATCAACCGAAGGATGAAACGATTGAAGCATGCCACCGTAGTGCCTAAGACCACCGGGGGAAAAGCGGAAGAATTAAAAGCAGAAAGGGTTTAATCATGGCGATAAATACAGATAAAAACATATACACTGTGGTCTTTGCGGTCCTTATGGTTGTGGTCGTGGGTTCCATACTTGCCTTTGTGGCTTCAGGCCTCGATGGACGGATCAGGGAGAACCAGCGGTTTGAGAAGCAGCAGAATATCCTGTACGCCATGGGTGTCCATGAAAACGAGGACGAAGGCAACGTCAACTTTGTGCCTACAGACAAAGTGGAAGCGGAATTTTCCAAATACATTACGGAACAGCTCATCATTGAAGGGGATCAGATCACCAGTGATGATGAAGCCTACCTCATAGACCTTAAAAAGCAGAAGTCCCTGGCAAAAGCGGGAAAGACACCCAAATTGCCGCTTTTTATCGGAGAGAAGGATGGCCTGAAATACTATATCATTCCCATGTACGGCCAGGGGTTATGGGACGCAATCTGGGGGTTCATAGCCCTGGATGACCAGCTGGTGGTACAGGGCGTATATTTTGACCATAAAGGGGAAACCCCCGGCCTGGGCTCCAATATCAAACAGCGGTATTTTATGGATGATTTTACCGGGGAATATATCCTTGATGACACCCGCTATGCCGGGATAAACGTAGCCAAAGGAAATAATGACCCCCTTAACAAGATCAAGGACGATAATGAAGTGGATGCCCTGGCAGGTGCCACCATCACAGGTAACGGGGTAAGCGCTATGATCAGGGAAAGCGTAAACCTGTATAAAGGCTATCTAGAAACCATCAGAGCTAAATAATATGGCACTACTTTCAAAAAAAGATTCAAATCTCATACTCGATCCCCTGGCGGACAACAACCCTATTACCATCCAGGTGCTGGGTATTTGTTCGGCCCTGGCAATTACCGCAGAATTAAAAGCGTCCGTGGTAATGGCCTTCTCGGTTATTTTTGTACTGGGCATGGGCAACGTGGCCATCTCCCTGCTGCGGAACATCATCCCTTCCAAGATCCGAATCATCGTACAGTTGATCGTTGTCGCTACCCTGGTGATCATTGTGGACCAGATTCTGAAAGCTTTTGCCTATGAGCTGAGTAAAACCCTGGCGGTATTTGTTGGGTTGATCATCACAAACTGTATTATCATGGGACGTTTTGAGGCTTTTGCCCTTGGAAATGGCCCGTGGCGGTCATTCCTGGATGGTGTTGGAAATGCCATGGGATACGGTGTCATTCTGGTAGTCGTGGGCTTTTTCCGGGAGTTGCTGGGTTCCGGTACCTTGTTTGGCTTCCCGGTATTGGGGAACCCCATTGAAAAAACCGGCTTATATTCCACCGGCTATGAAAATAACGGATTCATGATCATCCCTCCGGCAGCCCTTATTGTGGTTGGTATTATCATCTGGATCCAACGCTCCCGCAACAGGGCGTTAATTGAAGAAAATTAATTAGCGGTAATACTGGACTTATGTTAGAGCATGTAGAATTATTCTTTAAATCGATCTTTATCGACAATATGGTATTCGCCGTTTTCCTCGGGATGTGCTCCTTTCTGGCCGTCTCCAAAAAAGTGGCGACTGCCGTTGGCCTCGGCGCGGCTGTTATATTCGTACTGGCCGTAACGGTTCCCCTGAACTGGTTACTCGACACTTATTTGCTCCAGGATGGTGCATTGTCATGGCTGGGTCCGGAATATGCTGATTACAACCTCAGCTTTTTATCATTCATATTGTTTATAGCCACCATTGCCACTATGGTACAGCTGGTGGAAATTGTGGTAGAAAAATTTTCTCCCGCACTGTATAATTCCCTGGGGATCTTCCTGCCCCTGATAGCGGTGAACTGTGCTATCCTTGGAGGTTCACTCTTTATGCAGGCACGCGAAATCCCCACCCTGGGACTTGCCTTCAATTATGGGGTCAGTTCCGGTATTGGATGGTTCCTGGCTATCCTTGCAGTAGCAGCCATCCGGGAAAAAATCAGGTATTCCAATGTCCCTCCCCCTTTGAGAGGCCTTGGTATAACCTTTATTATCACCGGATTGATGGGTATAGGCTTCCAGAGTTTTGGGGGGATGCTCACCGGCGGGGATGAAGCCCCGGCCCCGGTTGAGGTCACTACAGCCCAAAAGGAGGCAAAGGATAAAAAAGAGAAGGAACTCAAAGAAGATATTGATACGGAAACCGTTTCTTATCACAGTGCAATAAACGACCAAAAATGATATTAGCTGCAAGCACCCTTGGCACAATAATTATTACAGTAATTGCCTTCCTCATATTGTTATTGCTTCTGGTGGCACTGCTGTTGTTTACCAAAGAAAAACTATCCCCCTCCGGCCCGGTTACCATCACCATCAACGGCGAAAAGGAGATCCAGGTAGGATCGGGTAATTCCCTGCTGTCTACGCTGGGGAACCAGAAAATTTTCCTGCCATCTGCCTGTGGAGGCGGTGGGACTTGTATCCAATGCGAATGCCATGTGCTTTCGGGTGGTGGTGAAGCATTGCCAACAGAGACTCCCCATTTTTCCAAAAGGGAGTTGAATGAAGGAGCCAGGCTGGCATGCCAGGTAAAGGTGAAGCAGGATATGGAAATAACCATACCGGAAGAGGTCTTTGGTATAAAGAAATGGGATGGCACCGTTTTACGGAATTACAACGTGGCCTCATTTATAAAGGAATTTGTGATTGAAATCCCGGAGGATATGCATTACAAGGCCGGCGGTTATATCCAGATCGAGATCCCCCCTTGTGAAATAAAATACTCGGACATGGATATCACGGCACATCCGAAGGAACACGAAACCCCGGATAAATTCCAGGCAGAATGGGACAAATTCAACCTTTGGCCATTGGTGATGAAGAACCAGGAAACTGTTGAGCGGGCCTATTCAATGGCTTCCTTTCCGGCAGAAGGCCGGGAGATAATGTTGAATGTCCGGATTGCGACCCCTCCCTGGGACCGCTCCATAAATGGCTGGATGGCCGTTAATCCCGGGATTGCATCCTCTTATATCTTTGCCCAGAAACCAGGGGATAAAGTCGTGATATCCGGGCCTTACGGGGAATTCTTTATCAATGAGTCAGACTCCGAGATGCTTTACGTGGGCGGTGGTGCCGGAATGGCCCCCATGCGTTCCCATTTGTACCATCTTTTCCAGACGCTGCAGACCAACAGGAAAGTTTCCTACTGGTATGGCGGCCGTTCCAAACGGGAATTATTCTACATAGACCATTTTAAAAAGCTGGAGGCGGAATTCCCGAACTTCAAGTTCTATATGGCCCTTTCAGAACCCCTGGAGGAAGATAACTGGAAGGTTAAGGAAAACCTTGATGCGCCCGGTGATGGGTTTATCGGTTTTATCCACAACTGTGTGATCGATAATTATTTGTCCAAACACGAGTCGCCCGAAGATATTGAACTTTATTTTTGCGGCCCCCCACTGATGAACAAAGCGGTGCAAAAAATGGGAGAGGACTATGGAATTCCGGATGAACACATCAGGTTCGATGATTTCGGCGGGTAGGATGCTCCGGGAGCAATTGGAATAATTAAAAGCCGATATCTAACATGTCGGTTTTTTGTTCTAAATAACGTGTTATGAAGGCATTATCCGATCAGGAACTACATAACCTGGCAATGAATATTGTGGGAAGGGAGCTGGACGCTGCAGGTTACGAATTCCTGGGTGTGAACAGCAAACCGAAGCGGAATCCCCAGTTTGTGTGCCTGAAGGATAAGGTTGTGCACTTTATTGTGGTCCGGTTTATTCCACATCCGGACAATCCCAGGACCTATGATCAAAAAATACTGGAGAAGGTCAGGGAGCACGCACTTAAATTTGAGGCCACAACCCACTATGCCGGAGTAGGCTTGTACAATGCGACAGACAGGGCCCTGCCCGTGATGCTGAACGAACCCTATCTGGTGGATTACCAGGGGTTACTTGAAATTTAACATTAGAAATGAAAGGGATCATTGGTATTATTGGCAGTATGGTGCTACTCGCATGCGGGGATGGAGATTCACTTCATGTACGAAACTTCCTCAATGGGGCTGCCCTTGGAACTACATATAACATCACCTACCTGGGTCCCGGGGAACTCGATTTACAGGAGGAAATCGATTCTGTTTTTGCCGCTGTCAACCAATCGATGTCCACCTATATCCCTCAATCCGACATATCCCGTATCAATTCGGGCGATACCACGGTTATGGTGGATAAAATGTTCCGGGAGGTTTTTGAACTCTCCAGGGAAGTTCATCGGGCCACAGACGGGGCGTTTGACCCTACCGTAGGGGTCCTTGTGAATGCCTGGGGCTTCGGGCCCGGGAAGTCAATTGAACTGGACAGTGCCAAAGTGGACAGCCTGTTGAAATATGTAGGGTTCCACAAAGTGATGTTGACAGCCGATGATAAAGTGGTGA
Source organism: Zeaxanthinibacter sp. (assembly GCA_041743975.1). GTDB lineage: Bacteria > Bacteroidota > Bacteroidia > Flavobacteriales > Flavobacteriaceae > JTS-RE37. Next base: position 42,204 of record JBGTLT010000117.1, read on the forward strand.
AACAGGACCCTCATATAGAATTTGATTTCAACGCTATCGCCAAGGGGTATGCCATAGACCGCCTGGGGGTCATGCTCACCCAACGGGGTGTTACGGATTACCTGGTGGAAGTAGGGGGGGAGGTCCTCGCAAATGGCGAAAACAGGATTAAGGAAAAACCATGGGTAGTTGGGGTGGAGGAACCCCTGGCCCGGGAGGGCAGGGAATTGAAAACCAGGTTGCGGTTACAGGACCGCGCCCTGGCCTCCTCGGGTAACTATCGGAAATTCCGCATAGATCCGGACACCGGCAAAAAGTTTGTGCATACCATAGACCCGAAGACCGGTTACACCAGGGACGCCAGGGTTTTGGGAGCCAGTGTAATCGCTGCCGAATGTGCAACCGCCGATGCCTATGCAACCGCATTCATGGTTATGGACCTGGAGGAGTCCCGGAAGTTCCTGGAAAACCGGACCGACCTGGAAGCCTACATAGTATATCTGGATGAAAAGGGGGAAGAAAGTGTCTTTATGACCCCAGGATTCCAATCATTGATATTGGAGTGATTGGTGGCAGCGGGCAACCTCTTCCTATCATTCCCTGGTCACTACCGGGATGATCTCCCCTTTTGCCAGCCTGTATTTATCCACTTCGCTGTCTGGCCAGCCGGCCGTATAATCCACAGCCTCCACAGAGAAGCCGATGGCTTTTAGTTTATCAAAGTAGTCCCTGCCATAAATGCGTACATGGTCATACTGGCCGAAGACCTCACCCCTTTCTTTTTCCCCTGTTATGGAATCATCCTCGAATGTCCGGGCCCTGTTCATATCCTGGGGGATTTGCAGGATGCCCCAGCCTCCCTTTTTCAGCACCCTGTATAGTTCCCGCATCGCTGTGGTATCATCCGGGATGTGTTCCAGTACGTGGTTGCACAGGATAACATCCATGGACTGGTCTTCGAAGGGCAATGCACAGATATCAGCTTTTACATCCGCGAGGGGGGAATTGAGGTCGGTGGTGATGTACTCCAGGTTCTTTAGGTTCCGGAACCTTTTGTAAAAGGCTTGCTCGGGCGCAAAATGCAGCACTTTGTAAGGGGCGGTGAAAAAATCGGTTTCCCGGCACAGGTATAGCCAAAGCAACCGGTGCCTTTCGAGGGAGAGGGTAGAAGGGGAGAGTACATTTTCCCGTGGGTTTTCATAACCATATGGCAGGAATCCCCTGAACTTCCGTCCATCTATGGGATCAACATACCTATCGCCCCGCATCAGGAATGCCAGCGCCGGCCTTAAAGGGTAGCTCAATTTTATCAGCCAGGGCCTGGGAATGATATTGAGGAAAAATTTAAAGAGACGCTTCATGTAGCGGGGGGGTCATCATTGTGGTTGCAGGTCAGAATTGAAATGAATGGGGTATTTCGGGGTGGGGGAATGTATAAGACATGAGTATCGATGAATGCAAAATACGGAATTAACCATTGTCAATTGCCATCTGCCGGAAAATCGCTATCTTTTTATGGGAAGGCCGCCCACCTTTTTCTGACGGAATTCGAATTCCTCATCGCTTTGGATCCCAAGGGCATCATAGATATATTTAAAGGTAGACAACAATTCGGGCCTGCCATCCACCATGGCCACATTGTGTTCAAAATGCGCACTGGGCTGGCCGTCTGCAGTGAGGATGGTCCACCCGTCCTTTAACTGCCTGATGTGCCGGGTCCCCATATTGATCATGGGTTCTATGGCTACCACCATCCCTTCCAAAAAGCGTTTACCCCGGCCCCTTTTGCCATAATTGGGCATTTCCGGGCTTTCATGCAATTTTTTTCCAAGCCCGTGCCCCACTAGTTCCCGGACTACACTGTACCCATGGCTCTCGCAATAATTTTGTATGGCGAAGCCCACATCCCCAACGCGGTTGCCAACCTTGAATTCCCGGATACCCATATAGAGTGATTCCCTGGTTACCTTCAATAATGTTTTGGTTTCGGCGGCGACTTCGCCTACCTCAAAGGTATAGGCATGGTCCCCGTAATATCCATTTTTAAGGGCCCCGCAGTCCACCGAAATGATATCGCCATCCCGCAGCGGCTCATCTGTGGGGATGCCGTGGACAACCTGGGCATTCGGACTCATATTCAGGGTGTTGGGGAAATCATACATTCCCAAAAAACCGGGAGTGGCACCCTGTTCCCGTATAAATTCCTCGGCCAGTTTATCGAGGTAAAGCGCTGTTACGCCTGGTTTGATCTCAGCGGCCAGCATCCCAAGGGTCCTTGATACCACCAGGGCGCTTTCCCGCATCAATTCAATTTCTTCAGAGGATTTTATTTTAACCATAGGGGCAAAGGTAAAACTTTACTTTAAAATAGCCGGAAAGCGTCTGCATTTACCTCACCCGAAATCGCTTAGGCGGTTTCGACCACTCCAGGGGAGAGGTGCCCCGGGGCATTCTTTTGATTCAACAAAAAACAGTGGAACAAATCAAATGCCGCCCCTGCCCATTTGATCCTGGAACCGGTCTGCATTTTTTTACGATAAGGACGGAGACTGCAGTTATAGCACGGTAGCGCTATATCAGGCTCTTTTGTGTCATAACTTCCGGCTGCGGAATCCCCATTAAATGAAGGATGGTTGGTGCAATATCACCGAGAACCCCTGGCCTTACCGATGTGATTTCCCCGCCTACGACGATGAGGGGTACCGGGTTGGTGGTATGTGCCGTATTCGGGGATCCATCCGGGTTGATCATTGTTTCACAGTTCCCGTGGTCTGCTATCACCAGGGTGATGTAGCCGTGTACCAGGGCGGTTGTGATTACATCCCGGGCACAGGCATCTACCGTTTCACAGGCTATTATTGCCGCTGGCATACTACCCGTATGTCCCACCATATCCGGGTTCGCAAAATTGAGGCAGATAAAATCGGCAGTCCCTTTTTCCAGTTCCGGGAGGATTGCGTCCCTGATCATATAGGCACTCATTTCGGGTTGGAGGTCATAGGTGGCTACTTTGGGTGAAGGGCATAATATCCTTTGTTCCCCGACAAATGGTACTTCCCGTCCTCCGTTGAAGAAAAAAGTTACATGAGGGTATTTTTCGGTCTCCGCGATCCGGATCTGTTTTTTTCCTGCCCGGGCAAGGATTTCCCCCAGCGTTTGCTGCAGGTTATCCTTTTCATATACCACTTTTATGTTCTTATAGGACTCATCGTAATTGGTGAGGGTAACATAATAGAGGCTGAGTTTATGCATGTTATATTCATGGTGGTCAAGCTGGGTTAACACCTGTGTAAGTTCCCGGCCACGGTCTGTCCTGAAATTGAAAAAAATCACCACATCCCCGTCTGTGATCTTAGTTCGCGGATTGCCATTGTAGTCGGTGAGTACAGTGGGCTGGATAAACTCATCGGTAATGCCTTCGTCATAGCTCTTTTGGATGGTAGCAGCTATATTGACTGATTTCTCCCCTACCCCTTCAACCAAAAGATCATAGGCCAATTTTATACGCTCCCACCTGTTATCCCGGTCCATGGCATAATATCGCCCGATGACAGAGGCCAGCCGGGTCTTTTTCTCCGCGCAGTATTCCTCGAGGTCCTCCAGGAACAACTTCCCGCTTTTGGGATCCACATCCCGGCCATCGGTAAAGGCATGTACAAAGGATTTTTGTACCCCTGACTGTTCACTCACCGCAATCAGGCCTTTGAGGTGATCAATGTGGCTGTGAACCCCGCCATTGCTCAGCAACCCCAGGAAATGGACCGTTTTTCCCATGTCCCGTGCGTATGTAAATGCATCCCGTAGCACCGGCTCATCTCTCAGGGTATTATCCCGTACCGCCAGGTTGATCTTTGCCAGGTCCTGGTATATAATGCGCCCGGCACCCAGGTTCATATGGCCTACTTCACTATTGCCCATTTGCCCTTCCGGCAATCCCACATTCAGGCCGTCAGTCCGGAGGGTGGTATTCGGGTACTTCCTATAGAGGGAATCGATAAAAGGGGTATTGGCGTGATCAATTGCTGAAACTGACGGATCCGGGGAGATGCCCCATCCGTCCAGTATCATCAGCATTACCTTAGAACTCATATGATGTGATTTACCTCAAAAATAGGGCGAATTACGAAGGAATACCACTATTCCTTTGCGGAATTATCAGGGAAGGTTTCCGAAGTATTAAAAATTTAACATTAGGCCGGAAGGATGTTAAAAATACGTTATTTAACTGTTAACACTGAAACAAATCCTTATAACGGTAGTCTATATTTATATAATCAATATCTATTCATCAATTAAATCAATTCATCATGAGAAAAACAATCCTATTGGTAGCTGCCATTTGTTGCATGGCGGTTACAGGCATTTATGCCAACAACGATGATTTCAAAGAAGTCCGTTCTGCCGCTGCGCTTGCAGAGATTAACCCGTTTTGCAAGGCTATTATGCAGGGAGATCTTGCTACCGTACAACGTTTGATTGAATTAGGGGAGAATGTAAATCAAAAATCCCTGGGCAAGACGCCGGCGATTTTTGCCGCCCGTTATAACCGGGCAGACATCCTGCAAGTACTGATTGATCATGGGGCTGATTTAAGTATCACCTGTGAAAAAGGTTTTACAGCCAGGAAGCATGCCACCCTTTCCAATGCGCAGGCAGCCCTGGAAGTTCTTGAAAATGCAAAGAAGAGTTAAGCGGGGGGTTTACTCATCAACCAAAAAACCCTGTCCCAGGTTAGTGGGATCAGGGTTTTTTATTTTTCATTAATCTACTCCTAATAGTGTTCAGGTAAAAGAGTAAAAACACACACTAAACTTAAAAGTCAAAACCAGTAAATGCCCTATACAAAAATGCATAGACGGCCATAAATAACATCAGCAAACAGAAAAAAGAATATATCTTTAAAAGGAATACCACAAATGCCGGCCTGCAATCATCGAAGGCCTCCAGATAAAGGTCCTTAAAATGCATCAGCGTTCCCATATAGTCTTATATTAAAAATGAAAGCTATATAGGTTAATTCATGGGTTTGATTAAGATTTGGAGTAATGCAAAGATACAAAAAAATTTGAAATATCCTAGGCGGCCTCCCTGTATAAATTTTACAGCTGCCCCTTGTATTTGATGATGGCTTCCTGTATCTTCTGGATCCGGTTTTCAGGGTCGGGGTGGGTACTTTGAAATTCCGGCTGCCTGTTTGGCCCGGCGGCTTCCTTCAATATTTCCATGACCCTTATCATTTCCTCCGGATCATAGCCCGCCTGTAGCATAAAGAGTACTCCCAGGTCGTCGCTTTCCAACTCATCGTCCCGCCCGTTGTTCAGCAGTGTATTCTGTCCGATGCTCCCAACGATACCTCCCGCATCAGCCCCCACACTGGCACCCATGGAGACGGTTTTCCAGAAATTGCCTTCCGCGATCCGTTCCGCTGAATGCCGGCCGATCACATGGCCTATTTCATGGCCCAGGACACCGGCCAATTGTGCCTCGTTCAGTTTGGAAAACAGGGCATAGGTTATAAAAACCGGCCCTCCCGGAAGGGCAAAGGCATTGAGGGTCTGGTCATCAGCCAGCAGGTGAAACTCATATTGATAGGGGGTTTCGCGGGCTATGCTGTTGTTCACCAATTTCCCGCCCACGGCATCCACCAGGGACTGCATGCGTTCATCGGGATACAGCCCGCCGAATTCCCTTGCGATTTCAGGGGCAGCCTGGAGCCCGATAGCAATCTCCTCCTCGGGGGTCATATCAATGGTCTGTGTCCGCCCCGTATAGAGGTTTTCCTCCTTGCTGTTGCACCGTTGGACAAAGGCAAAGGCAACAATGGCCAACCCTATAAATATCCTGATTTTCCAACTCCCTCTTCTCATACTATTAACGTGTTCCCGTTTATTGTAAAGTAAAAAAACTATAACAGATCCGGGTTAATATCCAAAATATTATCCCTTATATAAGTGTTCACAAAACCCGTGGTGAAATGTTCGCTGCCAGTAAATTTCTCCTTTTCCAGGAGTTGCAGGATATTTTTTTTCCTGAAGGCGGTAAGCATGGGAATCGAGATAGCGGCATAACTATAATGCCATGGTTCGTATTTAAACCCCTTGCGTTTGGGGTTATCGGTATAGACGAGGGAAAAACCGCATGCTTCGGAATGGGCATCCATCCATTTCTTCAGGGCTTCAAACGGTCCGTCGGGCCCGAATTTTTCAGGATCCAGGACGTCCCCGCTTGCTTTTTGACTGCCGTCAACGATGTCGATGTCCGTACCCCAATGATGCCTGCTTGTCCCCGGTATCGTAGAGTATTCGATGATCCTGTCAATGGCGGCCATGGGTTCCATGCCATCATCCGTGTAGGATTGGTATTTCCGTTCAAAAATGGCCTCCTGTTGCTCAAAACTTCGGTAGGACGATACGATCTGTATATCGATTCCGTCTGCCAGTGCTGATTCCCGCATGGCAACGAAAGCATCATGGGCCTCTTTTCGCAGGTTGATCCCTTTGCCATAAAGCGGGATGTCTTCCTTACCCATAAGCTCAGAAACAGGGTATTCCGTCTCCTGCATCCAAATGGTCCCCGGGATCACTGTCAATGCAAGGCCCGAAATACCGCTTTTCCTGATAAATAATCTTCTCTGCATGTACTGCCTTTTAGTTTGTATGAAATAGCTCTTAAAGGACTAAAATTATAATCCTGTTGCCCCATCGGGCTTCGACTCCCTGCCCGCCCGGCTGAAGCCGGACGGGCCCGCTCCGGTACAGGCGTGCGCTCAGCCTGACATTCGATTGAAAGACACGTCCCGTTCAGGTGAGCGCTTAGCCAAACTTAAACCTTAAACTTTAAATAACCTACATTGCCGACTGCGACTGTAAACTGCGACTGTTATTGTTTACTGTTATTGCTTCAAGTCCCCTCAGCCTGCCACTGGCGTTCAACTTCTCAACTTTGACAAAAAACCTAAACTTCCGTGCCTCCAGTGGAAGTACGAAATACAAAGTCAAGGTTTAACGTTGCCCCTGATCCAGAAACCTTGAACATTGAACTTTAAGTAATCTACACTGCCAACTGTTCACAGATTACCGATTAATGGTAAAGCTAAGGTATGAAGTATTTTAGGAAATTTACGGGGGGACCCCGGGATTGGGACAGGAATATATTGGATTGCGCAAGGGTATTCCCCGGCAACAGGATTATGTCACCGTAATATTATTTTCATCCTGTCTGTAACTTTATCAAAAGCGCAAATTATGGCTCAAAAGACGATTGAAAGAATATAGGTTGTAAAGTTCCGGGAAAGGTATGTACAATGATGGTGTGTGCTATTCTTCCTCACCTAACATCCTTATGTTCATTTAGAAAGCTTTAACCCAGGGATTAGAACATTCATAGTTAAATATCCGGTGAAGCGTCAATTAGATATATAAAGATACCCCTGGTGTTTTTGTCGGATATCGTACATCGTAATGATATAGAAATAAATCCCTGATGCGAGTCCGGCTTGCTGCTGTACCACCAGGTTCCGGTTGGATTGCCCTATGAACTCATTTCGGTAATTATCTTTGGAATAGACCAATACCCCATAGCGGTTAAAGATCTGCAGGGAATTGCCGGGTGATTTCTCAATCCCGTCCAGGATCAGCAGATCATTGGCTCCATCCCCGTTCGGGGTCATAAAATAATTGGCCAGTTCGATGGTTTCATAGCTTTCCAGGGCATCGTCATTCCCCCCGATAGTCAGTATCTCATAATCGTCCGGGACAAACAGCGCAGAGGTCACCGTTCCAAAGGCTAATCCGCCTGAGACCGCAGTGTTCCCCAGATCCATCCATTGCCGGGTTTTCTTGTTCCACCCTACCACTTTCAGGTCGCTCAGGTAATCTCCCAACGAAGGGATATCGCTATACCCGTCCCAACTCAGGGTAACAAAGGAAGGTACCTCGCTTTCGAGTCGCCAGAATTCCTTATTGCTGACAGAGAGATAATCGGTTGCCCGCTTTTGGGTGCTGAAAATAGCGTCCAGGCTTTTGGAATTATTGGGATCTTCAAAGAAGTAGGCACATTTTGACATGGAATTGATCGCAGCTGAGGCGATGGTTAATGGTCTTAAGCGATCGGTATTCCCCACCGGGAAAACAAACTCGGATTTAAGGGTCATAGCGGCATACCCGTCTACCTTGGAAACATTGCTCTCCCCGGTATAGAACGAATTATCGTAAAAATTGGAGGAGATCAGGGCTGCATTCCGGGGGGTAAGGATATCCCCGGTTATCAGATTCCCATTGTTATTGATCCCGATGGATGTTTCCAGCACCAGGGAATCTTCCACTGCTACTTCCGCATCATAGAAGATGGGGGAAAATGTTCCTGAAACGGTTATTCGGCCGGTATCAGTATAAAAACCTACAAGTCCCAGGTTCTCTTCGAAGGCGGCGCTATTGATCAGGTCCATGTGAAAACCTACCTGGCCCGACTCATGGAGTTGCAAAGGGCCATAGTTATGCACCGCCTCCTGAGATCTCGCAACATAGCATAAACCGAGCAATATGGTTACTATCCATACTTTCATAATCCTATCGTAATTTGTTTATCATAAAACTAGATTCTCCTGAACCGCTAAACCGCACCATTCCCGAATTTGCCTCCCGAAAGGTTCTGATTGTAATTATGTCATTGGTATTCAACTGCAAAATTTCATTGACGTGAATACTTGATTGTTCGTGGCCGTTTGTAAAACGAATAAATCCGGAAGCGCCTATTGCACCGATGGCAATTCCATTCACTGCGATCCGGGTGTTAACGTTTGTTCGTTGTTCTGAATTTCCGGAAGAGCTGATCCCCAGTAAGGAAAGATTCGCCCTGATATCGTATCTTCCCGCTTCCTTCACGATCAGGGTGTTGCCACTTACCTGGTAAAGGTTGTTGCCATCGTCTTTGTAGTTCTCCGTCCCGAAAATAGGAACAATGGTATTATCAATATTTAAGTCGGTAGCTGTATTGGTGTTGGTCCATCTCCCGCCATAATTAATTTTTAAATACGCACCTCCATCGGATCCTGCTTTAATACTATTATTGGCATCGGTTGAAACGACCTTTGCGGTTTGGGTGGCATTGTTCTCATTCATATAGCTTATAATACCTGTGGAAGCATTTTGACTCAAATTCGTAACAACTCCTGAATCGGATGAAGAGATTGAATTCCAGCTGCTGCCATCGCTTTGCAACCATAGCGTATTTTGCGCACTAACCTGGCTTGTAATACCGCCACTACTATTGATATAGGTACTTATAGTCATGGCGGAATTTGTGGTATTTTTAATTACATATATCCTTCCTGATGCACTGCTTGCCGCTGGCAGGGTGACACTTATGTTCGAATTTATGATAACGGTATAGTGGCTCTCATCAAGTGTTATATTACTAGTGGGCGTTATAGTGGCCGTGGACAATGATCCATTTATTTGCAAGGTAGAATTGGCCAGGGCACTCGTTGCAATACCAACACGGGGTTTGGCATTTTGTGCATCTGAACTGCCCTGAATACGCATAAGTTCTTTTAACAACTGGTCTCGATAATCATATCTCTTGAATGTAAAGGGTTCCGCACCATCATCCCCGATTATAAATTCAACCTCACCATTATTGGCGGTGCCGGTAGATCCTATTTCAAACAGATCGGTTCCTGCGGCACTTCCTTTTAATCTGAAATTACCGTCTGAACTGGTGAAGAACATCGGTTTATAGAAACTTGCGGCATCTGCTTGAAATTGCAGGACAGAAACCCCATTGTTACCCTTTAGATAGGTAATATATTGGTTAGCGTTGGTGTAGTCGGGGTATGCCTGGACCAATCCAAGAGTTTGCCTTCTTCCCAACTGAATCATACTGGTATTGTTGGATCGCAGATCCATTGGGGCATCATTCGTTGTGCCCAGAAAGGAGGTTCCGGGTGCAGCCACATTGCCAGTCAACAACCAGTTGTCGTTATTGGACTTTACCCAGTTAGTACCGTCAAAAACATAAAGTCCTTTAAAATCGGTGTTATAAAGTAACGATCCTTCATAGGAACCAACGATAGCGTTCATTTCGGAAGTTGTGGCCTGTGTTAGTCCTAAAATCAAATTGGGATCTATTTGCGCACTTAAACCAAGGCAGGCAAGCAGGGCTATATATGTTAATTTGAATCGTATCATTAGGATTACAGATCTAAGATTGTGAACATAAATTCTGAGTCATAACGAGCCCGGTCCGTGGCACCGTTGTCATTGTCGCCAATTATGACTTCGAAACTACTGTTTGTCTGATTTTCATAGGCGATACCCGGATCATCATTTCCGGTGCCACCTCGTCCAGGTTGGGATAGTTGAATGACATAATTGGCATCTGAAACCATACCAGGGAGTAGATTTACTCTGTATCGACCTGTACTCAGCCGTGTCACTGTTATTCCCGGGGTACATTTTAGGGAGGAACCTGTCGGGGATATTTTACCAAATGCCTTGATGGGGCTTGCATAATATGCACCTCCATTGGCACCTGTGGAAATATCATTGTCTGTTTCTGCAGCAACCGTGTTCACGGTCTGTGAGGCGCTTATTTCATTGGTATAGGTAATAACACCCGTAGTGGTATCTTGTACCAGGTTGGTGGTGATATTGGTAGCCGGATCCCCGGTTTCCCCTTTGGGCCCCTGCGGTCCCTGCGCACCATCGGCACCAGGACCACCGTTAGTTCCTTGTGCACCGTCAATTCCATTCGCCCCCGCAGGCCCTGTCGGACCTGCTGCCCCCTCTGGTCCTGTCGGACCCAGGGGGCCTGTTTCTCCCGTGTCTCCTTTAACTCCTTGCGGCCCCTGGGCACCGTCTGCACCAGTGTCCCCTTGAGGTCCTTGTGCGCCGTCAATTCCATTTGTTCCATCAGCACCGGCAGGCCCTTGTATACCGTCAACACCATTGGTTCCGTCAACTCCGGCATCTCCTTTGTCACCCTTCAGTCCCTGAGGTCCTTGCACGCCATCAATTCCATTAGTTCCATCAACACCTGCAGGCCCTTGTGTACCGTCAACACCATTGGTTCCGTTAACTCCGGCATCTCCTTTGTCACCCTTCAGTCCCTCAGGGCCTTGCACGCCATCAATTCCGTTTGTTCCGTCTACTCCGGCCGGTCCCTGCGGTCCTTGTGCGCCATCAATTCCATTTGTTCCATCAATTCCTGCAGTTCCCTGGGCACCATCTGCACCAGTGTCACCCGCTTCTCCTTTTTGGCCCTGAGCCCCATCAATTCCATTTGTTCCATCAGTTCCTGCAGTTCCCTGGGCACCATCTGCACCAGTGTCACCCACATCTCCTTTTAGGCCCTGAGCCCCATCAATTCCGTTTGTTCCATCAGTTCCTGAAGGTCCCTGGGCACCATCTGCACCAGTGTCACCCGCGTCTCCTTTTAGGCCCTGAGCCCCATCAATTCCATTTGTTCCGTCTACTCCGGCCGGTCCCTGCGGTCCTTGTGCGCCATCAATTCCATTTGTTCCATCAATTCCT
>JBGTLT010000118.1:0-2100 GCA_041743975.1 Zeaxanthinibacter sp.
AGTATGGTTTGATCCCAAGGGGACCACAACCTGTTCGGCGGGATTTATAATATAATTCCAAAAGGTCTGGGGGCGGATAATATCATAGCGGCAATCGGGAATTGAAAAATGCAGGTATAAGGCCCCTTCAATATCCTTTCACATGTATTAAATGAGGGGGCTGGTATTATACTTGTAAAGAAAGTGCAGGAGCCTGGCATAACCTCTTAAATTTTAGGATATTGCCGTAACTCTTTTGCAATATGGACTTTTTTTATGCGTTTGCTTATTTTGGATTCTGCTACCTTTGGGAAAAACATTACATCGAAATTCAGGACCACCTTACCAGTATTTCCCATAAAGGAGGCCGAAATTATGGTGAAACAATTTTTATGTACTTAAAACAGCATCTGCGTTATTCCCGTTTGGCCCTTCTGCTAACCCTTCTTCTGGGCGTTGGGAATTTAAATCCGGCCCATGCCGGGGTACAGCAGGAAAACCAGATGCCCCCGCTTACAGGGGATCGGTCTGTCATTACTGTTTCTTATCCTGTTGGCAACACAATTTGGACCATTCCGGGGCCCGTGGAGATTCGCTGGCTTACCCAAAATATCCCTGAAAACAAAAACCTGAAATTCTACCTTATAAAGGATGATGTGGTAACACAGGAACTGGGGGTCTTCCGGAATACCGGCTTTGCAGAGGGTATAAAATTGCATAAGGCACTACAGCCCGGCTCGAATTACAGGGTGATGGCAATTGAATTATTCCCTGCAGACAAGAATTATGTCGCCAAAATGGCAACCCCCTTCTTTACACTGATAAAAGCTCCGCGAAAAAATGATAGCGAAGTGAAAACAGTTACCGATAAAGATCAGGTTCGGAATATGTTTGACGGGAGGAAGGTAACCTACGTACAGGAATTAATCGTTCACAGTGACGCTATCAGCATCAGCTTATGGGATCATGGCAGGCAGGATAACGATGTGGTTTCGATTTACCTTAATGGGGAAGCTGTTGTATCCAAATACGCATTAACATACAGGAAGGAACATTTCGATTTAAAGCTGGATCCAAGCAAACCGAATGACCTTTTCCTGTATGCACATAACCTGGGGGAATTTCCACCAAATACCGTGGCCATTGAAATAGTCGATGGGTCGGAGTCCGAAAATATTGTTTTGAATTCAGATCTGAAGAGTTGTGAGGCGGTGCTTATAAAAGTGGATGACTGACTATAAATTTCTATATGAGGCCGGGGCGATCCATCCGGGATTCGTTCCGGTATGCTTTTAATACGATACCTAAAAAAACGGAGGCCCTGCAAAAAGGCCTCCGTCCGGTTGATGGGTGTTAGCTTTTAATTGTTAGGCCAGCTTCCCCAGTTGCTGCAATGGCCTCCGTTATCTGTTTTACCAATTGAAGTTTGTACGCCGGAATAAGCCGCATTCATAACAGCCCTCGGGCTAAAATGAACCTTGCCATTGCTCAATGTGCGGTGGGCTTTACCAAAATGATCCTGGCTCAAACCGTGGCCTGCTTCGTGCAGGGCTACGGTTTCAACATCATAGGTTGAGCCGTCATTCCAGCCAAATGCATCGTTATAATAGATTTCGCTCAAGGCGACATCATATTTCCCGTTGTTATCCGTATCCAAGGGGTCACCATTTTCATCCGTAAAAACAAAGGTATAGGTGACGCCCAAAATAAAGGAACTTCCCCCGGGTGCCAGGAAATCGAAAAACAAGGGGGGCATCCAGCCATTGTGGGTAACATCGGCTACATAGTCCAGGCTCCCCCCAAATCCAAGGATCTCAGCTACGAAACCTGTTGGCCGCCCGTCAAAAGGTATTTTCGTCATGCCCAGGTCGGAACATTGAACCCCATCCCATGTAGCCATTGCCCTGTCTATGGCAGCAGTACTTGCTATTACAGACAGGTCTGCTGACGGCCTGTTTTGATCTACATAAAATGATATGTCCGGTGTGCCGTCCAGGGCCAGGGCTGGTACAAAGTCGCCGGCGAGTTGCTTGTTTCCCCTGTTGTTAAAAAATACCTCGTTGCCCATTTCCCCGGTTTCGCCGGATGTTATATACTCCGCCTTATACACCGCGTAACGCA
>JBGTLT010000119.1:0-1532 GCA_041743975.1 Zeaxanthinibacter sp.
TCAAGGTGGGGCAGAATTATCACCTCAAGCAATCGCAGGGCATATTTTTTTAGTTTCCTATATAATCACTCGGGCTTCTAAAGAAAATCTGCACCATTTCTTTAAATTTCTGTTATGATATTAGCTTATGGATACTCTTAAACTAATATCGCTCATAATTACTTTATCTGCAGTATTAGCTTACATCAACATACGTTTCTTAAAACTACCATCCACCATAGGATTGATGGTTTTATCTCTCCTGTTGTCACTTCTACTTTTATTAGCAGGAATTACAACACCAATTAGTGGTTTTGTCAAGAACCTGATGGTTCAAATCGATTTTTCAGACTTTCTTTTGGATTTCATGCTCGGGTTTTTGCTTTTTGCGGGAGCCCTGCATACCGATATTAAAAGACTTCGAAAGGCGAAGTGGCCAATCCTTACTTACGCTACAGCAGGAATTACTAATTTCTACATTTTTAGTAGCCGGGGCAATCTATCTTTTACTTCCGTTCTTGTACCAACCGGTCGACTTTATCTATTGCCTCTTATTTGGTGCACTCATTTCACCTACTGATCCCATCGCGGTACTTTCTATTCTAAAAAAAGCCGGTATTTCCGAATCGATAGAAACCAAAATAACGGGCGAGTCTTTGTTTAATGACGGAGTTGGCGTAGTTGTTTTTTTAACCCTATTCAACATAGCCAGCGAAGGGTTTTCAGAAGTGTCAACATCCGAGATCGTTGTGCTTTTGGCAGAAGAGATAGTAGGTGGTATAGCATTAGGATTACTATTGGGATATGTTGGATTCATTATGCTGAAAAAAATAAATCATTACCAAACCGAAGTATTAATAACACTGGCGATGGTAATGGGAGGAATCACGCTTGCGCCAATGTTCCATTTTTCCGGGCCCTTAGCGATGGTAATAGCAGGCTTGTTTATTGGTAACAAGGGTACTCTTGAAGCCATGTCGGAAGAAACGAGTGATTACGTTCATAAATTTTGGGAAATGGTAGATGAAATATTCAACGCCATTCTATTCGTATTGATAGGCCTTGAACTACTAGTTATCCCATTTGAAATGTCTTTTTTGTACGTTGGATTGATTTCAATACTTGTTGTGATTATTAGTCGGTTTATTTCGCTGGTAACCCCGTCGTATTTATTTCGATTGAAATACGAATTTCCAAATAAAACCTTTTTAATTATGACTTGGGGCGGGTTAAGAGGTGGGATTTCTATCGCTTTAGCGCTATCGCTTACACCTGGAATGCAACGGGAGATGATCGTTTCGGTAACCTATATCGTAGTGTTGTTCTCAATAATTGTGCAGGGCCTGAGCCTTGAAAGGGTAGTAAAAATCTTGAAATAATGGATATATAAAGAGATGGACAAGAAAAATTATCGGCTTTCACCTAATTGTTGAATATGTTAACTGATTTATCTAACCGAATGCAACGCTCATTCCTGGTTTATTGGGAATGGTTTTTATTAGCTCTTCCCCGTATACTGCTTGCGGTCACAATCCTAATCATTGTGTTCTTTT
>JBGTLT010000120.1:0-12610 GCA_041743975.1 Zeaxanthinibacter sp.
TACTTATCTATAAATTTTAACAACATTGTTATAAATTCGGCTTAATTATGGCATAGTAATAGGTCTAAATGTAATCTTGACTTGATGGTGAGGAGCTGTAAATTGGAAATTCAACTTGCAAATCGTGTAAAACGCATAAAACCTTCCCCTACTTTAGCTGTAACACAGCGCGCTGCCGAATTAAAGGCCGCAGGCCTGATGCACCAGAGTGGGCTAGACAAGATCCGTGCTGCCAGGAAGGATGGCTCCTGGACAGCATTGGACGACGTTGAAAAAGGGATTGTTCCGCCAGACCTTCGGATGGCTTTTGAATCCTCCCCAAAAGCCCGTCAAAATTTTGAAAATTTTACAAAGGGCCAGCGGAAAAGTTATTTGTACTGGCTAAACCAGGCCAAAAGGGAAAGTACCAGACAGGACAGGATCGCAGAAATTATCAGGCTGTGTGAGGCCAATATAAAATCGAGAGCATAGCCTAATATGACCCGGAATGCCCAAATTTCATCATTATCGGCAGGTGGTCTTTGCCTGTTTAAGTGCAGGCAGATTATACCCGTATTAGTATATGGGGAGCGGATATTTAGCCTGGGCATAGGTACAAAACCATAAAATGACGATATTGTAACAATTGTTGTGGATGAAACAAACACCTGTTAATACGTACAGGCATTGGTAACCTATAGTAACGAAAAGAGTATATCCTATGAGGAACAGCAGCACACATCAAAAGAAGTTTCTGAAAAAAATGATCGTTCCCATTGCAGCCCTCGTCATTTTCGGCTGCTCCCAGGCACAGCAAGCGGTAAGCCCTTCGGCGACCCTGATCTCCAATGTCGCTATTGTAGATGTTCAAAAGGGCACTATCCGGCAAAACCAGCACATCGTTATAGATTCCGGAAAGATAAAAAGTATCCGGGATAGCATCTCTGATCCGGCTGCTTACCATCTCCAAATAGATGGGACCGGAAAGTATGCTCTGCCCGGACTGGCCGAAATGCACGCGCATATTCCCTCCCCTGAAACACCACGTGATCGAATTGAGGCAACCCTGTTTTTGTACCTGTCCAACGGAATCACGACAATCCGAGGGATGCTCGGGCATCCTTCCCACCTCCAGTTACGGGAGCAGGCTGCAAATGGTGAACTCCTCAGTCCCAGGATTTTTACCTCCAGCCCATCCCTCAACGGAAACAGTGTTGCAACGCGGGAGGAAGCCAGGATCAAGGTTACACAATATGCGAAAGAAGGGTATGATTTCCTGAAAATACATCCGGGGATCCAGCTGGAGGTATTTGATGAAGTGGTAAAATCGGCCAGGGAGGCTGGAATACCATTTGCCGGCCATGTCCCGGTGGCCGTTGGCATCCGGCATGCCCTGGAAAGCGGATACGCTTCCATTGACCACGTAGACGGGTTCCTGGAAGGCCTGGTCCTCCCGGAAAAGGTAGCAGATCCTACCACGAATGGCTTTTTTGGCTATAACTTCACGGAACTGGCCGACACGACCAGAATAGATGAACTGGTCCGGTTAACCAGGAAGCATCAGGTATGGATCGTCCCTACCCAGAGTTTATTTGAACGATGGTTCGCCCCTGTCAGTGGGGCTGAATTGCTGGCGCAGCCCGAAATGCG
The DNA here is from genome assembly GCA_041743975.1 of Zeaxanthinibacter sp. GTDB lineage: Bacteria > Bacteroidota > Bacteroidia > Flavobacteriales > Flavobacteriaceae > JTS-RE37. The sequence goes on from JBGTLT010000120.1 coordinate 1,630, forward strand.
CTATATGCCGGTTTCCACCCTGGAAGACTGGAAAAAAAGGAAGGAGGAGACCACGGGTACCGGAACAGGTTTTGAGGAGGGGAAATGGAAAAAGTTCGATGCCATCAGGAAAAAAATGATCCTGGCACTGCAGGAAGGAGGGCATGGGATGCTTCTCGGCTCTGACGCGCCTCAATTATTCAATGTACCCGGTTTTTCCATCCACCATGAGATTGCCGGGATGGAGGAAGCTGGATTAACACCGTTACAGATCCTGCAATCGGGTACGCTTAACCCCGCCCTGTATTTTGGGATGGAAGCTGTATTCGGTGACATACGGGAGGGGTTGGATGCAGACATACTCCTGGTAGATGCAAACCCACTTGAAGACCTTGGGGCCCTCCGGAAATTGTCAGGGGTAATGGTCCGTGGGACCTGGCTTAGCAGGGGTGCACTGGATGATGAATTGGCAAAAATTGCTGATAAGGCAGCGAATGAGTAATGTTCTTTCGGATGCCGGTCCGGCTGGGATTACTGGTCAGACAGTATCCTGCAGCAGAAAAAATAGTCAGATCTTATCTTAAACCTTTTATCATTACAGTAGTCATATATATATATTTACAGACGCATTGACCGAAACATTCCCTGCTAACCAAACAACTTATCAAATTATGTTAAAAAAAATACTGATTGGCCTGTTGCTCATACTGGTGGTAATCCAATTCTTCCACCCTGAAAAAAATGATTCCGATGAGGAAACGTATGCCTTGTCGACCAAATATAAAGTCCCCCTGGTGGTCAATGATATATTGAAAGTTTCCTGTAATGACTGCCATTCCAATAAGACAATATATCCCTGGTATTCCAATATCCAACCGGTAGCCTGGTACCTTGACAGCCATGTGGATGAAGGTAAAGAGCACCTTAACTTTTCGACTTTTACCAAGCTGCCGATCGCTGTACAGAATCATAAATTTGAGGAGATGGTTGAAATGATTGAAGAAAAGGAAATGCCGTTACACGATTATACCTATCTCGGATTGCATAAAGAGGCCAACCTCAGCGAAGATCAAAGGAAGATGATCATCGATTGGGCTGAGGCCCAAATGGCCCATCTCAAAAATAACTACCCTGCAGACAGCCTGGTGATGAAACGGCGGTAAAATACATGTCAAACGAATCATCATTTGTTTATATTTAGATTCCATATCCTCTAAAACAGAATTATAGCAACCAAAAAGTAATAGATCATGAAAAAACTAAGCCTTCTTGTATGCCTTATCGCTGCGACCTCCCTTTCCGCCCAAATGAGCTGGAAAGCGGACCCGGCCCATTCCAATGTTAACTTTACCATTTCACATCTGATGATTTCTGAAGTAACCGGCAACTTCGGAGAATTTGAGATTATGGCCATGGCCGATGAGAACTTCAGCAAACCTGATTTTACGGTGACCATCCCAACTACCAGCCTCAACACCAATAATACAAAAAGGGATGAGCACCTCCGGAGCGAAGATTTTTTTGAAGTGGCAACCTATCCCAACATGACATTCAAGACCACTTCCTTTGAAGAAACAGGGGACAAAACCTTTAAACTGACAGGGGACCTCACCCTTCACGGGGTTACCAAACCTGTGACAATTGAGGGGAAATTAAATGGTATCATTACCGATGAGCGCAGTCAAAAATTAAAAGCAGGATTGAAACTGACAGGAACCATCAACCGGAAGGATTTTGGGGTAGGCATCAAGGAATTTCCAATTGGAGATGAGGTGGAGATGAAGATCAACCTTGAAATGGCCCAGCAATAACAGTATCCAGAATAAATTTGGGGATTCAGGAAATAAACCACCGGAATCCCTTTTTTTATTACCCTTAAAATAAAGCATGAAAAGTTTTTTATGGCTGTGCCTTTTGCTGATGTGCCAATACAGCCAGGCGCAATACCTGCTGCTGCCAGACCGGGTTTTTGACGGTACAGGCATCCACCCAGGCTGGGTAGTCCTGGTTGAGGGCAACGAAATAATGTATGCTGGTGCCCTATCAGGGCTTAAAAAACCCTCAGGGACCCATGAAATCAACCTGGAAGGAATGACGTTGATGCCAGGTATCATTGAAGGCCATTCCCATTTGTTGCTCCATCCCTACAACGAAACGGATTGGAATGACCAGGTTTTAAAAGAATCCCCGGTGGAAAGGGCGATCCGGGGATCTGTCCATGCCAGGAACTCCCTGATGGCAGGTATCACTACTATGCGAGACCTCGGTTCAGAGGGTGCGGGGTACGCTGATGTGTACCTGAAAAAGACCATTGAAGAAGGCATCATCTCCGGTCCCAGAATCCTGGTATCGGGTCCCGCCATTGTTGCTACCGGCGCCTATGGCCCGAAAGGATTTCACGATGGGGTGCATGTCCCGCTTGGGGCAGAGCCCGCCAGTGGCATTCCGGAAGTAATTCAGACGGTCCGCAGACAGTTGGGCAATGGTGCGGATTTTATCAAAGTTTATGCAGACTATCGATGGTCCAAAGGAGCACCGTCCATGCCTACCTTCCTTCAGGAGGAACTTGAAGCCATGGTCCATGCTACCACCAGTGCGGGCAGCTATGTAGTCGCGCATGCGAGCACCCCCGAAGGTATGAAACGTGCCATCCTTAGCGGTGTGGAAACCATAGAACACGGAGACCAGGGAACTGCGGAAACATTCAGGATGATGAAAGAGAACAATGTAGCCCTCTGCCCTACCCTGGCCGCCGGAGACGCCATTGAGCAATATAATGGGTGGGAAAAAGGTATCACTGCAGAACCCAATAGCATTTCGGAAAAAAGGGCCTCGTTCCAGCTGGCCCTCAGGGAAGGGGTCACAATTGTCTTTGGCGGGGATGTGGGCGTCTTTCCGCATGGAGAAAATTATCGTGAACTGGAACTGATGGTAGCCTATGGAATGACACCTGCCTCAGCTCTGCAGGCTGCTACAGCCACAAATGCCAGGGTATTCCACCAGGATAGGATCGGCCACATCAAACAAGGGTTCCTGGCAGATATCATTGCGGTTCCAGGAGATCCAACCACGGATATTACCCGTATGCGGGAGGTGTCATTTGTCATGAAGGATGGCAAAGTGTATAAAACAGGATACTGAAAACCACCTGGGGCTCATAAATTCCACCAAAAACTTAACAGAGTACAATTTTAAAAAGTACTGCCGCCTTCCGAAGGCTATTGAATTTTATAGCAGTCTGTCATCACTCAAGTTGAGATCGGTGGCGACAGTCTGCAATGCCACCGTTGAACCTGGATGAAACTTCCTGGATAGTTGGCAGTATGATTCGAATGTTTTGTATTTTTAATACAAAAGACTACCAATTCTATAATCATCATAGTTATGAAAGGAAAGGGAAGACGGGAATTCATCAGGAATACAACCCTGGCAGGTTTGGCGACATCCCTGGTTTCCCCCAATTTGCTGGCAGATAGCAGCAAGCCCAAAAAAGCAGTGAAAAAGGTAATTGTTGCCGGAGCAGGGATCGCAGGCCTTTGTACGGCCTATGAGCTTATGAAAAGGGGGCATGAAGTAGTGGTACTTGAAGCCAGCGGACGGCATGGCGGCCACGTGTTTACAGTTCATGATGGACTGTCTGATGGCCTTTACGGGGATTTTGGCGCTGAGCATTTTACGAAACCCGGATATGAAAAATATTGGGAGTATGTAACCGAATTGGGATTGACCGCACTGCCATATCCCAGGAGGAAAAACGTTTGGCGCAGGATGGACGGCACCTATTATACGGAAGACATGCTATCGGACCGCCAAACGCTGCTCAATATGGGGTTCAATGAAAAAGAAGTGCGATTTTTGGCTGAAAATCCCTTCAATGAACTCAAATCCCTGTTTATCAAGAAATACCTGGGTGCCTTTACGGACGAATACCAACCCTTCGGTGCAGGCTATGACGAGCTGGATAAAATTCCTATGTCCAGCATCTATAAGCAGGAAGGTGCCTCCCCAACAGCAATGAATTTTTTGGGTGGGGAAAACGCATCCGCATTGTTTGAATTGTGGCAGGCGGCTATTTTGTCCCTTCGGGGTGTCCCGAATTACCCGATCGAAGTTTACCGGTTAAAAGGCGGGAACCAGATGATGCCCAATGCCTTTGCCGGTAAACTGGGCACTCGGGTCTGGCTCGATTGTCCTATAGAGGCTATCCGGCAGGGAGAAAGTGAGGTTACTGTAGTGTATAGGCAACACAATGAGACTAAGGAAATGGCAGCAGATTACCTTGTTAACTGCATCCCCCCGCCGGCATTTAAAAATATACCGTTAAGCCCTGATTTTCCTGAAGAAAAAAAATACATCATCAATAACCTTACCTATGATTCATACCAACGGTTTGTTTTCCAGGCCAGTTCCAAATTCTGGATACCGGATAAGGTTAGCATCAACCTGGAATTCGACCATCCGGACCTTTGGTCTGTATGGCAATCCGCAGAGGAAGTTGACACCCACAGGGTCATTATCCTGGGTACTGGTCCTGGAGGGATTTCTGTTGGCCGCGCCTTAGCGGCTTTCCGGGAAATGTATCCCGGAAAAAGTGATACCATCGAACAGGCGCTTAGCCGCGATTGGACAAAAGAAGCCTATGCTTCTACGTGTGAACGGGTTGCATTTCCCATCGGGGAATTGGCAAAGTTCTGGCCTGGACTTATGAAACCCCATGGCAGGATCCATTTTGCCGGCGCATATGCTGATAATCTTAACTGGGGGATGGAAGCTTCCACCCGGTCTGCCAACCGGGTAGCCCGCGAAATTGATGAAGCCTGAACATTTTTTCACATAGCAGCATGCTAATGCAAGCCGGAATATTGTTGTTTTTTGTCCTTAAATCAACAACATTTTTCCAGCCCTACAATGACACCCCCGAGGTGAATATCCTGGATCCGGCAAGGAATCCCAGGTATTACATGGGTCCGAAGGCAAAAGGGGAATAGAAAAAATGCCCTCTTCAGAATTGGTGGATTCCACCCAGGCAGCGGAAATTATCCGTTGGATTCTCAGGTTGGCGGAAACCAAAAAGTGGATTTTCTGCCGGGGCTGTCAGGTGTTTTTGAAACCGTCCGTCGGCCGGAGGTTGATACCGGAAAAGCGGTGTATTTGCTCAGCGCCATGTATAGGATCGCGGTGGGGGAAGTCCCGGGGAGCAACCCCAACAAGGGAAAACCGCAATCATATTAAGGAGTATAGATTAAAATATGATCAGCTAAATGGGAGGTCGTTTGGGACGTTAACACCTCTTTAAGAAAAGGCGTTGAAGATTTTGGTATATTTAGCCGACCAATTGAATTGAAATACGGATGTTAGTTGCCAAAGTACTGCTACTGTGTCCATGAAATCATGATGGTCCCGGTGGGTTCAGAAAATAACTTTTGCGCGACTTACAATTCCGATCCAATAAACTTAGTGAATTCCAAACCCCCTAAAACCAGACTCTTTGAAGCAGACTGCACTTTCCCTTATGATGCTGTTAGCATCCCTGGCTTTATTTGCGCAAGATTTTAAAATGGACCTCGTTGGGGACCTGAAACCCCGAAATATTGGCCCCGGTGGCATGAGTGGCCGGGTGACAGCCATTGACGTGGTCATTTCAGACCCAGGGGTAATGTATGCAGGTACTGCCTCCGGTGGGCTTTGGAAGTCTGCGTCTGGAGGCATTAAATGGGACCCGGTCTTCAATAAGGAAGTCACTGCTTCCATCGGGGCGGTGGCCATACAACAATCCAACCCATCTGTGGTCTGGGTTGGTACAGGAGAGGGTAACCCCAGGAACAGTCTTAACGGAGGCTATGGGGTCTTCAGGTCTTTGGATGGCGGTAAGAACTGGAAATCCATGGGCCTTGAAAATACGCGCCATATCCATCGCATTATAATTGATCCCACAAACCCCGATGTTATCTATGTAGGGGCCATTGGTTCCCCATGGGGGGAACACCCGGAAAGGGGAGTATACAAAACAACAGATGGGGGCGAGACCTGGGATAATATATTGTTTGCCAACCAACGGACAGGCGTTGCTGACCTTGTAATGGACCCTATGAACCCCAATAAACTGATCGCAGCCATGTGGGAACACAAACGCGATCCCTGGTTTTTTAAGTCCGGCGGCCCCGGAAGCGGGTTGCACATAACATATGACGGGGGGAAAACATGGAAAAAACTTACAGCTGAGGATGGCTTGCCAAAAGGAGAACTCGGAAGGATCGGGATTGCCATTGCCCGGAACAAACCGGATATCATCTATGCCTTGATCGAATCTAAAAAAAACGCCCTCTACAAATCCAAAGATGGAGGCGTAACATGGATAAAGGTAAACGATAAGGAGGACATAGGCGATCGTCCCTTTTATTATTCGGAAATCTATGTGGACCCCCAAAATGAAAATCGGGTGTATTCCGTGTTCACTATGGTCAATGTTTCCGAAGATGGAGGAAAGAACTTTTCGCAGCTGATGCCGGCCTACGGTACGGACAACGGGGTGCACCCGGACCATCATGCCTTGTGGATACACCCGCAGGACGGGCAGTTTATGATTGATGGCAATGACGGGGGAATGAACATCACCCGCAACGGGGGAAAGACGTGGAGGTTTATCGGGAATTTGCCTGTGGCACAATTCTACCACATCAATGTGGATAACGAATTCCCGTATAATGTGTATGGCGGGATGCAGGACAACGGGTCCTGGAGGGGACCGGCCTATGTGTGGCGCGCACAGGGGATCCGCAACAGCTATTGGCAGGAAATTGCCTTCGGGGACGGGTTTGATGTAGTACCGGACAAGGATGATTCACGCTACGGGTATGCCATGAGCCAGCAGGGATATGTAAGCCGGTACGATTGGGTTACCGGGAACGATTATAGTGTACGGCCAACACCCCCGGATGCAGATACCAGATTACGGTTCAACTGGAATGCCGCTATCGGGCAGGATCCTTTCAATAGCAGCACCGTTTATTTTGGGAGCCAGTTTGTACATAAAAGTAAGGACAAGGGCCTCACCTGGACAGTCATCTCCCCGGATCTTACCACAAATGACCCGGAAAAACAAAAGCAAAGTGAAAGCGGGGGCCTGACCATGGATGCCACAGGGGCTGAAAACCATTGTACGCTGCTGGTAATTGAACCTTCCCCCGTCGAAAAAGATATGCTGTGGGTGGGAAGCGATGACGGCCGGGTACATTATACCCAAAACAGCGGTGAAACCTGGGTAGAGGTCACCGGCAACATCAAAGGATTGCCCCAGGGCAGCTGGATCCCCCAAATAAAGGCTTCTGTACGGAATAAAGGGGAAGCCCTCCTGGTGGCCAATGATTACAGGAGGTTCAACTATACCCCCTACGCCTATCGGACCAAAGATTATGGCAAATCATGGCAACGCATTGTGGATGGAACCGATATAATGAGTTATGCCCTGTCTATCATTGAAGACCCGGAGAACCCCAACCTGATGTTCCTCGGTACAGATGATGGCCTGTATCTTTCCATGGATGCAGGTTCCAGCTGGCAGAAATGGACAGAAGGATTCCCCACCGTATCGACCAAGGATCTTGTTATCCATCCCCGGGAGCAAGACCTGATTATCGGGACATTCGGGAGGGCTGCCTGGGTATTGGATGACATCCGGCCGCTTCGGGACATTGCCAGGGACAAAGCGATCCTGGACGAGGAGATCAGGTTGTTCCCACCCCCGGATGCCTACCAGGCTGCATACCAGCAGCCAACCGGAAGCAGGTTTGGAGGAGATGCCATCTTCAATGCTGAAAACAGGAAATCCGGAGCCATGATCACTTACTACCTGAAAGAAGGAAAAAGTCCGGCAACAGAAAAGGAAGAAAAAGATAAGGAAGAAATCCCGGATGCCAAAGGTGATGCCGTAAAATCAGTTCAGGAGGAGGCCAACACCAACGCCCCGGGAGAAAAAAGGATAACCAAAGATTCCATTTTCTTTGAATTTTATGCGGGGGATAGGCTGATGAGGACCCTTAGCTATAAAACCCCAGAAAAGGCCGGATTCCACCGGATCTATTGGGAAATGGATGAAAAAGGCGCGGACAGGCCTTCCAGGAAGATCAGCAAACGCACTGGGGAACCGGGCGGGCTGGATGTGAAACCAGGCACCTATAGGGTCAAAGTGAGATATGGCACGTCTACGGACACAACATCGGTTACGGTCAAATCAGATCCACGACTTGAAATACCCGCAGAAGTGATCACTGCGCGATATGAATCCGGCCGAAAATTGCAGCTATATACCCAAACAGCCGCTGATGCCATACAGCAATTGGCAGAAAGCAAAAATATAGCCGAAAAATATGCCAAAGAACTCAGGGAAGCTGACAAGGAAAAATACAAGGACCAGGCTAAAGCTTCTGATGAGATCAGCAAAGCCATCGATTCTATTATGGCACTTTACCTGGGCAAGGAGGACAAACGGCAGGGGATCACCAGAAACCCTGAGATAACAGTTATGCAACGAATCGGAGTGGCGGCAGGGTATGTCAGGAGCAGGCCATCTGGCATGACAACAACCGAAAACAAGCTTCTGGAGTATGCAGCTGAAGAACTGGACAATGCACTGGAAAAAACGAATGCATTTTTTGATGCTAATTGGAAGGCTTATCAAAAAGAGATTGAGCAACTGGAATTGTCACCCTTCAAAAAAACAAAATCTTTTGAAATGAGAGCATCTGATTGAAATGAATTTGGTATCCGGTGTTCCAGTTAATCCTGAGAAGGGTTCCAGGAGGCCAGGCGACTTTCTAACTATTTGCCGTATCTTACTATATCAATTAAATAAACACGGACGTATGAAAAGAATCAGTACGATACTTATCCTTGCACTTTGTTGGTGCTGTAAAGACGATAAGTCATCTCCCACCGATTCGGCAAGGAAAGTAAATTCTTATACCATTGACCAGATGATGGACAACGAATCCATTACCGCAGGGAGCTTCTCGCCGGATAATTCCAAATTGCTGGTATCAAGCAACCGTTCCGGTATCTATAATATGTATATCATCCCGGTAACCGGAGGTGATCCTGTGCCGGTAACGGCATCCGACAGCTCTTCTGTCTATGCCATTTCCTATTTCCCAAAGGATGAAAGGAAGTTATACAGGATGGATGATAACGGAAATGAGATCTATCATATTTACCTGCTGGATAGCACCGGTACCCATACCGATCTTACACCGGATGAAGGTGCGCGAACACTGTTTTATAGCTGGGCTAAGGATGATACCGGTTTTTTTTATGGTTCTAACAAAAGGGACAGCAAGTACATGGATTTGTATGAGATGAACATCAATACCATGAAATTCAAATTGCTATACAGGAATGTGGACGGATTGGACTTCAGTGGGATTTCCGGGGATAAAAGTACAATAGCCCTTACAAAACCTCTGAATACGAATGATAGTGAACTTTATATCTATAACCTGAAGGATCGGAAACTGATCAAGGTAAATGAAAATCAGAGTGCCAATACGGCCCAGGTTTTTTCCCCGGATGGCAAAGCCCTCTACTATACCACGGATGAGGGTTCCGAATTTTCCTATCTGATGAAATATTCCCTTGCTGATGGCACGCGGGAGAAAGTAATGGAGCGTGATTGGGATATAGCTGGGAGTTATTTCACGGACAACGGGGGGTACCGGGTAACCTATATTAATGCTGATGCCAAAAATGTAGTTGAAATTATGGATGTGGCATCCGGGAAAAACCTGGATCTACCGGTGCTGGATAATGCAAGTATTACCAGTGTTGGCTTTTCCAGGGACGAAACCCTTATGAGATTTTATGCCGGGGGTTCCCATACCCCATATAACCTCTATGTGTATAACCTGAAAACAAAAGATTCCAGGAAATTATCTGATGTGCTGAACAAGGATATTGACGCTGCAGACCTGGTCACAGCAGAAGTCATACGGTACAAATCATTTGATGGACTGGACATACCGGCTATCTATTACAAACCCCATCAGGCCAGTACCACCAACAAGGTACCCGCATTGGTATGGGTTCACGGCGGGCCCGGGGGGCAATCCGGCCAGTATTTCAGTTCCTTCATACAGTTCCTGGTGAACCATGGCTATGCCGTCTTAGCCGTCAATAACAGGGGTAGCAGCGGTTATGGAAAAACCTTCTATAAGATGGACGATCTCAACCACGGTGACAAGGATCTGAAAGACTGTGTGGAGGGGAAAAACTGGCTTGCACAACAATCTGAAATTGACGGTAACAAAATTGGGATCATCGGGGGATCCTATGGAGGCTATATGACCATGGCCGCCCTGACGTATGCCTCTGAAGAGTTTGCTGTGGGGGTCAACCTTTTTGGGGTAACCAACTGGATTAGGACCCTGAGGAGTATCCCGCCCTGGTGGGAGTCGTTCAAGGAAGCGCTATACCTGGAGTTAGGGGATCCCAACAGTGCCGATTCCGTAAGGTTAAAAGCCATTTCTCCCCTCTTCCATACGGATAAAGTGACCAAACCCCTCATTGTATTGCAGGGATCCAAGGATCCCCGTGTCCTCCAGATAGAGTCGGATGAAATTGTAGCGGGTGTCCGCAAAAACGGTGTGCCTGTTGAATATGTGTTGTTTGAAGATGAGGGACATGGATTTGTCAAGAAGGAAAATCAGATAGAAGCGTATAGCAAGGTGCTGGAATTCCTGGATAACTACTTAAAAAAAGACCCTGGTACGCCTATAAAAGATGGGGAAACCATAGAGTTGGAAAGCAAATAGTACGAAAGCCCGGTTCATACAATGTATGAACTTTTGACATCCCCTGAGTTTGCTGCGACAGCTCATCAAAATTGAAAGCTCCGGACCATGGCGCTATCCTGAATGAACATACCATATGAGTGTCGAAAAAATCAGTTTTGAAAATAAGGAAGAACAGGTATTGTATGGTCGCCTGGAATTACCCATAGATCAGGAACCCC
>JBGTLT010000121.1:0-12775 GCA_041743975.1 Zeaxanthinibacter sp.
ACGGTAAACCGGCCCTGCACCCTGACAATGACCTCCGGTTCAACCTGTCGCATTCCGGAAAATATGCTGTCTTTGGATTTGTCATTAAAGATGAGATCGGGGTTGATATAGAATACATCAAGCCTATTTCCGAGATGGAAACCATAGCCCGGAATTTTTTTTCCAATTCGGAGTTAATTGCCCTGCTCCGTCTCCATGAATCCGAATTTACCCGGGCGTTCTACCGGTGCTGGACACGTAAGGAAGCCATTGTAAAAGCAGTTGGCAGTGGCCTCTCCTTTCCACTCGATTCCTTTGCTGTTTCCGTGGATGATGACAACCATGCACACTTGCTGGAAACCCATTGGGGTGAGCGCAACAGATGGCAGCTTTTTTCATACCCTCCGGCCGAGGATTATATAGCGGCCCTAGCGGTTAAAGGAAGTGTCCGGGATCTTGTAATCCGGATCTGGGATGCGAATACCGGGGGCATCAACCCCGTCATTCCGGATTAAGTTCCGTTATCTCCGCTGTAGCCCCTTTTACTTTTGCCAAACTATAACAGTCCGGGAAATAGGGATTCCATATTGCGGGAATCTGTCAATAACACCTACAAATTGCACGAAAATATTCAATAACAAGGATACAAACCTTTTTATGGATCCTCAAAATTATACCCAAGGAAGATAGTGAAATCAAGGAGCTGGCTGAAGCTCCCCTATTTGTTGAACCAATAGGTAAGCTTTAAAGTAAGGGACCAGCTGTTCCCTTCCAGGGGTGTCAGCAATTGGTTATTGGTATAAACAATAAAGAGGTCCGATGCCGGTTTGTACCGCCATTGAAACCGGGAGTTAAGGTTGAAATTCCGGGATTGTTCATTATATTGAAACAGGGTGGCGAAAAACACTTTATTGGTGAAAGTAACATCCACCGCGGACCCTATCAGCCAGAATTCGGTTGTGTTCCAGGGGGCTATCATGCTGATCTTGTTATAACTTAAGTTGGTACTCAGGCTAACATAGGGCTGGAACCTGTACCCCAACTGTGTACTTAGATTGGTCCTGTTGCCATCGAGGTAATAGCCTCCAAACCGGCCGCTAAGGCCATAGGTGAAGAGGCTTTGAGGCCTGGAGATAAATTCGAATTCAGCAGATTGCCAGTTATGCCGGGTCCCTGCAGCCAGTTCATCCTTCCCGGACCTGGTAGGGTCAAATGGCTGCAACAATTCCACAAATTCGTCACTTGCCTTGAGGTTCAGGATACTCCGGTCCCGGAAGTTAAAAATATATGCAAGGGAATTCTGGTTATCTGTCCTTTGTATTTTCTGATCAAAGAAATAGGACGAACTTACTTTTGGCCCGTGACTTAGTATGGTACTCGCCTGCGGGAAAAACAGGTGGCCTAAAAACGAACTGAAGTTAATATAACCCCTCCTGGGGACATATCCTACCTCCGCTGTATAATCCTCCCCCACTGATTCCTCCTGTATCCCCCAGTTCCATTGGCGGTTACTGTACTCAATATTGGCAGCCTGGGTCAGCCCTTTTCCCTCCTCGCCAGGCGCAAAGGATTTCAGGAAAAAAGCTTTGCCATTCCAGAGGTCATTGGAAGAGGCAAGATTATATTCCATACCAAGGTTACGGTTGTATTGCGGATATGCCGTTCTCAGGGAATCGGAATCATCAGCGTAATTCAGAGATTGTTTGTTTACGAATAACAAGCCAATACTGGACCGGCTGAATACCTTTCGTTGCAGGGATATGACCCCGAAATTCTGGTTGGGAAGCCCTATCTCATCTATATTTGCAGTCTGCATATCCATTACCCCGAGCCGCCATTTTTCATTGAGATTCCCACTAACCCTGACCCCGGCCTGAATGGGTACTCCCAGTCCAATACGCCGTGAAAAAAACGGCCGGATATTCGGGTAGCCAAAATTCGCGAACAGATCGCCATTCTCTAAAAAGAATTGCCTTCTTTCCGGGAAAAACAATTCAAACCGGTCCAGGTTCGTTACCTGCCGGTCCACTTCCACCTGGGAGAAATCGGGGTTTACGGTGAGGTCCAGGTTCAGGGAAGAACTTAAGCTGAATTTCACATCGCCTCCGAATTTCTGGTCATAGGTGGTAATCCCGTCCCTGTTGTATTCCGTTGTACCAAGGGCATAGGGGATCAATGAGAAACTAATTCCCTGCGGTGGCGGCGGGGCATCCCATACCAGCACCCCGGTATATGCCAGGGAGGCTGTAGGGAATTGCCTTGGGATGGGGGTCCAACTCGATTTCTCCCCCGATTTCAGGTCCAACCTGCTAAAATTGATACCCCATTCGGTCACCCCCTCTTTATAGCGAATAGATTTAAAAGGGAGCGCCATTTCAAACACCCATTTGTCTTCATGCTGTTTCACGTCAGAAACCCATTTGCTGTCCCAGCTCAAATCCACACTACCCCCTTCGTACATGGTTCCATCCCATTGTGCACCGGCAGCATTAGATCCGAAACTGAAGCCCGTAGTCTGATTATTGAAGGAATCGATAAAAAGAAGGAAATTATCGTTTTTTCCAAAAGAAAAATCCCTGCGAAGGGATTCCACATAATAGGATCCTTTCGATTTATGATAAAATGTGGCGACCAGGTAGATATTCCTGTCGTCATAGGCCATTCGGATCTCGGAAGGTTCCTCTGCCTTGCCGGTATCCATGGGCAGGACCATATAAAAATCCCTGGCTACATCGGTATCCTGCCAGGCTACATCGTCGGCAACCCCGTCAATAATTATGGGTAAATTTGTCTTGCGGATCTGCAACTGGTAATCCGCATTCTTTTTTTGTGCCATCGCCTGGTTCTCAACCAAACACACAGCCAACAGAACTAACAGGTTCTGTACATGGCGCACCAAAATAAGATTACGGAAGGCGGGGGAAGTATTACATGCCACTTCAGTGTTGGATTGGTAAGCTGTTCATGAATGATAAATATAGCGCATTTTATGATTGCAGGATCTCCTCAGCAAAAATAGAAACCGGAACGTAGGCTCAAATAGGCAACAGGGTTATTCCAGTTCAGAAAGGATTTCTTCGGCAGACCATGTGACCCCCTTGTAGCACTTGTAGCCCCAGCGGGAAATCAATACCATAATGACAATTATTACCGGTATATACCAGATCCAGCCGTCAATTTCGAGCATGATATCCTTATTGCCGAAAATTTTGCCCAGCACCGGTAAGCTGATCAATAAAATGATAAAATTAAAAAATATACCTGTTCTTTGTACCAGCAGAAGTTCTTTCCGCGCCTTAAAGAAACGGACCAACGTATCTTTGTAACTACCTCCAGAAATATCCAGGTGCTGTATTTTGTACAAGGACCTCAGTACCAGTATCGGTAAGGCAAGCAGGTACGTTACCGAAAAGGCACCGCTACAAATCAAATACCAGGTATCCAATTCATTGAACCGCACCAAAATCACCAATGCCATTAAAAAACAGGCTATGGCACCCATTGTTTCGAACATTTGAATTCTTGAAAACCTGTTATAAAATCGTGCCTCAGTCATTTTTAGTATGATTTTATCGGTTAATTTTTGTTGATATGCCAATTGCTCACTCAGTTCGGACCATACATCATTCATTTCTTCCCAATCCATAACATTATATTTTTATAACCTGTGATTTTAACTTTGACTTGATCCTCGAAATCCGGGTACCTACATTTGTCGGCGTCAGGCCCGTGATCTCTGCGATCTCATCATATTTTCTTCCTTCCAATAACAATAGCATCAATCCTCTCTCCAACAGGTTCAATTGGTGGATACAGGTATACATTATTTTTAAGCGTTCCTCAAAAACGGGATCGGGACTATCGGTTTCAGCAGGAACCATCAGGTCCATAGATATGGATCCCGGCTTTCTTTTCTGCTTATTTAGTTGGCTGATGGCCGTATTCAGTGCCACTTTGTACATCCAGGTACTGCGTTTGGCTTCATTCCTGAAGGAATCAAACGAACGCCAAAGCTGATATACAATTTCCTGGTATAGGTCCTTTTGGTCATGGCTATTGTTGGTGTAGAGGGTCGTGACTTTGAATATAAGGCCTTCGTTGGCTTTAATAATCTGAATAAATTCCTGCTCCCTGCCCATTAAGTTTCTCGTCCTGTTTGACCCATTAGTACATCAGGCGTGTAAAAAATCACACATCCTGGACTTTTTTTTAGGTTTTAGCTGAAAATCGTGCTTTGACAGAGGGACTACAGGGCCTGTATCCTGTCTATAAAACTCCTCAATTCCCCTGGAAGATTGGAATCATCAAACACAGATTGGCAATCCCGGGAAGCAGTTGTCAGTTTTATGCGGTATAACCTGCCATCACGAAGTGATTCGTTATGCCCAGGGGGGATAGCTTCAAGACAGCTGAGAAGTTGTTTTTCCTTTTCCCCTTCCAGATCCAGGATACCTTCATACTCTTTTGGAATTCCAGTAAATCCACCTTCTATTGTAACCTTGTATTTCATAGGGCTACCTGGTTTAATCCAACAGCGGCAAAACTTTGGCGAACAGCCTCAGTGGCTGTCCCGCTTATTTTTTTTGCATCACCAAGGGCGCGGGTGGTTTCCAGTATCCTATCGAGCATGTCTAGGAAACTGGCTGTCCGCCATAGGGATTTCAATGTTTCAAACCATATCAGGGCACAGTGATCAATACCAATTTCCAGGCAGCAGAGGTAAAACGCCTTGTTTGGGATGCCTGAATTGATATGTACCCCCTGGTTGTCGGCGGTTCCGGTGTAATAATTATCCATATGGGCCGGTTGAATATCAAATTCATTGGCGGTACCCGGTGCCTTCATAGATCTGATGGCAATCCCCGGGAAGGCCTCCGTTACAATGGTGTCACCGATGAGCCAATTGGCATCCTCCATGTCTTGTTTTAAGTATTTTTGTTTGATTATTGTCCCGAATACATCTGAAAAGTGTTCATTGAGGGCACCTGGCTGACCCTGGTACTCCAGATTTGCCAAAAACTGGGTCACCCCATGGGAAAGTTCATGGGCTACCACATCAATGGCGGTTGCAAAATCTGTGAATTCTTTTCCATCCCCATCCCCGTAGGTCATTTCGTCCCCATCCCAAAAAGCATTGTTGTAGTTGAGCCCGTAATGGACATTGGAAATAACGGCCATCCCATTGCCGTCGATGGATTTCAAAGCAAATGTTTCCCTGAAATAATCCCGGACAAAGCCGGAAGTATCATAAGAGCCTGTTACCGTTGGGTCATCGGTAGGGGTACTCCCTTCTTCCCGAACCAGTTGGTACCTTTGTTCATATTTATACTGACTGTCATAAACATAGCGGTCACCTTCCCCCTCTTCAGTTTTTCGTACCAGCAAATGGTTGAGGACCGTATTACGGCGCTGAAGGATTCTGTTGGTATCATTCAAGGTTTTCTTACAACTCACATTGCCTTGTTTGGCCAGTTCTTCGAGGATATGTGGGGGGATTATCTGGCATTTAATTGATTTGCACATCATTTGGGAGGCTTACGAATTCGTTCCTACAAGATCGAATCTTTTCCACTCAAAATCAAATAAAATTTAAGGAGATCCTTATCATCCCCAGGGATAGGCACACCTATCCCTTCCAGGTTTTAACCGGGATCCGTGTGATGTTATTCTAACTGGAACAAACTTTTATCCAGACCGGGCAATAAGGCCATCGCATTTTTATAATATACCTTGCGAAGCACTTCCTCCGGCAGGTCCAGGCCGTACATAGGCCAGAATGCATGGTACTTTTTATAATACGGGAAGTACTCATCATCTGTCTCTAAAACCCTGAAATAGGTGGGGAACTCTTCTGGTTTCCAGCTATCCTTACCAAAGAGGATGCGGTCCTGGTATTTTATAAAGAAGGCTTTCGCATTCCGTGGTTGCCTGCCCAGTTCCGCGATTATGGCACCTATGCCAACATACATATTCTGTATTTCCTCCATCAATTCCCCCAGTCTGCCAAGGTTATTGGCGTACCAGCCCATATGTGCATTGATGAATTTTGTTCCCGGATTCTTTTTGAACATCCTGTGTTGCTCATCGATGATTTGTTGCCATGGGGCCGGATCCGTATCAGACCGTTTTCTTCGGGGATGGGTTTTTAATTCCAGCCACCTTTCATTCTGGCTGTCCATTGGATCCCAGAATGATTTCGGGTCCGCAGCGTGAATCAACACCGGAATACCCAATTCCCCACATTTCTTCCAAACCGGATCCAGCCTTTCATCATCTATTGCAAGACGCTTCCCAGAGATGTCGTTATTCCGTAGCCCCAGGCTCTTGTACACTTTTAATCCTTTAGCACCATTCTTAACATCCTCTTCCAATTGAGCCACGGCTTTTTCTGCCCACCCAGGGGTACCCACCCCATCAAAATCGACATTTGCAAATAGTACAAACCTATTCGGATAGTTGCTGTTTATATTAGCCATTGCCGCGGTTATATCATCACCATTACCCCCGCTTAAGTTTACCATTACAGCCATGTTGATCTTATCCATATCCGATACAAGTGCTGAAAGATCCTTGGAGGCCATCTGAGATTGATGACTGTGGATATCGACAAAAGGGAATTTGGCTTCGTGCACTTCATGTGTGGGAACAACCAAGGTGGTTGGGGGATTGTATTCTTCGAATCCCATTTCCTGGCCATACAGGCTACCTATCTGAAGGGCCAGAATGGCGATCCATGTTAATATATACCTCATTTTTTTTGGTTTTTAAAAACATGAAAGTACTATAAATTAGTCGAAATTATTCCTCATTACGGCTAAAATGCAGTAGGTATAATAGCATAAAAAAGCCCTGAATGCTCCTTCAGGGTTATATAAAATGTATAATTTATCAGGACCTTTTTTTACTTTTTCCGGAGCCTGTCTTCGTTTTGAGGGTCCTTTTCACTGCCTGGTTTGTGGGATTGGCGCTCCACCTGGTCATCCTTACGGCCATGGATCCATCCGCCCTTTTACAATCGGCAACCACCCTGCCCGAACCATCGGTATTCCTTTGTTTAATGAAGGTCTTCTTATGTTCCCCTGTTCCCCGTGCTTCCGAGAGGATGCGGTTAGGGATCCAATCCTTTCAACAACTTGTGGTAATCTGCTGCAGTATCAATGTCCGGGTTATTGGCGGGGGCCTCAAATCCAAGGGAATCGAAGCTGTTTTCCTGCAAAAGGGAACGCGCCCCTTCCTCCCCTTTTAATTTGACAAGCAGTCGGAAATACGACCTATCAAAAATTACCGGAACCCCAATATGCTCCCCATAGGACGTCCCCACGATTCCTTTCTCACTTTCGTTAAATGCATCGATAAGGAAATTGAGGTAGTCGCTGTCTATCAGAGGTTGGTCACATAGCATAATCAAGGTACCTTCTATTGCCTTCTTTTCTGCCAGTATATACTTCATGCCACACGATATGGACCCACCCATGCCTTCCTTCCAGTTTTTATTGATCAGGAATTCGGTTGTTGTATGGGCGAGTTCCGCCCGGATGCTGACCGCCTGTGAACCCAGCACAACCTGGACCCCAACAGCTTTCGATGCGCGTGCCACGGCTATCGTATGTCCCAACAATGTAGTGTTGTTCCAGGGGAGCAATTGTTTAGGGCGGCCAAGCCGGGAGGAAGATCCGGCTGCAAGGATTAAAATCGAAACCGCTTTTTTCATCAATTGTGGATACTGCTAGGTTTATCTCTCAGGGGCATTGGCTCCTGGTCCCGGATAACCGAGAGTATTTCCGCAAGGATGGCAATTGCGATCTCCTGTGGCGTTTCCGCACCGATGTTCAGTCCGGCCGGGCCATGGACCCGATCAAGGAAGTCGAGCGACAAATCAGGATCCCGGTCCATTAATTCCGCCAGCAATTTCTCCCGTCTTTTTGCCGGGCCCAGTAAACCTATATAAATGGGTTGCACGTCCCGCAATCGCAACAGGAACTGCAGGTCTTTGGCATAATTATGGGTCATAATCACCACGGCGGTCTGAGAATCAATAGCGGATAGCGACAGGTCATCGGGTAGCAGCGCAAAAAACTCCCGGCATCCCGGAAAATCCTTACTATTCTTTTCTTCAGTGGGGGGTGCAATAATGATGACTTCCCAACCCGTCAGGGAAGCAAAAGCACAGAGTTGAACAGCATCGTGCTCAGCACCGATAATGAGGAGTTTAAAAGCCGGTTTCATCACCTGGCTAAAGACCTCCAGATCCGGGCCGGGCGAAAAACCGGGACGTACCGGGAGAAGAACCCCCTGGGATAGGATGCCGGAACCAATTTGGAGACCCGTTCCTTCATTTTTAGAATAATGGGAGGCTACTGTAAACGGTTGGCGCAATCTGATAATTTCCCGAAAAGCGGCCAGGAAGGTATTATCCGGATCAATAGGTTCTATGAGGATATACAGGATCCCTTCACAACCCAGGCGGTAGCGGCCGTCATAGGTCATCATCTTCGGAACCAGGGTTTTGAACACCGATTCAGTTTGCCGGAATATCTCCTTTTCCACACACCCTCCGCTAACCGCTCCGGTCATTTTTCCATTTTCCAATAACAACATCCGGACTCCCGGCCTACGATAGGAGGAACCTTCCAGTGCTACCACTGTGGCTAAAGCCGCCCCAATGCCTTTTTCCTGCGCTAATTCGCAGGCTTCCATTATTTTGATAAGTTCATGCGTCATCTAAACGATTTTTCGGATGGATAGGAAAGGTACAGAATCTCCCTTTTTATAGGGATGTCCTGACGGCTCCAGGATGATAAACCCATCTGCCTGTGCAAGTGTTGTAAGATCCCCGGATCCGTTGTCTATCAATCTTTCGGCATATAAAATCCCGTGGGAAATATGAATCCGGACATTTAAAAACAGTGTCAGCTCCGGATGGGCATCCAAATTTTCATTCAGCAAAACCGTATTGTCCGTTACCGGTAATCCAAGGGATTGTTTAAGCCAGGCTTTAAAATAGGCCTGATAGCAAACAAAGGTTGAAACAGGGTTCCCGGGGAACGAAAAGATAAGGGTTTTTGTCCTGGGATGAAAACCGAACCAAAAAGGTTTCCCCGGCCTTTGCAATACCCGGTGAAAAATTTGTATCACCCCTATTTCGGCAAGGACTTCAGGGATAAAATCAAATTTCCCTTTTGAGACACCACCGCTGAGGATCAGGACGTCAATTTCCTGCAAGGCATAGGCCAGCTTAGGGCGGATCATATCCATATCGTCTTCCATATGCAACAACAGTGGCTGTATCCCTTCTTCCTGCAGGGCAGCAGCAAGCGAATAGCTGTTTGATTTGCGGATCTGATGGGCCAGGGGAACCTGGTCTATTTCCACCAATTCGTTTCCTGTGGAAATCACAGAAATTGTCGGCAATTTTTTGACATGTACCGTATCCTTTCCTACTGTGGCCAACACTCCTGCCATAGCCGCTGTTATAAGGGAATCCTTGTGAACCACCAGAGAGCCGGAAGTTGCATCACTGCCTCTATGATGGATGTTGGCGCCTACTACAGGGCGAGTCTTCAATCGGGCCACTCCGTTTTCAATTTCTAAATCCTCGTACATTACAACGGTATTCACGTCTTCCGGGACTACGGCACCCGTCATTATCTCAAAACACAAAGAAGGGTCTTCCAGCTTAGCCGCGGGTGTACCTGCCGGCAATAGTCCCTTGATTTTAAAGGCATCCCGTTCATTTTCAAAGGCCTGGAAATGCAGGGCTATCCCATCTTTGGTTGAGCGGTTAAATGGAGGAAAATCACGGTCTGCATAAATATTCTCTGCCAGGACCCTTCCGGTAGCGTACCTGAGCTGGACACTTTCTTCACCGTAGTTCCTTGCCTGTTCGAGGACCAGTTGATAAGCTTCTTTAAATGACTTCATCCGAAAATAGTTTGTCCCAATCCGTTAACCAGTAATACCCTAATCCCAACTATAAACACCAGGAGGGAGGTGATTATTTTAATACCCTTGCCGCTTAATTTAATCAAACTATACCGAATCCCCAACTGTCCCCCCAGGATTACGGCAGCAGCCAGAAACAGAACCTCAAGCCAGTTTAGCTGAAAAGTACCATTTGTGAGCAGGCCTGCAATGCCTGCCACCGAATTTACCAAAATAAAAAAACTGGCCAAAGCGGCAATTTTAATGGAGGTATCCCAACGCATGTGATTCAGAATGGGAGCCAGGAAGATACCCCCTCCTATCCCAACCAGGCCGGAAAGCAGCCCGATAACAGCACCCAGTACATAGGTGAGGTACGGCGGGTAAACCGGGATGGTCAGGTCCGGATCGGAACGGTTGAAACTTTGTAATGCGAGCGCAAGGGAGGAAATAACAAGGGTAAAACCTAAAATTATAAAAAAAATACGTTCTTCCAGTCGGAAGGATGCCCCAACGAATGCCAGCGGAATACTGGTGACGATAAAGGGAAGAAATTTTCGGAATTTTAAATGGCCGTTGCGGTAATATAAATAACAACTGCCGGTCACTACCAGGAGATTGCATACCAGGGCTGTACTGCGGATGGTTAAGAAGCTAGTAAGGACCAGGGCCAATATTGCCAGATAACTGGATCCGCCACCAAAGCCCACAGATGCGTACAACATGGCGATCACAAAAAACAAAAGTACTACCCAAAGGATTTCCGGATAGCCTATATGCATACCAT
This sequence comes from Zeaxanthinibacter sp., assembly GCA_041743975.1. Taxonomy (GTDB): domain Bacteria; phylum Bacteroidota; class Bacteroidia; order Flavobacteriales; family Flavobacteriaceae; genus JTS-RE37. Next base: position 10,688 of record JBGTLT010000121.1, read on the forward strand.
CCTGTAATTGTCCAGTCCACCCTCGATGTTATAAACCAGGCTATCCGGGAATACCGATTTCAATTGCTGCAATGCAATCTGACTGCGTTTTCCTGTTCGGCACATACAATAGATCGGTTGCTTTGGGTCTATCTCGCCCAACAATTGCCCTATATCCTCCAAGGGGATATTCCGTGCTCCCGGTAAATGGTCTGCCTGAAACTCCCCAGCGGACCGGACGTCTATAAGTTGAATGGCAGTTCCAATTTCAAGCAGGTCCCGGAGTGAGCTTGCTTCAAACCTGCATCCTTCTATAAAAGAAGGGGGTCCGTACTGTTCCTCGAATGCTGTTCTCCTTGTATTCCCGGGTACAGCATTAAAACCAATAGTTTTAAAGGACTGATCCAACCCGTTGTATAGCAATAGTTTACCGGATAAGGGGATCCCAATCCCGGTCAGCACTTTTACAGCTTCCAAAGCCTGCAGGCTTCCAATAATACCCGGTAGTATACCCAGGACGCCATTTGTATTGCAATCCGGTGTCTCCCCTTCTCCCGGCATATCCGGAAAAAGGCACCTGTAGGTTGGCCCACCTTTATAATTGAAGACGCTAAGCTGTCCTTCAAAACCGTACAAGGCACCCGAGATAAATGGTTTTTTCAAAATAACACAGGCGTCATTGATAAGGTAGCGGGTCTCAAAATTATCGGAAGCATCGATAACCAGATCATAGGCTTTCAGTAATCTGAGGGCATTATCCTTTACCAGGAAGGTGTCGTATGCTTCGAATTTTGTCCCTGAATTCTGTGCCCTGAATTTTTCAAGTGCTACGGCCAATTTTGGTTTGCCCACGTCTTTTTCTGAATACAATGGTTGCCGTTGCAGGTTGGATAGTTCCACAATGTCCTGTTCCACTATTCCCAAAACGCCAACCCCCATAGCGTTGAGATATTGCAATACGGGTATGCCAAGTCCCCCAATGCCAATAACCACTACACGTGCTTCTGCTAATTTTGCCTGGGCGGCCGCTCCAAAGCCGGGTAAGGACGCCTGCCGTATGTAACGTTCAGGGTTCAATGATCTTCCATTTTTAATAGGACTTTTTCATAATCTTCCCTGGAATTGGCATTTATCAGTACGGAATCATCATCGGGAACAACCAATTTGATCCGGGCATTGATCAGAAATTTCCGGGGGCAGGTACTGGTGCCCCGGGCCAGGTGTTCCAGGGATTGTTGTAGGCCGGCAGGCTCCCAGATCGCAGCCAGGGGTTCCGGAAGTCCACCATCTTCAGTTGTAAAGGACGTTGCAAGCATGCTGTGATCCCTTTCGCTCATCAGTTGTTTCAGCGCTTGCAGATTCATCAACGGAAGGTCACATGCCAATACCAGCCATGCCACATCCGGATTTGTAACATATGCGCTTAAGAGGCCATTATAGGGTCCTTTGTACCGGTCGTTATCTGTTATGAAATCAGCACCATCCGGAAGACCGGCAACCTGGTCTTCCCTGACACTGTAGTAGGTTCGGTTACATATATGGCTGAGCAGCGAAAAAAGGTATTCGCGTTGGGGCAGGTCATGGTAAACAATAGCTCCCTTGTCCTCTCCCATTCGGGTACTTTTTCCACCGCAAAGCACCAGGCCAAACACATCCACTTCCGGAGTACATTTATTCATACAGTATTAATTTGTATCACATCCCCTTATATTCAGCAGTTTTGAAGCACCAATACCCTCCTGTCCTTCGGATCAACCACCAATGGATGTCATGGAATTATCAAAAACACCGGAATAGCGCTGTTGGGCTTCAAATCCTGTTTTGGCCCTGCTGCCGACGGCTTTCACGATGGCCTTTTGTATAGTGGCCTCAGCATTGTCATTCCGCATATATTCCCTTAGGTTGATAACCGGTTTCCCATACAGGCACGTTATGACATTCCCGGTGGCCGTGATCCTCAGGCGATTACAGGAACCACAAAAAGTCCTGCTGAAGGATGGTATAAGGCCGAAAGACCCCTTATGCCCCTTAATCCTGTAATTGACAGAGGTAGATGTCCTGGGTGAGGGTATTTTTTCCGCATCCGGATATTCCTTTAAGATATATTCC
>JBGTLT010000122.1:0-2793 GCA_041743975.1 Zeaxanthinibacter sp.
TCCTCGACTTCTTCTTTGGCACCTTCCAATCCGGCAACATCCTTAAAGGAAGTTCGGGTGTCCGTCTTCTCATCAAAAAGTTTTGCCTTTGATTTACCGATGTTAAAAAGCTGGCCGCCAGCACCGCCACCGCCACCGCCCGACATTCTCCGCATCAGATAGATCCAGATGCCGATAATCAGTACGAACGGCAGAATACCCAATAGAAGATCCATCAGATAGTTGTTATCCGTATCGTAATCGACTATGGTCTCGAGGTTGTTTTCCTTTTTGATATTCTTAATCTCGTTCTCGAAATTTTGCAGATCGCCATAGTCCAAAACATACTGTGGTACGGCACCGGTCGATGGAAGAAAGGGTTTTTCGTTGACATCGCTGTGGACGTCTTTCGCAAGTGCCTCATCGGTCAAGAAAACCTTGGCCTGACGGGCATTGGTAATAATCAGGATTTTGGCAATGTCCCCATTTCTAAGGTATTCCTGAAGTTCTGAGGTGGTCGTTTTTTTGATAGTTCCAAGATTTCCACTACCTAAAAATTGGAACCCGATCAAAAGTACCGCGATCAATCCGTAGATCCACCACGAACTGAATTTGGGTTTTTTCGAGTTTGTTGTACTTGTATCTTTCTTAGCCATTATTTTTTTTTACGAATTCAAACTACTTTCCACCTCGGTCACTTTGGCATCTCCCCAAAGGCCCTCGATGTCGTAATATTCCCTGATCTGTTTTTGAAAAACATGTACAACGACGTTCACATAATCCATTAGAATCCATTCGGCATTGTCCTTACCTTCTACATGCCACGGCTTATCACCGATGGCCTTGCTGACGATTTTACGGATCGAGCCTACAATGGCGTTTACATGCGTGTTCGAAGTACCATTACATATAATAAAGTAGTCACAAACGGTATTTTCAATATCCCTGAGATCGAGTAAATTGACCTTTTGTCCCTTTACGCCTTCGATCCCTTCCAAGATCAATGCAATCAATTCATCTGCACCGGCTTTGCTTTTCTGCATCCAATAATTTTAAACGACCCGCTCGGGTTCAATTTCTGCAAAGTTATTATTTTTTTGTTCTTTAGCCGTTGTTTTCCACAATAGATTCAACCAAGACAAACATGCATTTAATCAAACTTGATGCCACGGACTCCACCAATGCTTATTTACGAAGATTGTTGCTGTCGAACGTATCTGATGATTACACGGTAGTAACAGCAAGACAACAAGAACAGGGTAGGGGCCAAATGGGTACTACGTGGCAATCGGAAGCCGGTAAAAATCTAACGTTTAGTGTGTTAAGAAATCATCTGAACCTTCCCGTTGGCGATAGCTTTGTTTTGAACCTATGTGTTTCCCTTGCGGTTTATTCCGTTTTGAAACAGCATAAAGTTCCCGAACTGAGCATTAAATGGCCCAACGACATTCTGTCAGGTAGGTCGAAGATAGGTGGAATACTGATCGAGACCAGTCTTTCGGGTAGCAAAATAAACACATCCATAATAGGTATAGGTCTGAATGTAAACCAGTTATATTTTGAAAAGCTACAAAACGTATCCTCTTTGCAATTAGTTTTAGGAAAAACGTTTGATTTGGATGTGCTTTTGCACGATCTCGTGAACCAATTGAAAAAGGTGTTTTTAGGATTAGGGCAAAAGGATGACGCTCATTTATGGGATGCCTATGAAAACGTATTGTTCAGAAAAGGGAAGCCCTCGACCTTCGAAGATAAGGAAGGTCAGCGTTTTATGGGATGTATACAGGGCGTTTCAAAGGATGGCAAATTGGTTGTCGCCCTTGAGGATGCCGTTTTGAAGGAATTTGGATTGAAGGAGGTGAAGTTACTTTATTGATATATCTTGACCAAATTCTCCGAAAGAGTACCCATAAAATTGGTGATCGGATTTTTGATCATCATGCCCATCATCGCATTGAACTCTCCACTAAAACGTAAGGCCACTTCGCTCTCGATTTCGTTTATCTTTGTTATATCGGTGGTGAGGGTAAAGGGCAGTTTTTCGCTTGCGGCACGCAATACTATCTGGCTATTGGGTGTTTGGTCTTTGCGTTCCATAACGATTTCGGGCATCCCTTTTAATGAAAAAAGAAAACGGTTTTCGTTGATAAGTTCGAACTTTTCGATGTTCTCGGGCATTAGTTTCTCGAAATTCTTCAGGTCGGTCAAGAAATCAAAGACCTCTTTATCGCCTTTTGGAATTTTTTGGTTGGGGGTTTCTATTAACATATTTTATTTTTTCATTACTTCCATTCGGCCGGTTTTTTACGCCAATCTAAAAGGGTATTCATTTGTTCTTCGTTGATATATTGGGTTTCCAAAGCTTGTTCCATCAGATATTCATAGTCGCTCAGGGTATGGAGTGTTACTTCCTTAGTACTGAAATTTTGATCCGCAACCTGAAAACCATAGGTGAATATAGCCAACATGCCCTTTACCTTGGCGCCTTCGGCTTTTATGGCGTCGACTGCGTTGAGACTACTTTTACCTGTACTTATAAGATCCTCGATGACCACCACGCTGCGGTCTGCTTCTAGCTTCCCTTCGATTTGGTTGCGCCTTCCGTGCGATTTTGGCTCGGGTCTCACGTAGATGAAGGGCAGGCCCAAAACATCGGCTATCAACGCACCTATAGCGATCGCCCCCGTGGCTACTCCAGCGATAATATCGGGCTTACCATAAAGAAGTTCGACCTGCTTGGCCATCTCCTCGCGGATGTAATTCCGAATAATCGGATATGATAGCAGCATCCGATTGTCACAATAGATGGGCGAT
>JBGTLT010000123.1:0-1935 GCA_041743975.1 Zeaxanthinibacter sp.
TATAAAACGATCGCGGTTGATCCAATCCGTATTTTGGGGATTGAATTTCATAAATTGGTCATAAATCGTATAAGCTACGGGTGCCATGGCCATTGGTGTCCCCGGATGCCCTGAATTTGCGGCCTGAACCGCATCCATTGACAGGGTTCTGATCGTATTGATGCAAAGTTGTTCTAAATTTTGTTCCATTTTCATTGAATTTTATTGTTGACTGAGTTCATAGGCCATCAAAGCTGCCCCTTTAATTGCAGCCTGGTTGTTCGTTATTAATTTTATAGGGATATGATCCACAAGGTCCTTCATCCTCCCTTTTCATAACAAGCTGTTCGTAAAACCTGGTTCCCTAATTTTTGGGAGGATTTTGAAAGGAATTCCCCCGGCAAGGTAAATACCCCCGTCGGGCAGGAATGAAAGCGCCAGGTTGCCCGCATGTGTTCCCAGGATAGAAACAAAAAGATCCAATGCCTCTTCACAAATGGGATCTTTCTTTGCAAGTGCCATTTCTGTGATGACTACCGCTCGCTTTTCAGTCTTCATTTTTTCTAGCGTTTCAGTTTTGGGTTTTTTCTTTTTTATTTTCATGAAGAAATCGAATATATTAGGAAGGCCGATACCGGAGATAACGCGTTCATAACTTACATGGCCAAATTTTTGCAAAAGAAAACCAAGGAGCTCCGATTCAAGTTCGGTGGTGGGTGCAAAATCGGCATGTCCACCCTCGGAGGGGATTACTATTTTTTTACCCTGACTGCATATCAAAAAAGATTGCCCAAGACCTGTACCGGGTGCTAACACCACATATCGCTCCGGATTTTTTACGGTTTTGCCTTCCTTAATATGGATCAGCTCATCGGAGGTCAAACTTGGTATGGAATAGGCCGTCGCTGCCAGATCGTTTACCAGTCGTATACGGGGTATTCCTGTTTTCTCACTTAAAAGTTTCTCTTTGATCACCCAAGGGAGGTTGGTAGATTTGACCATGCCATCTTCCACTGGTCCGGGGATACCAAAGGCTGCCGCCATGGGAACACCCTCATGATCCTTTAAAAAATCCTTTATGATGGCCTCAAGGCTGTCATAATCACAGCTTACATATTTGCAGGTATTAACTACAACAGGGTTACCCTTATTCCCTTCGAATAGGCACATTAAGGTTTTGGTACCTCCTACATCGGCTGCCAATAGTAATTTATCTGCTTTCATTGTCGATTTCCAATATTCATTTTGTCCATAAGATTTTCTACGCTTTCCAGATAGTCCTGTTCCGGCTATAATTCACAATGAATTCCATCTTCCGACAGATTTTTACAGGGATAACGCCATGTCATTGCCTTATCTTCTATTAGATTATCGGCCGCCAACGGTCCCCAGGTTCCGGAAGGGTATCCGTAAATAGGAATGTCCTTATCATTTTTCCAGGATTCGAGTACGGGGGATAAAAATTTCCAGGCCTCTATGACCTCTGCGGTTCTTGCAAATAAGGTTGCATCGCCTTTCATGGAATCGTGAATAAGACGCTCATAGGCCGATGGTATCCGCTGATCGATTAGTTCGGAATAGTGAAAATCCATATTCACATTTTGAACCTCAAAACCAGAACCCGGGGCTTTCATACCGAACTTCATCAAGACACCTTCATCCGGTTGGATCCGTATGACCAACTGGTTACACGTATTGCTTGCAGGCCCTTTGGAGAACAGAAAGTGAGGGGTCGGCTTAAAATGTATCACCACCTCGGTGACCCGGGTAGGCAATCTTTTACCTGTACGAATGTAAAACGGAACCCCGCCCCACCGCCAATTATCGATATAGAATTTTAATGCCATATAGGTCTCGGTAACCGAATTTGGATCTACGCCCTCCTCTTGGCGATAGCCCAATAATTTCTCACCTTGCACAGTTGCTTCCGAATACTGCCCCCGAATGGCCTGGGCC
>JBGTLT010000124.1:0-5027 GCA_041743975.1 Zeaxanthinibacter sp.
ATCCATATCAGGGATGGTAACACGCTTCCACTTACAGCACTCTACGCCCAAATACCTTTAGAGCAGCAATGTACCATTCCTGAAACTTTGGGATGCGAACTTACCGAAGAAGGGTATATAAAAACAGATCCTCTGCAAAAAACCACGGTACACGGAGTATTTGCCTGTGGGGACAATTCTACCCGGGTGCGGACGGTGGCCAATGCAGTGGCCACAGGTACCCTTGCCGGAATGATGCTGAACAAGGAATTTGTTTTGGAAGCCTTTTAAATACCGGGGAAATGTGGATGCCTTCAGTAAATGACCCTTTATCCCAGTTAAAAAAGGAGGGTATAACTGCTCGAAACTCATTTGGGATTGCCTGAATTGTATTGTTTTCGACCATACATTGCTATCATATCAAACCAACTATTCCTTCTCTTTAAAAAAGGGAAACCAAACCGGGTAGGTCGAAAACCGATCAGAGTATGCCGTTTAAAATAGTCATACGATGTTGCATTTAATGGTACTCTACCCCCAGCCTTCCGATGCGGGGCAATTTGAAAAGGATTATACGGCCCATGTGGCCCTGCTCCATAAAAAAACAGGGATCCCAACCGGGGTTATGCCCTATACAGTAACCAAATTTTTGCAGGGTCCGAACGGGATACCCCCGTTCTACCAACGGTTTTCCATGCCCTTTGTGTCGCGCGAAGCCCTGGAGGAAGCCCTTGCCTCCCCCGGGATGCAGGACCAGTAATGGGTTTCCAGGATAAACCCGGAAGGTGGGAGAAGTTGTGGCCCAATCCTATTCAGTTTGCTCCAAAAAAAGGGACTCCCATATGAAAAAGGAAGCCGTTGCCTCCGAGGATCGGTGAATTTTAAATTTTTTACTATCTTTAAAGAGGAAGTGGGCTAATGCCTGTAACTGTTGATAACTGGTAAACCAATTTGATGAATATACTTCCTTCTGGCAAGCCACCTTCTTACCCTTGGGGTCATACACGCCCAAACCCTATATTAAACCACAGATGAAACAGACCAGATACCTGGTGACAGAATGGCTGTATTACAGGATTTGGTGGATGCCAGGTTCACCCACTCATTCAAAAATCCTATGATAGTGGTCATTATAACCGAAAAGTCCGATCACCAAACCTGTTCCTGGACGCGGGGCAGGTAGTGCGGTTTATAGATGGGAGCCTCCCCTACGAAGAGCATACACATGGGAACTTTCGGATACAGGACGGGCAGAAGGTGGAGGGGATCATGTAAAAACTTAAATAGTGGATTTGGATTACCATTTAATATCCTTTAATAGAATTGATTTAGTAGCCAAAAACAAACCTTATGAAAACAAACAGACTTCAAGCACCTAAGCCAAATCGGGTATTATTCATTTGCTTTTGCTCCTTAAGCATTTTATATTCCTGTAAAACCGATCCAAAAAAAGAGTCAGCGGATGAAAATGAAAAGGGAAAACAAATTGAGATCCTTACTGAAGTGATGGATTTTCAGGCAGTCGATTCCATTCCCGGGGGCTGGCAAACATTTCGGTATCAGAACCTTTCCAAGGAAACCCATTTTTTCCTGCTGGATAAGTATCCCCCCGGAAAGACCATAGCAGACGGGGAAAAGGAAGTGATCGTACCCTTTCAGAATGGTATGGACCTCATCAATGAAGGGAAAGGTGAGGAGGCCAATGCTGAATTCGGCAAACTCCCGGAATGGTTCTTTCAAGTGGTATTCAGCGGGGGTTCCGGACTGGTATCTCCCGGCCATACCAGTGAGACAACCCTGAAACTGGACCCCGGATACTATGTGATGGAGTGCTATGTGAAAATGCCCAATGGGGTTTTTCACTCGACTATGGGAATGTTAAAAGAACTGATCGTTACAGAAAATATATCTGAAAACCCGGCTCCTGAAGGCACTGTCAAAATTATGATTTCAAGTACGGAAGGAATCGTCCACCAGGATACGGTCCCCGGGGGGAAACAAACCTTTGCCGTTCAGTATTTGGATCAGGTTGTACATGAAAATTTCGTTGGCCATGACGTCAACCTCGTCCGGCTTGATGAGGGTGTGAAGCTCCAAACGCTGGAAAAATGGATGAACTGGGCCGATCCTGAAGGCCTTATCACCCCGGCCCCGGATGGCTTTACCTTTTTAGGAGGGGTAAACGAAATGCCAGAAGGGAGTACCGGTTATTTTACTGCCACGCTGACCCCCGGCAGGTATGCCCTGGTGGCTGAAGTACCCGAAACCATTCGAAAAAACATGCTGAAAACCTTTATCGTTGAGGACTGAAACCCTAAGGTTTGGCTTCGACTATCCAATGTAGCGCACATTAAACCCATCAGGCAGAATTGATGAAAGAATGGTTAAAACCGGTTGCAGCCGGGCTTGCAACGGGGCTCCTTGCCGGGACCCTTGTTTTGGGGATCGGAGGGAGGCTTGCTATGCGGCTCATCGCGATTGTCGGTGGGCTTCCGGGAAACCACAGCTGGGGAGGTTCCCTGGAAGTGGTGGCCTTTGGCCTGATCCTGGGGGTTGTATCGGGGGGCTTTTTCGGGTTGGTGTATCCATACTCCTTTACGGGTAAGTTCGTTACCGGATTGCTGTTCGGGCTGCTCGTCTACGGGGCTGTGGTGGCCATCCCCATGGATTCCAAAGGCGCCATGGCCGGGTTTCCGGACCATAAACCAGCCATTTCCCTGATTTTCGGAGTTGTGTTTGTACTGTATGGCCTCGTATTTATACCCCTGTTCCATCGTTTTCTGAAGCGTTTCGGGGGCAGTATATAATTCCCGGGTCAAATTATTAAAGCTTGTCCACGGCTACCTTGTAGGTAGGGTCTTCCAGTACATTCACCTCAATGATATCGTCTGCATTGCGCAATAACCGCTTGCAATCCCCGCTCAAATGCTTCAGGTGCACCTTCTTCCCCACTTTATGGTAGCGTTCCGTGATCCTGTTCAGCGCTTCAATGGCCGACATGTCCACAACCCTGCTTTCCTTAAAGTCGATCACCACCTCATCCGGGTCATTCACTACATCGAATTTTTCATTGAAAAGGGATACCGATCCAAAGAAGAGAGGGCCATAAATTTCGTAGTGCTTGGTACCGTTTTCATCGATATGTTTCCGGGCACGGATCCGCTTGGCATTGTCCCAGGCGAAGACCAGGGCGGAAATAATTACCCCAACCAGGACGGCCAATGCCAGGTTGTGAAGGAATACCGTCACCAGGGTTACCAGTACCATGACCAGCACATCGGATTTTGGCATTCGCCTGAAGGTCCGGAGGCTGGCCCATTCAAAGGTTCCCAAAGCCACCATGATCATCAGGCCGGTAAGGGCTGCCATGGGTACCCTTTCAATCAGACCTGATCCGAACATGATAAACACGAGTAACATAAGGGCAGCCACGATCCCTGACAGGCGGGCACGGGCACCATTGGAGGTATTGATAAGGCTTTGTCCGATCATGGCACATCCCCCCATGCCGGAAAACAAACCGGACAGGATATTGGCGGTGCCTTGTGCTACGGCTTCCTTATTGCCACGGCCGCGGGTTTCGGTGATCTCATCGATAATATTGAGTGTCAGCAGGCTTTCAATCAATCCTACCCCGGCCACAATAGCCGCATACGGAAAAATGATCTGCAGAGTCGCCATGTTCAGGGGAATCTGGGGGATATGAAAAGGGGGGAACCCCCCTGCGATGGAAGCGATGTCACCAATGGTGCGGGTATCCACCTGAAAGGCAAAAACAATCCCGAATACCAGCAGGATGGCTACAAGGGAAGCTGGTACCATCTTACTAAGCTTTGGCAGGCACCAGATAACCGTCATGGTCAGCAAAACCAGGCCCAGGAAAACATACAGCGTACTTCCGGTCAGCCAACTGCCGTCCGATTTTTTGAACTGGTCCAGTTGCGACATAAAGATGATCACGGCAAGGCCGTTTACAAACCCGAATATAACGGGGTGGGGCACCAATCGCATCAATTTACCGAGTCGGAGGACGCCAGCGGTCATCTGCAACATCCCCGCCAAGACCACGGTTGCAAAAACATATTCCACCCCGTATTGCTGTGCCAGGGCAACGATTACTACAGCTACCGCCCCGGTGGCGCCCGAGATCATCCCGGGGCGTCCTCCCAGGATGGCTGTCACCAGCCCTACAACAAAGGCGGCATATAGCCCGGTCAGCGGGGATAAGCCTGCGATCATTGAAAAGGCAATGGCCTCCGGGACAAGGGCCAGAGCCACTGTTATGCCTGACAATACTTCGGTTTTATAATTGACTTCCTGTGAAAAATCGAAAAGATTGAGGTACTTTTTCAAATCCGTATGAATTTAAGGGCGCAAAACTAAGGCTATTTCATCGGATGGCCGTATATCCCTGAACAAATGTGAATATTATAAATTACCAGGGTGTAAGCCCTAATAATTTCTCCCCAAGGGGTGATAAATTGGCAGTTTCGTATCTGGTCTGCTCCCAATTCCTGGGATCCCCTGGGAAGGCATACCCTTCAGGGGCCACACGATTCTTCCAGGAATTGATCCGCCAGTTCCGGAGTCCCTCGTTTTCCGGTTCGGCCGGCATCATGGAAATATACTGGGCGATACGCACCTTATCGGCGGAGCGGTTGGGCCTGATACCATGGGGTTCCGTACTGTTGAAAATGAGCAGGTCCCCCGCTTCCATTTTTACCTTTACAATCTTGTCCTGCAACCCGGATACATCGGGTTTGAACCGGTCCCGGTCTTCGGGCTGTGTAAGTTTCCAGGTATCATAATTCCGATATAACCAGGGGATACACTGAAATCCGCCCATCTCCTCATCTGTCTGGTCTGCAAGGGCAAGTACACCCTGTACATTCTGGGGACGGGTCTCCGGATCATAGTCCCAATGAATAAACCCTTTATATTCATGGCCGGGACGCATAGGGAAATTGAGGTTTGCACGGTCTATGGTTACCCATAATTTTTCGGTGCCCCATACATCGCTGAAGGCATGGTGTACCTTTTCCACCTGG
>JBGTLT010000125.1:0-9489 GCA_041743975.1 Zeaxanthinibacter sp.
ATTTCTATGGCCCTGTATCCGACTACTGCATTCTTGCACTCTTGCCTTCCTACCTCGAAAGAAAAGGGTCTTCCCTGGTATACATGGTAAAGGACCTGATTACAAAAAGCATGCATCCCGATAGTGGTTTCTATCTTCATGACCTGAAAAAATTGTACAAAAAACTGCTGCAGCTGGACCAGGCCGGACAGAAGGTACTCCTGCTGGGGGTATCGTTTGCCTTATTGGATATGGCAGAAAATTATCGTCTTAACCTGAAAAATACGGTCGTCATGGAAACGGGCGGCATGAAAGGAAGACGGCTTGAAATAATCCGGGAACAACTTCATCTGAAGTTACGTGAGGGATTTGGTGTACCGCAAATCCATTCGGAATATGGGATGACAGAATTGCTCTCACAGGCCTATTCCAAAGGCAATGGCATGTTCGAACCACCTCCATGGATGAAGGTTGTCATCCGGGATCCCGAGGATCCCCTGTGTATCCAGCCATACGGCAAAACCGGGGGCATTAATGTGATGGACCTGGCCAACCGATATTCCTGTTCATTTATCGCCACCCAGGATCTCGGCCGCGTCTATGAAAAAGGAAGTTTTGAAGTAATGGGCCGCTTTGACAGTTCCGATATCCGTGGCTGCAACCTTATGGCCTTATAATAAGCAGTTGCTGGCCTGCACCATCCCGGTTACTTTACAGGGTTGTAACTGTTATAAATCACACTATTTTCCGAAGGTCTTCCAATATACCTGCATCCCGGGGATGGGCACTGGACAACAGCAATTCAGAGGCGGTATATTCCCCGCCATATACCAGCATCCTTGCCCATTTATTTGCCCCACTGGCGACCAGGAAACGGGCAATTTCAGGTAGGTTTCCGGGCACCTGCTGCCGCCAAAATTCAACACCGTTGCTGACCGTATAATGTAAAAGTGAGGCCTTATGCCCATACGCTGATTTTTGGTTGATGAGCTCAGCATTTTGGGCGATAAGCTTCTTAACCGTCTGCAATGACCCTTCAAGGACAGCGTTTACCAGTGTTTCAAATTGCAAATCATAGGGTACTGTCATATGGGCAACCTCCGTCCATCTCCTGAAACCGTATTCATTGGCAATAGCCTGTTTGCAATCTTCCTCAGTTAACCCAATGCGGGAAAGATCAGAGGTGGGCCTGCCCAAATAGGACCAATGATAGTTGCGGATTTCCTGAAGTACTGCCTCTTTTTTGGATTGAACCCCTTCCCACATCCTGGCAGACAACGCATTCAGATGTTCATAAATAGTGGGAAACCGCCCCATATCCAACAGGAGGTCCCCATAAAATTCCTGCAAGTCCGCAACGATTGGTGGTTTATAGATATTCATAGGTCGGTGTACCGGATAAGCTGCCAGTCAGCCAAATGGATCAGTCAACTACAAGTACATAATAGTTTCTCCTGCCTTTTTGGAGCAGCACATATTTGTCATTGATAAGTTCCCTGGTTGTTATCATAAAGGCATCATTTACTTTTTCCTTGTTGACAGAAATAGCATTCTGTTGCAATTCGCGCCTGGCTTCCCCATTGGATCCCAAAAACCTGGTCTGCGCAGATAAAGCAGCTACCATATCCATACCTTCCTCTATTAACGCCCTTGAAACCGTGGCCTGGGGTACACCTTCAAAAAGCTCAAAAAATGTGGTCGGATCCAGTTTTCTGAGATCCTCGGAAGTTGAGTTGCCAAAAAGGATGGTGCTGGCACTGACTGCATTATCCAATTCCTCTTTGCTATGTACCATGCTGGTAATCTCATCTGCCAGGCGTTTTTGAAGCAACCTTTCATGAGGCGCCTTTTGATGTGCTTCCACCATTTCATTTATCGTTTCCTGTGAAAGCAATGTAAATATCTTGATATACTTTTCCGCATCCTCATCTGAGGTGTTCAACCAATATTGATAGAATTTATACGGGGATGTCCTTTTGGGGTCGAGCCATACATTGCCTTCCTCCGTTTTCCCGAATTTTGATCCATCCGCTTTCGTAATCAGGGGGCAGGTAATCGCATACCCTTTCCCCCCCTCCATCCTGCGGATCAGTTCCGTTCCGGTTGTGATATTTCCCCATTGGTCACTCCCCCCCATCTGTAGGGTACAGCCATAGTTTCTGAAAAGGTATAAAAAATCATACCCCTGTACCAGTTGATAGGTAAATTCTGTAAAGGACATCCCCTCCTTGGCGTCAGAGGTTAGCCTCTTTTTAACCGAATCCTTGGCCATCATGTAGTTCACGGTGATGTGTTTGCCCACCTCCCTGATAAAGTTGAGAAATGTAAAGTCCTTCATCCAGTCGTAATTGTTAACCATTTCAGCGGCATTCTCCACCTGGCTTTCAAAATCGAGAAAGCGGGCCAATTGTTTTTTGAGTGCTTCCTGATTTGCCCGAAGGGTGGCTTCATCCAGCAAGTTCCGTTCAGTGGATTTGCCCGAAGGATCCCCTATCATGCCTGTAGCGCCACCAAGGAGGGCAAAGGGCTTATGCCCTGATGCCTGGAAATGGCAAAGCATCATTACCCCGACCAAATGACCAATATGCAGGGAATCCGCCGTGGGATCTATTCCGAGGTAGGCAGATTGCCGTCCCTTGAACAAATGTTCTTCGGTACCGGGCATCACATCATGCAACATCCCCCTCCATTTTAATTCTGCCACAAAATTTGAACCCATGCTGATTTTATATGTAATTGTTGCAAATATAAAATAAATAGGGCGGAGCGTTTTCCGTGTGTTAAATATATCCGGGCTAAATGAGTAATTTAGGGTCATGATTTTAGTAGTTGGCGGCACCGGCCTTGTTGGCTCACATCTTTTGTTCCACTTGGTAAGCAAAGGCAATTCCGTATCTTCAATACATCGCAAGGGCAGTGATCTGGACAAGGTCAAAACCATTTTTTCTTATTATTCGGAAACGCCGCAGGAATTATTCAACAAAATAAAATGGGTAGAAGCGGACATAAACGATATTCCTGCATTGGAGGGTGCCTTCAGGGGCATTACCCATGTATACCATTGTGCTGCCCTTATTTCCTTCAATCCGAGGGATTTCAAACTTTTACAGAAGATCAATGTGGAGGGAACTGCCAATATTGTAAACCTTTGTCTCGCCTGTAATATCTCCAAATTATGTTATGTGAGCTCCATTGCGACTATCGGGAAAAGCACCGATACCTCCCCTGTAACGGAAAATACAGAATGGAATTCCAATGATCCCAATGTTTATGCCCTGTCCAAACACCTGGCGGAGATGGAAGTCTGGAGGGGTGCCCAGGAGGGGCTTGAGGTGGTAATTGTAAACCCGGGGCTGATCATTGGTCCCGGCTTTTGGGACCGAGGCAGTGGGAGGCTGTTCAGTATATCAGCACGGGGTCGCGGGTATTACCCGCCGGGGGGTTCGGGGTTTATCACGGTGAACGATGTGGTAAATATGATGATGAACCTCATGGAATCGGAAGTATACAATGAGCGGTTTATACTGATTGATAAAAACCTGACCTTTAAGGAGATACTCTCTACTGTAGCACGTGAATTTGGCAGGAACACCCCAAAGAAAGCCTTGAAATACTGGCAATTGAACCTGTTATGGAGATTAGACTGGTTGCGAAGCCGGCTTACTGGCAGCCACCGATTGCTGACCAAAAAAGGTGTGGCTGCCCTGAAGGAACGGCAACTATACAGCAACAAAAAAGTATTGGGAATTCTGGATTATAAATTTGAACTAATGGCCGAATCCATCTATTTCAGCTGCAACCGGTTTAAGGAATCGAATCCTGGGCTTTTTTCCTGATTTCCAGGGCATTTTCCTGCCTTTTTGCCTCCATCTCCAGCCTGGCACTGTCATTGCTCTGTTTTCGGACTTCTTCCAGGACTTCTTTTTCCCGTTCCAGGCGTGATTCCACGATTTTATACAAGGCTTCGTATTCCTGGGGCCTGGAAGCATAGTAGGTATCGCTCTGTACAAATTGTACGCTGTCTATCCTGTACTTTTCATACAGATATTCCATGGGTTCAATTTGGTTCTCCTCCAGTATCTTTGGATTGGTAGTCCTGGCTGCCTGAATGATCGCAAGATCATACAAAATGGAGGCCATAGTATCTTTGGGGATAAGGTTTTCCGGTTTTTTTATGACCGCCTCGCTACAGGACAGGCATAGAGCAAAACACACTGTATACAACAACAACCTCATAAGCCACGTGTAAAAGTTAACCTCATTGCATTCCTTATTTCCGAAAAAATACCGTTCTCATAAGCAAGATGCCCATTGACAAAAGTATGGGTTATGCCCCAGTTGAATTTAGTCCCTTCAAAAGGGGACCATCCGCATTTATAATAGATATTGTCCCTGGTGACAACCCACGGTGCGTTAGGATCCACTACCACCAGATCGGCAAAATAGCCTTCCCGTATAAAACCCCGTTTTTCCACCTCGAATAAGATGGCCGGATTATGGCACATTTTCCTAACAATTGTTTCCAGCTTTATAGTGCCGGTAAGCGATTTTTCGAGCATGGCCGGAAGTGCATGCTGTACCAACGGTCCCCCGGACGCCACCCTGGTATATACCCCATTTTTCTCTTCCAGCGTATGCGGTGCATGGTCTGTTGCCACTATATCTATCCTGTCATCCAGGAGGGCTTCCCAGAGCGTTGCCCTGTCCACTTCCGTCTTTATCGCCGGGTTCCATTTAATAAGGGCTTGTTTGTCGCTGTAATCCGCGTCGGAAAACCACAAATGATGGATGCAAACCTCAGCGGTAATGCGTTTTTTATGAAGCGGTACATCATTCCGGAATAAGTTGGTTTCCCGGCCTGTTGAGATATGGAAAACATGGAGTCGCGCCCCGGTCTTCCTGGCCAGGGACACCGCTTTGGAGGAAGACAGGTAACAAGCCTGCTCACTGCGTATGAGGGGGTGGAAATTCATTGGGATATCATCCCCGAAGCGATCCTTATAGTGTTGAAGGTTAGCCTTGATGGTGGTTTCATCCTCGCAGTGGGCTGATATCACCATTTCTGTATTGAGGAATATCTCTTGTATCACATCCTCATCATCTACCAGCATATTCCCGGTAGATGAACCGAGGAATAATTTAACACCCGAACAGGCTTTGCTATCCAATTTCCTTAATTCCTCCAGATTATCATTGGTGCACCCGAAGAGAAAAGAATAATTGGCATAGGAACTGTTTGCTGCGCGTGTAAATTTAGCCTCAAGATTCTCAATTGTTGTGGTCTGCGGCAGGGTATTGGGCTGTTCCATGTAGCTTGTTATGCCCCCGGCAAGAGCTGCTTTGCTTTCGGAAGCTATATCCCCTTTGTGGGTTAATCCTGGTTCCCTGAAATGGACCTGATCATCGATTATGCCGGGTAAGACAAACTTGCCGGCCACATCAATAACCATAGCACCACCTACGGAAATATCCGATCCCACTTTGAGGATCAGCTCATCCTCCAACAGGATGTCACCCGGAAACACCCTGTCTTCATTGACGATAATGGCATTTTTAATCAGTATCCTGCCCATGCTTAAAATCCATTTGTTTTGAAGATACTCCTCAACTTCATGCTTACCACTCCAAAAATTGCCTCCCAAACGATAGTAGAACTCATTTTTGATTTTCCTTTTTCCCTGTCCGTAAAGATAATCGAGACCTCTTCAATCCGGAACTTTTTCAAATGAGCCCTGAATTTCATCTCTATCTGGAAGGCATATCCAATAAATTTAACGGCATCCAGATCTATAGTTTCCAAAACTTTTCTTTTGTAGCAAACGAATCCTGCCGTCGGGTCATGGATCCGCATCCCAGTCATCAATTTTACATAGAACGATGCACCATAGGAAAGAAGGATCCGGAATAGCGGCCAATTCACCACATTGACCCCTTTCTTGTATCTGGAACCAATGGCAACATCCGCACCATTGAGGCAAGCCCTGTAGAGTCTTTGAAGGTCCGAAGGCCGGTGAGAAAAATCGGCATCCATTTCAAATATGTAATCGTACTTTCGTTCCAAAGCCCATTTGAATCCATGAATGTAGGCCGTCCCCAGGCCCGACTTCTCTTTTCGAACCTCCAGAAAAAGGGTATCCGGAAACTCCCCCTGCAGTTGGGTTACCGCAGCAGCGGTACCATCAGGGGAATTGTCATCGACAATAAGAACGTCGAATTTTTTTTGCAGATCGAAGACCGCCCGGATGATCGCTTCGATATTCTCAATTTCATTATACGTTGGGATAATCACCAGGCCATCCGCCATAGACATGCTTCAATTTTGACAAAAATACTATTTATAAAGTCCGGAAGGAAATACCATCCAACTTTTATCGTTTCTTAAATGGAATACCCAACGGCTATAATTTGTAATTTTACAGGGAATCCAAACAGGGAATGAAACTGAAACTACCTTCTCTCTTTCTATATCTTCTCGGCATCATTTTTAGTGTAAACCTCCTGCAGGGTCATTATACGGAGCTTATATTCGATGAGGCCTATTATTGGTACTACGCACAGGAAATGGCTTGGGGTTACTTTGACCATCCCCCGATGGTGGCATTGCTCATTAAAATAGGCAGTTTTTTTTTCAAGGGGGAGTTGGGGGTACGGTTTATGAGCAGTGTTCTATCGGCCGGAACCATTTTAGTGCTTTGGAAAATTGTGGATAATCCCGGGAAAAATGGCTATGTCCTGCATTTTTTCGTGTTGGTCTTATCGATGACTTTATTGCATGCCTACGGTTTTTTAACCCTCCCGGATACCCCCTTATTGTTCTTCACGGCCCTTTTCCTCCTGCTTTATAAAAAGTTCCTGGAGGCGCCCGGTGCGGTATTGGGTATTGGGCTGGGCGTAGTGATGGCAGCTCTGATGTACAGCAAATACCATGCAATACTGGTCATTGTTTTTGTGCTGATCTCCAACCTCAGGCTTTTAAGGAACAAATATGCGTGGCTTGCAGTAATGGTTTCGCTGATCTGCTATATCCCCCACCTGGTCTGGCTGTACCAGAATGATTTTATATCCATTAAATACCATCTGTATGAAAGGCCGAACGGGCCTTATGATTTTGAAAAGTACACCCTGGGATATTTCCTCAACCTTGTCACGCTTTTCGGCTTTACGTTTCCATGGATATACCAGGCCCTGTTCCGGACCAAACCTACAGATACGTTCACCAAAACACTATTATACATAACATATGGGATACTGTTGTTTTTCTTTATTTCAAGTTTCAACCGCCGGGTACAGACCCAATGGCTCATCGTAGTCTGTATCCCGCTGGTCATCGTGGTATTTCGGTATATGCTGCAACATCCCGGCAACCTTAAATGGATACTGCGGGCGGGGGTGGTCAACCTCCTCATCCTGGCTTACCTGCGGGTAGGGCTTATATATGAACCCCTGTTCCCCGTCCTGTATGAAACCCATGGCAATAAAAGGTGGGTATCTGCCATCGCCAAAGAAGCAGGTGATACCCCTGTGGTTTTTGAGAACTCATACCGGAATGCGCCCATGTATTCCTATTACTCGGGCCATACGGCGTATTCCCTGAATAACCTGCGCTACCGGCAGAACCAATATACCATCAATGGCTCTGAGTCAAAGGTTCAACACAGGAAAGTACTGTATATTACGGAACACCCCAGGGGTGGTGCCCTGCAATTTGAAAGGCTGGGGGGAGAGAAACTATACGGGAACTACATAGATAATTTTGAATCCTTTCGCAAACTTCGGTGCTTTATGGAAGATCTTCCCATTTCCGGCTACGGCACGGAACAAACTTTCACGGTATTCAATCCGTATGATATTGACATAGAACTGCAAAAATTGAGCTTCGGGGTGGCCTACCTGAACCAATACAGGCAGGTTGAGGAGATCCAAAACATCCGGGCAGCACCGGATCTGGAAGATATCGAAATCCTGAAAGCCGGGGACAGCACCCAATTTTCATTTACATTACCGCGACCGAGGTTGACGGACCCGCGATACCTTAAGTTAACCATATCCGAAAATGGCCTGTATTGGGGCCTCAACGGATTTAATATAGCGATACAGTGATGGAAGCGGTCTATAAAACAATACCTTCAATAGACTGGATAACAATCATCCTGTTTTCCAGCGTTCTCTGTGTTGTAATTGCCAAGCGATTATTCTACAACAGGTTCATGAATTTCATCATCCTGCCCTTTAATAACAAGTATATTTTTATGTACAATAAGAAGGACAAATTGCTGAATTGGTTCCATGTGTTCTTTACACTGTTTCAACTGCTGAATTTATCCCTGTTCCTCCATATTTCCAGGAGTATATTATGGCCATCCAATGGGGTGTCCTATCCGGTGGTATACCTGATTATCCTGGGCCTCCTGATCCTCTTCCTGCTGGCTAAAATCTTCCTTCAGGTAAGCAATGGATTTGTATTCAATAATCTGAAGGTGATATCGGAATTGGTCTTTAAAAAATTATCGTACCTGAATTACAGCAGCCTCGTCATGTTTCTGGCAAACGTACTGTTGACTTATGTCTTAAAGGGTTCCCATACTGTGATATTTCTCAGTGTTTTCCTTATAAGCCTTATTAATGTTATCGGCTGGTTTACAATATTAAAGACCCATCAAAAATTCATTACCAGCCATTTTTTCTATTTTATTTTGTACCTTTGCACACTCGAAATTGCTCCCTTTGTCATAATTGCGAACTATTTTAAACCCTGACGACTATGAAGGTAAAGACTATTTTGGTTTCGCAGCCTGAACCAAAAATGGAAAATTCCCCTTACTTGCGACTTATTGAAAAAGAAAAGGTTAAAGTAGATTTCCGGCCATTTATACATGTTGAGGGAGTGGATGCCAAAAGTGTCAGGCAGCAAAAGATCGACTTAAATCATTACAGCGCTATTATTCTTACCAGCAGGAATTCTGTAGACCATTTTTTCAGGATTGCAGAAGAAATGCGGTTTAAGGTGCCCGATACCATGAAATATTTCTGTCAGTCCGAGGCCGTAGCTTTCTACCTCCAGAAATATGTCATTTACAGAAAGCGGAAGATTTATGTGGGTAAAAGGAATTTTACGGAATTACTGCCTTTGTTCAAAAAATACAAAGAAGAGGCATTCCTGCTTCCTTCTTCTGATGCCTTAAAGGCCGAAATACCTGAAACACTGGATAAGTGCAATATCAAATGGACGCGTGGAATTTTTTATAAGACAGTGATCAGCGACCTTTCCGATCTCCGGGATGTGTACTATGATATCCTTGTATTTTTCAGCCCCTCCGGGATAGAATCCCTCTTGAAGAATTTTCCTGATTTTCAACAGAATAATACCCGCATAGCGGTTTTCGGGGACTCTACCATCTCGGCGGCCACGGATGCCGGGCTCCGGATAGATATCAAGGCCCCCACGCCGGACACCCCATCCATGACGATGGCCCTTCAGAAGTATATCACCAGCGTAAACAGAAAATAAAA
>JBGTLT010000126.1:0-4540 GCA_041743975.1 Zeaxanthinibacter sp.
CACAACAGTACCTGTACCGTCCCGGCCACTGTCTTAAAAATAATCGGGGCGCCCTTGAATTACTATGATTTTGGTCAGCAATGACCTATGGAACCTAACCTCAAACAATAGCAAGTCAAGATCACTTCCGCCTCCAAGTTGGAGTGCCTCTCAAGAGCTTCTTTAATTTTCAGCCAGATATAAAAGGATGAAGGAAGGGCCTATACGGGGGGTGCAGTGGGAAGTAAATTTCTTTCCAGTGAGCCTGTTAACCACCATCAATTGTTTTTTCCATTCATTCTTAATTCATATGGAAAATACGGTTCCACTTCCCTCGTTGCGGGCCTGATTATTTTAATTTTAAACAACACGTTTAGGGGCGTTAAAAAATTAGATAATTTTGATTGATGTGCCATAAAAAGGCATACAACCGGAAAAGGAGATTAAGCTGCTGCCAGGGTCGTTTTAAGAACCATCCAATCCAACAGCATAGTTTCTTTTTGTCCGGTGGTCAACACTGGATTACATAAAAACGCAACATTCAATGGTTAAAAAAAAATACACCCCGCTGCATCTCCTTACCCTCCTCCTGGCCTCTATGGCCACCGCAATGACATTGATGGCCTACTATTTCCCATCGGGATGGGCAGGTGCAAGTGCCACTATACTGCGCATCATTACCATTTTATTGATGGGATATTTGTGTTGGAGAAAGAGAAGCCTGACTACCTGGATACTTTTCAGTATGGTTATTGGGGCAGAGTTAGGATTTGACCTGCCCCAGGTGGGCAATGAATTAAAAATCGTTAGCAATGTATTCCTGAGACTCATCAAGACAATAATTGCACCCCTCATATTTGCCACCCTTGTGGTAGGAATTGCCGGCCATGCAAACCTGAAGCAGGTAGGCAGGATGGGTTGGAAATCCTTTCTGTATTTTGAAGTTGCAACGACCATCGCATTGTTCATTGGCCTTTTTGCCATCAACATCAGCAAAGCTGGTGTGGGTATTGAATTGCCCCCGGCTGCAGCGGATGAAATTACAGAAGTTCCGCAACCTGCAGGCTGGCAGGAAACCATCCTTCACATCTTTCCGGAAAACATTGCGAAATCCATTGCCGACGGGCAGGTGCTGCAGATTGTGGTGTTCAGTATCCTGTTTGCAATCGGATTGGCCATGGTAAAGGAGCCTTACAAACGCAACATGCTTAATTTTTGTGAAAGCCTTTCGGAGGTAATGTTCAAGTTTACCGGGCTGGTCATGTACCTGGCTCCATTTGCCGTTGGAGCCGCTATTGCCTATACGGTGTCGAATATGGGATTTGGGATCCTGGCAAACCTGTTTAAGTTACTGGCCACTTTATATGTTGCCCTCATTGCATTTGTCTTATTGGTATTCCTGCCAGTGGCCCTGCTGATCCGGCTGCCCATCAAACGGTTTATAAATGCCGTATTGGAACCCGCTACTATTGCGTTTTCAACCACCAGTTCTGAAGCGGCCCTGCCAAAGGCCCTGGAAAAAATGGAACAGTTGGGCGTTCCCAGGCATATAGCCGCCTTTGTGCTGCCTGCCGGTTATAGCTTCAACCTGGATGGATCTACCTTATACCTTTCCCTGGCAACTGTGTTTGTTGCCCAGGCTGCCGGAATTCCGCTAACCTTTGGCGAACAATTGATAATCCTGTTTTCTTTGATGCTTACTACAAAAGGGATTGCAGGAGTTCCCCGTGCCTCCCTGGTGATCCTGCTGGCGACCGCTACGACTTTCGGGCTCCCGGTAGAGCCCATATTCATCATCCTTGGCATCGATGAATTAATGGACATGGCCCGCACTACTG
Organism: Zeaxanthinibacter sp.; assembly: GCA_041743975.1. Taxonomy (GTDB): domain Bacteria; phylum Bacteroidota; class Bacteroidia; order Flavobacteriales; family Flavobacteriaceae; genus JTS-RE37. The sequence continues at coordinate 1,818 of JBGTLT010000126.1, forward strand.
TCAACCTTGTGGGAAACTGCCTCGCTTCCTGCGTTATTGCCAGGTGGGAAGGGGAAGCGACATTTTAGCAAGCTCAAACACTGGCATAGTGGTAAATCCCTATTCAAAATCGGTTTCCCTGACACCTTTCAGGTCGCGCCGGGTTTCAATGACCTTCCGCAGTTTTTCCTTAATATCGTGGCCCTTTACAATGCCAGGAATCAGCACCAAGGCATGGGTCTTATCGGAGGTGTTCATCCTGATATTGGAAAGCTGAACAAGCCTTAAAAAAAATGGTTGTTCCAACTTTAAATCCTTCACCCGGTAGAGCTCCACTTCGTCCGTTGTTTTTGAAAATACTCCGGTGGTTTCAATCACCCTTTCACTGGTGATGGTGAATACCCTGTTTTTTGTTTTCAGGTATTGCCAGATCGCAAAAGGGATTGGCAGGATAAAAATGCAACTAACAAACAATCCGAAATTTGTCCATTGCGAGGGACTTCCCTTCCAAATAATTTCTTCTTCCATTTTAAACATTTGAATTTTGTATGGCATGCCGGGTTTAGCTTCCGGGTTGGTTCTGAAAATTTAATTTCATGGCTATTTCCTATAAAGATAGCACAATTACAGGCTGTAGCAACCACTTTTTAGGGGGGGATTCCGGGATTCAGCCGGGTCTTCCGGGAAATGATATACCCTCGCCTACCCTTCAGGCGCTAGTTGGCAGAAAGCCGATACATCAGTACTGCTGCTCTTTTGGCTTGACTGGAAATGTGGTTCAGATTTCCCGTTTCATCAATAGTATGATCATCGCCGCCCCCCGTAAGCCCCAATCCGTCTATGGCCATGGCCACATGGCCGGAAGTGAAGGAAATATCAGCAGCACCGGCATTTCTGGGATCAACGGCACTTACAGGGCCAAAACCTAAATCCTGACTTACCTGGTTGTAGTATTCCAGCAATTTATAGTTGCCCTCTGTTGGTGCCAAGGGCGGATATCCACTGCCACCAAAGGTGAGTTGGGCATTTGTTCCCGGATAATTTTCGGAAACAATAGTTTTCATTATTGATTTGGCCTTTTCCAATTGTTCGAGGGATACCGCTCTGAGATCGCCGCGAACCGTGGTTTCCTGGGCTACAACATTGGTTTTTCCCGATGCGGTGCCACCTGTTTGTTCTTTATTGGTTTCTGAGGATGTACCGCCAACTATAAAACCTGGATTAAAAGTAAGGTTTTCCATTGAGGATAGTTGCAGGTAAAATTCGTTCAGGATTCTGGAGGATTCATAAATTGCTCCAACGCCTACCTTTGATGTAAAAATCTGTGATGAATGCGCCGCATTGCCCTTCACAGTCAATTCCCAATCCGTGGAACCGCGCCTGGATACCACAATGGTTTTGGAATTGCCATCGGCGTTTTCGAAGCCCAGGGCGATGTCGGACCTTTTGGCTGCGTCTATCAGGTCTTTTTTGGATAATTCAATCGGATCACCACTTTTTTCTTCGTCCCCGGTCATGATGATTTCGATGTTCATCCGGTCCAATACATCAGCATCCTTTAACGCCTGCATCGCCAGTATAATAATAACATCGCCTCCTTTCATATCGCTTACGCCCGGCCCTTGCATTATGGAATCGTTCAGCATATTGTATTCCTGAAACGGACTATCCAATTCAAAAACAGTATCCAAATGTCCGATAAGCAATAATTTTGGTCCCTTTTTTCCGCTCCTTGTTGCTATAAGATGACCGGCACGCCCATATGCATCCCCGGGAGTGAGTTGGGTATTGAAACCGAGTTGCTCCAATTCGGTTTTAAAAAGTTGCCCCACTTTCCGGACCCCCGCGAAATTCATGGTGCCGCTATTGATAGTTACAGATTCCTTTAAGAGTTCTACTGCGGCATCTGTACGAAGGTCAATGGCTTTAAGTATATCCTTTTCGGTTTTGGGCAGCTGGCCATAGGAAAGGAAAGAAGTCAATGCGAGTAAAAAAAGTATGTTGCGTTTAATCATCTGTATTCAATTTAAAAAGGGTTCCGGGCAAATATATAGCCATTTTAAGGCCTTTGCCCCGTTTTATCCCTGAATTGTTCTTTTGATCTATTGGGGTTGGGCAGCAGAATAACCGTTCCCTGAATATTGGAAGCATAGCTCGGGATGGCGGTTGCACCTAATGCTGATCATCCCAGGATATTCCATTACGGGACTAATGAGGGGATTGTACCGGCTTCTTTTGAAAATATGTCCGCCTAAGATCACGTTGTGCATCAGCCCTCAACCCGGATTTATTTCGATACTTTCCGATTCTAAATTTTTAAACGCGGTCGCCTATTCATGTTTCAGTTCATCAGCGGTTATCCTATTGTTGCTTATTACTGTCGGCCAGGCACCGATGCCACTAACAAGGTAAGCTTCCTGCCCTTTAAAACCGGTTAGAAAAGCTGAAAGATGTGGGTCACTTTTTTTATACCCCTATCCTTGAACTATTTTAATAAGTAATGTTTTATATTTGCAAACCAATTTCGGGATGTAGCGCAGCCCGGTAGCGCACACGGCTGGGGGCCGTGGGGTCGCAGGTTCAAATCCTGTCATCCCGACTGAAAGTTTTTAAAACCCCGTAAATCATTGGTTTACAGGGTTTTATCTTTTTTGAAATACTGTGAAATCGTGCCAAAACAGTGCAAATTTGATATCGAACGTGTCCTATTACGTGTCCTGCTTTTATGTTATACTTGGGAAAGG
>JBGTLT010000127.1:0-38986 GCA_041743975.1 Zeaxanthinibacter sp.
CTTATTCTAAATTCAATATATGCTTATTTCCCTGTGCCCTTAAAAAAAACACAGAAAAAAGCTGTCTGTCAATATTTCAATGAACTTCTTCAATACACCCAAAAGAAACCAAACATCCCTCTCAAAGCGGGTGCAAATATAGAGCACTTTTTTTGCTTCCACAACCCAGATATCAAAAAAATAGTTCCAAAAAAATAATTATCCTGTAAACCCTTGTATACTAGGGCACAACAGCCGGTTAATATTTGTAAAAAAAACCAGACCCCCCAACCCCCCTAGGAGAAAAAGTTCCATACCAATCCAAAGCGGATAACAAAATCCCGGTAAGGATAGCCCGGGGCGGCATAAAATGTATTCCCCGAAAATGAAGAATTAAAATGTTCGGCCTTTAAATAGATACGGGTTTGCCTTACCCGGGCATTGATAAAAAAATCAAGCATGGGAAACCCGCCGAGCTTTTGGCGGCCCTGGACGTAAAACTCCCCTAACAGGGGATTATAAGCATCCATATAATAGGCAGTAAAGTATTTAAAGGTAACCCCTGTCTGCAAAAACATGGCCTTCTTAAAGACGTCGTTGGAATAATAAAGGGTATTCCGGGTAACCAATTCCGGCAGGTTGAGTACGGGGTTGGACTGCGAGACCGTCTGATACATCACCGTATTGTTCAATGCCCAGTGGCCTATCCGAAATTCCTTGCTGAACCGAAGCTTCAAATAACCAACACTGTTCGATTCCTGCTTTGGTTTTATAAACGCATTTTCCTCCCCCGTATCTATCTGGTCAGGGGTAGCATCCGAGGTAAAATAAGTGTAATTATCGATAGAGCTATATCCGGCAGAAAGATTGCCCCAAACCTGGGATTCCAGGTCAAACTTCAAACTATGTGCCTTCTGGTCCGAGAAGGATGCCGTATTGTCCCAGTTATAATTTTCATAATCCGACTGGTATAACAGAAAATTGAAATTGGGCATTCTTGCAGAGGAATGCAGGGCTGCAGTAAGGGTATGCTTATCATTGATCGTATAGCTTGCGGAAGCGTCCAGCAAATTCCCGGAAAGTTCCCCGGAGACTGTATATGCCCCATTGCCCATAAGGCTAAAGTCGCCTATTCGTCTGAGATAGCTGGCGCCAACGCTTACTTCCTCCCCCTTCAGGCGATTCGGTATTTGCCCGGAATCAGTGACCAGGATACTGTTGAAATAATAGGTATAACTGTATAATCGGGAATACCCTTTCAGCGTCCCCAAAATTTTATTGTAGAAAGAGGCGCTCCATTCATTATTGAAGGCCTTCAGGTGTGCCTTGTCATCAATAGGGGACAAAAATGCCGGGCCAAAGTAAGTTCTTGGCACCTCCTGTGTGAACTGATAAAATTTGGTTTCATATGAAAACGTGTGGCCCATGGTCAGTAAAGTATTCCGGCTCGCAACTGAATCACGCCGCCCTTTCAGGAGTTCATAGTAATGATCCATGTAATACCTTTTTCCAAGTATTTTGTTCCTGGCATCATTAAAAACAACATCTAAACGAGACCTGTCCTGGAACTCCGGGTCTTCCGAGTCAAATTGCAGTTCGGGCTCAGCCAGGCCGCCATTTTCCTCCGCCTCTATTTCCTGAGCCGCAATATGTGCCCTGATCCCGTATCGGCTATCCGGAGTAACATAATTCGCTGTTGTCCTGAAATTTCCGGATTCTGCCTGACTGAACTGATACTTACCCAATGACCGGAACCCTTTATAGGCAATCGATATATTGAACCTCCTGGACAAATTAAAGGTCAGTATGGCATCCAGCAGCTGCCCCTGCTCAAAGGTGGTTTTAAAAAACAGGTCGGTGAGGGGGGTTGCTACATTGTAATATGTCATATCCTCCACTTCCAGATAATTGAAGTGTTTGGCACGTGCGCCTATTCTTGGGTAAAATGATGCATTATCAAAGCTAATGCCCAACGCATTATACGGTTGCCCTACGTTCGCAAACGGCATCAGTTCAAAATCATCCCTCCGCAAATAGTTGTAATTGTATTCCTTTTGTATGGTCAGGGCCGTATCGAGGTAGATAGTATCCCTGGCATGGCTTATCAATTTATAATCCTTTATAGTGACGCTTTCCATTTCCAATCCGGTTGCCGGGCGATTGACTGCTTGTTTTTGCCGGACGCGTAGAGAATCTGATGTAGTGGGTTGAGGGGGTATGGAATCTTCCTGCGACAGGAGGGATTGGCTGGTAAAAGCCATAAACAATACTAGCAGGTATCTCATTTTATGTTCTTGCTTGGACAAAGTTAATTTTTTTGTTCCTAATGAAATGTGAAAGTTTTCAGGGGCTGGAGAAGACTGCAGGAATCTGATTTTTCTTTTGGACAGGAATAAAGTATTTTTGAACAATGCAACCTAATATTGGTCCTTCATGCTTATAAGCCACTATCGATGCCCTGATGAAGCCGGGACAGACGAAGCCGGCAGGGGGTGCCTTGCCGGGCCTGTGACCGCAGCGGCCGTAATACTTCCCAGGGCATACCGCCATTTATTGCTGAATGATTCCAAGAAATTGTCCGCTACGGTCAGGACTTTGCTGCGGACTGTAATAGAAACAGAAGCCGTATGCTTTGGTGTAGCCCACATTCCTCCCAAAACCGTGGATAAGATTAATATCCTGAATGCCTCCATCCTTGCCATGCACGGCGCTCTGGAATTACTATCCAACCCCCCTACATTTATTATTGTAGATGGGAACAGGTTTAAAACTTACAAGGATATCCCGCACGAGTGCATTATACAAGGTGATGGCAAATTTCTGAGTATTGCGGCGGCTTCCGTACTCGCAAAGACTTACAGGGATGCCTATATGGACCAGCTCCATAAGGAATATCCCATGTATAACTGGAAACAGAATAAAGGTTATCCCACCCGCGAACACCGGGAAGCTATTGCAAAATACGGTATTACCAAATATCACCGGAAAAGCTTCCGGCTATTGCCGGAACAGCTCCTTTTGGATATCTGAAATCCGGGACCTGACGCCCCCGGACTCCGCTTACAGAAGATCAAATCCCTGAATTTCAGTAGTGCATATGAAGCTCGAAGTGCTGGCAACTACACCTGAAAACCATATATTATCTTAAATTTGGACAAAGTAATATACATGAAATCCCATTTGCTTACAGTCCTGGTCCTCCTGGGACTTGCTTCCTGCCATACCCCCACCAATACCACTGCCTCCTTTTATCGATTCATTCCTCAGAACGCCGCAATTGTCATCAGGTTTAACAACCTGTCACAACTGCGGAGCGAACTTAAAAATAACGGGGTGCTGGGTTCGTTTGACCAATCTGAAACCTACGCCAAATTTTTAAAAAAAGTTGATATCCCGCAGTTTATAAAAACGGATACCGTAAGTATTATGGCTTTTGTACCCGTCGCTGGTGATTCCCTGGCATTCCTCCTCACCACACCGTACAAAGGGGATGTCCCGCGCCTGGAAACCCTGGATGAAAAGTCTGTAAACACAGTAGTTTATGGCTCCATCAGGCTTACCCGACATGTGGTGGACCAATCCGTTTACTATAGCACCGTAGAGGAAAATACGCTTCTTGTAAGTTCTTCCGGAGAGCTGCTGGCATCGGTGATGGACACCAAAAATTCGATGGAGACAGATCCTGCCCTTGAAATGCTCTATAAAGCGGCGAACAAGGAAAGTTCCGCTTCCATTTTTTTCAATGCGAAAAACAATGAACCCCTGGCCCGGTATATCCTGAAAAATGATTCTTTAAGGACTCTGTCCCACTTTTCCGATTGGATATCCCTGGATTTAGACAGTGGCCAGGATTACCTTGCCCTGAACGGTATGGCACTGGCGAGGTATACCTCCCGAAATTTCATCAATCTGTTTAAAGGATCAATGCCCATAATCAGCAACACCCCAGGGATTGCCCCTGCGTCTGCGGATGCCATCCTGTCATTTTCCATCAACGAGTGGTCTAATTTTGCACACAATCAGCAATCCTACCTTGGAGACCACGGGATTCAGGATAGCTTGTTCAGGACCACGGAGGAGGTGGGGCATGTATACCTCAACGGGGGGAAGGCAATCGTAGTGCATACCTATGGGGCAGAATTCATCTCACAATTCCTTCTCGGCCTGAAAAAGAATGCCCAGGACTACCAGGGAAGTGAGATCATTGAACTCAATGATACTTCTTTTCTAAACGACTATTTCGACCCATTGATAGGGGAATTCCAATCCAGGTTTTATACGGTCATTGAAAATACCTTTGTATTCGCCTCTGATCTGGAGACGGTTCAGACCATTATGGCCTATCGCAACAGGGGGGAAACATTTGACAAGTCTCCTGGTTTTACCTCTGTCAGAGGAGCTCTGGCGGATGCCTCGAACATCCTTTTTGTCTCCAATTCCCCGGGAATGGAAGCTATCATGGAAGCGGAAGCGGAAGCACAGCTCCTGTCCGATTTTAAAAGTTCAGAGCCATCAGAATTGACATATGCCGCCCAGGTCGTCACTGAAGATTCTTTTTATCACACCCACCTGGTTATCCGGAAAAATCAGGAGACTTTCGCCACTGATACCACTACCCCTTTATTTACAATACAATTAGACGATGAACTGGCGACAGAACCACAGTTCGTTACCAATCACCGCACTGATAAAAAGGAAATTGTGGTACAGGACCAGTCCAACAATTTATACCTGATCTCTACTGCCGGCAAAGTATTGTGGAAAAAACAGTTGAAAGGAAGGGTTCAGGGCAGGATCTCACAGGTTGATATTTTCAGAAATGGCCGCCTGCAATTGGCGTTTACAACAGATTCTGAATTTCTGATATTGGACAGGAATGGCAACGAAGTCAAACCTTTCAACAGATCCTATTCCGGGGGGAACCTCAACCCACTGGCTGTTTTTGATTATGAAGGCAACAGGAATTATCGCTTTGTGGTAACGCAGGGATCCAAAGTTTTTATGTACAACAACCAGGGGAATGAAATCCGGGGATTCACCTTCACCGACGCAGGCAGTGAGATCCTGGCTGCTCCTGCGCATTTCAGGATCGGGAATAGGGACTACCTGCTCTTTAAACTGGAAAACGGCGAATTAAAAATTTTGAACCGGGAAGGCAAAACTAGGATTACTGTAAAAGAACACATCGATTTTTCCGACAACAATGTGATGGTCAATGGAGACAACTTTACGGTAACGGACAAGAAAGGCACCCTTTACCGCATAGACCAGAAGGGTGGGATCACAAAAAATGCCATGAATCTGAATGCGGACCACGGTACGGATGCCACCAGTAAAACACTGGTGGTCATGAATGACAACGAGTTGACCATAAAAGGGACAAAAGTGCAATTGGAACTCGGGGTATATACCAAACCAAGGATCTTCTACCTATATGACAAAATATATGTCGCGGTTACCGATATCCAGAGTGAGCAGGCATACCTGTTTGACAGCAATGCCGTCCCCATACCCGATTTTCCGGTATACGGCAGCTCCCCTGTGGACCTGTCTGATTTGGACAAGGATGAAAAACCGGAGCTGGTGGTACGCGGAGCACCTAACACGCTGATCGTTTACCGGATGAATTGATACTTCCCAACATTCCAGTTATACATAAATGTAAACCATGCATACATTATTACCCAGGGACTTCTCATTTTAGCTTTAATTTCAGGTACTCATACTACTGGTTTTTGAAAGGTTTTTCTATCAGGTCATGCAATCCATTGATTACCAGTAGATATGATAAAATTTCGTATTTTACAAAACATATAGCAATACTCTTATTATGAAAAAAAGTTACCGTTTCCTGCACACCTGCCTTCCATTTATACTTTTGATTGCATTTGTCCCTGACGCCAACGGTCAATTGCTGAAAAAAATAAAAAAGAGTGCCGAGCGTGCCGCGGAACGAACGGTGGAAAGGAAGGTGGAACGCGAGACCGAAAAGAAAATGGATGCTGCGCTGGACAGCATCCTGGAACCCGGATCTGCGGGTACAGAGGATCAGGAGATCCCGGCTCCGAAAACCGACATCCCTTCCGATCCAAAGCCTCAGGGTGATGACACGGCCTCAGGTGATACCGCTGGAACTTCGGGCGACGCAGCTGGTTCGGAATCCATGAAGATATATACCAATTACGATTTTGTGGCAGGAGACCGGCTGCTCCTCTATGAAGATTTCTCGGTAGATAATATCGGGGATTTCCCTGCCAAATGGAATACCAATGGGTCCGGGGAAGTGGTAACCATTAATGAAAGCCCGGATAAATGGCTCAAATTATCTGATCGCACGGTCTATGTTCCTGACCTTCTTGAGGTCCTTCCGGAAGACTATACGCTGGAATTTGATATGATCACCACCGGCCTGGATGATAAAATAAGTTCGGTGGCCCGGCTGCAACTGGTACTGGATGACAACAATTCTCTATACCAGGGGACCAACTATGCAGAATTGGGTATCCCGCTGGCTCAATATACCGATGCAGGGATTCGGGTGAATAACTATTTTAACGGAAAGAATACCGTGAACAACGGCATCATGAAAGATGTCCGGAATGATGTCAGGAAACGGGCGCATGTGGCCATAGCCGTCAATGGCGAACGGTTCAGGATGTGGATGAACGAACGCAAACTGGTAGACCTGCCGAGGTTTATAGTGACAGGTTTGCCCAAATATATCAAGTTTGACCTGAATGGTATGCCTAGTGAAGAGCTGTCGCAATTTGTATTCATCACGAACGTAAAACTGGCTGAGGGCGGGGAAGATCTTCGGAGTAAATTGCTGAAGGAGGGCAGATTTTCCACAACTGGTATCCTGTTTGATCCGGGTTCGGATAAGATCAAACCTGAATCTTATGGCACTTTGAAAAAGATCGCGGCGGCGTTGAAGTCAGAATCCGGGATGAACATCAATATTGTGGGCCATACAGATTCAGATGGTAGCGATGAAACAAACCTTGAGCTTTCCAAAAAAAGGGCTACGTCTGTCAAAAATGCCCTGGTGGCTGAATTTGGGGTCTCTTCAACCCGGATTCAATCAGACGGCAAAGGGGAAAGCGATCCGGTGTCCGATAATTCCACTACGGAGGGTAAGGCACAGAACCGACGGGTGGAATTTATTAAGATCTGAGCAATTTGAAATATAAGGCAATTTTATTCCCCTGGTTGTGAAGCAGGGAAGCGTGGACTCCTGGCTTTGCCAGGGACACTTTTTTATGACAATTATGCTTGCTGTACAGATGCCGGAGAGCCAGGTACATTAAACTAAACCAAATACTTATTTTAAATATGAAAAACATGAAAAATTTACTGATTGCCGCTGTTTGCCTTGGGATTTACAGTACAGGTACCGCCCAGGATAATTGTAGTAAATACTATCCGATGCAGGAAGGTACCACCATGCAACTAACCATGTATGATAAAAAAGATAAAATGACCGGGGTCATAGATTATAAGGTGAAGGAGGCAGGCAATGACAAAGCCACTATGGCCTATGAAATGCATGACGACAAAGGCAAACTCATTTCAAGCTCTGAGTACGACATCGTGTGCCGGGATGATGGGGTTTCAATCGATTTCAATTCCCTCTTGTCTCCCGGTGTCATGGAACAATATAAAGATATGGAGGTTGATATGACCGGCACCGAATTGGTATTCCCCAACAACCTCAGTGAAGGTCAGAGCCTACCGGATGCGGATGTCCTGATGAATATCAAAATGACACCCATCAGTATGAAAATGAGCAATAAAATGTCGAACAGGAAAGTGGTGTCCCGGGAATCCCTCACTACCCCAGCAGGGACGTTCGACTGTTTTGTGATCACTTATGATAATGAGATGAAAATGGGGGTAAAGATGAGTGGCAGTGGTAAATTATGGCTTGCCGAAGGGGTAGGCATGGTCCGGCAGGAAAATTTCAACAAAAAAGGCGATATGATAAGCAGTATGGTCCTTACACAATTCTCTAAATGAAGATCACGCGATAACGACTGTTAGAACGGGGGTCTATACTTCGGTTTTTTGTTGTACAAGTTCTGCATGAAACAATGTTTTAAAATGCCTTGAAAGCTTCTCTTTCACCCCGGCTACGTCAACACCCTTGCCCCCCAGCTCCGCATTCAGGGAGGTAACCGCCTTACCTTTGATCCCGCAGGGGATCATCAGGTCAAAATAGCCGAGGTCTGTATTGACATTCAAGGCGAAGCCGTGCATGGTCACCCAGCGGCTGGCACGTACACCCATAGCGCAGATCTTCCGGGCAAATGGCGATCCCACATCGAGCCAAACCCCGGTTTCCCCTTTGGAACGCTCCCCCTTTATTCCGTATTCTTCGAGGGTCAGGATCACCATCTCCTCCAGATACCTTAAGTATTTGTGGATATCTGTAAAAAAATTGTCCAGGTCCAGGATGGGGTAGCCCACTATCTGGCCGGGGCCATGGTAGGTAATATCACCTCCCCGGTTGATCTTGTAGAATTGGGCGCCTTTCGACTCTAAAATTGCCGGGGCGGCCAGTAAATTGGATGGATCCCCGCTTTTACCCAGCGTAAAGACATGTGGGTGTTCCACAAAAAGGAAATGGTTTTGAGTAGGCTGATGTGTACCATTCCTCCTGTTCCCCATCTTGGTATCGAGTATGGATTTAAAAATGCGTTCCTGGTAGTCCCATGTTTCCTTATAGTCCCTTAACCCAAGATCTGTAATGGTAACAACTTTGTTCATTCCTGGAATTCTACAACTATATTGAAAAAATCAGGGTCCTGGTTCATTTGGAACATAGTGGCCTCAATCTCCACCCCCATAAAGTCGGGCAGGACTACAGCAAAGATACAACTATCAGTTCGGATTGTTAAGGATGACCAGGGCCGCAATGACACCGGGTACCCAGCCACAAAAGGTCAGCAATAGCACAATCAGGAAGGAACCACAGCCCTTTCCGATAACTGATAAAGGGGGAAATATAATAGCAAGCAAAACTCTCCAGAAGCTCATGTCACAAATTTTATCGCCCCCGAAGAGGCTGAATGATTGATGTACCGGATAGGACGCAGGATCGGGTTATTTGTTACACCGATAACAGCAGAATTCCAGGGATATGCCAAAATAATAAATCCAATTCCCGCGGCCCGACAAAAAATCTCCCGGTAATATTTAACAACTGCCAAAAACTCGCGGCTGCCAATTGAAACATTAGCGTGATGTCCCTATATTTGCAGCCTTAATATACATTATGCAACTTTCGGAGCAGGAAATAGTAAGGAGGGAAAAATTATCGAAGCTACGGGATATGGGGATCAACCCATTTCCTGCCGCATTGTATCCTGTGGATGCAACCTCAAAAAGTATAAAAGAGGCCTACAGCGAAGGTAAAAAGGTGGTTTTGGCAGGCCGGTTGATGTCGCGCCGGATACAAGGCAAGGCTTCCTTTGCGGAATTACAGGACAGCACTGGCCGGATACAGGTATACTTCAACCGGGATGAGATCTGTACCGGAGAAGATAAAACCCTATACAATGAAGTCTATAAAAAGTTGCTGGACATAGGCGATATAATCGGTATTGAAGGAAACCTCTTTACTACCCAGGTTGGTGAAAAAACGGTATTGGTAAAGCAATTTTCTATACTGTGCAAAGCACTCCGTCCCTTACCCCTGCCCAAAAAGGATGCCGACGGGAATGTTCATGACGAGTTCAATGATCCTGAGCAACGCTATCGACAGCGGTATGTGGACCTGGCGGTAAATCCGAAAGTAAAGGAAACCTTTATCAAACGGACCCGGATCACCAATAGCATCCGTGAATTCTACAATGCCAAAGGCTACCTGGAAGTGGAGACCCCTATCCTTCAGCCCATTCCCGGTGGCGCTGCAGCCAGGCCCTTCATGACGCATCACAATTCCCTTAATATCCCGCTTTACCTGCGAATTGCCAATGAGTTATACCTGAAACGCCTTATTGTAGGTGGGTTTGACGGTGTATATGAATTTTCGAAGGATTTCAGGAACGAAGGGATGGACAGGACCCATAACCCGGAATTTACAGTTATGGAACTATACGTGGCATACAAGGATTACTATTGGATGATGGAAACTACGGAAGAACTCCTGGAAAAAGTGGCCCTGGATACTGCCGGTACTACAAAAATTACGGTAGGAAACAAGGAAATAGAATTCAAAGCCCCCTATCCACGGGTACCCATTTTGGATGCCATCAAAACCCATACCGGTTTGGACGTTGCAAAAATGGATGAATCCGAACTCCGGGGTGCCGCCAAAAACCTCGGTATTGAAGTGGATGACACCATGGGTGCGGGAAAACTGATCGATACCATTTTTGGTGAAAAATGTGAACGGCACTATGTGCAGCCTACTTTTATTATTGACTATCCAAAAGAAATGAGCCCGCTAACCAAGGAACACCGGGATAATCCGGCCCTTACGGAACGGTTTGAACTACTGATAAACGGCAGGGAAATAGCGAATGCCTATTCCGAGCTGAATGATCCCATTGAACAGCGGGAGCGTTTTGAGGAACAGTTGAAGCTTTCAGAAAAAGGAGATGATGAAGCCATGTTCATCGATCAGGATTTTTTACGGTCCCTGGAATATGGCATGCCACCTACAAGCGGTATCGGTATCGGTATTGACCGCCTGGTGATGTTGCTGACCAACAATTCCTCCATACAGGAAGTATTGTTCTTTCCACAGATGAGGCCAGAGAAAAAACCCATGGACCTCAGCGAAGAAGAAAAAGTTATCCTGAATCTTCTGAAGCCATCCGGGCAAATGTCCCTAACCGATTTAAAGGATCAGGCATCGCTGAGCGGAAAAAAATGGGACCAGGCCATGAAAGCGCTGGTAAAACACGGGTTGGTACGGATATCAGTGGATGGGGACTCCAGGACTGTAAGCCTTAAAACATAAGGGCCGGGAAGGAGCCGGTACTGAATGCAACTTCCAATTTTATCGCCTTCTTTAGGGTATTCCCGGAATTTTTTCCGGATCGTTCTAAATGAAAAGCAAAAAAGTCTTCCTTGCCCTCCTGCAGTTGTGGTTGCGCTTATTACTGCGCTTTTGGCCCCTTTTGGAGCCCGCCCCTTCCGGGGTTTTTAGCGCTGATATAACTCCCATCCTGAATAAACATGGTATTGTCTGCCATGAAAGGGGTGAAAAATAACACCGGGCTTAGATTATTGTTTGAGGTAGATGCCCTGGGGGATACGAAATCAGGCAAACGGGCCATCATCCCCGGGGATGTGGTAACTTAAGCGTCCTCAACCTCACCGCTGCCTCCTTTGAAAAGGCCTACCTGAAGGATCTCAGGACATTGGGGCGGCTTCGTGCTGTCTATCTCTATGGTACCGGATTGGCTACAGCCGGTATACCAGGGGCTCCGGGATAGTGTGCTGCACCTGGAAATTGGAAATTATACGCTGCCAGCCCTTCCTTCAGATTCTATAACTTATTGAATTACAATTATATAACCAATTTTTAATTTCCCTTTTCCCTAAAATAAAGGAGGAGAAAAATCGTTTTATAGGTATAGTATCCCAAATCTATGGCTATGAAACACCTTTACCCACTAATTTTATGCCTGTTCCTCTTCATTTCCTGTTCAGAGGAAAGCAGTGTCAATCCCATACCTGAGGCTGAACTGGAAGCATGTTTTGAACTCAGCACAGCATCTGTTTCCGTTGGGGAATCAATTGATATTACGAGCTGTTCAAAAGGAGCTGAAAGCTATTCCTATGATTTTGGCAATGGAGAAAACAGCACGGACGCCAATCCTGATATTGCTTATTCGGAGGACGGGGAGTATATCATTGAACTGACCATCACCAATGAAGCCCTGGACGCCCGTAAATTTTCGCTTACAGTGCAGGTAACTGCAGCAGAGGCCAATTATCATTTCCCTTTTGTACCCGAGGGATTTTCAGCATATCCTCTGGAAACCGGGATCAATATGGCCGATGGGAGTGTCTATACCATAGATCTTCTTACCGATAATGTCGGGGCCGGGGGCTCCAAATTCTACTATACCGAACTCGATGATTCCTTTAACGTCACTACCACCTATATTGCAGACAAGCCCTATACCACCAATAGTGCTTTTGTGAACGTATATCCCAATGGAAATAAGAATTTTGTTTTTTCAAGGACATTGCCCGGCTTATATGGTACCCAGGAAGTGACGTATGATAGTGGTTGGGGTTTTGTCAACTATATCAATTCAGCGGTAAAACACAGTTATGGATATGTAAAGGATGGAGCGGAATACCTGTATTTCGGCACAGCCGAAAACGCAGGGGTTTACCAAACCGCCATTGAACGACGAAATGCGTCCGGGGATGCCTATGTGGAATATCTGGATGACCTGGGTGAAGCTGGTTCGATGATAGGAGATATGTTACCGGTGGAAGGAGGTTATATCGCGTTTGGCGGGGTCTTTGCCAAAAACAGCAGCACACCCTATATCAGCAATTACAAGCCTGCGCTCCTATTCATTGATAATACCCTGACCATTACCTCCTATGAAGTATTCGAAGGGTCCGTCCTCCCCGACGAAATAAGTTCTGCCATTGACCTAAGCGGATCATACCATGTGGGACGCCTCAGCAATGGAAACATTGCAATGTATGGCAATGGGGAACTGATTGTATCGGATGCTTCCGGAAACCTGATCAGCTCCTCCTTTTTTGAAGGAACAGGGAACAACCAGGCCATGGTAGTCTTTGAGGATTCCTTTATCCTTTCAAGCGATCAATATCTCCGGAAATTCAATTCTAACGGCACCCAGGTCAAAGAAATAAAGTACAACGGAAAATATATGCCGGAAATCCTTGAGATCGGAAATACTTTATTTTTTGTGGCGGGTTATGAAACCGGTGGTGAAATTAAAATGTTTTATGGTTCCTGCGATAAGGACCTCAACCTGATCAGC
Source organism: Zeaxanthinibacter sp. (assembly GCA_041743975.1). Classification (GTDB taxonomy): domain Bacteria; phylum Bacteroidota; class Bacteroidia; order Flavobacteriales; family Flavobacteriaceae; genus JTS-RE37. The sequence goes on from JBGTLT010000127.1 coordinate 12,963, forward strand.
CTGGATTTATAATCCGCAAAAACACTGTGAAAAGATTTTATGGGAAATGCCTGAAACCCCCGGGTCGGGGTCGCTGTTTTTTATTTTCAGAACTAACGTAAATAGCATAGTTTAGGGCCTTAAATAAAGCGCCATGGGCCTTAGTAAAAAAATCGGACTGTTGGCTGGTCCCTCCCTGTTTTTCCTGATTCTTTCCCTGCCGGACCTTATCCCCGGAAAAGAAATTGCCAACGCAGTAATAGCCGTAGGGGCCTGGATGATTGTTTGGTGGATCACGGAGGCAGTTTCCATTGCGGTTACTGCACTATTGCCCCTTATGCTCTTTCCCATACTGAATGTCATGTCTATCGGGGACGTAGGAGCTAATTACGGAAGTCCTATAATCTTTTTGTTCTTTGGGGGTTTTGTCCTGGCACTGGCACTGGAAAAGGTAAACCTGCACAGGAGAATTGCCCTAAACATCATCAGGATTACGGGGACAACCCCCAATAAGGTAGTATTGGGTTTTATGATAGCCACTGCATCTATCAGCATGTGGATCAGCAACACGGCGAGTACGGTGGTAATGTTGCCTATAGCGATGTCCGTGATCGGGTTACTGATCCATGACGCGGATAGTTATACCAAAAATGACCAGAATTTTGCGCTCAGCGTTATGCTGGGTATTGCCTTCTCGGCCAACGCAGGGGGGATTGCCACTGTGATCGGGACCCCACCCAATTCCGTCATGATTGGCCTATTGGAAAATGAGTACAATATTGAAATCTCCTTTCTGAAATGGATGACGATCGGACTGCCTTTTTCCATTATCCTTCTGCTATGCTGTTATCTTGTCCTTGTTAAGTGGATGTTTCCCAGCAAGCAATTGAAATTCTCTGCTTCGGGTAACATAATCAGGGAAGAATTGAAGAAACTGGGGCCCATGTTGGGCAAGGAAAAAATGGTCCTGGCCATTTTTGGGGTGACCGTTTTCCTTTGGGTCTTCCGCACAGTCATCAATTCCCTTGTTCCCTGGCTTCAGCTCTCGGACACCATTATCAGCATGTTTGCTGCCATCTCCTTATTCGCGGTTCCATACAACCTCCGCCAGGGGGATTTTATTATCAATTGGAAAGACACCGAGAAACTGGCCTGGGGAATACTTATCCTTTTTGGCGGTGGATTGGCCCTGGCCAATGGGATGTCTGTCAGCGGGCTGGTAGACATGGTAGCCGATGCTATAGCCCATAGCGATATCAGTATTTTATTCATGGCTGCCCTGTTGATCACCCTGATGCTGTTCATGACCGAATTGATGAGCAATGTGGCCCTTGTAGCAGTAATGGCCCCGGTAATCGCGGGTATTGCCATAGGCCTGAATATACCAATCCTCTATTTGCTAATCCCGGTGACGATAGCAAGTAGTTGCGCCTTTATGCTGCCCATGGCCACCCCTCCAAATGCCATTGTCTTTGCAAGCGGGTATATCAAAGTGCATCAAATGGCCAGGGCAGGGATCTACCTGAACCTGATTTCCGTTGTTTTGCTGATACTGTTGTATCAGTTCGTCCTGCCTGTACTTTTTTGACAGCAAATAAACTACTACCGGCTAGAAGGCCGGTAGATTTGGAACCGACTGCAAGTCGGCTTAAGGTTCGCCGATTTCGAAGTTCCCGTCCTCACGCTCCAAATCCTGATTTTTGATATATTCCATGATTACCTCATCGGTCACGTTTCCAGAACTTGCCGCAAAATAGCCCCTCCCCCAAAGGTGTCGTCCCCAGAACTGTTTCGAGAGCGTCTTGAACTCTTCCCCTTCAGGTGCTGGACCAGCTTACTGACCGATAAATGGGGAGGGACCGAAACGAACATATGCACATGGTCTTTCGAGATATGTCCCTTCAGGATTTCCACATCGTGCGCCTTGCAAACCTGTCGCAACAATTCCCTTGTACGACACGCCACCTCGCCCGTCATAACCTTTTTCCTATATTTGGTGATCCATACTATATGGAATTTTATGTCATAAAGGCTGTGGGAGGTCTTTCTATAGTGTTGCACCCCACAAAAATAATCAAACTAAAGTCTTAGCCTAAAGGCGAGGGATTTTCTCCCATTCCCCGAGTGGGACATTAAAAACCCCGGCTATAATGCCGGGGCGTCTTATGATAGTAACTAAGAAATTCGGGAGTTTACTTTCTTCGTTTAGTGTTACTTAAATATATACGTACTATACCCCCGGCAGATGTTTTCGCCCTTCCCATACGGTTCAACATCCTCTGAAGGATCCATATAACTGATATCCATGAAGTTTTTGGGATATGCATATGGATTGAAATTTACCGGTAAATTGGTTACAGGATTAAAGTCAAGTACCTCTTCCTTCGCATATTTGATTGCCCGGAGGTCCATATAGAAAGTATAGGGGTCAAAGTTTTCAGGTAGGTAGTCTGATGTATTAAACCCGAGGTCAATGTCATCTTCCTCTTCGATGTATTCGATACTGTTGAGATCAGGTTCCTCTGTGAAAAAGGTGTCCTCATTTGCCTGTAGCATCCCGGAGAATGCCAGGAACCCTATCAGGAATCCTGATAATTTCATTTTGATCATAACGTTGTAGGTTAAATTTAGCACTGCTACAACAACACTTTGTCCTATTTATTGCGCTGGCGTGTAAATCCTTTGTATGAAACAGAAGACAATGTTAAAACGCCTGCTGCCGTAAACCGACTCACAGGCCTTTTCCGCCGTTTACTAAAGGCAGATATTTCAGGGAATTGCGCTTCATTCAAAAAATAAAGCCCTGACCAACCGGTAGCTGCCGGGATCAGGACTTTATAGCTAACTAATCAAATAATTGATAGAAAAATGAGAAAATCCTATCGGCTTATTTATCGTGAGTATGGGTTGAATCCGGCAGGCAGATAAGCTGCTGTATCAAAACCCAGGGCATTGTCTTCCTCTTCTTCCAGGTACACTATGGTTTTCAGGTCAAGTTGTTCTTCGTACGCATCAAAACCTGCCGGCAAATAAGGAGCTGTGTCAAAGCCCAGGCCTTCTTCTGCTTCATCTTCAATATATGATATGCTCATAATGTCAGATGGTATTGCATATGCGTTAAAACCTTCAGGCAGATATGTGGCGGTGTCAAAATCGAGTTCATCTGCCTCGTCATCGATATAGGCCGCTGCATCTAAGTCGAACCAGTTTTTATAGGGGTTGAAACCGGAGGGAAGGTACAATTCGGTATCAAAACCCAGGTCTTTTTCTGCTCCCTCCTCAATATACGATATGCTCATCAAGTCCGATGGAGTCGCATAAGCGTTAAAACCTTCAGGCAGATAATTGGCGGTGTCAAAATTGAGCTCATCTGCCCCATCTTCGATATAGGCCACCGCATCTAAGTCAAACCATGTTTTATAGGGGTCGAAGCCTGTGGGAAGGTACAATTGGCTATCAAAACCCAGGTCTGCTAAATCTTCCTCTTCTGCAAACGGTATTGTGTTAAGATCCAGTTCTTCCGTGGCGACCGTTTTAAAGGAAACAATTCCTTCCGGAGCATCCCGGAGAACCAATTGATTTTCTGCCTGAACCATTGGATCAGCTTTCAGATATTCGGCTTCCAATGGAAGGGGTTCACATACTGTGGGGGATTTTACTGCTTCGGGTGTGAAGGTAGTACTGACGACTGCCAAACCACACAAAATTAATAACTTGTTCATACTCTGATTGATTGATGATCCTTCCCTTCTCGGGTTGGTGTAATTGTGATATTGATGTTTTAATCTTTAAATTGTTTACTTTATAAAATAGACTGAAATCATATCAAAATGTTACAGTTGATGCCCCCCTTTAACATTCAAATAACAATTTTCTTAAGTCGATCCTTCCAAATTTATTTAATTATATATTTGATTATTAATTATTTATAGAATATGCGATGGCTCCGGATCTTATTTTAATTAACAGAAGATTAAAACTACATTCCCAACCAATGGCCTCCCAAGGGGCTGCTTAAGGAGCTTAAACAAAAAGCAGAGGTAAAGCCCATCTCAATGCCTTTCATACTACTTACCGTGCTAATTGCACTAATCCGACAAACAGCAGCTCAGCTTATCGGGGGTCAGAAAGCTTCACCACATCTAAAGATGATTTCACACCAAAAAGGAGGTACATGACAACATACATTATTCCCTAACCCTAATTTTCCTTAGATTAGCATTGTAATCAAAAACCCCCAAATCATGTCATACAAATTCAAAAGCCTACTGTATTTAACTTGTTTTGTGGCATCTGCCCTTGTGTATTACAATCTGGAGCAGGAGGCAACTATTGCAGAAACGAATGAAATGATTGGCATGGCCGATACAGATTCGGCAGACCAGGAAGGTGATGAAGTACATGTTGACGAGTTTACATACTAATTTCGATTAATTTATAGTGTCCATTCAGGTCGCGGTATTACCACGGCCTGTTTTTTTTTGGCCTCCTGGCTATCTGCTATACGTTAAATCTTCCTAAAATCCGAAATCGGATTAAACCAACCCTTCCCTTTAAGGTCTTAGTACAAACAGTTAAAATTATTATACCATGAAAAAAATGATCGCGAGCATGCTTTTATGCACAGGCCTGATGGCTTTTGCACAACAGGGAGAGCAGCAGGATGGCCAGAGGGAAGGAATGAAGGATTTAACCCCGGAACAAATCGCCACCCTGCAAACCAAAAAAATGATATTGGCATTGGACCTGTCCACGGCGCAACAGGAGGAAATACAGAAATTAAACCTGGCAGAGGCCAAATTCCATCAGGGAAAAAGGGAGGCTCGAAAAGAGGTTACGGAAAAGGGTACAGCCGAAAAACGGAGCACTGCGGATCGCTATGAAAGGATCAATGAGCGTTTGGACAATGCTATAGTGCGAAAAGGCAAGATGAAGGAGATCCTGACGGAGGCCCAGTTTGAGAAATGGGAAAAGATGCACCAGCAGGAGGGCCACCACCGGTATGGTAAAAGACATGAGAAAAAAGGGCATAGGGCCCGGGGAAAATAAGGCCGTACTACTTCGGAGCCTGCCACACGGCAGGCTTTCTTTTTATCTATTTCTGCTGTAAGCTGGGAATAATGCTTTCCAGGGCGGCTATGGTTTCATCCAGGTCTCCATAGGAAAGGGCATCATTCAAAAAATAACTTTCAAATGCACTGGGGGGAAGGTAAATCCCTTTCTGCAGCATGCCATGGAAATACCTCCGAAAGGTTTCATTGTTACCTTTTGCTGCGGAGGGTAGGTCAATCACGGGTTCCGCTGTAAAATGCAGGGAGATCATACTCCCAAACTTATTGATCTGATATGGGATGCCTTTATTTTTAAGGACGTTCTCAAAACCTTCCCGCAAGTGCTCCGCTTTATCATCCAGGCTTTCAAAGATCTCCGGGTGATTGTCCAGGGCCGTAAGCATAGCGAGGCCCGCGCTCATGGCCAGCGGGTTCCCGCTCAGGGTACCGGCCTGGTAAACCGGGCCCTCCGGGGCGAGATGGTCCATGATCTCTTTCCGTGCCGCAAAGGCGCCAACGGGCAGCCCTCCTCCGATGACCTTCCCGAAAGTAACCAGGTCCGCATCCACTCCCAGGACCTCCTGGGCCCCGCCCCGGGCAAGCCGGAAGCCGGTCATCACCTCGTCAAAAATCAAGAGTACGCCCTCTTCGGAACACAGGTCCCGTAGCCCCCGGATAAAATCCATCCGCGGCGGTATGCACCCCATATTACCGGCCACGGGTTCCAGGATGATCGCTGCAATTTCGCCCCGGTTTGCCGCTACTACGGATTTCACCCCCTCCAGATCATTGTATTGTGCCACTAAGGTATCCCTTGCCGTCCCTTGTGTTACCCCAGGGCTATTTGGACTGCCAAAGGTCATGGCCCCGCTCCCCGCCTGAATCAAAAAAGAATCGGCATGGCCGTGATAACAACCTGCAAATTTCAGGATCTTGTCCTTTCCGGTATATCCCCGGGCCAGCCGTACGGCACTCATGCAGGCTTCTGTGCCGCTGTTCACAAACCGTATCTTCTCTATATTGGGTACCATCGATATGGCCAGTTTGGCTATTTCGGTTTCAATGGAAGTTGGCATACCAAAGGATGTTCCTTTCCTGGCCTTCTCAATAACCGCATTGATGACCGGTGGGTAGGCATGGCCTAAGATAAGAGGGCCCCATGATGCGATATAATCGATCAGTTTGTTGCCGTCTTCATCATATAAATAGGCACCCTTTGCCTCCCTGACAAAAATGGGATCCCCACCTACCGCCTTAAATGCCCGTACAGGGGAATTTACGCCTCCGGGAATATATTGTTTTGCGGCTGCAAAAAGGGCACTACTTCTTTCGTAAAGCATTCGATTATCGTATTTTGTCCGGTTTTATCCGGAGTGCTTGTCCTATGGAAAGCCTGCTGTCATTCATCTTGTTCAGATGCATCAGTTCATCCACTGAAACGAAGTACCTTTTGGAGAGGGAGTAGAGGGTATCGCCCTGCCGGACGATATGGATTTTATCTTCATACACACTTCGCGGTATTTCACGGGGATAATGTGCAACGGCATCAGCACTGTCATATTTATAAAGCTGGTAGCGCTCTATAAAGTCGATCAGTTTTTGGGGATATCGTTTGTCTGTTGCATAGCCTGCAGCCTTTAGTCCCCGGGCCCAGCCCTTATAGTCATCTTTCCTGAGGTTAAAAAGCGAAGCGTATCGGGAACGGGAAGAAAGGAAGATGCTGTGATCCCGGAAAGAATACATAGGATGGTTGTATTTTCGGAAACACTCACCTATTTCATCATCATCGTGGTGGTCAAACTGCCCTTCCCAGCCTGTATGGCACTTGATCCCGAAATGGTTGTTCGTTTTGCGGGTGAGTTCCCCCCTTCCGAATCCACTTTCCACTATGCCCTGAGCCAGGGTAATGCTGGCCGGGATACCATATGCCTTCATTTCGAACTGTGCGATTTCAGCGAATGTTTCAATATATTCTTCGACAGAAGCAATGTCATAACGTATGAACTCCCCGGTATCTTCAGGAATGATATAGGAACCGGCACTGGTTTTCTCTATGGGTTTGGGTGGCACTTCCCGAACGGTTACCGCATCCCGCGGCCTTTCTGTAGTCTTTTTCCGGGCACCACAACCTGTTAACAACATCCCTAAAATAATCGCTGCGACAGCATGTTTCATATCGTGATCAATGGCATTTTCTTTGCTTTCAACTTTTGGTTCATTCCCGCTACGCCTTGCATTCCTCCTGTATGAATGGCCAATACCCTGGTATTTGGTGGAAAATAATAGCTTTTTATAAGATCCATTATCCCAAAAAGTAGTTTCCCGGTGTAAACTGCATCAAGGGGGATTCCCGACTGTTCCCTGAATTCATTGATGAAACGTATAAGGGGCTCGTTTATTTTCGCATACCCCCCAAAGTCGTATCCGGGTTGCAAGGCCCAATTATCCCTCTGAGCAAATTTACGAATATCTTTTTTTAAAAATTTCCCCTTAAGTACCGGGAAGCCTAAAACCTGTTGTCGTGGCCCTGCAGCATTGCTGAGTCCGGCCAGGGTACCCCCGGTCCCAACACTGCAGCAAATATAGTTGAATTCAAGGTCTGCGGCTGTCAGGATCTCTTCGCATCCCTTTACAGCCAATGGGTTGGTTCCCCCTTCCGGGATGCAATAACAGGGTCCGAATTCCTTTTCCAATTGATTGATAAAGCTTGGGTTCATTTTATCCCTGTACAGTGCCCGACTGATAAATTTAAACTTCATCCCCGCTGAACCCGCTGCCCGGAGGGTTGGATTCCTGCGCCAGCTATCCTTCAATTCATCCCCACGGATGATACCGACTGTCTTAAAACCCAGCTCGCTTCCCGCCACGGCCGTAGCGAGTATATGGTTGGAATAGGCACCCCCGAAAGTAAGCAGGCTTTCAAAACCGGCTTGCCGGGCATATTGCAGGTTGTATTTCAGTTTGCGGAATTTATTGCCTGAAAGGGTGGGATGTAGCAGGTCTTCCCGTTTTACTGAAAGGGAGACCTTGTTTCTTTGCAAAAGCGGATGTAGAATTTCCTCGGTGTGTGCTTCCACGTATCCAGAACCATTTTGTTCAAAGATATTTAATAAAATTAAATGGCTTTCGCTTATTTAAATATGCCAGGTTGTCTTCATTCTGATAGGCCTCGCGTTCGAAGCTGATATTCTGATATGCTTTGTAACTATCCCTATAGATGAGTGTCCGTAGCAACCATTCCATTATGTACAATAGGTAGAACGGCAAAATAAGCATTTCCAGTTGTTGCTTCAAATGGATACGTTCATGGTTTATCAGCACAGCGTCCTCCCGGAGGCGGATTTCCTTCAGGATAATAAAAGGCCATAGTGACAGCCCTACATAGTCCTTGTGGAAAAATTGTTTAATTACCAAAATCATAGGCAAGTTTTTGAACGTCATGTACAAAGATATATGTTACAATGGAAATTGCTACTTAAATTGGTTGATCTTCATAACTATTGCGATAAACGTGCCAAATGCCATTTTCTATGGGGATTTATGGGCTTATTGTGAAGTTTGTTTCCCGGAAAGCCGTAATTTTATCGAACCGAAACACACGATCGTCAGCATCCGTATGAAGCAAATTATTCCTGTTGAGGAAGGTGATTTCTATCTTTCCCCCGAAGGCTACAGGGTCTTCACAAGACAATATCACCTCAAAAGGGGCTATTGTTGTGAAAGTGCCTGCAGGCATTGTCCTTTCGGGTATGACAAGAAGCACGACAGCTGTTGATTTGCAGGGATATTCGGCATGGTATTTGTTGTTATAGCATCAGAAAAAAAATTGATGGTAACCCAAAAAAAATGTTGTTATGAAACTTTTAAAATTCCTGGCATTGCCCGCTATGGCGCTGCTGTTTTTTTGTTCCTGCACTTCCGTGCGGGTGATTTCTGATTATGATAAAGAAGCCGATTTTAATTCCTATAAATCCTATGCTTTTTATAAAACAGGAATAGACAAGGCGCAGATCTCGGATCTTGATAAGAAGCGGATACTCAATGCTATTGATGCGGAATTGAGTTCAAGGAACTTTGTAAAATCGCAAGACCCTGACCTCCTTATCAGTATTTTTACCAAGGAAAGGGAACAGGTTGATGTTTACAACAACAACTTTTATGGTTGGGGATGGGGATGGGGATGGGGAGGGGGTTACTGGAACCCTTGGATGTGGGGTGGTTATGGCCCTTACGGAAATAACATCAGTACCCGTACCGAAGGATCCCTCTACATTGACCTGATCGATGCAAAAACCAAAGAGCTTGTTTGGCAGGGAAGGGGTGTTGGCGTCCTGGGCAACAGCCACAATATAGAAAAGAAAGAACAACGGATTCGGGAGTTTGTTTCCGAGATCCTGCAGAAATATCCCCCTGCTGCAGTAGCATCCAAATAAAGAATTTCCTCACCCAAAACCGCTTGAGGGGTTTCGGCCTCTCCAGAGGAGAGGTGCCCTGGGGAATTCTTTTGATTATATTACCCCCGCCCGGCCAATTCCTGCACGGGCGGTTTTTTTGTATCTTTGGGAGTGTTAAAGTATTGAACTATGCCCTATAAGAGCAATCACATCCTGGATAAACTCCCGCAACACCTCAAACAATACATCAAACCACAGAATTATGAAGAATATACCGCCATTGATCAGGCCGTTTGGAGGTATGTAATGCGAAAGAATGTGGATTACCTTGCCGGGGTGGCCCACAGCTCCTATTTGGAGGGGCTGCAGAAGGCCGGCATCTCCATTGACTATATCCCCAACATGTACGGTATGAACCGGATCCTTAAGGAAATCGGGTGGGCTGCCGTGGCCGTCGATGGTTTTATACCCCCATCGGCCTTTATGGAGTTCCAGGCTTACAATGTACTGGTAATCGCTTCCGATATCCGGCAGTTAGACCATATCGAATACACCCCGGCACCGGATATCATCCATGAAGGCGCTGGGCATGCCCCAATCATAGCAAACCCGGAATACGCTGAATACCTGAGAAGGTTTGGGGAAATTGGATGCAAGGCTATTTCCAATGCGCTTGATTATGAGTTGTATGAGGCGATCCGGCACCTTTCCATTATTAAAGAGGCCACCGGTACCAGTACCGAAGAAATTGAATCTGCAGAGCAACATATTGAGGATCTGCAACAGAATATGGGGGAACCCAGCGAGATGGCACTGATCCGCAACCTCCACTGGTGGACGGTAGAATACGGTCTTATCGGGGAGGTTGAACATCCCCGCATATACGGTGCAGGATTGCTCTCCTCCATAGGCGAGAGTGCCTGGTGCATGACGGACAACGTTAAAAAAATTCCCTATTCCCTTGATGCTGTCCACACCTCCTTTGATATTACCCGTCCACAACCCCAGTTGTATGTAACCCCCGATTTAGCTTTTCTGAGCCAGGTACTGGAAGAATTCGCCAATACCATGTCGCTGCGCAAAGGTGGCCTTGGTGGGATCCAAAAACTGATCGACTCCAAAGAATTGGGGACCATTGAACTGAGCACCGGCTTACAGGTTTCGGGAAATTTTGACAGCGTCATCAAATACGAGGACAAACCTGTGTATTTCCAAACCAAAGGGCCAACGGCCCTGGCTTACCGGGAGAAGGAGCTGGTAGGGCACAGCACCCGCCACCATAATTCGGGATTTGGATCGCCGGTGGGGAAACTCAGGGGCATCAATCTCGCGATTGAGGATATGAGCCCACGCGACCTGAAAGCCTACAACATTTATGAAGAGAAAAAAGTAACCCTGGAATTCGAAGGGAACCTCCAGGTAAGCGGGGAGATCATCACCGGTACCCGGAACCTGCAGGGGGAAATAATATTGATCACCTTTAAGAATTGTACCGTCACCCATAACAACACGGTCCTCTTCCAACCTGATTGGGGCATGTACCATATGGCGGTAGGGGAAAAAATAGTATCCGCCTTCAATGGCCCGGCAGACCTCAGCAGTTTCGACCTCATTACCCACAAAATCACATCGAGAACCATCAAACCGCGAAAATCAGAATCCCTCAGGAAGTTGGAACAATACTACGAACAGATCCGTAATTTCAGGGAAGGGACCAATACCACCATATCGCGGAATAAGGTATTCCGGGAAGTCCGGGAAGGTTTTCCGCACGATTGGTTGCTGTCCGTTGAACTTTATGAACTGGCCCGGAATAATGATGACATGGATTTTGCGGAAGAGATCACATCCCACCTGGAGAAGGTAAAACTGGATTACCCCAAGGTTGGGCACCTCATCGATGACGGCCTGTCGCTTGTTGATAAAAACCTCGTTAAAAAGTGACCTTCCTATATCATGAAACCAACTATATTTATGATACCGCTGTTGGCCCTGCAGCTGGCATTTTCCCAGACCGCACCCAATTTCAATGAACAATTGGTTCCTATGACCGAGATCCCTGACCCACTTACCACTTTTAATGGACAAACCATAAATACAACATCCGAATGGGAAAACACGGGGCGGCCGGAAACGCTGGATTTCTTTGAAAAAAACGTTTATGGAACCGCACCCGGGGCTCCGGAAAGTCTCACGAACACCGTCCTTGAAGAAGCGGATGGGGCACTTAATGGCAAGGCGAGACGCAAACAGGTCAGGATTACCATCAAACAGGGAACCAAAACCCTTGATTTTACAATCCTGCTCTATTTGCCAAAAGATACGCCATCGGCGCCCGTATTCCTGGGCTATAATTTTTTCGGGAACCACACGGTACATTCAGACCCGGAGATTAGTATCCCCACAGCCTGGTCCATGAATGATGAATCCATTGGGGTATTGGACAACCGGCCAAAAGCTATTTCCAGGGGTGTACGATCAAACCGCTGGGATATCGAAACCATGCTGGCCGCAGGCTATGGCCTGGCAACGGTCTACTATGGTGAAATTGACCCTGATAAAAATGACTTTACGGATGGGGTCCATGCACTCTACAATGCTGACGCCACAGGGCGTGGTGATTCCGATTGGGGGAGTATTGCTGCCTGGGCCTGGGGCCTTAGCCGGGTGATGGATTACCTGGCAACCGACGACAGGGTTGATGCTTCCCGGGTTATTGTCTTTGGCCACTCCCGACTCGGGAAAGCAGCGCTTTGGGCCGGGGCCACCGATCCGAGGTTCGCTGCGGTAATTTCCAATGATTCAGGTTGCGGAGGGGCAGCCTTGTCCAAACGCAAGTTTGGCGAAACCGTGGAGCGCATCAATTCAACTTTCCCGCATTGGTTCAGCAAGAACTTCCGCCGTTACAATGAAAATGAAGATTCCCTTCCGGCAGACCAACACCAGTTGCTTGCCCTTATCGCCCCAAGGCCGGTCTATGTAGCCAGTGCGGTTGAGGATACCTGGGCTGATCCCCGCGGGGAATTCCTTTCTGCCTATTACGCGTCTCCAGTCTATGCGCTCTATGGAAAAAAGGGGATTACTTCTTCTGTAATGCCCCCGTTAAATACCCCTGTTTCCCGGACGGTGGCATACCATATCCGCTCAGGAGGGCACGATGTCACCCCTTACGACTGGGAACAATTTATCCGATGGGCCAATGAACAGTTCCAACCGGATAACTGAAAACAAAGCAGGAATTCGCAGCCTATAACTGGTTTGGAAAGGTAGCATCCTCCAGTGGGATACCGTCCGGACTTTTAATGGTCTGGTCCTTGTACACCAGCGACCACCCCATGGAATTGGTAAGGATATAAAATTTCGACAATTCGCTGATAAGCCTGTTTTGGGCATTTGACAACAGGGATGATGCACGTACTTTCCTGAGGAGCGAAGCGGTGACGCTCTTTTTTATCTTATTGTAATCCTTCTCATTGAACTGGTTAAGGAAGTCGGCCGTAACATCGTAATACTCAAAATCGGGATTAAGATTGATCTCGGGTTCCGGGATACTTTTAATGTACAGCGTTTTGGCAGGTTCATCAACCTCAAAAACCAGTTTACTAAGGTCATAGGCCACGGTGGCTTCCGCATTCACCACCACAAGGGCCTTTTTATCTGCCGTGATCAGCGGGCCAAACAACTGCTGGGAATCTTTATAGGTATAAACTTCTGAAAAGTGCCCTTCCGTAACGATGAGTTTGGAAACATTTACGATCTGCTCCTGTATCAGCATGCTGTTCTCCCGGAGGATCGACTCTTCCTCCTTTTCAGCACTGCAGGACCTAAACACGAGTACCAGCGCCAGGGTAATTACCACTCCAATCAGAATTCGTTTCATAGGCAGTCTTTTAGAAAAATATCAGCATCATTATGCCTTGGATCCGGCTGCAGGTTAGTGCGGTTTATGTATTAAATTCCATAAAAGGAAAATGCTGCTGAAGATACGTAATTTTCTGCTGAAGGCCGTTTTGAAAATCCAGGTACTGTTGGGATTGGGGATTAAATGGCTTGTGTTGCAGTCCTTTTTGAACCGCATCAACGGTATCCATAACCGGTTGGCATTTTTCTGAAATCCAGGCAGCCCGGAACCGCTCCCAGATATAGTCTATCGCCAAACCATTCGGATGGACCAGATCGCGATCATAAAACCGATAATCGCGCAATTCATCCATCAGAAGCTCGTATGCCGGGAAGTACTGTAATTCCACTGCTGTAGCGGGTTTGGAAAGGAACCTGAAAAGGGCAGTAATCAAGTGCGATTTGCTGCGGAGGTTTTCCGTAAAACCATCCTTGAGATGCCTTACCGGGGAAACGGTAAAGATGACCCGGGCGCCGGGATTGACTTCCCGGATGCATGCCACGCTGTTCTCCAGGCTTGCCGTTATATTTTCAATCTCCTGTAATTCCTTGATAAACTGATTCTGGGGTACCTTGTGGCAATTGGCTACCAGAACCCTGCTCTCAAGGTTCCGGTAGGTCCAGGCAGTACCCAGGGTGATGATGATATGGGTAGCCGCAGCCATTGCTTCATGCGTTTTCAGTACCCCATCATTCAGCATTTGCAGCACCGCCACCTGTTCCGGGCTGCTCAGTGCCGAATGTACCTCAAAACAATGCCAGCGTTCGTTGTGGAAAAAAAGGTCGGCTGCCGTGTACAATTCCCGGTCAGCCATCCTTTTAAGTACCATTTCAATGGCCATAGGGCTGAACAGGATCCCAAAAGGGTTCTGCAAGGTGTGGAATTTATAATAGGCCAGTTTATTCCCAATATTTTCTACAAAACATGAACCCATTAAAAGCAGCCGGCTACTATAGTCGATCGGATGGGTTGCAGGGGGAATCGATAGCCGGGTCTGTAATTTCATGTGCTGCAAGTTCTTCTAAGTTTATTGTAGTGCGCGGCATATACCAGTACCGGAAAAAGTTGGCTTTTGCGTACCGGGTACTTAGGTAAGGAATTTCCTGGATGCCTCCAGGGCTTCGGGGATACCCTCGCTTTTTTTACCCCCGGCTGTCGCATAAAAGGGTTGGCCGCCGCCGCCGCCCTGAATGAATTTCCCCAACTCCCGGACCACCGTTCCTGCATCGAGCTGCCTGCTTTTTACCAGTTCTTTTGAAATGTAGCAGGATAACAGCGCTTTTCCATCGTGTTCTGTAGCAAGTACCAGGAACAAATCTTCCCGCCTGGCCCCAAGGTCAAAAGAAAGATCCTTTATCCCGGCCGCATCAAGGTCCACTTTCCTGGCGAGGAACCGGATGTCATTGATTGTTTCCAATTCCCCTTCCAGGACACCTTTTAAATTTTTGGCCTTTTCCCCGGACAACTGCTCAAGTTGTTTTTTTAACAGGGCATTTTCGTCCTGCAGGGACTCTACTGCCTTAACAGGGTCTGGGTTACCTTTAAGGACATCCCGTATATTGGCAAGTTGCCGGTCATTTTCCATATAGTAATCCTTTACGGCCTCGGAGGTGATTGCTTCTATCCTGCGGATACCGGCTGCGATAGCACCTTCTGAGGTGATCTTAAAGTGCCAGATATCTGCCGTGTTGGGCACATGGGTCCCCCCGCAGAGTTCCAGGGATTGCCCAAAACGGACGGTTCGGACGGCATCCCCGTATTTTTCTCCGAAAAGCGCTATAGCACCCTCCTCGAGCGCTTGTTTCCTAGGTGTATTCCTGTTTTCCTGAAGCGGCAATTGTTCATAGATCCGGGCATTGACAAAATCCTCCACATCCCGGAGTTCCGCATCAGTGAGCTTTGCAAAGTGTGAAAAATCGAAGCGCAGGTACCTTGAATGGACGGCCGATCCTTTCTGCTCCACGTGTTTACCGACTATTTTGCGAAGGGCCTGGTGTAAAAGGTGGGTTGCCGTATGGTTGCGGGCGGTCAGTTTGCGTTGTTGTTCATCCACCACCGCCCTTAAAGGCCCCTCCGGATGATGGGGGAGGCTTTTGGTAAAATGGACGATCTCATTGTTTTCTTTTTTGGTGTCAGTGATGTACACAACATCCCCGTTTGGCGACTCAATATAGCCCTTGTCCCCCACCTGTCCGCCACCTTCCGCATAAAAGGGCGTCCGATTGAAAACCAGCTGATAAAGTTCACCCTCTTTTTTGGAGGTGATTTTCCGGTATTTGACCAGGTCTACATCCGCCTGCAGCGTGTCAAACCCTATAAATTCCCTCGTGGTATCTTCCTGTAAAACGGTCCAGTCTTCCCTGGCTACACCAGATGCGCTTCGGGAACGCTCCTTCTGGGCCTTCATGGCTTTTTGAAAGCCGTGCTCATCCAGGTCGTAGCCCTTCTCATTAAGGATCAGGGCGGTGAGGTCTATTGGGAATCCAAAGGTGTCATACAGTTCAAATGCTTTCTGGCCGTCCACATTGTTACCTTTAGTAGTTGCAATCACATTATCAAGCAAGACCAGCCCCTGGTCCAGGGTTTTGAGAAAGGAATGTTCCTCCTCCCGGACCACATTTTCCATCAACCTGTGTTGTTCATTCAACTCAGGAAAAGCATCGCCCATGGTTTCGGTGAGCACCTTTATGAGGTGGAACATAAAGGGTTCCTTCATGTTCAGGAATGTAAATCCGTAGCGTACGGCCCGCCTTAAGATCCGACGGATCACATAGCCGGCGCCTGTATTTCCGGGCAACTGCCCATCCGCAATGGAAAAAGCAACGGCCCGGATATGGTCTGCAATGACCCGGATGGCGATATCCGTATTTTCGTCTTTCCCGTAAGTGGTATGGGTTATGGTTTCTATTTCCCGGATAAGGGGTTTAAATATATCGCTGTCGTAACTCGAGCTTACCCCTTGCAGGACCATGGATAGGCGTTCAAACCCCATCCCAGTATCCACATGTTTGCCCGGGAGTGGTTCGAGTTCCCCGTTGGCTTTCCGGTTGTATTGTATAAATACGAGGTTCCAGATCTCCACTACCAGGGGATGGTCCTTATTGACCAGCGATGCCCCGTCTGTTATGGCTTTTTCCGCTTTGGAACGTATATCAACATGGATCTCGGAACAGGGTCCGCAGGGGCCCTGGTCCCCCATTTCCCAGAAATTATCTTTTTTATCCCCCAGGATGATCCTTTCCTTAGGGACAATGGCGTGCCACAGATCATAGGCTTCCTGGTCCATGGCCAGCTGGTCCGACTCCCCACTCCCCTGGAAAACGGATACATAGAGATCCTCTTTCCCTATTTTGCAGACTTCCGTAAGGAATTCCCAGGCCCAGGCAATGGCTTCTTTTTTAAAATATCCGCCGGCATCATCACCCGGAGCGGCCGCTGTCTTGCCAAAACTCCAGTTCCCCAGCATTTCAAACATCGTATGGTGGTAAGTATCCTTCCCCACCTCTTCCAGGTCGTTGTGCTTCCCGCTTACCCGAAGGCACTTCTGGGTATCGGCAATACGCTGGTATTTTGGGCGGGTATTCCCCAGGAAAAATTCCTTAAACTGGTTCATCCCGGCATTGGTAAACATAAGCGTTGGATCGTCCTTGACGACCATGGGAGCTGAAGGGACAATCCGGTGGTTTTTTTCCTTAAAAAAGTTTAAAAAATTTGCCCTGATTTCCTTCGAATTCATATAAAACGGTAAGGTTTTGATAAATATAACGGTATATACAAAACAATTTTTATATTTGTTTGTTCTGTTAAAACGGAAGCACAAAAATAGGATAAAATCCCTTCATGTCTAAGGTAAAATATTATTACGATCCGGACACCCTTTCGTACAGGAAGATCGAGCCAAAGAAATCCAGGCGCTATCGAAATATTTTTCTTTTTGTACTGGGCTCTGCTATTTTTGGATTTATAGGCCTTACCCTTTTATTGAACACCAACCTCCTGAACACCCCAAAGGAGCTCTCTCTTAGCAGGGAACTGAAAAATTACGAACTGCAGTTTGAACTCCTGAACCGGAAAATGAAACTAATGGAAAATGTCCTGGCCAATGTGGAGGACCGGGACAACAATATTTACCGGATGTATTTCGAGGCAAATCCCATCCCGGAAGAACAGCGTAAGGCCGGTTTCGGAGGAGTAAACCGGTATAAATCCCTTGAGGGGTTCAACAATTCCGAAATGGTCATCGCCACCACCAAGAGGCTCGATATTATCCAGAAGCAAATGGTCATCCAGTCGAAATCCCTGGATGAGATCACCAAGCTGGCGGCGGAAAAAGAAAAACTCCTGGCGGCAATCCCGGCCATACAGCCCATAAATACCAACGATCTTACCCGAATGGCTTCTGGTTACGGATGGAGGTCCGATCCTTTTACGAAGGCGCGGAAAATGCACTGGGGAATGGATTTTACGGCACCCAAGGGGAGCCCGGTGTATGCCACCGGGGATGGCAAGGTCACCCGGGCCGACAACAATTCATCCGGCTACGGAAAACACATCCGGATTGACCATGACTATGGGTATGTCACCCTCTACGGGCACCTGAGCAAATACAATGTAAATAGGAACCAGAGGATCAAGCGGGGGGACCTGATCGGGTTTGTGGGCAGTACCGGCCGTTCTGAGGCACCCCACCTGCATTATGAAGTTTGGAAGGAAAATGATAAGATCAATCCTATCAATTTCTATTATGGAAGTTTAACAGCAGAGGAGTTTGAAAATATGTTGAAATATGCTAACCAGGAAAACCAATCATTGGATTAATGCAAATTGAACTCCCGGAAAAACGGTATTATGGAATAGGCGAGGTAGCGCGGGCATTTGATGTCAATACCTCCCTGATACGCTTTTGGGAAAAGGAGTTCGATGTCATCCAACCTAAAAAAAATGCCAAGGGCAACCGTAAATTCACGCCCAAGGACATCCAGAACCTCGAATTGATCTACCACCTGGTGAAAGTGCGTGGTTTTACACTCGAAGGGGCAAAGACACACCTCCGGGAGGAAAGGCATAAAACCCTTTCCAATTTTGAAATCATCCAAAAACTGGAACGTATCAAATTGGAACTTATAAAGATCAAGAATCAACTATAACGAATAAAAAAACTCCGCACGAAAATGAAAAAATGGCTTATTCCCGTAATAATTCTTGCTGTTATCGCCTTTGCCGTATATCAATGGTCGGTAGGATTCAACAATACGGCCGTGACCTATGAGGCAGATGCCAAAACATCCTGGTCTAATGTAGAAAGTGCCTACCAGCGCCGTAATGACCTCATCGGCAACCTGGTTAAGACTGTTCAGGGTGCCGCCGACTTTGAGAAGGAAACCCTTGAAGGGGTTATACAGGCACGGGCAGAAGCCACCAAGGCAACAATTGATGTCGGGGAACTGACCCCTGAAAAGATGGCTGCTTTCCAGGAAGCACAAAATGGCCTTACCGGTGCATTGAGCCGGTTGATGGTAGTGGTGGAACGCTATCCTGAATTGAAGGCAAACCAGAATTTCCTGGAACTCCAGTCGCAGCTTGAAGGCACTGAAAACCGTATCAACGTAGCGCGCGACCGGTTTAATGAGAAAGTGAATATCTATGATATCCACACTACCAAATTCCCAAATAAATTATTGGCCGGCTGGTTTGGTTTTGAAGAGATGGCACGGTACAAAGCAGACCCGGGAGCCGATCAGGCACCGGATGTCGATTTTGATTTTGAGTAACCCATGCCGGCAACTTCAAGGATAGAAGCATTTTTAACCCCTCAGGAAGAGCAGGAGATCGTAGCAGTCATCATCCAGGCTGAAAGTCATACTTCCGGGGAGATCCGTGTACATATCGAATCCAACACAACACTGGACCATTTCCGGCGGGCCCAGGAGGTTTTCCATATGCTTAAGATGGACAATACAAAGGAAGGCAACGGGGTCCTCATCTATGTAGCCGTGGAGGATAAAAAATTTGTTATCTATGGCGATACGGGGATAAATGCCGTGGTCCCGAAAGGATTCTGGGATGCCACCAAAGACATCATGCAACAACACTTTAAGCGAGGCGCATTTAAAAAGGGAATTATTGAAGGCATTACGAGTGCAGGAAATGAACTGAAAGCCCATTTTCCAAGGAAATCCGGTGATCATAATGAGCTGAGCAATGAAGTATCTCAAACGTAGTTTCCTATTCCTGTTTACTGCAAGTTCCACCCTGGTTTTCGGGCAATTTGATATCCCGGCCAAACCCAAGGAACAAACCAGTGTCTACGATTATATCAAATTGCTCCCGGCCGACCGGAAAATGGCGCTGGAGCAAAAGCTTATCCGGTATTCGGATAGTACATCGACACAAATCGTAGTGGCCATCATCAATTCCACGGAAGGGGAGGATATCAATTACCTGGGTGCACAATGGGGTGAAAAATGGGGTATCGGACAGGCCGAAGAAGACAACGGGGTTTTTGTATTACTGGCCAAGGCAGACCGGCGCATTGCGATCAACACAGGTTATGGGGTAGAAGGGAACCTTACGGATGCAATGTCCAAAAGAATCATCACGAATGTAATCATCCCTGAATTCCGAAACGATGATTATTACACAGGCATTGATAAAGGTGCGGATGCCATTTTTGCAGTCCTTACCGGTGAATTTAAAGAGGATCGCACTTTTGATACTGATTCCGGCATCCCTTGGGGAATGCTGTTCCCTTTCCTGATTTTCCTTCTTATCGTCATCATACTGGCTACCCGTAACAAAAGAAGAGGCGGCGGCAAGGGGGGAACTCGTGCCGGAGGGCTGGATATCTGGGATATGATCATCCTGAGCAGTATGGGCAGGAGTGGCGGGGGCGGGTCTTCGGGCGGTGGCTTAGGAGGCGGCTTTGGCGGGGGCTTTGGCGGTGGTTTCGGTGGCGGTGGCTTTGGTGGCGGCGGCGCCTCCGGGGGGTGGTAAACACCAACTACACGCTATTCCTATGCGAGGTACGAAGTACGAAATATGAAGTACGAAATACGAAGTACGAAGGTCAATGTTCAAGGGTGAAGGTTCAATGTTGTTATAGAATACATTGACCTTTGAACATGCATAGGATGGTACCGTTTAATATCGAAAAATACGTCATCGGTAGTCGAAGCATTGGACAAAAACATCTAGACTTCGCAGACCTCTCAGCAAGGACTTCGTCAGTATTTATCCCAAAATAGCACACTAGGCAAATAGAATTGAAGGGGCGTCATTTAAGGACTTCGACTCCGCTATTAGTCCGACAATTCGTCAAAGACCTCGATTGAGCTTTATTCAGCAATACAGTAAGGACTTCTACTCCCTGCCCATCCTGACACCCATTGCGCTTACGAAACCTTGAACTTTAAATTTTGAACTTGAACTTGAACTTTGAATAATCATCACTGTTTCCGCCGCCACCAAGGCTTTGGAGGACAAGTACTGCTTACTGACGACTGTCCACTGTTCTTTGTTTACTGTTTACTGAAGACTATTTACTGCTTATTGTCTACTATTAACTAACCTACTTTTTCCTCAACCTACTTCTTCCTCATATACACAGTCACAGGCACCCCGGTGAAATCAAAATGTTCCCGTAGCTGGTTCTCCAGGAATCGTTTATAGGGCTCCCGAACGTATTGCGGCAGGTTACAGAAGAAGGCGAACTGGGGGTATGGGGTAGGTAACTGGGTAATGAATTTTATCTTTACATACTTTCCTTTATAAGCCGGCGGGGGTGTATGCTCTATGATGGGGAGCATGATGTCATTCAGTTTCCGGGTTGGGATATGCTTTGAGCGGTTCTTATATACCTCTACCGCTGTTTCAATGGCTTTGAAGATGCGTTGTTTTGTGTGTACGGAAATAAACAGTATGGGCACATCCGTAAAAGGTTCAATAGCCTGTTTTATCCGCTGGGTAAATTCCTTGACCGACTTGGTATCCTTTTCCACAAGGTCCCATTTGTTGACCAGGATCACGATCCCTTTATTGTTCCGGTGCGCCAGCCAGAAGATATTCTCCACCTGCCCGTCGAAGCCCCGGGTTGCATCGAGCAACAGCAGGCAGACATCACTGTATTCAATGGCCCGTACAGCCCTCATAACGGAATAAAATTCCAGGTCTTCCTTTACCTTGGCTTTCCTGCGAATACCTGCGGTATCCACCAGGTTGAATTCGAAGCCATAGAGGTCGTACCGGGTATCAATGCTATCGCGGGTGGTACCTGCAATATCGGTTACTATATAACGTTCCTTGCCAATTAGAGTATTGATAAAGGAGGATTTACCCGAATTGGGGCGACCAACCACGGCAAACCGCGGTAATTCGTTTTCAGGTTCGGCATCCTCCGGCAGCACCTTTACCAGTTCATCCAGCAACTCACCTGTCCCACTGCCGTTCATACTGGAAAGATTATAGTATTCCCCCAAACCCAGGGAATAAAACTCCACGGCATCCTCCGCCCTTTTGGCATTGTCCACCTTGTTGATCGTAAGGAAAACAGGTTTATTGACCCTCCTTAACAACTTGGCCACATCTTCGTCCATCCCGGTGACGCCGGTTTCCACATCCACCATAAAGATTATTGCGTCTGCTTCGGATATGGCCAGCTCCACCTGTTTATCGATCTCCTTTTCAAAAATATCCTCGCTCCCCAACACATATCCCCCGGTATCGATCACGGAAAATTCCCTCCCGTTCCAATCGCTTTTACCATAGTGGCGATCGCGTGTAACGCCGCTGACGGCGTCCGTTATGGCTTCACGACGTTCGATCAATCGATTAAAAAGGGTGGATTTCCCAACGTTGGGCCTTCCCACAATGGCAACAATGGCGCCCATAGCTAAAAATTAGGCCACAAAGGTAATACTAATCAAGGGATTATCAAGATTAGAAAAGATGGAGGGACGAAAAGGGATATAATAATAGCATAATCAAAAACTCCTGCCGTTCCGGCTCAACTACCTAAAATTTTGATCAGGTTCGGGATTCTGGTGGCAGTTAAATACTTCTCACCTACCTTCCGGGTTTTAATCACCCTGGCAGGGGATCCATATACCAGCACATGGTTCTCTATATCCCTGATGACCAATGAACCGGCTCCAACTACTACATGTTCCCCGATGGTGATGCTCTCAATGATGTTGGCGCCCAGGCATAAGGCGGAATATTTACCCAATGTTAGGTTACCTCCGGTACACACCCGGGGAGCCAGGCTGGAAAAATCACCCATATTGCTATCGTGGTCGAGGGAGGCATTGGTGTTCAGGATACAGAATTCCCCTACCCTGCAATTGGCATTGACAATAGCCCCGGGCATGATCACCGTTCCGAGGCCTATCACCACATCTTTACCGATAGTGGCATTGGGGTGTATGGCTGTTATAAAATTTAAATCGGGTGCGAATTCAGCTATCGTATCCACGATGATCTTCCGTGTCCAATTATCTCCAATCGCGATAATGACACCAAATAAATTGAATTTTTCAATAAGGAAGGGGAGATCCGTTTCGTTTCCCAGGATCTCGTAACCATTTTGCCTCCTCCCCTTTTTTTTGTAGGAGTCGACGAAACCGATCATGTTGTATTTGCCTTCCTGCTCTATACAGTCCAGGACAACACTACCGTGACCGGACGCACCAAAAATGATTACATTTTTCATTTACACGGGGGATTAGTGAATTTTACCGATAGAATATATCCATTAATCGATGGATCAAAAATAGATAAAGAAATTGATGCAGATAATAAAAAGATGGCCCTATTCGATGAAATACATAGGTCACCCCTACTAAGGTATTGTTAACCAGATGTTTGAATAGTTGTATTTTATGAAGTGGGGAGCTGACACTCCGAAGGTTGAGGAATACGTAACTGGTTGCAGATCAGATCAAAAATTATCGCAGCACGGAGGTTTAAAAAATAATCCGGGAGCCGGAAAAGCTAAATAAGGAGTATCCTCCTACATTTATTGTGAAAGGGATCAGGCTAACCCTTCTGGTTGTATCCGAACCGCCGGAGTTGTCGTGCATCACTCCGCCAGTTCTTGTTCACTTTAACATAGAGTTCCAGGTGTACCTGTTTGTCAAAGAATTTCTCCAGGTCCTTTCGGGCTTCCACCCCTACCCTTTTTAATGCGCTACCTTTATGGCCGATGATGATCCCTTTTTGGGATTCCCGTTCCACCATAATGACAGAACGCATACGGATGATCGTTTCATCTTCAAAGAATTCTTCCGTATCGATTTCCACTGCATAGGGAATCTCTTTTTTATAATATTTTAGTATCTTTTCGCGAATGGACTCATTCACAAAAAAACGTTCTGGTTTGTCGGTCAGCTGGTCTTTTGGATAAAAGGGGGGTGATGCCGGCAGCAATTCCACGATTCGATTAAAAACTTCTTTTACATTAAAGCCCTGCAGGGCTGAGATGGGGTGGATCTCCGCCTTCGGCAATTGCCCGTGCCAGTATTGAACCTGGGTTTCCAGTTGCTCCTGATCCGAGGTATCGATCTTGTTCAGCAGCAGTAATACCGGGATGCTGCTATCCCTGATCTTCTCAAAGAACCGCTCATCTTTCAGCGCTTTTTCTCCAATCTCCACCATATATAACAGGATATCCGCATCTTCAAAGGTCGATTTCACAAAATCCATCATGGCGGTCTGTAGTTCATAGGCTGGCTTGATGATCCCGGGGGTGTCTGAAAGGATTAGCTGGAAATCATCCCCGTTCACGATCCCGAGGATACGGTGCCGGGTGGTCTGTGCCTTGGAGGTGATGATGGAGAGTTTTTCCCCCACAAAGGCATTCATCAATGTGGATTTCCCCACATTGGGATTCCCTATTATGTTCACAAACCCGGCTTTATGCTCGCTCATTTTTCAATTTTTGGAGGTACAGTTTCATTTGCGCGTTTACCTGGGGCGACAGGTAGAGCACCGCTATCATATTGGGGATGCACATCAATGCATAGGCCAGGTCTATCAGGTTGATCACCAGGTCTACGGAAGCGATGGCCGCAAAGGTAATGGTAGCAACAAAGTACACATTAAAAAGCTTTCCGATCTTCGCATTGGTTAAAAATGACAAACATTTAACACCATAATAGGAATAGGTAAACAAAGTGGAGAGGGCAAAGGCGGAAACGATCACCATCAGCAGGAAATGGCCATAGCCGTAAAGCGATTTTTCAAAGGCGATGAGGGTCATCAGGATACCATTATTTTCGGCCTCCAGGTAGGCACCACTAAGGATGATAACGATGGCGGTCAGGGAACATACGATAATGGTATCGATAAAGGGGCCCAGCATGGCCACGAGACCTTCTTGTATTGGTTCTTTGGTGCGGGATTGCCCGTGGTACATAGGGGCGCTTCCCAGGCCAGCCTCATTGGAGAAGACCGCCCGCCTCACCCCCAGGATAACAAGCCCCCAGAACCCGCCCTGCATGGCCGTATTCAAATCAAAGGCTTCAGTAATAATCAATTCTAAGGAAGGCAGGATTTTGGCAGCGTTGTTGAACATTACAATGACCACGGCCCCGAAATAGAGGATGACCATAAAGGGAACGATGGCGGTGGCAACCCGGGCAATTTTCTGCAACCCGCCAAATATCACCAGGGAGGTAATGACGGAAAGCAGGATGCCGATGATCAGTTTCCAGTTAAAATCCCCGAGGTTTGCAATTGTTTCGTTGGGGTGTACCACTACCATAAAGGTCTGCGTAAACTGGTTGACGGTGAATACCCCCAGGAAGCCTACGAGTCCGGCGATACAAAAGAAGGTGGCCAGGGGTTTCGCCTTTTTTCCCATCCCCTGGGTGATGTAGTACATGGGGCCACCATGAAGCTTGCCGGCACTATCTGTATGGCGGTACATAATGGCGAGGCTGCAGGAATAGAATTTGATACACATGCCCACAATGGCGGTCATCCAGATCCAGAAGACCACGCCCGGGCCCCCCATATAGATAGCGATGGCCACGCCGGAGATATTGCCCAGCCCTACGGTAGCGGCGACAGCGGAGGAAAGGGCCTGCAGGTGGCTGACCTCCCCGGGGTCACTGGCGTTGTCATATTTTCCGGCGGTAATACCGATGGCATGGCGGAAATAGCGGTACGGCATTCCCCGGGAATAAAAGACCAGGAAGAGACCCCCACCGATCACCAGGAATAGCATAACCCATTCCGCATAGGGGATCAGGGTGGATAAAAAAGTATTGATAGCGTCCATAGAACAGGAAAGCCCCGAAGTTATGGAAATAATGTTTTTGGAAGGGGGCAACCCCAAATAATTGTGTACATACTTATGATAAAATTAAAAAAACCGTTGTATCTTTGCACTCCTTCGCAGCGTAAAATACGCTGCTTCGGAGTGCGAAGGCACTTAGACTTAAATCCACTGTGGTGGGTGATGGTTCGGAAAGGGCGGATTGAAATAGTGAAAATAAATCGCGGGGTAGAGCAGTATGCTTCAGATCCGCTCAGCATGACAAACGGCTTCGGATACCGGCCCGCCCGGCTGAAGCCATTCGGACGGGACCGTTCAGGTAGGGAAGCACAGGGTCCGTTCGTCGGGCAGCGTTTTGAAAAAATTAGAGTGTACGTGACACTCAGTAAAAATATATCGCGGGGTAGAGCAGTATGCTTCGCATG
>JBGTLT010000128.1:0-11807 GCA_041743975.1 Zeaxanthinibacter sp.
CTTATTCTAAATTCAATATATGCTTATTTCCCTGTGCCCTTAAAAAAAACACAGAAAAAAGCTGTCTGTCAATATTTCAATGAACTTCTTCAATACACCCAAAAGAAACCAAACATCCCTCTCAAAGCGGGTGCAAATATAAAGCACTTTTTTAAATTGCAACTAACTTTTTAGGTATTTTTAAGAAAATTTTTTTACCCCATTTTTAATATCCTAAGAACTAGTTTCTTGCCAGGGAACCCTGATCAAAAAAGGATAATAAATTTAAGGGATTTTAATGAGTTGTACAATTATTTTTTTTGCTTCGGGGCGGTATTCCATTTATTGGTCAGGGAAGCATAATCAAAATCGAGAACGGAATTCTGCCGCTGTAAAACATTGGCTGCAAATGCCCTTTGTAATATGTCCTCAATTAAATAATCTTCATGAATCCCTTCCGGGTGGTACTCCTCCTTAATGCTTATCTTAAACATTTTGGCCGTGGTATTGTACCAGAATGCCCTCCAGCCACTTCGCAATTCCTTTACAAGGTTGAACGCCGTATCTCCCGTTTGCCTGTAAATAAGCTTTACCAATATCTGCCCCTCCGTCCGCGTCAGCTTTTTCAGCTCCTCGGAAAATTCCTCCTCGATATATTTTTGAACATGCCGGGTATATTTTTGCCGTTTTCGATTCGATTTTATCTTTCCCAGGCTATCATTCAATTCAACCAGCCTTTCCGAAGCCAGTTTTGCATACGGATAGACCTTGATTGTTTTCCTCCTTAGAATGTAGTACCGCAATTTATCCTCATAGGAATCAAAATCGAGCTTGCCAAATATATATACTTCATCCAGGGAGATGTACTGCTGGAATATGGAATCCCCTTCTATTATGATCATTTGCTCTGAAATGGAATCCAACGGTTTTTCCGCCACCTGGGCAGTACCCAAAAAAGCCGTTATTCCCAAACACAGCATCCACCATTTTTTTACCATAGGCCCTTATATACAAAAGTCCTGCCAAAATTAACGATAAACATGCAATGGTATTATTAAATAAAAGTGAATATTGCTAAGTTTGCAGCTAAACCAGTCTCCATGAGTCAAAAGAAGATCCTTACCAAAAAATCCCTCGATTTTTTTGAAAAATACCTGAACAATGCAGCCCCTACCGGTTATGAATGGGAAGGTCAAAAACTGTGGATGAATTATCTCAAACCCTATGTGGATACCTTTATTACAGATACCTACGGGACCGCAGTAGGCGTGATCAACCCGGATGCCTCCTATAAAGTCGTGATCGAAGGGCACTCAGACGAGATTTCCTGGTATGTCAATTACATAACGGATGACGGCCTTATCTATGTAATCCGCAATGGCGGCAGTGACCATCAGATAGCACCTTCAAAATGGGTCAATATCCATACTAAAAATGGAATTGTAAAAGGTATTTTCGGCTGGCCGGCGATCCACACCAGGGATAAAAGCAAGGAAGAACCACCAAAATTGGATAATATCTTTATAGATATCGGCGCCAAAAACAAGGCAGAGGTGGAAAAAATGGGTGTACATGTTGGTTGCGTTATTACCTATCCCGATGAGTTCCATGTGCTCAATGGCAATAAGTTTGTGTGCAGGGCGATTGATAACCGGGCAGGAGGGTTTATGATAGCCGAAGTAGGAAGGTTGCTGAAAGAGAACAAAAAGAAATTACCTTTTGGGTTGTATATCACCAATTCGGTCCAGGAGGAAATCGGATTGCGCGGTGCGGAGATGATTACCCAGAGGATACGCCCCAATGCGGCTATCATCACCGATGTATGCCATGACACCACTACGCCGATGATCGATAAAAAGAAAGAAGGCCATACGGAAATCGGTGCCGGACCGGTTATCAGTTACGCACCTGCCGTTCAAAACAAGCTCCGGGAACGGATCCTGGAAACGGCAGAAGCCAGGAAGATACCTTATCAGCGAATGGCCGCCTCCCGTTCCACAGGAACCGATACAGATGCCTTTGCCTATAGCAACGGGGGGGTTGCCTCTGCACTCATATCCCTTCCCCTCCGCTATATGCATACCACCGTGGAAACGGTTCACCGAGATGATGTGGAAAATGTGATCCGCCTCATCTACGAAACACTGCTTACGATCAAAGCAGGGGAAACCTTTAGCTATTTTGATTAAAACATAACTGCTGTCCTCTATCCGGGAGGACTGAATATTTTGGATGATGGACGAACTGATTGACATACTCGATTCCAGAGGCCAGCCTACCGGGCAGACCTGTCTGAAATCAGAGGCCCACCGAAAGGGCTTGTTCCATCCCACCGTACATGTGTGGTTGTATACCTCCAACGGGCAGGTATTGCTGCAACTCCGGGGAAAAAACAAGGAGACCAACCCCCTTCTCTGGGATGTATCCGTTGCAGGTCATGTAGGGGCAGGAGAACCTATTCCCATGGCTGCTGTACGGGAGGTACTGGAAGAAACCGGCCTGGGGATTTCAGTACGGGACCTGGAAAAAATCGGGGTGTATAAATCGGTGCAAACTCACAGGGAATCCCTGCTCGATTGTGAATTCCACCATTCATTTGTTTGTGAATTAAAGGTGCCTGTCCTGCAGTTGAAAAAACAGGAAAGTGAGGTAGAAGACCTCCGGCTCATACCGCTGATCCAGTTTTCCGAAGAAGTATGGGGATTGGCCAACAGGTCCGGATATGTGCCGTATGATACTTCCTATTACAAGGCAGTCATCAAGGCAATTCAATCCAGGCTATAGCGTGACTATGAACCGACCTACTTCATGGGTCTTAAAGGTCCTTTCCTCTCCGCTTTCCATATTCTTAACGATAAACACGTCCGCTTCCAGTTCGTGCTCCCCAATGGATATTACATACGGCACCAGCCTGTTATGGGCATATTTGAATTGTTTTTGCATCCTGGCCGCAGTTGGATAAAGATCCGCAGAAACACCTTGCTTCCGCAATTGGCCCACAAGTTTGAACGCTGCGATGGCTTCCTTCTCCCCAAAATTAACACAAAGCACTGTGAGGCTTTGTTCAATGGTTTCAGGAAAAAGCCCCATTTCCTCCATAACGAGGTAAATACGGTCCAGCCCGAATGAAATACCCACGCCACTGACATCCTTTAACCCAAATACGCCGGTGAGGTCATCATAGCGTCCCCCTCCTCCAATGGAGCCCATTCGGGCCTCATCCGGGGCAGCCACTTCAAATATAGCCCCCGTATAATAATTGAGACCGCGAGCCAGGGTTACAGTCAGGTTACATTCCATGGATTGCAAGCCCAATTGGCCCAGGGTCGAGAAGATATATCCAACCTCCCCCACCCCCTGGCTCCCAATTTCCGAATCCTTTAAATAGTTCCGCAATTGTTCCAACTGTATTTCATGGGACCCCGCTAATTCAAACAACGGGGATGCCTTATCAATGGCAGTATCCGGAATACCTTTGGCGCGCATTTCTGCAACGACCCCTGCCTTCCCAATTTTGTCCAGTTTATCGAGGGCCACGGTGAACTCCACCAGTTGGTCCGTAGCCCCAATAACTTCTGCTATCCCGGCAAGAATCTTCCTGCTGTTCAGGTTTAGCCTTACCCCTGGCAACTTCAGGTCTGAAAAAACAGCATCATATAGTTGTATCAGTTCCACTTCCTGCAATAGAGAGCTGGCACCTATGATATCCGCATCGCATTGGTAAAATTCTCGGAAACGCCCTTTTTGGGGACGGTCTGCCCGCCATACCGGCTGGATCTGGTACCGTTTGAAAGGAAAAGAGATCTCGTTCTGATGCATCACCACATAGCGTGCGAAGGGAACCGTGAGATCATAGCGCAGTGCCTTTTCCGATATTTTACGGGTCAGGGACACACTATCCCTGGCTTTGTATGTCGCTTCATCCACCTGCCCGATAAAATCACCAGAGTTGAGGATTTTAAAAATAAGTCGGTCACCCTCCTCCCCGTATTTCCCCATGAGCGTTTCTGAATTTTCAAATGAAGGTGTTTCAATAGGTTGGAAACCGAAAGTTTCAAAGTGTTTTTGTATGGTATCAACAATATAGTTACGCCGCCTGACTTCAGGTGGGGAAAAATCCCGGGTACCCTTCGGAATGGATGGTTTTTGTGCCATAGCATGTGCTGCTTTCTGTCGCCCCGCTTTATGACGGGAGCCTGGTATACTTTTTCTTGTCCGCAAATATCGACTTATCCTCTGATTTATTCAAACGCCCGTACAAAATCGACTTTCGTTCCCACCCGGAAGCGGGCGTTATGTCCCTATCAGATCATCAAACCAATGGTAGAGCTCCCCTTTGGTGATAACGGATCCTTGTTGGATAAGCCTGAATTTATCCAGATTCCGGTCTTCCGAATAAATTTTGGCGGCAGTTAGGTATTCCACCATTTCGGATTGCCAGTTCTTTCGAAGCCAGGCAAAGCCCTTATCAGTCTGCAGATCGATCCCCGGATTCAAAACTTTTACGGAGATCAGTTTCATTTCCTTTTCCAGTAAATGGAACAAATGCATATGCTGTGCAGATATATTTTCAAGGTATGCCACCGAGTTGAGCACCCCTTCCCATACCAGGTCACTGAAGATATCTATTTCTTCTTCGGCCGCCAGGGGTTTTCGAGCCTTGATGGTCTTCCATTCCTCTGCAGTTATGGACTGGGTTGCCAGGAAATTTATAAACTCCGGATGCAGTTCCTCCAATTGTTCCCTGGTGAGTCGTGTATACTTCATCATGCAAAAATAACAAAGGCTATAAAGAATATAGCCCCTGTTTTCAAAGTTTAAAAAGATTTAAGTTACGACATCAATTGAATATGTAGCGCACGCCCAGTTGCGCCCTCCATCGGGACCGGGCATCCGTGACGGCGGTGTAGGTGGATGTACGGTTGGCATCAAATGTATAGGTTGGATTGTTATCTGTAACACTTACCCCCAACAATTGGTTGAACCCGGGTTCTTCCACCACACCCCAGTCAGAATTGATCAAATTACCGATATTCAGAACATCAATGCTCAACTGCAGTTTGTTCTTCATCGCAAAATTAATATCCTGCAACAATTTCACATCCCATCGTCCTTTCCAGGGTGCAAGTGCTCCATACCTTTCAGCATATTTCCCACGGTTGTCACTAAGGTAGTCATCCTGCTGTATAAACGCTTCAAAGGCAGCCGCCTGCCCCGTACCGCTGAATGTCATTTGGGTAACTTCGGATGCCGTTGGGATATATAGCAGGTCGTTAATACTGGATCCATCATTATTGATGTCCCCTCCATAAATATAATTATACCGTCCCCCACTTGCATACTCAAAGAATGTTGAGATGGTCGTCCCAAAGGTAAATTCTTTGGAGAGAACGCCTATAAACCGATGGGTATCCCCGTATCTCGAATAGGCAAGGACATCGTCATTGGAATTCCCGGAAATGGCATTTCCGGCGAAGGCGTCTCCTGTTATTTCAGCTTCTATGGAATTGACTTCCTTGGAATTGAGATAACTGTAGCCCAATTGTCCATAGAATCCGCTTTCCCAGGATTTCTGTGCTTTTACAGAAGCATTCAGGACACGGCCTTTATCGGAATTGGTGAACACATACGCGTTGGTTGGCCCCCCGAAAATCTGCGACTTATCGTCATTGGTATACACCGGCCGGTTATCTACCCCGTTCAGGGACCCGGAAGGGATGTCAAGGCCCCAGTTCTGGACATGGGCTGCGTTGATTTCCCGGGTGTAGGAGAGGTCAGCTGATACAATGAGGTCATTATCAAATTTCTTGTCCAAACCCAAATTGCTCCGCCATACCTGTGGAAATTGAAATTCAGGATCTACGACCTGATAAAAAAAGAAATCTACGCCCTGCACCTGGTTTCCTAACCACACGAACGGGAACCTGCCGGTAAAGAGGCCGGAACCTCCCCGGATCTGAAGGGTATTGTTGTTATGTACATCCCAGTTAAAGCCTACCCTAGGAGAAATTAAAAAGTCATTGTTGGGCATCTTTTCTGAATCCAGGAATACACCCTGGCCTGTTTCCGGATCAAAGTACTGTATACCTGGTATGTAGGTACCATTGGCACCTCCTTTCCTGGCAATATTCTCCCGTACTTTTTCTGAGGTATCAAAGTAGAGTGGCTTATCGAATCGCACCCCATAGGTAAGCTTAAAATTTTCGGTGAGGTTCCATTCATCCTGTACATAGAATGCCATCTGACCCACATTGGTCTCCGCCAGGGACCATCCGCCCGGGTTGCCTGTGCCATTCCTTTCCAGCGAATTAAACGCACTGATGGCATCATTGAAGGCTGCCTGAAGCTGACCTGAACTTGCGAAAGTCGGGAAATCGGCAATGGTTGTTGTTGGAAAAAATACGCCCTGGGCGCCATAGGCCCCTAAATTGAAGGAATTATCGAACTGGAATTTTTCAAAGGAGAAACCAACCGTATAGGTGTGGTCTCCTTTAAAGAAATTGAGGTTATTGGTTACCTGGAAAACCTTTTGGTCAAGGGTATTGTGGATGGAAAAAGGTTCATGTCCTGCAATGATATAATTGGAACTTCCGGAGGCATCCAAAATGGTGAGGGTTGGTGCCGGGGATGACAGGGGGTTCCTGAAATCATCAAAGTGGGTATAACCCACTTGCAATTTATTTGCTGCATTATCGGACAGGGTACTGATCAATTCCACCTGCAGAGACCGGATATTGTTGTTGATCTCATACCCTGTGTTTTCAAACTGAAGTGTAGCTGCATTCGGGCCACGGAAACCCAGGGCTGAAGGATGGGCCGGCTTTTCCTTGGAAGCATTCAGGAAATTATAAATGATCGCCAACCGGTTGTTATCGTTAATATTCCAGTTCAGTTTAATGATCCCTTTGGTAGATTCCTGCGCAAAATTGAATCCTTCAAACCTCCCGGGGTTATAAAATCGTTCATTGCCTTGTGCATCCCTCCCAATAACAACCTGCCGTAATAAATTATCCACCAGTTCGAAATCCGAAGCACTTACGCGCGATTCATTTATTGCACCGGTGCCCCTGTTGGGGATAAACCCTGCAGTACCCAGTTCATCCAGGTCGTCTTTCTCAAAATTCATAAAAAAGAACAGTTTGTTCTGCACCAGGGGACCTCCTACACTAAGGCCGTACTGGAGTTGCTCCAGCCCTGTTTTAAACACATCCTCCCCGTTGATCTTCCCGCCGGTAAGGTCGTCATTCCTGAAAAAACCATAGGCCGTCCCGTAAAATTCATTGGTTCCACTTTTTGTTACTGCATTCACCGCAGCACCTGTAAACCCGGATTGGGTGACATCGTAAGGCGCCAGGGAAACCTGGATCTGGTCAATTGCATCAAGGGAAATTGGCTGTGCACTGGTTTGACCGCCCGGTGTGGCCGCGTCCAGACCGAACGGGTTATTAAAAATAGCCCCATCCAGGGAAAAATTGTTGTATTGATCATTCCGGCCGCCAAATGAAATACCCGAACTTCCGGAGGAAGCGGTGGGTTCCAGCCTTGTAAAATCCTCCGCGGATCGGCTGATCGTAGGCAACCTTGTCAGTTCCCTCCTCCCAACGCTTGTTTCCGCCCCCGTACGGTCA
Organism: Zeaxanthinibacter sp.; assembly: GCA_041743975.1. Lineage (GTDB taxonomy): Bacteria > Bacteroidota > Bacteroidia > Flavobacteriales > Flavobacteriaceae > JTS-RE37. The sequence goes on from JBGTLT010000128.1 coordinate 7,608, forward strand.
CTGCCAAAAGTCCCCCCCTGGTCCGAGGTGACTACAACCTCTTCCAGTGCCTGGCTCTCAGAAACCATCATAACATCGAGGTTGAAAGTTTTCCCCAAACTCAGAAACACGTCATTCTGTGCCTGTGCCTGGAAACCAACATAGGAAATCGTAATTTCATAAGGACCTCCTACCCTGAGGTTCAGGAGGTTGAACCGGCCGTCCTCATTGCTGATAGCCCCTGATTTTGTGCCTGTAGGCAAATGAATGGCTACAATGTTAGCCCCTAGTAATGGGTTGTTTTCGTCATCTGAAACGGTTCCCCTAATACTGGCTGTGGTCACTTGGGAAATGGCTGTGGTAACCCCTAGCAGGAATACTAATCCCAGGAATACTGACTTTTTCATTTGGTGTGGATTTAAGCTGTAATATAGTAAATCTTACCAAAAAAAAATAGCTATGCGTGCATAGCTATTTTTAAGTTATCAACCAGAATAATTTTCCTTATTTCTTCTCTCCGGTAACATCAAATGGCAACAATACCAAAACGTCCCTGTGAAGCCTTATCTGAGCTTCATACGGGCCGGTGCGCTTGATAGCGCCACCTTTGATGCTGATGTACTTTTTATCGATATCGTGCCCTGCATTGGCCAACGCCTCTGCCAGGTTGATATTGGTTACGGATCCGAATAATTTATCCCCGGCACCAACCTTGGCCGTGATCTTTATCTCGAGTTCTTTCAGGGCATCAGCGGTTTTGTTGGCCGCATTCACTACCTTTTTCTCTTTATGCGCTTTTTGCCGCAGGTTTTCTGCTAATACCTTTTTTGCAGAAACGGTAGCCATAGAGGCCAAACCGTTCGGAATAAGGTAATTTCTTCCAAAGCCGTTTTTCACATTAACGATATCGTCCTTAAATCCAAGATTTTGAACGTCTTCTTTCAGTATAATTTCCATGATCAGCTTTTTTTATTTTAATAAATCTCCCACATAGGGCATTAGCGCTATATGACGTGCCCTCTTGACAGCCTGTGCAACTTTTCGTTGGTACTTCATGGAAGTTCCGGTTAACCTCCTTGGCAAAAGTTTGCCTTGTTCGTTTACCAGTTTCATTAAAAAATCAGGATCCTTGTAGTCGATATATTTGATCCCGGACCTTTTAAACCTGCAGTATTTCTTCTGGGTATTGGTCTCTATGTTTAACGGGGTCAGATACCTGATCTCCCCATCCTTCTTTCCTTTTGCCTGTTGTTGTAATGTTGCCATATCCTTACGCTTTTACCTTTAATTTAGTTCTTCTCTTTTCTGCCCACAATACAGCGTGTTTGTCTAACTTAACGGTCAGAAAACGCATAATGCGCTCATCCCTTTTAAACTCCTGCTCATAAGGTGCAATGACTTCACCGGGTGCGGTAAATTCAAACAAGTGGTAAAATCCACTTTTTTTGTGTTGAATAGGATAGGCCAGTTTCTTCAGGCCCCAGTTCTCTTTGATGACCATGGTGGCACCATTCTTCTTAAGGAAATCTTCAAATTTCTGTACTGTTTCCTCTATCTGGGTGTCAGATAGAACGGGATTTAAAATGAAAACAGTTTCGTAATGATTCATATTGCTATCTATTTTTAGGAGCGCAAAAGTAAGAAATAATCCTACTAATTACAAGAAAAGGGAAAAATCTTCGTTATAGCTAGAAGAATAAATTTGAACTTAACCTAATCCAAATCGTATGATCATTGCCATTTATACAGGATTTACTGCAATGTTTACAACTTTTGTTGTGGCAGAAGGTGTTTTTTCTGTAATTTGTTAATGATTTAACCCCACAAATCGACCCATTTATGAAATTAAGAAGTATTGTTGTTGATGATTCATCCATGCAGCGAATGGCAGTTGCAAAGTTGGTGAATAATCACCCGAACCTAGCGCTGGTTGCCGAATACAGTAATGCTATTGAAGCAAAGAACGGCATCAAAAATAACGAGATAGACTTAATTTTCCTGGACGTTGAGATGCCCATTATCAGCGGATTCGACTTACTCGAATCCCTGGAAATACGGCCACAGGTAATCCTGATCACCGGAAAGCCTGATTATGCCCTGAAAGCTTTTGATTATGACGTTACAGATTATTTGCATAAGCCCATTACCATGGCCCGCTTTGATGCCTCCGTTAAAAGGGCCATTGCCAAATTCGAGCAGCTCCACAAGTCTCCGGAAGATGAAGAGCACATCTTTGTTAAAAGTAACCTGAAGAAAAGAAAGGTTATTCTGAATGATATCAAATGGATCGAAGCCCTGGGGGATTATATCAAATTGGTAACCGATGAGGCCAATATCGTCATCCTTTCAACCATGAAGGCATTTGAAAAACAACTGCCGGAAGAAAAATTTCTCCGGATTCACAAATCCTATATCGTCAATCTGGAGAAGATTGAAAAATTCAACAGCAAAAACGTAGAGGTCAGCGGTCGGTCCATCCCACTGAGCAGGAACAAAAAATCCGAGCTGGCAGAAGCGCTTAGCAATGTCTGATTAAAGGTGGTCTACATTATAGATCACCCTTACACTCCTGTACTGAGAAATAGCATAAAAGGATTTATGAATCCGTTTTATGCTATATTTTGTTTTAGGCAGAGACTGCCCTTTCGGTATTTTGATAAGGATATGTTTGATATATTGATTGCGGATCCTGGCAATTACAGGAAATTCCGGTCCCAGGATACCTGATTTAATAATAGTGCGCAGGGCTTGACCAAACCAGTCAGCAGCCTCATTCAACCGGTTGTATTCCTTGTGTTTAAACGTTACACGAATCAACCGGTTCGCCGGCGGGTACCCGAATTGTTCCCGCTCATACACCTGCTCCCGATACATCCCTTCAAAATCCTCCGTTGTCACCTGTTGCAGGATCTGGTGATGGGGGTTATAGGTCTGTATGACGACCGTTCCCCTTTTTTGGGTCCTGCCGGCCCGTCCTGCTACCTGGGTCAATAGCTGAAAACTCCTTTCATGGGCCCTGAAATCCGGGAAATTCAGCAAAGTATCAGCATTCATGATGCCAACAAGGTTCACATTCCTGAAATCGAGCCCTTTGGTAAGCATCTGTGTCCCAACCAGGATATCAAGCTCCTGTTGTTCAAAAGCAAGGATGATCTTTTCATAGGCATACTTGCCGCGTGTAGTGTCCAAATCCATCCGCCCTGTACGAACCCCGGGGTAGAGTGCCTTCAATTCCTCTTCTACCTGCTCCGTTCCAAAACCTTTGGTATCCAGGGTATAATTGCCGCAAGCCATACAATGTTCCGGCAATACAGCGTGGTAGCCACAATAATGGCAGCGCAGCTCTCTGATGTGCTGATGGAAGGTAAGGCTCACATCACAATTGGGACACTGGGGGGAATGGCCACAACTGGTACACTCTACGATGGGTGCATAACCCCTTCGGTTCTGGAACAAAATTACCTGTTCCCCGGCTTCAAGTGTTTCGGTGATGGCTTCCTGCAGGCGTTCAGAAAAATGTCCTTTCATTCGTTTTTTCCGCATCTGTTCCCGTATGTCTACCAATTCCATTTCCGGCATCAGAACATTCCCATACCTCCTATCTATCCGTGCATACCCGTATTTGCCGGCACGTACATTGAAAAATGTTTCAATGCTGGGTGTAGCAGAGCCCAGTAAGACATTACTTCGGTGTATCCCGCCCAACATGATAGCCGCATCCCTTGCATGATAGCGGGGAGCAGGATCGAATTGTTTATAGGAGCCATCATGTTCTTCATCAATGATGATCAGCCCCAGATCAGAATATGGGAGCAGAAGTGCTGAACGGGCACCTATGATCAGCTGAGCCTTGGATTTATTCTGCAATACGTTCTGCCATACCTCAACCCTCTCCTGCACATTGTACCTCGAATGATATACTGATATCCTTTCACCGAAATAAACCTGTAAGCGAGTGATAAGCTGGGTGGTCAGGGCAATCTCGGGCAAAAGGTACAGAGCCTGACGCCCGGTATCCAGGCAGGATTCCAATAGCTGTACATATACTTCTGTTTTTCCGGAGGAGGTTACCCCGTGGAGCAGGGTTACCTTCTGGTCCTTAAAGTTGGATCGGATAGAATCCAGGGCTTGTACTTGCAGTTCATTGAGGGACTTCAAAGGAGCCATTTCTCCTTCAGGTTTAAAAATTACCCTATCGGTGCGGATTTCATATTCCTCAAA
>JBGTLT010000129.1:0-4321 GCA_041743975.1 Zeaxanthinibacter sp.
GTATTGAAGAATTTCGATAAAATTCTCTCCGGAGTATGGAACTATCTTCATTTCCCGTTTATTGGACACTAACTGATATGTACCCAGAACATCATGAGAATCTTCATTTCTTGCCGGTAGAGGTTGCTGGGTGGCAATCACTTGTTTTGCTTCATCAATCTCAAAAACGGTGCCCTCGATGTAGTTGGAAAAGTAACCTTCATAGAATGCAAAATTCCGATAAGCTTCGGTACTCGTATTCTGTTCCTCATGGTATCTGAACTCTTGTTGTTTCAATTCCCTAAAAAGGATTTCAAAGAGTTGCATACGGGCAGGGTCATAAGGACTGTTTATTGCCCTTGCCTTTGCCAAGGGCGATTTCTGTTCTCTTGCAGGTCGTGTGGCCAATAAGGCACTTATAATTTTATTGAGCTTCTTGAACTCCTTTTCCATTCCCAATTCTTTGGAAATATCCCTGGCACGGTCATGAACTTGGTTGAGTTCACCTTCTCCGTTAACACGGATGATTTTTTCCAGTTTTTCCTCTATCTGGGGATAGGCAAGCGTTTTGGAATCGGCACCAATCTGTCGTGAAACCTGGAGGTTTTCGAGCAAGGCACGTTCCCGTTGCGAAACCGTCAAGGCTCCCGAGAAAGCAGTGTCTCCCTTGATTGCTTTTGGGCCTTCCATAAAACGTATGGTAATGCCGGGAAGTTGTATTTTTTTAGTGTATTTATAGGTCACGAAGATTTGGTCTTTAGCCGTGGGAGCGAACTCGAAAGCGGATCTATGGCTTAAAACAGCACCGGGATATAGATTCCCGAGAATGGAAAACAGGTTACGACGTATAATAGCTGCGGGTTTTTCTTCAAGATTCGAAGTGTAGATTCTTGGCGCAATTTTGCGTACAATACCTTCGCCTTCCCACTTTGATATCCTACGGGAAGTTACCGGGTCAGGCGAACCATAGATGATTTCTTGCAGATGTAAAGGCGTATTTTTTTCCACTATAACTATTTTAAAGACAAAATTGCAAAATATTTTCTAATATAACTTATTTTAAGTAAAATATTTTCTATTATAATAGATTGACAGATTTTCCAGTAAAAGTATCTAATTGAACTTTTGATCAAAATAGTTTCTTGTATAGCCTACTTTCCGCAAAATATTTTCCAATACAAGACTTATGGTATCACAATTTGTGATAGCTAATCAGGCAAATGGTCATCGTTGAACTTGCGCCAGTCTTTCTCTTTTCTTTGTCTAAAGTTTCTACCTTAAGCGTCATAATCGCGCAATTCTTTTTCATTGTAACCGGAAAATAATAATGTCGTATAATCGGAAAATAGGAATGTAGTGTTTTCGGAAAATAGCCATGTACTGTTTTCGGAAAATAGGGTTGTATCATTAGCTTTTCCTAGTATTTAGCATAAATAATCAGCGAAAAACTCATAATTATTTCCTAAAAGCTATGTTTTTTGTAGTCGTGTATATTATATTTGTAACAACAATAAGTATTAACCCATAAAATTTATATTATGATAACAATAGACGGAAGTAAGGACATTTACACTTTGATCAATGTTTTCAACGTAGAACCTGAGAACCATCTTGCCTTGTTCGAACATTTAAAAGAAGCTACCGAACAGGTCTTTATAAAAATGCCGGGATATATCTCTGCCAATCTACATATCAGCGATGATAAAAAGACGGTAACGAATTATGCCCAATGGGAATCCTTGGAAGACGATCAAAAAATCTTCGAAAACGAGGAAGTGCAAAAGCATATGAAATTGGCCGCATCCTTCGCCATTGATTTTAAGCCCGTAATGTACGATCAAATATGGTCTCACGAACCTGAATCAAATGGATAACGGAAAATCCAAATTTAAGGTCTATCAAAAACGGGAAACGTTTGGGGCTATCCCCTTCAGATTTGAACTGCTTAAAGTGGATGACAAGACTTTGTATTGGTAGATTTAGGAATGCTAAAAATAGAACATGGCCGATACGGTAAATTTTAAATTCAAAAGCCCGGAAGAAAGTTCGGGATACCTGCTTGCACAGTTGACCATGGTATGGCAACGTAGGCAAAAGCGGATACTAGATCCCCTGGACCTGACACATACCCAATTTGTATTGCTCGCATCCCTTGCCTGGCTTTCCAGATCGAGCGATTCCGTTATGCAAGTGGATTTGGCCGATCATAACAATTTTGACAGGATGATGGTGTCCAAAGTATTAAGGACCTTGGAAAAAAAGAATCTCATCAGGCGTTCGGAGCATACATCCGATACCAGGGCAAAGACCGTCCACTTGACCGGGGATGGGGAATCGAAACTTATAAAAGCGCTGCCAATCGTTGAAAATATGGACCATGAATTTTTCGCAGTTCTAAATTCCGGTGTATCGACATTCAACCAAAATATGGCCATTCTGATCGAAGAAAACAAAGAGGATTAAATCGATTAAAATAGCACACAATGGCAACAATTTCAAAATCAAAAAATTACTTTGCCTTAATTAACACATTTATAATCAAACCCGCAAATGACGATAAATTATTAAATTATCTGATCGACGTTACTGAACCGTTTACGACGTAATCTGGTCAGATTAAAGAAACAAAAATGAAATATTTAATTATAGTTGCCTCTAAAGATCATGTTGATGGGGGTATTGAAGGAGGGTTCGCCCAAGCCGGTCACGGCAAGGATACTCAATTGAAAAAGTTAAAAAAGGACGATTGGGTAATCTACTACTCTTCAAAAGACCGGTACAAGGACGGGAAGCCGTATCAAAAATTTACCGCTATTGGCCAGGTGGAAGATAAGGAACCGTTTCAGGTCAGGGTAAGCGCGGACTTTATCCCATGGCGCAGAAAGGTGAAGTTCTATACGATAAAGGAACTGGAAATCCGGCCTTTGCTGAACGATCTACATTTTATAACCAACAGAAAAAACTGGGGCCTGCATTTGATGTCAGGCTTTGTCGAGATCAATGAATCCGATTTTAGATTAATTGAGGATAAAATGCTGATACACAAAAAACTTTAGGAATGGGACAAAATTAACGTATAACAGTTTGGGCATTGTGCCTCAAAGTATAATTCCATTTAGGCAGAAAATCACCGAACTCGACCGGCATATTGTCCCTGAACCCCTGCGAGGCCTTTTTTCCCGTTTCATTTCCTTTATCGTTCACGGACACCTCTACGGAAAAGCCGGATTTCGTCGATGCGCCCCCGGCAAGCTTGCGGACGATCTCGTAGCTGTCGAACACGGCGCCCTGCCAGGCCCTTGTAATGTAGCGGAACGCCCTGTGCTCTATGGGGTTCCACTTCGAGCAGTAGGCCGGGTAATGGGCAACTGGGATGTCCGAAAACAAAACGGATGAAAATAGGAAGCTAATAGTCCTTTTACAACAAGCAAAACTGTTTTGACAGGATTATAATTGAGCAGGTAAAGGAATGAATTGGTAAGGGTTGAATAGGCAGTAAAGTTCAAATGATCGATTAAATTGGGATTTTTATTTAAATGGGCACCTCAAACAGTTTTGGCACGGTTGGCCTTTGTTGAAAAAGTGAGTTCTTTTTTGACCCTTGTGCCGATTCGCTTGTACAAACGAGCTACCTCGGTAGTGGATTCCAAAGAAACCTCTCCAGAAATACTTTCAACGGAGCCGGTCACTTCTACTACATCTACGCCTGCTGTTTCATATGCAGTCTGGGCCTGTGCGGTAACTCCGATAAGAAGAACAAAGATTAAGGTTGCGATAGTTTTCATGACATGCGTTTTATATAAATAGAACGCCGTACCCCGTATTTGACAGGACTGTAAATCGTTGAACAACACATGAATTTCGGTAATCCGCAAACCCTCGGTCAAATGGCGAAAAAGTATCGTTGAACGGATTCCCCCTTAAAAACACTTTACCGAAACATCCGGCCCTTTGACCGGGGTCCGATGACCGCATATTTTGAAGTGCAACAAAATTATGGCATGAAAAAGGTTCGAATCTGGAAGCGGGCCTTCCAATCGGTAAAAATCAAATACCACCTTGTGAATATCGAATAGGGTAATATTTTCCATACCGTTTATCAGGTTTCTCCTTTGTTAGGAGGCAAGGACATTGGACATATTTTAGTATCTTCATTGTAAGTTCAAATAAACGATGGTTTTTTTACTATGGTTCAGGGATAAATCCAATTTATTAAGTATATTAGTCTTATAATTTATGAAATAATATACTAAAATGTTAGAAATCGTATATGGTTACCAGAATTTACTCGAAAATATTGATGCCTATATCGATGACAGTAAATTCAAGAAAGAGTATTTGA
>JBGTLT010000130.1:0-9317 GCA_041743975.1 Zeaxanthinibacter sp.
GTATTGAGTCGGGAGCCATTGATATTGTTCATAAAAATCTTGTTCCGGTATTCTTCAGGCCAGGTATCCCCCCCTAAATATCTCATTGCCCCCGCGTGAGCATGCCCGCCTCCTGCCGAGGCCGACCTGAAATTCCCGGCATGCGGCCCCCGGTCTCCCACCCAGTGTACATGGTCTGCAATTGTTTTGATATCATCATAGGTATAGGGATTGAAATGTTCGCCATCCTGCCGCATATAACGTGCACCCTGTACAACATGGTACAGATGTGGGATAACGCATACGGTGATAAAAGGGTGCCCGTAATCATTGAAATCAATGCCCCAGGGATTACTGGAACCTTCTGCAAAGACTTCAAAAAGATGTTTTGTAGGATGGTATCTCCAGACCCCTGCGTTGAGTTTAACGCGTTCTTCATCCCCGGCCCCGGGTTTACCTATATTGGAATGGGTAAATATACCGTGTACCCCGTAAAGCCAGCCATCCGGACCCCACCGAAGGTTGTTGAGGACCTCATGGGTGTCGTCTAGTCCCCACCCATCCAGGAGTTTTTGGGGAGGTCCGGCAGGTTTGTCTGTTTCGGCATTGACGGGTATAAATAAAAGGTAGGGTGCTGCCCCCAGCCAAACCCCGCCCATTCCCACTTCGATACCGCTGACCAGGTTGAGGCCTTCCATAAATACCTTTCTCTTATCGAGCGTACCGTTTCCATCCGTATCCTCAAATATAAGGATGCGGTCCTTCCCTTTTCCTTCATCGGCAGGAACCGGGTAGGTATGGGCCTCCACAACCCATAGGCGGCCACGGGCATCCAGGGTGAAACTGATGGGTCTAACTATATCCGGTTCGGATGCAGCCAGAGTGATTTTAAAGTCTTCGGGTAAGGTCATTGCACTTGCGGCCCGCTGGCCTGAAAGACCGGAGTTGGCAACATGATCGATCGGGGGGAGTGCAATAATATCCTCTTTATCCAATTCATTCGGAAACCTGGGACGAATGGGATAGAACCTGAAATCATCAAAATTAATATGGCCCCAGATGTCATCACCTATATAAGGTATGGAAGAAACACCCGTCTCATTATCAACGACCCGGATAAAGATGTCCTGACGGAGATACGGGCCCAATTCCGCCACTACTGGTTGCAGTGTAGCCCGGCCCTGCCCGGTGGACTGAAATACCACTTTCCCGGAATCCTTCAGGACAAGTTCCACCCTTGTATCTGCCAGGGCCCCACCCGAAACTTTAAAGGACGCATAGGGATGTGTAATTGGAAAGGGTATGGATTCCAAAGTACCGGTATGTTTATAATTTAGGGTACCCCCGCTGCTTACAAAATACCTGCCATCGAATCCGGCTGGAGTCTCCGGGGCCGGGTCATCATTGGTTTCCGGTTTTTGAAATGCTTCACCATGAGCGGTCCAGTCGGCCAGATTACCCGCCTCGAAACCCAGGTTCAGGGTCCTGCCGTCCTTCACCGGTATGATGCCTTCCGTTACTTCGCCCGAAATTGCCCCGTCCACAACCTCAAACCTGCCCACCATCCCTGCAGCACGATGCCCGGGTATAGTACAGAAATAAGTGTCATCTGAAATTGCCCGGAACGTTATACTGGTACTGGAACCTTTATCCAGAAGCGTTTCACTTTTAATGCCTAATTGTTCAAGGGCGATATCATGTGTCATGGTTTCCCCATTGGTGATCGTAATGCGCACCCTGTCACCTTTGTTGGCACGCAGGGTTGGGTTCCGGGCCCCATCTTTTGCAAAATACCCCATCATGGTAGCCTGCAGTTCATATTTCTGGTCAAAGTGAAGGGAATCTGTCAAAGGCAGGACAGATGCTTCCTCTTTGGCACCGGCATATGGAAGGGCAAAGAACACAACGATTATGATCACTATGATCGCGCCGGCCAGAATCAGTATTTGCAGTTTTTTCATGTATTTTGGGTTGAATTCCTTTTCAATTCAGTTTACCAGGCTTTAAGGAAGTTTAGTAAGTGTGATATCTTTAAACCACACCTGTGCCTTACCGCCCCCATGGATTTGGAAACATATCAGTCCGGCTTGCGGTATGGTTAAGTCCTCTTCCATATAATCAATGGTTTGGTGCCCGTTTATAAACAAACGGATCCGCCTGTCTTCTGCCCGTATCTCGTAATCATTCCAATCGTTTAGGGCGATCCAATCCAGGATCTGGGTTGAATCCGGTGCCATCAGCGTTTTATTCCTCCTCGATTCATCATATAGGCTTGCCCAATAACCCTCGCCCCAGTCGGCCTGATAACCGCTCATTTCGTATGATGGATCATCCAGCCGTTTACTGCGGAACTGTATACCGGAATTGATAAATCCCTCCGTCCCCATCAGTTTTATTTTTAGATTGAGTATGAAATTAGCATAGGAATGGGAGGTACACAGGAAATCATTATTCGGGACAACACTATCCAATGATCCACCCACAATAGAACCATTCTCAACTCTCCAGGTGACCGCCGTATCCCCCTCCCAACCGGCAAAACTTTCCCCGTTAAACAGGGAAGTGTTTTTCGATCCCTGCCGCTCTTTACAGGCGGCAATAACAAATATCAGGAGTATCAGTATAGCTACATACCATCTCATTACAGGAAGATAAAATTCATTATGGTGACATACTTTTCCGGGAAGGTACCGTTTAAAAATACTAAATTAATCAAACTGCATTACAATTATTCTGATACCGGAATGAATATAGGGTTTAAATCCTTTCTCCTGAAGCACTGAAAGCGTGAATTGTAGGTTGCAATAGATTTGGAAAGCAGGGCATGATACTATAATGATGATCCGGGAAATCTAAAAATCAAGCATTATTAACGCATGATTTGCTAAAAATTACAGGATTTTGGTTCATAAAAATGAAAGGATATTCATTGAATCGATGAATTTTTGTGCAGTTCATCGAAAATAGTGAACCGCTTAACCTTGAAATAGTGCAAAAAAGGGTATAATCTGAAAGTGCCCGTTTTATTGGGATACCACCGGATCCATCCCTGCAAAAAGTACGCTGAAAAAGTACACTTCTGACGCGTTATGAGCCCCCCTGATTTCAAAACCTATGAATTTTTACTAACTGGCTGTTTCGAACAATTGCAGAACTTTGGTTCAAATAATCCCCAAATCTCATGTTATGAAGAATACTGCATACAGAGTGGCCTTCGGATGTATAATCTCCTTGTTATGCTGCTCTTTGTCCGCACAATATAGTCCTGCATCCCCAAAGGGCGATCCAGGTATTCATGAAGCCAACAACAGGCAAAATGACTATCTGGAACTTAAGAAATTGGGGTATAGGGATGCCGAAATTTACGAAGACCTTGGCAATGCCAATTTCTTGCAGGCAAATTATGAAACCGCACTTTTTTGGTATAAAAAACTGGAAGATGTCAGTGCTAAGGGTAGCATGAGCCCCGGATTTTACACCCGGTACCAATTTGCAATGGAGCAAACGGGTGCAACACGGTCTTCCGGAATATCGAAGGACCAGGATTGGTTTGCCATGATTCAAAGCGACTACCAGATCCAAAAGGCAAGAAAAGCACCTGCGAATGAAGTGGCAGGAAAATACAGGGATTTTGATTTTCAACAACGGGACCTGCATTTCTCCAAAGATCAGTTACTGGTGGAAAACAACCCGGAATTGATGAATGATGAAACCCCGGTTTCCGACAATCTTTATAAAGCCCCGATTGCAATTACCGCTGATGGGCAAACGGCTTATTTTACAAAGGCCACCTATGTAAAACCCCTGTATGGGATCTTTTCTAAAAAGGAGCTGGTTCATAAAATATACAAAGCGGAAAAGGTAGACGGACAGTGGAAGGACATTTCAGAAGTGGTGTTGTGCCCCCGGAATTTCTCCACCATGCATCCTACGATTTCCGAGGACGGAAAACGATTGTTCTTCGCATCGGACATGCCGGGCACTTTCGGAAAATATGATATCTATGTAGCCGATATCCATAAGGATAATACGTTTGGGATTGCTAAAAACCTGGGCGAAAAGGTAAACACAAAAGAAAATGACCTGTATCCAAACCTGGGGGGAGGGAATACTTTGTTCTATGCTTCTGCCGGTCGGGAAGGCCATGGTGGGATGGATGTATACATGGTACAGGTTGACCGTAAAAAAGTGGGATGGTCTATCAACTTGGGAAGTCCTATCAATAGTGCGGAAGATGATTTTTCCATATCGATGGGAGCCGGACAGGGGACTGGTTATGTAATGACCAATCGTGGCAATCAGAAGGAAGCGGTTAGAAAGGTTGCCTTCTCCTATGCCGATACCGGAAAAAATACGGATACAGCAAGCAGGGAATTCAACATTAGCGCTGCCCTGAACAACGAACTTAAGATTGATTACTCATCTACTATTTTCGAGGATGAATGATCATCATTAATTAACAGGGGATTGTAGGTGTATTTACACCAACCATTTTATAATACAAATGCACCTACAAACTGTTAATTATATCCCACAATACTCTTTTTCCTTTGGGCAGAACCTGCATAACGCTACTGAGTTTACAAAGCTTTTGATGGATTTGTAAGGCGCAATAACACCCCAGGCAACAAGAGCTTTATTCAGCAGAATAATAAAAATTATCATTATGAGCCCCAAACTTTTCAATACCCACAGAATAGGATTGCTACTGGTTACGTTCCTGGCACTTGGAAACCTGGCCCTTTTTGGTCAGGAGGCCGGACCCACCCAGAATTCAAACAATACCTATCACAATCAACTGTTTTTCAATAGGTTTCTGATCAACCCCACCTTTTCCCTGGTTCGGGAGAACAAATCCTACCTGAACATCCTTCACAGGAACCAGTATGCCACCTTTGAAGACAACAGCCAGGTTTATTTTCTCGGCTTCAGCAATAAACTGAATGAAAACACAGCACTGGGGATTGGTGTTTACAGTCAGTGGTCCGGGGTCATACAGGAATTTGGCTTTAATGCCAATTATGCCACTGCGGTTACGCTCGGAGCAAAAAGCAAGCTTACTTTTGGCACCAATGTTACCTATTTCAATGAAGGGCTGGATAAGAACCGTGTGGTTGCCACAGAGAATGACCCCGAACTCCTGGATGCCAAAAAAGAAAGCAAGATCGCTATCCAACCGGGGATTATGCTTTCGATGGGGCGTTTTGATGTGGGGTTATATGCAGAGGACCTTTTTAAATACAATCAGTCTAACAATGAATTTTTGACCAACCTTAATGGCAAAAGTATGAAGGCTGTATTGCAATATTCACATCCATTTACAGCCCAGTATGGTCTCTTTTCAAATGCGAGGCTGATGCCCCTCTTACAGATAGGGCAGAATGAGGATAATAGTCTGGCTTATGTTGGGGCCTTATTGCTGGACCTCCCGAAATACGGATGGTTACAGACCACTTTTGATGATACCTATGGGTTATCCATGGGATTTGGCTTTAACCTGAGCCAGAAAATGTCCCTGGGGTACCTTTTGGAAAAAGACGTTTTGGAAAAAGATACCAATCTTGGATGGAACCATGAATTATCAATGGCCTATACCTTTAATGACGAAAGCAATGGCTCCGAAGAATACGCAGATAATTCGGATGATGCGAGGATTGATCGCATCGTCAGGAACTATGAAGAACAGATCCTGGCACTTACAGCGGACCGGGACGCAGAAAAGGGCATGAACAAAGACAAAATAAAAGCGGGCATCAAGGACCTGAATCTGATCGAAATCCCAGAAGGTTCAAATGATGGTTCGCTGGCATACGAGAATCGGTTGATTCTCGATGAATTGATTATGCGACAGGATTCTATGGAAAATGCGCGCAATGCTGACATTGAGAAAAGGTTTGAAACTATCGTGCGATTTTTGAGAAGTGAGTTCCAACAAGGCACAAAACCGCCGGTTAAAGATTTCAATAAAGTAAAAAATACGGCACTGGCTGCCAATACAACTATAGCAAAAGCCTCCGTCACATCCAACGAGGCGACCTTCAAAAAGTATGATAAGCTTCCGATAAAAGTATTGAGCCAACGGGATATTGTTGGTGTCAAATCAGGGTATTATATCATAGCTAATGTTTACAAAACCAAGAAATATATGGATGCCTTTATGAAGGATCTGAAGGCTAAGGGATTGAATGCCAAACAATTCTTTAATAAGGAGAATGGCCTCTATTATGTTTATCTGGCAGACTACAATTTTAAGCAGGAAGCCGAAACTGCCTATGTAACGGACCTCAATGGCCAATACCAGAATGAAAAGTGGATCATGCAGGTGGATACACAAACAGCCACTGCAAGTAATATATACGAGGACCAGGAATAAGACCCGACTGTGCGGAAATCCCTGCCATGTAGTTATATTGGCGGGGATTTTATTATCCGGGGGCCGTGGGCAAGGTATAAGGGACCAGGGTTGTGGCAGTTTCAGCTACTCATACGACAGTAAAAGGCCCATTTCATTCTTAAAGCATACTTCCTATTTTTTGGACATCTTCTGTCCAAATGGACGCCCGCACCGGTCCCTATAAAGGTGAATTAATCTACTATTGTAGGGAAACCGACCGGTTACCTGCCGTTTTTTCAATACAGTTCATCGAAAAGTGCTGCTTCATTTTTGATGTTGCAACATATTGGTTCCTACTGGTTAAGGGATTGAATTCCCGATGAACGGTCCTATTACAATAATCCTCTTGTAGGAAAATACATATTTACTTCATTGATATCTACTTCAAAATTACCTATATTTGTTATGTTAGAACTGTTTAAAACGATCAAAAGATTGCATTAAAGTTATAGTCCGGCCTGTTAACACCCAGATTTGACTACTGATTAATCAATTAATTATCAAAAGGTTACCTACCCCGTTTTGAAAGTTCCGGCATAAATGGTTTAAATTTCTCAATTTAAATGGAAAGTAGTATTGGTGCTATTTTCAAAATCCCAAATCCCCTGTTTATGAAAACCACATCTAAGCTGAAAAGTACTCACAAAAGTGACTTTTGCATTAACTCAAAAACAAGGCCCAAACCTCCTGAGCAGGAAATTTTGGAACTGAGTTTATGTACCGGATTTCTCTAAATCAGGTGTCGCACATCGTTCCCGCTCAATTCTAAGCTACATCAGCAGGCATACTGCAACAATCCGGGCTGAAACCTGAAAGGAGGTTTCCCCTATCCTGGTGCTTCCATTTTTTGGATCAGCCCCTGTATCGATTGCGTATGCCATTTTCAGGACCTGTTATTGGGGCCTGAGATTTGGAAAGCGTCCGAATTGTACTCTAAACATTTTAGTTCAATTGATTGAGACTACTTTTCTTTCAGGGAAAGCCAGGTGGTGCAATCACAATACCCTGAATTATGAAAACAACCATACCAAAAATAATTATAATAGATAAGGACCTTTTATTTCATGCGGCCTACAGGTATTATTTTGAAAAGTACCTGGATTATTCCCTTGATGGCCTCTATATCTCGGTAGATCAGGCACTGGCGGACTATGATAGGGTCCGGCCTGATATTATCCTTTCCGAAGTCTCCCTGCCCAAAGTTGGTGGGATAGAAGGGATCCCGCTTTTTCGAAAAAAGGATCCCGAAGTAAAAATAATCATGATCAGTGTTGAGAACGATTTTGAGATCATCCGGAGTGCTTTTAAAAATATGGCCAACGGCTATCTTTCCAAACCAATCAGTACGAAAAGGCTGCACCATGCGCTGGATTCAGTCAAATACGAAGGTGCCATCATAAGCAATGATATTGCAAGGAAGGTAATTTCCATGTTCCAGCGAAAGTCGTACGAATTTTTTTCCGACAGGGAGAACCAGATAGTAGATTATCTGTGTCAGGGTGCAACCTATAAGATGATCGCTGAAAAGCTCTTTGTTACCCCCAGTGCCGTTAATTTCCATATTCAGAATATTTACCTGAAGCTCAACGTGAATTCAAAATCAGAAGCCCTGGCCAAATTACAGGGATTGGAATTTGACCAAAATCGGGGAATTGCAGTTTAAGGTTGTTTCGGCATGATATATCTGCCTTCTTCTGGTAAAACCTATAAATTCTGATCGCTGGTTCTAAGATAACAGGATCATTTGGGGGTTGGAATTTGGTGAGTTCCATAAAAATTCTTTACCATTGCGCCATGCAAACGTTGGAAGAACTTATTGAGCTGATAATCCTGGAAAAGAAAGATGGGCAGACATTTGTGGGCCGGAACTACCAGGCTCCCTGGGGGCGCGTTTTCGGAGGACAGGTGTTGGCACAGTCCCTTCATGCAGCCTACCAGACGGTTCCGGAGGACCGGATCGCACATTCCATGCACGGCTATTTCATATTAGGGGGTAACCTTGATATCCCGGTAACCTATGAAGTGGATACCATCCGCAATGGTGGCAGTTTTACTACCCGCAGGGTGGTGGCCCGGCAGAACGGGAATGCCATTTTTAATATGGCAGCTTCCTTTCAGGTAGTCCAAAGCGGGGTAGAGCACCAGATTGCCATACCCAATGTAATGCCGCCTGAGAGCCTCTCCAACAGTCGGGAGCAGCTCGAGGAGATCCGACATACAAACCCTGAAATCTTCCAGCGCTTAAACCTTACCCTTCCTGCTGTTTTTGAATTCCGGCCAACAGAAAAAATTACAACCAAGATTGCCAGGAACACTCCTCCTTTTAACAATATATGGATGCGGACCACCGGCAAAGTCGATATGGATCTGGCGATGCAGCAGCAGATTTTAGCGTATGTGTCGGATTATAATCTATTGGTAACGGCCACCTTTCCCCACCGGGAGGAATTAAATAAGGGACATACATTTTATGCAAGCCTGGACCATGCGTTATGGTTCCATCGCAATTTCGACCTGCAGGACTGGTTACTCTATACAATGGATAGTCCCAGTGCCTCCAATTCGAGGGGTTTTTCAAGGGGAAGTATTTTTGACAGCCAGGGGGTGTTAGTGGCATCCGTTGCCCAGGAGGGCTTAATGCGGCAGGGTGGGAGATAGCCACTCTGTAGGTATCATTCAAAACAAGCGGGATCATCCAGGGCTCCTGCGCCGGGATAAGCCGGAATGTGGAGTGATTATTGCCCGCAATATATTTTATACTCCACAATACATTAGTATCTTTGCCCCGCCAAAAAGGTATTTCCCGTATTTCGTGCGTCCATGTACCCTTGGCCGTGTCATATAGACAATCCGGTATTTGGCAATAATCAGGTCGCGTAGCTTCCACCGTCGTTTCACTCTGGCGGACAGGCAGCTTCGCTCCGCAACAGGTCGCGTAGCTTCC
>JBGTLT010000131.1:0-2846 GCA_041743975.1 Zeaxanthinibacter sp.
TAAATCAACATAATAGGCAGCGGCGCTGTAAACCGAGGTACATTCCTCGCATTCACATCCATCGGCATCGCCAAAAAGCAAATCCCAGTTCAGGTTATTTTTGGTCAAAAAAGCTTTGGTTTCCGGATCTACCAGATGTACCCCATTGGCAAATTCACCATCTATCAGCCGTATCCCAGTTTTTTGTCCTGCCTCTTTAATTTTAATGAGCATCTGTTCGTTATAAACATTTTTGTTCTCTGCTTCGGTATAAATTTGAGCAAGGGTTTCCTCGGGAAGTCCACTGCTGCTCATAGTAGCCATAAATTGCGCATGAGGCAACCGGGTAATAGTGTATGCAGAAAGATAATTGTTGTTGATCAGGGCAGGTACCGCTTCGGGGACAGGGCTTATTACCGATACCCGCTGTAAGGTTTTAATATCTTTGATTACCTGCTCCTTTTTTTCATTGGGTACATCCTTTAATACATCCTTTTTGTTGATCAATTCAAAAACAGAAGTTGTTTTAATATTAAACTCAGGATCTTTAGACAGTAAGCCCGCGACGAATCTTCCACTTTCAGTATTCCATAATGGCACCTTGGGATCGTTTAGCATGTTTACGACCACTGCTGTAGGTTCATTTGCAAACAAGCGATTGTAAAGACTCTTTGTAAAGGTCTCTTTGGTTTCTGAAGCTGGAACTGCCGCAGCCGGTATGCTGTCGGATAAGGAGCTTTTATTATAATTAAGCCCGATATCCCTCATGGAATTGGCGTTGGAGTCCTGCTTAAAAGCATCCATCAGCACCTCATTATGATCGCTCCAGCCGGATAAGCCATGGGTGAAAAATAAATTATCTGATACATCTTTTGGAAATGTGGTGGAGGTAAGTATGGGTTTGATGGCTGACCAGTCACCTTTATGATCCAGATATATGCTGGTAAAGGCATCGGCTAAATCCTGCCTGTCACCAAAGTCCTGTTTATAGGCAGCCGTTTTTTCCAACAAAGGTTTAATTTCAATCTCTGTACGTATTTGCTGAATTAATGCTTGCACCTGCTCCAGTGAATCTTCCACGGATACGGGAATAATTTGATCTGCAATGGCTTGTTTTAATTGGTTGATCAGTTCTTCTGTTGGGAGTTCCCAGAGCATCTCCGGCTGCTCCGGCAGTCCTTCCCTCATCCACCCATAAAAAGCTTCTGCAGGGATTTCCGCACCCTGATTAGCCAGTTTATGCGATAAGGACCAAAAGCGAATATGGTTTTTATCGGTTCCTGTATCCTTATTGAGAAATTCTATATCGGATCCTTCCAGATCCCCGGGAGGCAGGTCCGTATATGTTCCCCGGGTAGATTTTTTTTGGTTTTTCAATAAGGGCAATAGTTGTGCATGAAGGATTTCCCATTCAGATGTCTGCCTTTCACGTCCGGGGAAAATGGTAAGGTTTATGGTTTGTTGGGCAGGTGCATTATGGAAGGTATCAGAGGTTGCAAGCAAATTATTATTTTCGTCAAATACCCTCACCACTATATCTGCACCCTCTTTTTCAGCAGTGTTGAAATCCTTATAGGTATACCTTATTGCATAGCTGCCTTTTCCATCTGTGACGGCCTCGCCGATAAATTCTTCGGTCCGCAGGTCTCGGTCAAAAGCCCGGACAGTAACCCCTTCGATGGGGGTGCCGGCAGCCTGGCGGATAAGGCCTCGTACCAAATAGTCAATTTCCGTTGGATCAAAAGCGCCCAATGCGGTTAGGATGGCATTCAACCTGGCGGCTGTTTTTTCCTCCACCCGGCCTCCAAGATTATCCCCCAGTCCTTGCTGGATCTGTAAGATCTGAACCAGTTTTCTTGTTGCCTCTTCAAATACCAATTGGCGATTTTCATCCTGAAGTGCCTCGTTTAAGCTTTTCAGATCTTCAAGGGTAGGATAGTTGGGCGCATCCAATGCACGGAATATAGTATGGTCGAGTAAAGCAAGAAGGGCGGTTTGGAGGTTAGCAACATTATCTCCCCGGTCTCCTGAGGTAATGGGTGCAATGATGGGTTTCATGATAGTGTTTTTTAGTAGTTTTGATTTTATTCTATATATCGATCATTCTTTAATTTCCGCCTGAGGGTTTGCCACACTTGGTTTTTCCAATTCTTTTTCCGGACGGGGTAATAAAAAAGTAATCCTTTAATTCGTGTTCTATCATATCTTTCACGGTGACAGCAAAGTCTGAATCAACTTCCGTATGGGAATTGTCTTATTAAATAAGTAAGCCATCGGTCGGTAATGTTCTGTTTTTGAGTCTCTGACATACCTTCAAGGTTGTCAAGGGCATTTTCAAGTGCTGGAAAATCTAAAAGTTGTGTCAAGTTGTTGATTTTAGTTTATTTATGGATAAGGTCCAATTTGTAAAAAAAAATATATTACGTCGGGCAAAAATGCAGGGACTCTCAAACATTATCATACACAGAACTCATATTTGTGCTCTGTGTGTTGCTATTTTTATGATATTTGTTATTCACATATTACCTCCTTTTAGTGTCTTTCTTATTGTTAAGGAGATAAAATGTCTTCCACTAACGTCCTTGTAATCTTGGAATAGGCCTATTGGTCCTTTTGTCATAAATAACCCCACCGGGTCCTAAATATGTTCGCCCATCCTCTAGATTATATTGGGCATCCTTATGTCCCAGTTTGTCCTTCAAGTAGTACCTTTCTAATTTGAGCTTATTCATTTTTTTTACATTCATACCAGCTTCTGTCATTGCATCGTGAAGTTTCTTTGAGTCATACATTTGGCCTACAATAGGAACTAAACCTACCGCCTCTTTCGCGAGTTTCTCTACCCCTTTCTCAGCAGTTTTTTCCAC
>JBGTLT010000132.1:0-13317 GCA_041743975.1 Zeaxanthinibacter sp.
AGATAACGCCCCTGCCCATTAAAGGCTTGAGTCAGGAAGGCAACCTGCTTAAGGCAATTTCAGAACGAGATTATCTGCTCTACGCACCGTACCATACCTTTTCCTATGTGATTAAATTCCTCCGGGATGCCGCCCTTGACCCCCAGGTGAGGAGCATAAAAATCACGTTGTACAGATTGGCGAATGACTCCCAGGTCACTGCTTCCCTTATCAATGCGGTAAAGAACGGGAAACATGTAACGGTACAAATCGAATTACAGGCACGCTTTGATGAACAGGCCAATATAAAATATGCAGAACAACTGCAGGACGAGGGTGTAAAATTGATTTTTGGGGTGAGAGGGCTTAAGGTGCATAGCAAGATATGTATTGTTGACCGGGAAGAGGCCACTGGGATGAAGCGGTATGGATTTATCAGCACGGGGAATTTTAATGAGGATACAGCCATGATTTATACGGATTATACCCTCTTCACAGCCCACGAAGCTATCCTGAAGGAATTGAACAAAGTATTCGACTTTTTTGAAACAACCTATAAAATCAATAAATATAAACACCTCGTGATGTCCCCCCATTATACGATCAACCGATTCACGAAATTGATCGACAAGGAGATCGCATCTGCGAATGCCGGGAAGCAAGCCTATATCAAGATCAAGATGAACAGCCTCACATCCTATAAAATGGTTGACAAACTGTACGAAGCTAGCAGGGCAGGGGTTAAAATTCAATTGATCATCAGGGGAATTTGCTGTCTGATACCCGGGATCAAGGGAATGAGTGAAAATATTGAGGCCATAAGTATTGTGGACAAGTTTCTCGAACATCCCAGGTTGTTCATATTTGGTAATGACGGGGATCCGAAAGTCATCATTTCTTCGGCAGACTGGATGACCCGGAACCTGGAGAACCGTGTGGAAGTTGGCTGCCCCATTTACGATGAGACCATCAGGCAGGAATTGATGGAGACTTTTGAAATTTCCTGGGCGGATAATGTAAAAGCGAGGGTATTCAATGAAATACAGGATAATGCCTACAGGCGCAATGACAATCCCAAGGTGCGGTCTCAGTTTGAGATGTACGACTATTACTTAAAAAAATTGAATAGTTAACAACACCGTCCCTTGAAGATCAGAAAGTTTGCCGCCATTGATATAGGATCCAATGCCATCCGGTTGTTGATCCATAACGTCATAGAGGAAACAGGCAAGGAAACGATATTCAGCAAGAGTGCCTTGTTCCGGATCCCGGTAAGACTGGGCGACGATTCTTTTACGGTAGGCGAAATTTCTGCCCATAATGTGCACAGGATACTGCAGACCATGCAAGCCTTTAATTTGCTGATGGAAACCATGGGCATTGAAAAATATAAGGCTTGTGCCACTTCTGCGATGCGGGAGGCGACCAATGGTATAGAAATAATACAGGAGATCCGGAAGGCTACGGGGATACCGGTAGAAATAATCGACGGGAAGAAAGAAGCTGCTATCATAGCCGGTTCTGACCTGAAATCCCTGATTCAAAAGGAGCAATCTTACCTCTATATCGATGTAGGCGGAGGAAGTACCGAGTATACACTTTTTTCACATGGGAAGATCATCGTTTCAAAATCCTTTAAGCTGGGAACTGTGCGCTTGCTGAACAATTTAGTAGGTGAAGGGGTCTGGAAGAAGGTCGAGGTTTGGATAAAAGATACTACGGCAAAAATACCCAATTTATCTATCATCGGTTCCGGCGGTAACATCAATAAACTTCATAAAATGTCCGGGCGGCGGGCGGGAAAACCACTATCCTATCTCTCGCTCAAATCACAATTCCATTCACTGGAGGAGATGACCTACGAAGACAGGATTTCTTTGCTTGGCCTGAATCCGGACCGGGCGGATGTGATTATTCCTGCAACAAAAATCTTCCTTCTCTCGGCCAGGTGGAGCCATGTAAAGAAAATCCATGTGCCTAAGATCGGCCTTTCCGATGGGATCATCAAAACCCTCTACCATACCCCGGAAACCCTTTAAGGCTTTGACTGCCTGCCCGCCCGCCCGTACCGGATGGCACAGTCGGGCGGGCCCGCCCGGCATGCCCTTCGGAGGGGCCCGAACCTGCCATTAGGCATGGGCGGGCGCTCAGTCAGACAATTGATTCGTGCTTCGCTTTCCGGCCCGTCCAATTCAGGCGGTCACTGGCAACGGCCATCTCATGCTCACCCATGAATGCTTTCGTTCTTTCCCAGTTCTTTCATGATTTCGGCTTCATAGTGCAAAAGTGCCTGCCACTTCAGGTCAACCGTTTTGCGGTCACCATACTGGCGTGCAAAATTCAGGAAAAGTGTATAATGGCCGGCTTCACTAACCATTAATTTATGATAGAATGCCGCAAGTTTTTCGTCCTTCAACCCCTCAGATAGCAGTCGGAAACGTTCGCAACTCCGGGCTTCTATTAGGGCAGCATACAACAATCGATGTACCAATTGGGTTGTACGGTCACCACCTTTGGGAAAAAACTTGAGCAATTGCAGTACATATGCATCTTTCCGATCACGTCCCAGGGTATTACCCCTTGCCAGGATACGGTCGTGGACCATCTTAAAATGGCTCATTTCCTCCTGTGCCAGGGAGACCATTGCTTCTATAAGCTCCGGGTATTCCGGAAAAGAAACGATCAGGGAAATTGCCGTACTGGCTGCTTTTTGTTCACAGTAGGCATGATCCGTAAGGATTTCGTCAATTTTCATTTCAGCAATACGCACCCATCGGGGGTCCGTGGGTAATTTGAGTCCCAGCATTGGTATTCTGATTAATAACCATTTAAAATCCTGGCAACTAATGTGGTCCAGTAGTCATTAAATGGCCATAATAATTAGCATAGTTTCTAGTTATCTTAATATATTTGAAAGCCCGTTTGCGAAAGCGGGCACCATAATGCAAGTATAACAATTAAAGGCGTTTCATGCAATTAACCAATACGGCAGAAGGATTACATAAAATAGTAGCATTGAATGTGGTTCGTGAGGCACAGGATTGGATAGACGGGAAACTTCAGCAAATTATCAGTAGCAGGTCCCCAAAAGACCTCTACCTGACCTATAGCCTGCTCGCAGGGAAAGTAAAGCCTGCCGGGCCATTGAATATGCCACCCGGTCTTGAGGAGATGGGCGATTACCTCCTGAAGCAACAGGCAGATATCCTTCAGGTTAGCCGGATATATCTCCTGGCCAAAGTGCTGGAAGCCGATCGTGGCTTTTTTATGCCCAAAGTGTCCAACCTTGTGCAGGTAGCGGATACCGGCGAACTGGAGGCCTTTCTGAAATACCTCATTTTATTACCACATCCGGAAGACTACAAAAATGTTGCGGTGGAGGCCTTGCGGACCAATATTGCCACAGTCTTTGATGCCATTGCCCTCAATAATCCCTACCCGACACGCTATTTTAATGATCATCAATGGAACCAGATGTATTTGAAAGCGGCATTTATGCAGCGCGACCTTGGTAAAATACAGGATACAGATAGCAGGGCAAACAGGGACCTTGCCCGGATCATTTCGGATTATGCCCATGAAAGGTGGGCTGCCTCCAGGGATGTGGACCCGCTGTTCTGGCGGCCGGTAACCCAATTTATAGAAGGCCCTTTGCTGCAGGACATGCAGCATCTGCTCGAAAGTGGGGATACAGCTGAAATGAAGGCAGCGGCCCTTTGCTGTTATTATTCCAAGCAGGATGATGCCAGGCGGTTGCTTCAAAAATACCAGGAGCTGGAAGCCGGAATTGAAAGTGGTACCATAACCTGGACAAAATTAAAAGAATGACAATGGATGAGAAGATGATTTTTATAGACCCCCATGTACATATGACTTCCCGTACAACGGATGATTATGAAGCCATGGCCGCAGCCGGGATCGTAGCCCTGATTGAACCTTCATTCTGGCTCGGCCAGCCAAGGACACAGGTTGGTTCTTTTCAGGATTATTTCAGCAGTCTGGTCGGATGGGAACCCTTCCGGGCAAGCCAGTTCGGAATCCGGCATTACTGTACCATCGGACTGAATTCAAAGGAAGCCAATAATGAAGCCCTGGCCGAACAGGTGATAGAGCTGTTGCCCTTATACCTCCACAAAAAAAATGTAGTTGCTATTGGGGAAATTGGCTATGACGATCAGACACCGGCAGAGGATAAGTATTTCCGGATCCAACTCGATCTTGCCAAAGAACTCGATATGACCGTACAGATCCATACACCACACCGGGACAAGAAGGCAGGAACCATCAAAAGCATGGAGGTCTGCCTGGAACATGGATTGGATCCCTCCAACGTGATCATCGACCACAATAATGAAGAAACCATAAAGGATGTACTGGATAGGGGATTTATCGCAGCCTTTACGATTTATCCCAAAACAAAAATGGGTAATGAACGGATGGTAGAGGTGGTTCGTGCCTATGGAAGCGACCGCATAATAGTAGACAGCTCTGCAGACTGGGGGGTAAGCGATCCGTTGGCCGTTCCTAAAACAGCATCCCTTATGCTGAAACGTGGGATCCCCAGGGAAGATGTTGTGAAGACCTGTTATAATAACGCCCTGGAAGCATTTGGCAAAAATGGGAAGATGAAGGAGTCGGACTGGTTGCAGCCGGAAGGGATTAACCAAACGCGGTTATTCAATGACAACAGCGTATTGCGCGGACAGCATCCCCGTGTCGATGAAGACCAAATAAAGTAAGATGAATGCTGTACTCCTGGGCTACGTACACCTTGCAAGACCGGCCAACCTCCCTACGGCAGCAGCCGATATACTAGCAGGCATCGCCCTTGCAGGAGCGGTTCCGCTGCTTACAGCAGATGGGACCCCACAGCCTGAATTGTTACTCCGGGCAGCAAGCCTGGTAATGGCATCTGTTTTGTTATATGCCGGGGGGGTTGTGCTCAATGATGTTTTTGATGTGGAAACGGATCGAATTGAACGCCCGGAAAGGCCTATCCCCAAGGGTGTTGTCCCGTTATATGCAGCAGCGGTATTTGGAGCATTACTGCTACTTGCCGGCATCATCTTTGCCGCATATGCCCATCGGTTAAGTGGTCTGATAGCAATATTCCTTGCCATCTCAATTCTTCTCTACGATGCACTGCTTAAAAAATATTCAGTGGCAGGCCCTCTGAGTATGGGGATTTGCAGGGGATTGAACCTGTTACTGGGGATGTCCATCCTGGGAGAATTACCACATCCATGGGTTGCTGTTATTCCTGTGGTATATATCTTTGCCATAACGCTCATCAGCAGGGGGGAAGTACACGGTAACAATAAAAAGCATTTGCAATGGGCGGGATTGTTATACGCTTTTGTAATGTTGGGCGTTTTAATTTGGGCAACGACCTCAGGGGAGAGCCTTTTAGTGGTTTTACCGTTTTTGCTTTTTTTCGGTTCGATGATATTCCTACCATTGGTAAGGGCATATCGGTTCAATTCCCCGGAGGCTATTCGAAAAGCAGTAATTTCAGGGGTTTTATCACTCATTATCCTGGATGCCGCCCTTGCTGTGAGTATCAGTACCTGGTGGTATGGAGGATTGATCGTTTTATTATTGCCGCTTTCAGCAGCACTCTCAAAATTGTTTGCTGTTACTTAAAAACTCAGTATGGAATTGAAACCAATAGTACAATCATTTTCCGTGGATTACACCTATAAATTGTTGTTTACCCAGGGTGTTTTTGAATCGGATAATGGGTTGTTTCGAAATCTGATAGCCTCCTTCAATGCGCAAGGGCCCGTAAAAATGTTGTTTGTCATTGATAGTGAAGTACAGCGCCACCACCCCCTGCTTCCCGGCCATATTCTTACATATTGCGATCAGCATCATCAGGATCTGAAATTTACGGACACCCTGGTTGTGGCAGGGGGTGAGAACTGCAAAAACAATGATAGCAGTGTCAGGGAAGTGCTGGAGGCTATTAATATAAACAGGATTTGCCGGCATTCCTTCGTAGTCGCTATTGGAGGCGGAGCAGTCATCGATATGGTAGGATATGCAGCGGCCATTGCCCACAGGGGCGTGAAACTCATCCGGATACCGACAACGGTACTATCCCAGAACGATGCGGCCGTTGGGGTGAAAAACAGCGTTAACCTCTTTGGGAAAAAGAATTTTATCGGAACCTTTGCACCCCCGTTCGCCATCATAAACGACAGTGGGTTCCTCAGCAGCCTGGAACAGCGCGACTGGATTGCCGGGGTAGCGGAGGCCATTAAGGTATCCCTGATCCAGGATGCCGATTTTTTCACCTATATAAGCAAACATACAGGACAGCTTCGGTCACGCGACATGAATGTGATGCAACGCGTCATTTACCGCTGCGCCGAGATGCATATGGCGCATATAGCAAACGGAGGGGACCCCTTTGAGAGCGGTTCCTCGAGGCCATTGGATTTTGGCCACTGGGCTGCCCATAAACTGGAACATTTGACAGGCTATAAGTTGCGGCATGGGGAGGCTGTTGCCAAAGGAATCGGATTGGATGTGATGTATGCCTACCTTACTGAATTGATTCCATATGAAGTAATGGACAGGATCATTACCGTCATGGAAGAACTGGGATTCCGGTTGGATATTCCCCTGAAAAGTGAAAAGGAACTTTCGGCATTGTTGGGAGGTATCGAAGAATTTCGGGAACACCTCGGCGGTAAATTAACGATTACATTACTATCGGGCATAGGGCAAAAGCACGATGTCCATCAAATAGATATGGATTGCATGAGAGATGCGGTTCAAAGGGTCAATGAACGTTCCAGACAAAATGTGGCCTAAAACATGCTGATAAAAGATAAATTTCACCTTACCTACTGCACCAATATCCACCCGGGCAGGGATTGGGCAGAAACCCTGGCCAGTTTACAGGAATATGTTCCCGGTATCAAACAGCAGGTTTCCAAAGATTCCCCTATGGGCCTTGGCTTAAGATTATCCAATACGGCCAGTGAAGAAATGAATGTGGGGGATCGTCTCCATAAATTTAAACAATGGCTGGAGGAAGAGGGTATTTATGTGTTTACAATGAATGGCTTCCCTTTCGGTAATTTTCACAATGAAAGGGTTAAGGACCATGTTCATACACCAGACTGGAGCACGGATGACCGGCTCCGCTATACCATCCGGCTTTTTGATCAGTTGGCAGTGCTCATCCCGGATGGGATCCATGGCGGTATTTCAACTTCCCCAATCAGTTATAAGCACTGGTATCCCAAAGGCAAACCTACAGAGGATGTGCTGCGGAAAGGCGCAGCACAGCTGGCGGAAGTTGTGATCCACCTGCAAAAGTTAGAACAGCGCACCGGAAAATATTTGCATCTGGATATTGAACCAGAGCCTGATGGCCTCCTTGAAAACACGGAAGATGTATTGCAATTCTTTTCCAATTATCTGCTCCCGGTCGCCACCGACATCCTGGAGTCAAGGTTGGGAACCGAAGCAGACGAAGCCCGGGAACTGATCCTGAAGTATATCTGTATCTGTTATGATATATGCCATTTCTCGCTGGCCTACGAAGAACCCTCGGAAACTTTTAGCAGGTTCAGGAAAGCCGGAATCCGTATCGGAAAGATCCAGGTCAGTGCGGCATTGAAGATCCTGTCAAAAGCAGGGCCTGCGGCAGCCATATGGAATGCATTATCCGTTTTTGATGAACCCACCTACCTGCACCAGGTAACAGAAAGGGTAGGGGGTACAGTAGTAACCTATCCCGATCTCCCGGTGGTATTAAAATCCAAAAAGCCATTCAGGGAATTGAGGGCCCATTTTCATGTACCTGTATTTTTGGAAAAGTTTGGCTTGCTTTACGCTACCCAGGACCAGATACTGAAAGTGATCGACATCCTACGGACTGAAACGATCAGCGAGCACCTCGAGATCGAAACCTACACATGGGAAGTATTGCCTGTATCGTTGAAAAGCGACTTAGGAGATTCCATAGTGCGGGAGATCCAGTGGTTAACATCAAAACTGTAACGAATGAAAAAGACGGTGGTGTTGAATGTTGTGGGATTGACCAAAAGACTTATTGGGGAGCATACACCCTTTATGAAGGCCTTCCTTTCACAGGGTGCATCGGCCGTTATTACCCCTTTTGTCCCGGCCGTAACCTGTACGGCCCAGGCAACCTACCTCACCGGCAAGTGGCCTTCTGAACATGGTATTGTGGGTAATGGCTGGTATTTTAAGGATGAATGCGAAGTAAAGTTCTGGAGGCAGAGCAATAAATTGGTAACCGCTGAAAAACTTTGGGAAAAGCTCAAAAAGCAGGATAGCAGTTTCACGTGTGCAAATCATTTCTGGTGGTATAACATGTATTCCACAGTGGATTACAGTATCACACCAAGGCCCAATTACCTTGCAGACGGGAGAAAGATCCCTGATATTTATTCCCACCCGGCAGCATTAAGGGATACCTTACAAAACGAACTGGGAACTTTCCCGTTATTTCATTTCTGGGGCCCTAAGACGTCTGTCAAATCCTCACAATGGATAGCGGATGCAGCGCTAAGGACAGATGCGATGTACAATCCTACCCTCACCCTGGTATACCTGCCGCACCTTGATTATATCCTCCAGAAACATGGGCTGGATTTCGAAAAAATCGGAAAGGGCCTGTCGGAGATCGACAAGGTGGTAGAAAAGCTGGTATCCCACTATCGGCAACAGGGAGCCCGGATCGTTATCCTCTCGGAATATGGGATCACCGATGTAGACCACCCCATCCACCTCAACAGGGTACTGCGGTCTGAAGGATATCTCAGCATCCGGACGGAAAGGGGTCTCGAACTCCTGGACGCGGGGGCAAGCAAGGCCTTTGCAGTAGCCGATCATCAGATTGCCCATGTTTACCTGAATGACAGCACACATAAGGAAGCTGTAAGGAAATTGCTTGAAAAGGTGGAGGGGGTTGAAAAGGTATGGGACAAGACGGATCCGGAATGTGCCCATCTGGATCACGATCGCAGTGGGGACCTTCTGGTCATCGCTGACCGTAAATCCTGGTTTACCTATTATTTTTGGGAGTCGGATGAGAAGGCTCCTGATTATGCGCGTATGGTCGATATCCACAAAAAACCGGGATATGACCCGGTGGAACTTTTCACTGACCCATCCGATCCTTTCGTTCTGCCAAAGATTGCAGGGAAGCTGATCAAAAAGAAATTGGGGTTCAGGACGCTTTTAAATATCATCCCGCTGAAACCGGAACTTGTTAAGGGTTCCCATGGCCGGATCCCGGAAGATAGGTTGGATTACCCTATCCTGATAACCAGCGAGCCCGATATGTTAAGGGAAGCAAATTTGGACGCAACCTCCGTATATCAAATTATCGAAAACCACCTTATCAAAAATAGCTGACATGCAAATATTCTTTAAGTTCCTTTCGCTGATTTTTACCGTACTTTTTCTGGCAGCTGCCATTGTCCAATACAATGATCCGGATGCACTGCTGTGGGTCGCACTTTACGGGCTGGCCTCACTGGTCTCCATTCTTTTCTTTTTCAGGAAGATGAACTATCTGATAGTATCCCTGCTATGTGTTGGCTATCTGGTGGGGACCTTTGTCGCCTGGCCTGCCAGATTTGAAGGGGTTTCCATTGACTCAGGGGCTATTGACAATGTCGAACAGGGCCGGGAGGCACTGGGATTGTTACTAGTTTCTGTGGTGATGCTCCTGTATGCCCTCCGTATCCGCTTTGGAAGCAAGCTATAAGTCAAGGTCAAACTCTTTCCTCAGGATTTCGATCGCCGGGTTTTTTTCCCGTAATTTGTGGTACTTCTCCTCAGGGGTAAATGCAAATTTCTTTGCTTTTTCCTCATTTACGGAAATATTCAGGGTAATGGCGTAGTTATTCAACGCTTTCTTCAGGTGCTCCATAAGTCCGGATTGCTCCCGTTCAATTTCCTTTTTCATGGTACTGTTGGGCAATTCTATCAGGATGGTAAAATGGTCGCTTACCTTAGGGAGATCGGTATTCAGGTTGGAAGCCAGGATTTTTTTACCTTCTGCTTCAAGTTTTTTTACAAAGTTTGCCCAATGTAACCGGAGGGAAGCTTCCGTAAAAGGTTCTTTGGGCAACTCACTTTCATCGCGTAATTCATCCACCTTGTTGGTACGGTGTTCTTTTTTGGCTTTCAGGCTGGACATGGATAAGCCTGATACCCTTGTGGATCGATCCCGGATGCCCATTTTTTTGGGTAGCACGGAGGGGGACCCGGGGGGGGTCACCGTTCTGGCGGGTAGGGTCTCCTTGGCCACAGTACCACTTACATTATTGACAGGCAGTTTATCAGTTCTGAAGTGGGAAGCCGGAATGAGGTTTATTCCAGAAGTATCGACGTCACTCTCGTTTTTTTTTTCCGCTTCAAAATCAATTGAAGCGAGTTTCATAAGAGTCAATTCAACGAGCAGCCTGTGATTTCTACTGGCTCTATACTTAAGGTCACAATCATTGGCAATGTCGATGGCCTTCAGCAAAAATGCTTCCGAAGCCTTTTTAGACTGTTCCAGGTATTGTTTCCGTGCGGTATCACCTACTTCCAGCAGGGAAATCGTTGCCTCGTGTTTACATACCATAAGATCCCTGAAATGCGAGGCAAGCCCTGCAATGAAATGGTGGCCCTCAAACCCTTCGGCCAGGGTATTGTTGAATAGCATCAAAAGATCTGGGATAGCATGTTCCAGTACCAGGTCTGTGGCCGCAAAATAAGTATCATGATCCAGGACATTTAAATTTTCCGTCACCGCTTTCCGTGTCAGCTGTTTCCCGGAATAGCTCACCACCCTGTCAAAAATGGAGAGCGCATCCCGCATGGCCCCATCTGCCTTTTGAGCGATGATATGAAGTGCATCGTCCTCGGCTGTGATCCCCTGCTGCCCCGCAATATATTTCAGGTAGTCTGCTGCATCTTTGACGGTAATGCGTTTAAAATCAAAGATCTGGCAACGTGAAAGTATCGTAGGGATGATTTTGTGTTTCTCGGTTGTAGCCAGAATGAAGATAGCATGTTTGGGCGGCTCTTCCAGCGTTTTTAAAAAGGCATTGAAAGCCGATTGGGAAAGCATATGAACCTCATCAATAATATACACTTTATATTTTCCAACCTGCGGGGGGATTCGGACCTGGTCGATGAGGTTCCTGATATCGTCCACGGAATTATTGGATGCGGCATCGAGCTCAAAGATATTAAAGGCAAAATCCTCATCTTCACGCACGGTACCGTCCTGGTTGATCTGCTTTGCCAATATTCTGGCACAGGTGGTCTTGCCTACCCCCCGCGGCCCGCAAAAAAGCAGCGCCTGTGCAAGGTGGTTATGGTCAATGGCATTTTGCAACGTATTGGTTATAGACCGCTGTCCCACCACATCCTCGAAAGTCTGGGGTCTGTATTTCCGGGCCGATACAATAAATGGTTCCAACCTTTATAGGGTATTAATTTGAACGACAGCCCTTAATAATAGTATGTATAGCAATCCATTCCAATGGCTCCGATCACTTGTATTGAAATGTTTTCAGGTTTCTTTATTGCCAGCTACAAATATAAAAATAGCGGCCTATTATAGGCTTGCATTTAGGCGGATATAACCTTTTTTTATCAACAATTGGCGTAAATTTGCAGTTGCAGGTCACCTTATCGCTGTAAACCGGAGTTATTCCGGTTTAGGGAGGAAAGTCCGGACACCAAAGTGCAGCATAGCGGGTAACGCCCGTCGTCCCTTCTGGTTCAACCGGAAGGGAAAGGACAAGTGCAGCAGAAAGAAAGTACAGGTAATGCTGTAGTGAAATCAGGTAAACTCTATGCGGTGAAACGTCATGTAAATCAGTGATTGAGGGTTGCGCGCCCGAGCTGAAGGGTAGGCGGTTAGAGCTTCCGGGTAACCGGAAGCCAAGATAAATGATAAGGGTTATCCTGTGAAGGATAAAACAGAATCCGGCTTATGGCCTGCTTTTTTTTAAGTTGCTGCTGCTTCTAAACCGCTTGATGAATTCCGGAAGGTACCTGCGAATGTATATCTTTGGTATCGGGCAGGGTTTTAACGAAACAGACCCCACTATTTACGTCCCTGAACCCTGATCGAATATGAAAGTCTATCCCGTCCCTATTACTGATATCTGTATCAGAAGCATTAGCAATAGCACCCTGTGGTATAGCCCTATTGATCCCCAAGGTAACCAGGTTTGCTCCAATGCCATTCTACGGTAGGCCGGCACCACATAAACCCCTTCAAAACAGGCAGCCGTCGGGTCTCGTTTGTCCCCTCTGCATATTCTTCCCGCAAACTTAGGTATATCAACCCGCTATATTGACCTGATACCTTGGCAAGTTGCAGGGTTTCCCGGCCCGAATCTGTATACGCAGCCAATTCCGGAACTCTTCCTCATGGGAACAATTTGGCCACAATGCGAGAAGGAAGCGGGTGGCATCCTCCAGGGTATCCCGGGATAATTTTTCAAGTACAGCAGTGACCATGTTGAACATTTAGCCGGGTCTTCACCTTTCAGCGACGATTGAGAACCTGTATTCACTCATTGTATTTAAAAAAACTAAAAACACTCCCCCCGTATTTACGCTGGTTGCTAAAATATTCAAGCCCGGAGAGGTCCATGTGTTTGGAATGTTCCAGGATCAACACCCCATCATCGGTCAGCAGTTTTGTGGCGAATATCCTTTGGGGTATTTTGGCGAATTCCGCTTGTGACATCTGGTAGGGTGGATCCGCAAAAATGATTTGGAAGGGGCCACCGGCCCGGTTTAAATACTGCATGGCTTCACTTTTAACCGGACTGATATTCAGTTCCAGTTCCTGTGAGACCTTGCTGATGAACTGCACACATTTCTGTTCCTCGTCAACACTGATGACATGGGGTACTCCCCTTGAAGCGAACTCAAAACTTATATTTCCGGTGCCGGCAAACAGGTCGAGCACTGAAATGTCCTCAAAATAGTACCAATTGTTCAGGATGTTGAAAAGCGCTTCCTTGGCCATATCGGTTGTGGGGCGAACCGGCAGGTTTCTTGGGGCATTGATCCGCCGTCCTTTATATTTCCCTGATATGATACGCATTAAAGGGCGTTGATAACGGTGAAATCTATGGAATGCTCCTGGTTACCTTCGAGCGGGTAGGCCATGGTGGAAGGGATAAAAATGGAGAGATGCTGGATATATTCATAGCATATGGAATAGATATCATCCCCTTCTTCAACGGCTCCAAAAAGTCTTATTTTAACTGTCTCCGGGTCCATTTTTAATTGTTCGAGCGTAAACAGCAGGTAGTATATAAAGTCCTCTTTGGT
>JBGTLT010000133.1:0-2534 GCA_041743975.1 Zeaxanthinibacter sp.
CCATAAGGACCAGCAAGGAGCCGACACATTTCAGGAAGTTTGTATTTGACTGTGAAAAGGCGGTCTATACCGAAGGAAAATTGATCGAGGCCCATGTTGATCCCATCACACACCCGGATGCCTATAAAAGGCTGAAGTCAAAACAGCAGGCCATCGTATTGTTTTTATTGCTCCGCCTGGTGCGGTCAGATATCCCTTTTGCCTACGTCAATCCTATGCTGAGTGGTTTCAATAAGATTGGAGCCTACCCGCTGGATCATCTCATGGGAACTGATTTTAAAGGCCCGGTATACAAAATGCTTACTTTAATTGTGAATACCAAATCTTTGCTGCATCCATTTATGTACGGTTTGCGGGGCTTTTACCGGCTTGTGGATATGGTAGATAATGGGATAAAACGATTTTAAATATGAAACGGTATCGATTTGACTGTTATACTTATAATCACGTACTTTGCGGCTTCCCTCAAACAAGGACATATGGTAGTATAAAACCAACATTATGAACACTGATCATCCTGATTTATTCGTTATCGGCTCCGGAGGTTATGGCAGGGAAGTCATAAGCTACCTGGATGCTATCCCCGCTGAAAAAAGGGATTTTAATTTGAAGGGTTTTATCGATGACGATCAGGATGCGCTGCGTGGTAAAGTAAGCAATTACAAGATTTACGGCTCTATAGAAGGATATAAATTCAAAAAAGAAGACCGCGTCGTTGTCGCGATCGCTAATATTGATTCCAAATTGTTGATATATAATAAACTTAAAAATAAGGTTATATTTTATTCGTTCATATCTGAAGATGCACTGGTAGGCCCCGATGTGGAAATTGGCGAAGGTGCCATCATCTGCCCCGGGGTAAAAATCGGACCCGGTTTAAAAATGGGAAAAATGGTATCCGTGAATGTGAACAGTGTGTTGGGCCATGACGCGATCATAGGGGACTTTTGTTCCATAATGCCCAGTGTGGATGTAGGGGGTGGGGCGCAAATCGGAAACAAAGTATATATCGCTACGAAAACAGTGGTATCCCCGCTTATCACTATCTGCGATGAATCCTATCTGGGCGTAGGTTCCATAAACATTAAGAATACCACGGAACCAGGCACTTATTTTGGCAATCCGGCCAGAAGGATGCGCTAAAAAATTGATTAAACTAAATTATAAAAATGAGTAAGGATAATTCTGAAAAACTTGTCCGGGCATTTAGCACGGCATTGGAAATTGATGCCACTACGGTGAAGGATGATTTAAAATACCAAAGTATCCCCGAATGGGATTCCATGTCCCATATGTTCCTGATCAGTGAGATAGAAGAGGCATTTGATGTGGAAATCGATACGGATGATGTTATAGACCTTAGCAGTGTGGCAAAGGCAAAGGAAATCCTGGGTAAATATGACATAAGCTTCTGATGCTCTTAAAAGATAAAACAGCCATCATAACCGGGGCTTCAAAAGGCATCGGGAAAGCAGTAGCTACTTTGTTCGCTCAACAGGGGGCCAACCTCATCCTGATTTCAAGGGATGAAGCTGCCCTCCATTCCCTTAAATCAGAGCTTGATAACGGGAAGAACCTCATCTCATATTATGCCGCCGATATTACAGACCAGGACCGGCTAAAGGAAGTCTTTACTGACATCCGGCAGACAAAATTGACAATCGATATCCTTGTAAACAATGCCGGGGTTATGGAAGATGCTGTATTGCAAATGGTTACCCCGGCATTAATTGACAAAATATACCAGACGAACGTCTTTGGGCTAATCGATATGTCCAAGCGGGCATCCAAACTCATGCTGAGGAACCGGCAGGGGAGCATCATCAATCTTACCTCCATTATCGGCACCCATGGAAATCTGGGGCAGTCAATTTACGGTTCGAGCAAATCCGCTGTAATTGGGTTTACCAAATCCCTGAGCAAGGAACTGGCAGGGATCAATATCAGGGTGAACGCGGTAGCGCCTGGATTTATCGACACCGCCATGACCCGTAGCATGGACCCAAAATTTTATGATAAAAATATGGCTTCAATAGGGATGGGGAGAATGGGGCAGCCCGAAGATGTGGCCAAAGTGATCTTATTCCTGGCATCAGACCTGTCCGCCTATGTGACAGGGCAGGTCATCGGGGTTGACGGGGGGATGATAATCTAGAGAGTTATGGGATTATTGGAATACTTTTCTGCGAATAAAAACCTGGTATTCCTGGACGCCCGGTCCTCTGAAAGGTTTCCATTGGATTCTTTGATCCATAAGGTGCCGAACCGGGACAGTAACCAGACTAAAAAACTAGTTTTCCTTTACCTCGATGACTCGCTGATGGCCTTGTCCATCTACCTGAGTTATCTGAATACCCCTCATACGCTTGCCCTGCTCAATGCAGGACTCGGGGTGGGTATGAAAGAAGGCCTCGAGACAGAATACAGCCCGGCATATATTGTGGATGTTACCCGTACTGCAATTGCCGGTTACGGGGAAGAACCGGTAATCCTGCCCTTTGGGACCTATTCCGTTTTTTATCAGGCCGATGCCT
>JBGTLT010000134.1:0-11838 GCA_041743975.1 Zeaxanthinibacter sp.
GCCGGTAATAATGTGGTCCGCTTAAAAGGGGGAGATCCTTTTGTCTTCGGGCGTGGCGCAGAGGAGATGGAATATGCTGCAGCACATGGCCTGGAAGTAAACATGGTACCGGGCATCACCTCCGCGATAGCTGTTCCGGCCTTACTGGACATCCCTGTTACAAAAAGGGGGTTGGCAGAAAGTTTTTGGGTCATCACAGGGACTACCAGGGACCATGCCTTATCGGAAGATGTAGCAATGGCAGCCCGAACCAGTGCCACTGTAGTAATCTTAATGGGAATGTCCAAACTGGCGGCCATTGTCGACATATTCCGGAATGAAGGCAAATCGGAACTACCCGTTGCCGTTATACAAAATGGAACCACCGCGGATGAAAAAACAGCTGTCGGTACAGTAGCCAGCATTTTAAAAGATGTGGAAGAAAAACAATTGACCAATCCTGCAATTATCATTATTGGGGAAGTGGTGCGGCACAGGCAACATATCCTTGACCTGCAAAGTTCCCATAAGGTTCAGCAGGCTTCAGGGGAGATCATAACAGTGTCACAGCCTGCTTTATTTGAGGTATAATGGAACGAAACAACCTATATCCTGTTTTCCTGAAAACGGCACAATTACAAATCCTGATTGTAGGTGGAGGAAATGTGGCAGCCGAGAAACTAAATTTCCTTACAAAGTCGAGCCCTGATGCCAGGATTACGATGGTGGCACCCTCTTACAGCGATGATACACGGGAATTGGCCGGGGGCTTTGATGTGGAAATAATAGAGGACACCTATTCAGGAAAATATTTAAAAGGCAAGCATCTTGTCATTGCCACCACGGATGTTCCGGAGGTGAACAGGAAGGTATATGATGATTGCAGGCAGTTGGACAAACTGGTTAATGTGGCCGATAATCCCCCGTATTGTGATTTTTACATGGGTGGGATCGTGACCAAGGGCAATGTAAAGGTTGCCATATCCACCAATGGCAAATCGCCGACAACAGCCAAGCGGCTACGACAGTTTTTTGAGGAGGTTATCCCGGAGGATATCGATCAGATGGTTCGGAACCTGAATGTATACAGAAAAAGGCTTAAAGGGGATTTTGAATCCAAAGTGGAACACATGAACAAGGTAACAGAAAGTTTATTGAAATAAGGGAAATTATCCCTTACAGGTAAAACAGAAAAAATATGATTAAAACGGACATCATAATTATAGGAGCAGGTCCAACAGGGCTATTTACGGTATTTGAAGCCGGTTTGCTGAAAATGAAGACACATCTTATAGATGCGTTGCCACAGCCGGGGGGCCAGTGTTCCGAGATATATCCTAAGAAACCTATTTACGACATTCCGGCCTACCCGGAAATCCTTGCCGGCGATCTGGTGGAAAAGCTTATGGAACAGATTAAACCTTTCCAGCCAGGATTTACATTGGGGGAAAGGGCAGAAACCCTTACAAAATTAGAGGATGGTTCATTTGTGGTCACTACCATCAATGGCACTGAGCATAATGCGCCTGTGGTAGTAATAGCAGGCGGCCTGGGATCTTTTGAACCCCGAAAACCCCTGATTGAGAATATCCAGGATTTTGAGGACACCGGCGTGTCCTATATAATCCGGGACCCGGAGGTCTACAGGAACAAGAAAGTAGTCATTTCTGGTGGGGGAGATTCTGCACTTGACTGGGCTATCCACCTGAGCGGGATCGCCTCTTCGGTTACGCTGGTGCACCGGAGGAATGAGTTCCGTGGCGCCCTGGATTCAGTGGAAAAGGCAGCGGCACTTGCCAAATGCGGCAAAATAAAACTCTTTACTGAGGCCGAAGTTCGCAAACTTTATGGCGATGAACACCTGGAGGCAGTCGTAGTCAGGCACAATGACATCAATAAAGGTGAAACCTATGTGGAAACGGATTTTTTTATCCCGCTTTTCGGTTTGTCACCCAAATTGGGGCCCATGGGTAACTGGGGGCTGGATATAGAGAAGAATGCCATCAAAGTAAATAATGCATATGATTACCAAACCAATATTCCGGGTGTCTATGCAGTGGGGGATGTGAATACATACCCTGGGAAACTTAAACTCATCTTATCCGGTTTCCACGAGGCAGCAGTCATGTGCCAGAGTGCCTACCAGCTTGTGAACCCAGGGAAACGATATGTAATGAAATATACCACTGTCGGTGGCGTTGAGGGATTTGATGGCAGCAAAAAAGAAGCGAGGAAGGAAGTTGTACAAAGCATACTGTATTAGTATTGGATTTAGTATTTGAATTAGCCGGGAAACCTTTCGATCCGCTGGGATTGAAAGGTTTTTCTTTGGTGGCAAGCCATAAAAATCCCCACTTTTCTTGCATTTGATGCGGCTGTAACGTTACTTTGCAGCAGTTCTTTACAAATTTGAAATCGTTATCAAGAAAGGTGGAGGGATTGGACCCTATGAAACCTTAGCAACCCTTTTCCACCCCGGCAATCCGGGCCCTGGAAAAAGAAGGTGCTACATTCTATCACGCCTGTGTGCGTGGCAGATAACACAAAACAGGGTATCTCACAATTCTCCTTCCATACTTGATAGCATGCGTATAAATGAATCCAATGGATACAGGAAATTGATATGACCCTAATCGAAGAAATACTACAAAAGAGGATACTGGTGCTGGATGGTGCTATGGGCACCATGCTGCAGCGCTATAAATTCAGCGAAAAAGATTTCCGGGGCACCCGGTTTGCGGACTGGCCCCACCCACTGCAAGGAAACAACGACCTTTTGTCCCTTACCCAGCCCGAAGCAATAACGACCATTCACAGGAACTATTTTGAAGCAGGAGCGGATATAGTGGAAACCAATACATTTTCCGGGACCACCATTGCCATGGCAGATTACCATATGGAGGACCTCGTGTATGAACTCAACTTTGAATCAGCAAAGATCGCCAGTGGTGTTGCGCGTGATTTCACTGCACTGGAGCCCGGGAAGCCCCGCTTTGTGGCTGGCAGCATTGGTCCCACCAACAAAACAGCTAGTATGTCGCCCGCAGTAAACAACCCGGGTTTCCGGGCTGTTTCATTTGAAGAACTCCGGGCAGCGTATAAGCAGCAGGTGAACGCCCTATTGGATGGGGGGGTGGACATCCTTTTGGTGGAAACCGTATTTGATACCCTCAACGCCAAAGCCGCCCTTTTTGCCATTGAGGAAGTTAAGGAGGAACGAGGGGTCACAACCCCTGTTATGGTAAGCGGTACCATTACGGATGCCTCAGGGCGAACCCTCTCAGGCCAAACGGCGGAGGCCTTCCTTATCTCCGTATCACATATTCCCATACTGTCAGTAGGATTCAACTGTGCCCTGGGTGCAAGCCAGTTGGTGCCCCATTTACAGGTCCTGGCAGCCAGGACCGGCCATGCGGTTTCAGCCCATCCCAACGCGGGACTTCCCAATGCTTTCGGGAAGTATGACCAAACCCCGAAACAGATGGCGGAGGAGATCCGGGAATATCTGGAGAAAGGCCTGGTGAATATAGTTGGAGGTTGTTGCGGTTCTACCCCGGAACATATTAAGGCTATCGCTGAAATGGTCAAAAAATATGAGCCCCGCCCCTTGTTGGCGATGGCCCATTAACCCTATCGGGTCTTTTTTAAATCCTTCACACATAATCCGGAGAAGGGGCCACCGGTAAGGGGAGGGAACACTATAACGAGTTGAAGAATATAAAACATGATCGGGGATACATCAGACATTACAGTAAACAACAACGGGGGTTCAGGCGCACGTCCCTTGCAATTATCAGGATTGGAACCCCTGGTGATCACCTCCGAAACCAATTTTGTAAACATTGGGGAACGAACCAATGTAGCCGGCTCCAAGAAATTCCTCCGGCTTATCAAGGAGGATAAATTTGAAGAAGCCCTCGAAATTGCACGGCATCAGGTTGAAGGTGGAGCCCAGATCATCGATATCAATATGGATGATGGCCTTATAGATGGCAAGGAAGCTATGGTCAGGTTCCTGAACCTTGTCGTTGCCGAGCCGGATATTGCCAGGGTGCCCATTATGATCGACAGTTCCAAATGGGAAATTATAGAAGCGGGCTTACAGCTGGTGCAGGGAAAATGCATTGTCAATTCCATTAGCCTCAAGGAAGGGGAAGCAGAATTTATAAAGCACGCCCGGTTGATTCGCAGATATGGGGCAGCGGTCATTGTAATGGCCTTTGATGAGGTGGGGCAGGCAGATAACCTGGAAAGGCGGAAAGAAATTGCCAGGCGATCGTATGACATACTTGTCAACAAAGTAGGATTCCCCCCCGAAGATATCATATTCGACCTGAATGTTTTTCCGGTGGCAACCGGGATGGATGAACACAAGCGCAATGCGCTCGACTTCATTGAAGCTACAGCCTGGGTGCGTCATAACCTGCCACACTGCAGCGTAAGTGGAGGTGTCAGTAATGTTTCCTTCAGCTTCAGGGGGAATAACCCGGTACGGGAGGCCATGCATTCTGTTTTTCTGTATCATGCCATACAGGCAGGGATGAATATGGGCATCGTGAACCCGGCACTGCTTGAAGTCTATGACGACATCCCTGCCGACCTTTTGGAACGGGTGGAAGATGTGATCCTCAACAGGAGAGAGGATGCGACGGAACGACTCCTGGAT
Source organism: Zeaxanthinibacter sp. (assembly GCA_041743975.1). Taxonomy (GTDB): domain Bacteria; phylum Bacteroidota; class Bacteroidia; order Flavobacteriales; family Flavobacteriaceae; genus JTS-RE37. The sequence goes on from JBGTLT010000134.1 coordinate 4,646, forward strand.
TTTGCCGAAACGGTCATTGGGAAGGCACGGGATAGCAAGGTGGACATGTCGTGGCGTAAAGAACCCCTTCAGGATAGGATTACCCGGGCCCTGGTAAAGGGGATAGACCAGTTTATAGAGCAGGATGTGGAAGAGGCAAGAAATGACGTCCAAAAAACCATTGAAGTAATTGAAGGCCACCTGATGACCGGAATGAATGTGGTTGGGGACCTGTTTGGGAGTGGTAAGATGTTCCTGCCACAGGTAGTGAAATCGGCGCGGGTAATGAAAAAAGCGGTTGCCTATTTGCTGCCCTTTATTGAAGATGAAAAGAAGAATGCAGCCGTTAATCCGGACCCGACCACAAATGGTTCCGGGGGTGCCAATGGCAAAATATTGATGGCTACCGTAAAAGGGGATGTTCATGATATTGGTAAGAATATTGTCGGGGTGGTCCTGGCATGCAATAATTATGAGATCATCGACATGGGGGTTATGGTCCCCTCCGAGAAAATTATCAGTAAAGCCAGGGAAGAGAATGTCGATATAATCGGGCTTAGCGGATTGATCACCCCTTCCCTGGATGAGATGGTATTCCTGGCCAAAGAAATGGAACGTCAGAATTTCAGGGTTCCCCTGCTGATAGGAGGGGCTACCACCAGTAAGGCACATACGGCCGTCAAAATAGACCCCCAGTATTCCCAATCAGTAGTTCATGTAAATGATGCATCACGCGCTGTCACCGTTGTGGGCAATCTGCTGCAGAAAGACAGCTCAGAAAACTATAAACAAGGAGTTAAGGAAGACTATGAAAATTTCAGGGTACAATTTGCCCGGCGCGGGAAGCAAAAGGATTACCTGTCCCTGAAGGACGCCAGGGCCAATAAGTTGCAGATCCAATGGAATGGAGACGATATAGTTCCCCCGAAAATAACCGGGATACAGGTCATCAGGGACCTGGATCTCTCCTTGCTGGAACCGTTTATTGACTGGACCCCCTTCTTCAGGACCTGGGAACTACATGGTAAATACCCTGCTATCCTGAAGGATGAAGTAGTTGGAAGCCAGGCACGGGAATTATTTTCGGATGCCCAAATAATGCTGAGAAAATTGATCGATGAAAAACTACTTCAGGCCAGGGCTGTATATGGAATGTTCCCTGCCAACACAGTGGGGGATGACGATATTGAAGTGGTTAATGAAGGGGATATCCATACATTCAGGACCCTCCGGCAACAGCTTAAAAAACGCCCCGGGGTGCCCAACCTGGCATTGGCTGATTTTATAGCCCCAAAAGAAACCGGACTACAGGATTATATAGGTTGTTTTTGTGTGAGCGCAGGATTTGGCACCGAAGAACTTGCGGAAAAATACAGGCAGGACCTGGACGATTACAATTCCATTTTGGTAAAAGCCCTTGCAGACCGTTTGGCTGAGGCCTTTGCAGAGTACCTTCACAAGGAAATCAGGACCGGTCACTGGGGTTATGCTGCAGACGAAGACCTCAACAACCAGGAACTGATCAATGAAGTATATAAAGGGATACGCCCGGCCCCGGGCTACCCGGCCTGCCCGGACCACCTGGAAAAACTGACCCTGTGGAAACTGATGGGGATACAGCAAAAGATAGGCGTTGCACTTACCGATAGCCTGGCCATGTGGCCGGCCGCCAGTGTAAGCGGATATTATTTTGCACATCCTCAGGCCCGGTATTTCGGCGTGGGGAAGATAACAGAGGAGCAGGTTTTTGACTTCGCAGAGCGGAAGGGGATACAAAAGGAAGCGGCACTGAAATGGCTGGCTCCCAATATAGCTGAAAATTGATCGGGCAGTAATCACCATTAAATTTGGCTTCAGGTATAAGTTGGAGATTGCCCCCGACGACATACCGGAACCTAAAGGTATTTTAAGAATTATTCATGAAAGTAACAGAACACATCAAGAATGCCGGAGGAAAAACACTGTTTTCCTTTGAGATCATTCCTCCTGTGAAAGGCCGCAGTATCCAGGAACTATATGACAATATCGACCCCCTGATGGAATTCAAGCCACCGTTTGTGGATGTTACCACTTCACGGGAAGAATATGTTTATATTGATCGCGAAGGCCTGCTCGATAAAAAGCTGACACGCATGAGACCCGGTACCGTTGGCATCTGCGCCTCTATCAGGTACAAATACAATGTGGATGCCATTCCCCATGTACTTTGTGGTGGGTTTACCCGGGAAGAGACCGAATACCTTCTGGTGGATTGCCATTACCTGGGGCTGGATAATATAATGGCTCTCCGGGGAGACGCCATGAAGGAGGAGCAATATTTTGAAGTGACCAAAGGGGGGCACGCCTATGCCTGTGATCTGGTGAAACAGATACAGGACCTAAACAAGGGCAAATATTTGCACGACGTGATCGAGACGGACTCCTGTGCCGATTTCTGTATTGGCGTGGCAGGTTACCCTGAAAAACATATGGAAGCACCCTCTCTGAAAACCGACCTGAAATGGTTGAAACAGAAAGTAGATATGGGGGCGGATTACGTGGTAACCCAAATGTTTTTTGACAATCAAAAGTTTTTCGGGTTCGTAGAGGCGGCCAGGGAAATGGGGATAACCGTTCCTATCATCCCGGGCATTAAACCAATAGCTGTGAAAAGGCACTTGCAATTGTTGCCCCAGGTTTTCCGGATTGATATACCCCAGGACCTGATTGATTCTGTTGATGCCTGTAAGAACAATGCTGAAGTCCGGAAGGTAGGGATAGAATGGGCCATCGAACAATCAAAGGAATTGAAAGCCGCAGGTGTTCCGGTGCTGCACTATTATTCCATGGGTAAATCGGATAATATCAGGGCAATTGCAAAGGAAGTTTTCTGAGCAGAAACAGCCCTGCCCTCTACAGACTTTGCACGGACAGTGAGTCTGGATGGGGATGCAGCTACCATCCATGCTATAATACCCATATCTGGACAGCCGAAATGCGAGGCCCGGTAACCGGATTAATTATCTACTTTTGTATCCAATGAAATACAGTGTCCTGATTGCCTGCTTCCTGGTTTTTGCAGCTTGCTGTTCCCAGGAAGGGGAAGGCCCCCGGAGAACAACCTGGGAAGCAAACACATTTTACGGATCCGTTGTCCTCCATAACCCGGATATCTCCCACCTGATCAAAGCACATCCCCAGGGCCTGATCCTTGCCTGGAACAAAAAAACGTTTGGCTACCGGGAGTGGGAACAGCGATACAACTATCCGGATACTGGTATTTCGTTACTCTTCCAGGGCATGGACAATCCCACATTGGGTTCCAATTATTCAGTTTACGCCCATTATAACTTTTATTTTGTCAAGCGGAAAATGCAGTTCCGGATAGGGCAGGGAATAGCCTATAATACAAACCCTTATAATAAATACACGAATTTCCGAAACAATGCCTATGGTTCGGATATCATGAGTTCTACCTACCTGATGTTCAATTTCCAGAAAGAACAGCTGTGGAACCATATCGGATTGAAAGCAGGGATCACCCTCGTACATTATTCCAATGCCAATGTGAAGGCCCCAAATACCTCTACCAATACGTTTGCATTGAATGCCGGTATAGTTTATGACTTCCATGATGATAGTCCCGTTGATTATATCGTAAAAGAGAAGCAGCATGCCGTTACCGAACCCATCCGTTTAAACCTGGTCTTCAGGGCAGGTGTCAATGAAAGTGATGTGATCAATTCCGGGCAGTATCCCTTTTATATTTTTTCCACATATGCTGATAAAAGACTGGGGGCCAAAAGTGCGTTGCAGCTGGGGGGTGATCTGTTTTTCGCTAATTTCCTTAAGGAATTGATACGCTACCAGGCCATTTCCTTTCCGGAACGGCAGGTAAGTGCAACGGAGGATTATAAAAGGGCGGGGATATTTGTAGGCCATGAATTGTTTATCAACAGGATGAGCATTATCACACAATTGGGGTATTACCTCTACTATCCTTTTGATTTTGAAGGGAAGGTATACAACAGGGTGGGCCTTAAATATTATCTGGGAAAGAAATGGTTTGGGGCTGTCACCCTGAAATCCCATGCGGCCAAAGCGGAGGCTGTTGAATTCGGGATGGGGATTAGGCTTTAAACAGCTTACATGCGGCTTTATACCTGCGGGATTGGCCTCATATTACAAAAGTTAGTCATATGGATGAATACCGTATTGGTTCCAATTTCACAGGATTGGGTTTTAGAGGAGCCCCGTTCCACAAAGGGTACTCCCGCATATGTGGTTTTATAGGATGCCTTCTGTTTAAGTGCCCGGTTGGATTTCAGGACCGGATGGGGATTTCCTGTCCAATGGCCCAGGCAGTTGATTCACCCTGTCCGCCGTTTGCAGGTGGAAAGCGGTTTAAATACACCATCTTAGGAACTATGATCGTTGCTTTGGTATGTGCCTCCTGCAACCGGGAAGAGGCACCGGATTGTTTACAGACGGCAGGCGATATCGTCCGGGAAACAGTTTCTGTCCCCTCTTTTAGTAAGATTACAGTACTGGAGAATGTACGATTGGTCCTGAAACAAGGGCCGGTACAGCAGGTGGAGGTGGAAACAGGGGCAAATCTGATCCCTGAAGTGAATGCTGAAGTACAGGACGGTACCTTGTATGTCTCCGATACCAACGACTGTAATTTCTTCAGGGATTACGGACTTACCACTGTTTATGTAACAGCACCCGATATTACAGAGGTAAGAAGCAGCTCCGGTTTTCCTATTAGCAGTGAGGGGATATTGAACTACAAACAGCTTACTTTATATTCTGAGAGCTTTAGGAATCCGGCAACTGCTACCACGGATGGGTCATTTGAACTTGAACTGGCATCCGAACGGGTAAGTGTAGTAGTGAATGGAATAGCTTATTTTAAATTGAAGGGTACGACTGCTAATCTTAACATAACCATCGCGGCGGGCGATTCCAGGATAGAAGCAAATGGTCTGGTCGCGGGCGCCGTGCAGGTAAACCACCGGGGTAGCAATGACGTCCTTATAAATCCCCAGCAATCCCTGAGCGGGATAATCCGTGGTACCGGGGACGTTATAAGTTATAACCGCCCACCCAGTGTAACCGTGGAAATAGTATATAAGGGGAAGTTGTTTTTCCGGGATTAGGGCATCAAAGAACTCCCGCAACAGCTAACAAAGGTTTTAATCAAAAGAATTCCTTGGGCTTTTGCCCCGGGGCACTTCCCCTCTGGAGCGGTCGAAACCGCCTAAGAGGTTTCGGCTGAGGAAAAATACAGAATTTCGTTTCTAACTTTCAGGTCAAAATGAAACCAGCGAAACCTGTGCCGGGCGCCCGCCTGTACCGGAACGGGCAGGTAGGCGAGATATATTCCTGCGGCTTGGAGATGGTTGATATCAAGGAATTTTTAATTTTGAATCGATGGGGAAAAAATACAGCATTCAGGAATATACGAAGCGCTTTCTATCCAACTTTCAAAAATCCTTCGCATCTGATCGCCGGATGGCATCACCCTTGTACCGGGAGGGATGGCACAAGGCCGATACACTCCTTACAGGGCTTATTGATCAGAAGAAGGTCCCCGGACTTGCCATAACCGTGTTAAAGGATGGCAGGGAAATTTTCCAAAAAGGATATGGGTATGCCGATTTGGATAAAAAAATCCAGGTTCAACCCGAGAGCACCTTGTTCCGTATAGCCAGCGCTTCCAAACCAATAGCAGCACTTGCGCTGGCGAATATGGTAGCGGAAGGACAAATTGCGCTCGATACTTCTTTTTATGAATATGTACCGGACTACCCCCGGAAGGAATACGATTTCACCATTCGCCAGTTGGCGGGGCATACAGCGGGAATCCGGGGATACAAAGGAAAAGAATACGCCCTGAACAAGCCCTATGGGATCCGGGAAGGCACGAAAATATTCGGGGATGATCCATTGCTGTTCGAACCCGGTAAGGGCTTCCATTATAACAGTTTCGGGTGGGTATTGGTATCCCTGGCGATGGAGGAGGCCAGCAGTATGCCCTTTGAATCCTATGTGGCGAAAAAGGTATTGCAGCCATTGGGGTTGCAGCATACCTTTCCTGAAACCGACAGCCCGGAAAGGGGGGCGACAGCAACTTTCTATACCAAAACGGTGAAAGGGTTCCGCAAGGCGGTACCGGTAAACAACCGATACAAGCTGGCAGGGGGCGGTTATTTAGCTACCACTTCAGACCTGGCCAAATTGGGGCAGTGGACGTTGGAACACTATAAAAAGAAACAACACTTATATACGGACTTCATTACCTCTCAACTTGTAAACGGAAAACCAACATTCTATGGCCTCGGCTGGGAGGTGAGTTCAGATTCACTGGGAAGGCCCTTTTTTGGGCATACCGGCAACGGGGTGGGGGGATACAGCAATTTCTTTGTCTTTCCTGAAACGCGGATGGTATTTGCCATCCTGATCAATTGCACCAATCCGCGGGTCCAGGACCGACTCGATGAAGTGGTAAGCATTCTTTCAGAACCAGCAGCCACCCCGGGACAGGAGATTTAGTATGGGATATGGGATGGCTTAGCCGCTTACTTAAAGTCTGATCCGGAATAATAAGTCCAAGACCCATATCACGGGAGAACTCCGTAAACTTGCCTTCCACAGCAAAACCCAACGTGGAATACAGGATTTAGCAAAACTGCTGGACCTGAAGATTCGTGGCTGGGTTAGATATAACGGTATGAATTGAACCCATCAATTTACGAACCGCCGTATACGAGACCCGCTTGGCCTGTCCTGAGCTTGACGAAGGGTACGGTGGTGTGAGGGGCGCACTCCGTCAGAAAATGGCGGAGCCGTCTACTCGATTATGCGGTCGTTTTTCTTTTCATTTTGTTATAAAGCTCTTCTATCCGCTCTTTACTTTCAACTAGTTTTACTCCCGTTATACTTGCTTTTTTAGCATTCCAAATTTTTGGAATTGTAAACTTTCCTTTTGATAGAGAATACATCCAAATTAAGTCTATAAAGTTTATAAATAGGTTTAGTCTATAAAACAGTGATGGATTTATAATCTCAAACCCCATTTTTTGTAATGTCCGATTGTTAAAGAAATATGATGTCCCAACAATATTTACTGTTTTAGGTATGTTTTTATTCTCAATTAATCGAATAAGGTTTGTTAATCCTTCTAAGTGATAAGTCAATAATCTATTTCTCAATGTAATTCCTGACTTATA
>JBGTLT010000135.1:0-36173 GCA_041743975.1 Zeaxanthinibacter sp.
AGGAAAATAGCGAACGGTTTGAAGAAGCTAACGGCCTGCTCACTTTAAAATTTGCCGTCCGCAATGACAAGGTGGGGGACTTAGGGATATCCTATATGGGGGGTACCTATAATAACTTTTCAGAGGATGGGCTAACCCTCGATGAAAGGAGGAACCTCAACGTACTTGCACTCGATTTCAATACAACCCTGCCAAAGGTAAATACCTTTATCACCGGGGAATGGGCATGGGTGCATGTTGATGTGCCCGATACTTTTTCCCAGCAATTTGGCAATAAGCAGTTGGGTGGGTTTATAGACATCGTCCAGCCAGTACTGAAAAGGAAGCTGTTGGGATGGGACCAGGCCGTCCTAAATGTCGCCTGCCGACTGGAATATGTAGACTGGAATAAGGACAGCTTTAATGAAACCGGGCGGAATATCTATGATGAAATATGGAGCATTATGCCAGCCCTTAGTTTCAGGCCCACACAGCAAACCGTCCTGCGACTGAATTACAGGTATTCCAGGCAGCGGGACCTGCTCGGAAACCCGCCTTCCGTTACCGGGGGATTTATTTTTGGCCTCTCCACCTATTTCTGAGGAAGCATGCCATCCCGGAAAAAACTCCCGGATTACCCCGCGACACCGGACCGACATTTCGGTAACTTAACTATCTTGCAAGCCAGCAAAAAAAGATGGCACAATACGATTATATCATTATCGGGGCAGGGGCAGCCGGACTTATGCTTGCTGATGCCATGGGGAAAGAGGGCTTTTTCAGGGATAAAAGGATCCTGCTCCTGGACAGGGACCCCAAACTGACCAATGACCGTACCTGGTGTTTTTGGGAAAAAGGAGCCGGGGATTTTGATGGGATACTCCACCGTTCATGGGATCAGATCTTTTTTGGGGGAAAGGGCTTCAGCCGCCGCATGGGCATTACCCCTTATACCTATAAAATGGTCAGGGGTATTGATTTTTACCGTCTCTATCTTGAACGTATCAAGGCCTATCCCAACATAACTTTTGTACACGCCACGGTGACCCGTGTGGAAGAGCATTCGCAGGCTGTCGAGGTCAGCACCACCATTGAAAACTATACGGCATTCCAGGTTTTCAACAGCATCTTCAATTTTAAGGATATTACCGGGCAGCGGACCTACCCGGTACTGCAGCAGCATTTTATTGGCTGGTTCGTGCAAACCAAAAGTCCCGTTTTTCTGTTGGATACCGCCACCTTTATGGATTTTTCCATTCCCCAGGAGGGAAACACCCGGTTTATGTATGTCCTTCCATTTTCAAGGACTCATGCGTTGGTGGAATACACCTTGTTCTCTGAATTCACCCTTCCTGAGGAAGTATATGAAAATGCCATACAGCGGTATCTTTCAGAACAACTTAATGTGGATGAATATAAGGTGCTGGCAAAAGAGCGCGGCAGCATACCGATGACCTGTTATCCTTTTTGGCAACGCGATTCCAAAAAAGTAGTACACATTGGCACGGCAGGGGGGTGGGCGAAACCCAGCACCGGTTTTACCTTCCGGAATACCTCCAAAAAGACGGCGGCATTGGTGAAACATATGAAAGCCCATAAATCCCTGGTTTCATTTTCCGGGAAGAACCGGTTCTGGTGGTATGACCTGTTGCTGCTGGACATCCTCTACAAACACAATGAGAAAGGCGGTCTTGTTTTTGAAGCCCTGTTCCGCAGGAGGAAACCCCGGCTACTCCTGAAATTCCTGGATGAAGAGACCAGTTTTTGGGAAGACCTGAAAGTAATTTCAGCCTGCCCGAAACGCATGTTTATGCAAGCCCTGATAGCCAGGTTATTTTCTCAAGCTCCTGACAAGTAGCCAGGTTTTCCGATATCAAATATGCAACATTCTCACCTCGGAATGTTGATTAATGACAGTTATCGATTAATATTTTAATGTATCTTTATTATATTGGATATTTTTTTACTTTTATATACGTACAAAAACCATAAATAACAACCTAGAGCACATGAACTACAAACCTAACCCACGAAACAGGTGTATATCTTGTATGTACACCCTTTTGACAATTCTAATGATCAGTAGTGCCTTTTTATCCGGAGTCTCGGCTCAGGAACTCACCATTTCCGGCACCGTGACATCGGCAGCGGATGGTGTTCCCCTGCCCGGGGTATCCATTGTGGACGTAAATGATTCGTTCAACGGTGTGGTGGCCGATTTTGATGGGAATTATACTATTACGGTCACCGATGGCACTACCAGTTTACGCTTTAGCTATATCGGATTCAGCACTGCGATCGTTCCCGTAAACAACAACGCGACAATTGACCTCGCCATGGAAGAGGACGTAGCCAGTTTGGACGAAGTTGTGGTTGTGGGGTATGGAACCCAGAAAAAAGCCACTGTTACCGGTGCGGTCACAGCCGTGCAGGGGGCTGTTCTTGAGACGTCACCCGCTGTCAGTATCTCCAACTCTTTGGCAGGAAGGCTCCCGGGCGTTGTAATTATACAAACCAGCGGGGAACCCGGAAATGATGAATCTACCATCAGTATCCGGGGAACCAATACATTGGGTAATAACCAACCCCTCATAGTTATTGACGGCATCCCGGACAGGGATGGTGGTATTGGCCGGTTAAACGGGAACGATATCGAAAACATCTCCGTACTTAAGGATGCATCGGCAGCCATCTATGGGGCCAGGGCAGCAAACGGGGCCATTATCGTTACCACCAAACAAGGAAAAGCCGGAAAACCCACCATCACGTATAATGCGGATTTTGGGCAGAACCAGCCTACGCTTGTCCCGGAAATGTCGAATGCAGTGGAGTATGCGAATATCATGAATGAACTCCCCATTTACAACAACATACCGGTGAATGAATGGCAGGCGGCTTCACAGGCCATCAGGTCTACCGGAAGCTATACTTCCCCCACGCCCGGTATCGGGACCTTAAATGCCAACTACAGCCCGGAGGCAGTCCAGGCCTATGGGGACGGTTCTGACCCTTATCTATACCCGGACACAGACTGGTTTGATGCTACCTTCAAGGATTGGGCGCTGCAGCAAAGGCATAATTTATCTGTCAGTGGGGGTAGTGAGGACATCAAATATTTCTCCTCCATAGGATATACTGATCAGGACGCCTATTATAGAAATTCGGCAAACCGGTTCCAGCAGTATAATTTCAGGATCAATACGGATGCCAAGATCAACGATTACATCAGGGCCAAATTGGGTTTTGCATACCGCAAGGAGGACCGTGCTTTCCCAACCGAAGGGGCCGGTGCAATTTTCAGGATGCTGATGCGGGGCCGGCCCACGGAACCGGCCGTTTGGCCCAACGGGTTGCCAGGACCAGATATTGAGAACGGACAACAGCCGGTAGTGGTGACCACCAATGCCACCGGATATGATAAGCAACCTACGGACTACCTTCAGTTCACCGGGTCTGTGGATATCAACAACCCCTGGGTAGAAGGCCTGAAGCTAACCCTGCTGGCGGGGGTGGATCAAAGCCAGGAGCGGCGGAAAAGATGGGAAACCCCCTGGACCTTATACTTTCTGGATCGGGAAAGATATATCAATACAGGTGTCCCGGTGCTGGAAGGGGCTATCCGTTCCAACTTTACAGACGCCAGGCTTACACAGTCAACAGGAAACATTATCAATACCAACCTTACCGCCTTATTAACCTACGACCGCAGCTTTGGCGACCATACCTTTAATGTCCTTGCCGGCCTTACACAGGAGGTATTTAAAGGGGACTTCTTTTCCGCCTTCCGGCGGAATTATATCTCCACCGCAGTGGATCAGCTCTTTGCGGGAGGTACCACACAAACCGTGGACGGCAGGGCATATAACCGGACTCGTTTAGGGTATTACGGGCGTTTTCAATACAACTTTAAGGAGAAGTACCTTGCAGAATTTATCTGGCGGTATGATGGTTCCTATATCTTTCCTGCTGCAGAACGTTTCGGGTTTTTCCCCGGGATACTGGCAGGTTGGAACATCAGCAATGAAGAATTTTTTGATGTCAACGGCATCGAATATCTGAAATTAAGGGCCTCCTATGGGCAGATGGGGAACGACCAGGTATTTTTCAACAACAACCTACAGGAATTTGCGTTCCTGTCTACCTATGGTTTTGGGGAATACCCGATCAACGGGCAGGTAGTTACCACCTTGCAGGAAGCGTTGCTTGCCAACCCAAGCTTTACCTGGGAACGCGCCAACAATTTCAACGTAGGGCTTGACGGGATCATCCTGGATGGGAACCTTAGTTTCACCCTGGAGTACTTCCTCAACAAAAGGGATCAGATCCTGATCCAACAAACAGGGTCGACCCCGGGATCTTCCGGGATCAGCAACCTCTTGCCGCCCGTAAATGCAGGGAAAGTGGATAATGAGGGGTACGAATTCGCGCTTAATTACTACGGGGGCAGCGAGGATAACTTTAAATGGGATGCCGGTGTCAACGGCGGTTATGCCAAAAACAAAGTGGTCTTCTTTGATGAGATACCCGGGGCTCCTGAATATCAATTGGCAGAAGGGAAACCCATTGGGGGATATCTCGTGTACCAGTCAGACGGGGCTTTCCTGGATCAGGCTGAGATCGACAGCAACGCGCTTGATTACAGTAATGTTACCTCCGAATTGAAGCCGGGGGATATGAAATTCAAGGATGTGAACGGGGACGGTATCATCGATGTGGCTGACCGGGTAAGACTTGATGAGAATGCAACCCCAACATTCAACTTCGGGGCCACGTTCAATGCCTCCTATAAGAATTTTGACCTGTCCTTGTTGATGCAAGGCGCTACGGGTTCCTCCATCAGGATATCTACAGAGTCCGGGGATATCGGGAACTTCCTGAAATACAGCCATGATAACAGGTGGAGCATTGACAACCCCAGCAGTGAGCATCCGAGACTGGCCAGCAGGGGGGATACTTATTATACCGGCGGAAGTTTTAGCAACAACACCTATTTTTTATACAGTAAGGATTATATTCGTATAAAGAACATACAATTAGCCTATAATTTCCCTGCAAATTTAATAGAACCTTTCGGGCTGTCTAATTTTAAGGTATATGTCAGTGGCTTGAACTTAGTAACATGGGCCGCCAATGACATATTTGATCCGGAGGCTACCAACACTGCCGGTACCTACTACCCGCAGGCAAGGGTGATCAACACCGGGTTTAGTTTAACGTTTTAATAAATAAGTTATGAAAAAAAGAAGATTGTTACTGTTTTGCGCCATTGCGGTAGCGCTACTGCCGTTGTCGTGCAACAAAGATTTTTTGGAAACCAAACCCCTCGATAAAATATCGGCGGAAGCCACCTGGGCGGATGGTTCACTATCCGAGGCTTTTGTTTTTAACGTATATTCCTTTTTAGGTTACGGAGGGTTTGAGGAGGAAGCACTTGCCTCTATTACGGATGAGGCAATGTTCACGCACTCGGGAAGGGGCATAGAAGCGATAACCGAGGGAACGCTAAGTGCATCCGGCACAGGAAATAACCGGATAATCCCACAATGGGGTGAACTCTTCTCCGCCATACGGCAGGCGAATGTAGCCGTTCAGGAATTGCCGCAAGCCACTTTTGACAATGCTGAACTGAAGGACAGGTTGCTTGGGGAAGCCCTTTTCCTCAGGGCTTATTACTACCATCAATTGATGCGCTATTACGGTGGTGCACCACTTATAGACCGGCCGTATGAACTGAATGAGGACTATTCAATAGCCCGGGCCACTTATGCGGAACTGGTGGATTTTGTCGTGGGTGACCTGAACCAGGCCATTACGCTTTTGGATGGCAAACCCACAACACCGGGAAGGGCCTCCATGCTCAGCGCGATGGGTTTGAAATCACGCGTGCTGTTATATGCCGCAAGTGACCTTCGGGACGGGCCTACTGCCAGCGCCAATTCAACGGCTCATGGCAGTTATTCCGACCTCGGATTAGTGGCCTATACCACCGGTGACCGCGCTGCCCGCTGGAATGCTGCCAAAGCGGCCGCCAAGGCGGTGCTGGATGCTACCTCCGGGTATAAACTGGATCTATCAGCCCCTGTGTCCGCAGAGGAAGGCACCGCGAATTATGTGTCCATCGCTATGGGTGGTGGAAGCTCAGTAGGCGATGCCGCTGCCCGGTCCGAACTTTTGTTTGAAAGGACCCATACCCCACTCTTCACAGTAGAGAGCAACTGGCCCCTGGGTGGTATCCACCAGGGCATCAATAACGGCCCCAACGGATATCATAACTGGGCTGGTAATACCCCCATACAACATTTGGTAGACGACTATGAAATGATGGACGGTTCCAAATTTGACTGGAACAATCCCGTACATGCTGCAGACCCTTATGCCAACAGGGATCCGCGGCTCAATGCAACTATTATGTATGACGGTTCCGGGTGGAAGCCAAGGCCATCGGATGTAGCGGGAATTGACCCTGTTAACCAGATCCAGACCGGGTATTATGCCGATGGAAAAGGTGGCATCATAAATGGTGTGGATACACGCGAATCCCCGGTAGAAAACTGGAACGGTAGCAGGACCGGATACTATGTGAGGAAATTTATTGATCCGGACCCCGGCCTGGTTGACAATCAATCCAGTGCACAGGTAGTTCCCTGGCCCTTTATCCGATATTCGGAGATCGTACTCAATTATGTGGAAGCATCCCTTGAAACCGGAGATGAAGGGGAAGCTGTCAACTGGCTCAATAAATTGCGGTTCAGGGTAGGCATGCCTGCCATTGCGGATTCGGGATCTGCGTTGGTAGAAAGATACCGAAATGAACGGCGTATCGAACTGGCCTATGAAGAACACCGTTACCACGATGCCCGCCGCTGGATGATCGCGCCGGAGACCCTGGGAAGGGGTATAAAAGTGATGAATGTACAGGCCAGCCTGAAATCTGGTGCCAGTGCGCTTTCGCCCTACCGGCATGACAAATCAGTTTATGATTATACCTATACATCCGTAGACAATACAGAGAACGAAACCAGGACCTGGGTAGACAAAATGTACTTTTTCCCCATGAGCGGGGATGAATTGCAACGCAATGAAAAGTTGGTCCAGAATCCTGGATATTAGTTGAATTTAAATAGTTTAAGAAAGATTCTGTCCCTTCACGGGGATAGAATCTTTATTTTTATATGTTGTGAAATAATCCACCCAAATTTCGATATCCAAACAATGGTATTGACCTGTATCAGTCCGGATATATCCACCCGATCAGTTTCTTGCAGAAGCTGGCAGGTCCGGCAGCGGGAAGTGCAATCGATAGAACCGATAAAGGGCAACAAATGACCAGGAGATTTCGAAGCTGCTTTTTCCTCTATGTTGGGCTGATGATTGCTGGTTTATGGGGCTGTGAGCGCAAGGAATCAGTACCCGCCATATCCGCAATTGAATCAGTTCCTCCCCTGTTCACCCTGCTGGGTCCCGAACAAACCAATGTCCATTTCCAGAATACGCTTACCGAAGGCCTGAACACCAACGTCCTCACCTATGAATATCTATACAACGGCGGGGGGGTAGCAACGGGGGATTTTAATGGGGATGGACTTATAGATATCTATTTTACCTCCAATATGTCTGATAACCGTTTCTATATAAACGAAGGAGGAATGAAGTTCCGGGACGTCACGGAACCCGCAATGGTGACAGGCAGGGCCGGCCCCTGGAAAACCGGGGTAACCGCAGTGGACATCAACGGCGATGACAGGCTGGACCTGTACCTTTGTTATTCCGGGGCCATGCCGGCAGAAAAGCGCAGAAACCAGCTTTTTATCAATGAAGGCAATGATGAAAACAATATCCCGGTCTTCTCTGAAAAAGCTGCGGAATTTGGCCTTGACAGCCCCGCCTTCAGCAACCAGGGATATTTCCTGGACTATGACCGGGACGGCGACCTGGATATGCTCCTCCTGAACCATAACCCCAAATCCCTGCCTGTCCTTAATGAAACAAGTACCGAAACGCTTCTTAAAGTGGATGATCCCCTGCAGGGGGTCCGGTTGTACCGCCAGGATAAAGGAGTGTTTTCAGATGTCACTGTTAAAGCGGGCATCAGCGGCTCCGCGCTTACCTATGGCCTGGGGATTGGTATCAGCGACCTTAACAATGACGGGTGGCTCGATTTTTACGTCTCCAATGATTATACCATTCCGGACTATCTCTATATCAATAACCGCAATGGCACCTTTACCGATGAACTGGCTGAAAGCCTGGGGCATACCAGCCACTTCTCCATGGGCAACAACATCGCCGATATCAACAATGATGGGTTGCCGGATATCTATACTCTGGATATGCTGCCGGAAGACAACCACAGGCAGAAGTTATTGCTGGCACCGGACAATTACGAGAAATTTGACCTGAACCTGCGCTCCGGGTTTCATCACCAATATATGCGCAACATGTTGCAGCTCAATAACGGGAATGGTACCTTCAGTGAAATTGGCCAATTGGCAGGTGTATCAAATACCGACTGGAGTTGGGCAGCATTGCTCGCAGATTATGACAATGATGGCTGGAAAGACCTTTTTGTCACCAATGGCTATTTTCGGGATTATACCAACCTGGACTTTATCAATTACATGGAAACGTATGTACAATCCAAAGGAAGGCTGCAACGTGAGGATGTACTGCAGATTATCAATAAAATGCCGGCATCAGACCTCACCAATTACCTGTTCATGAATATAGACGGGAAACGCTTCCGGAATGCAACCAAAACCTATGGCCTGGAGAACCCTGCCAACAGCAATGGTGCCGCCTATGCCGACCTGGACAACGACGGGGACCTGGACCTTGTCGTCAACAACATCAACCAACCGGCCTTTATCTACAGGAATGAGGTACAGCGGGAGGGTAAAAATTACCTGCAACTCCGGTTAAAGGGAGGGGATCTGAATACACAGGGTATCGGAGCTCATGTAACACTTTATGATGACAATGGAAGGCAGGACCTGGAACAGGTGACAAGCAGGGGCTACCTGTCCTCTGTTTCCCCCATACTCCATTTTGGCCTTGGAGATGCAAAGGAGATCGACTCCCTGTTGATTACCTGGAATACGGGCAAATCACAGAAACTGATCGCTGTCCCGGCCGGCCAATTGCTGGTATTGGATGAAAAGGAGGCTGCAAGGCTTGAAAACAGGAAGGACAAGCCGGTTTCCCTGCTGGAAGAAATACCCTCCCCCATAAAGTATGTAGCCAACAGATCGGCCGCAAATGATTTTAAACGCCAAACCCTTTTGCTGAGCCAATTCTCCCACATGGGGCCCTCTATGACAAAAGGAGATGTAAACAATGATGGACTGGAAGATATTTTTATTGGCGGAGGGCAGGACCAGGCCGCACACCTCTACCTGCAGCATAAAAATAGGGCATTTCAGAAAAAGGATATACCTGTATTTGAACAGGATCGTGCCGGCACGGATGCCGATGCCGCAGTTTTTGATGCCAACGGGGATGGGAAGGAAGATATTTATGTGGCTACAGGCGGATACTTTAATTTGGACGGGAAGGATAGCCTCCTTCAGGACAGGCTCTATCTGGGAGATGGATTGGGGGGTTTTTCCAAAAGCACCCCGGCCCTGCCAGAAATGTATACCAGCAATAGCTGTGTGGCGGTCAATGATATCAATGGAGACGGATCCAAGGATGTGTTTGTAGGGGGAAGGGTTGTTCCGGGGAGATATCCTGAAGCACCCATAAGTCGGATATTGCTCAATGATGGCAAAGGGCATTTCACGGACCAGACACGCTCCATAGCGCCTGGAATTACTAAACTGGGCATGGTGACAGATGCCCGGTGGGTGGACCTGAACGGCGATAATGCACTAGACCTCATCGTGGTCGGTGAGTGGATGCCCGTGACCGTATTCCTGAATGTGGATGGAAAACTTCAGGAAGACACTGACACCTATTTTCCGGGTTCCTATACGGGGTGGTGGAACACTATCGGGGTTGAAGATCTCAACGGGGATGACAAACCCGATTTCCTTCTGGGCAATATGGGCACCAATACGCAATTCCGGGTGACGGAAAAGGAGCCTGCTGAAATGTATTTTGCCGATTTTGACCAGAATGGTTCCATTGACCCCCTGTTTTGTTATTATATCAATGGCAAAAGCTATCCCTACCTTACCCGGGATGAATTACTGGGGCAACTCGCCGGGCTGCGGTCTCGTTTTACGAGCTATCAGAGCTATGCAGATGCCACACTCCCGGAGATCTTTACGGCTGAACAGCTAAAGCAGGCTGGCCACCTGACCGCCAACCGCATGGAAACTACTTTGTTCCTGAGCACGGCAAATGGCCACTACGAAACAGCTTCCTTACCCATTGAGGCACAGTATGCCCCGGTCAATGAAGTGGCCTTTGCAGATTATAACTCGGATGGTATGATGGATATGATCCTGTTGGGCAACAACCACCATTTTAAATTACGATTAGGTAAATTTGATGCCAATTATGGAACATTACTCCTGGGTGACGGCAAAGGCGGGTTTCAGTATGTGGATCAGGTATCTTCCGGTCTGGCAATAGAGGGGGAAGTTAAATGTTCTATACAGATTGGCGATGTACTGTTTCTGGGTATTTACGGAGAAGCGGTAAAAGCGTATAAAATTAAAAAAACAAAGTAAGAATCATGAATCGGAAAATGTTGTCATGGATCGGTTTGATAACATTGGGTGCATTGCTGTGCCTTGGGGGTTGCCATGAGAAGTCGGCCCCGGAACTGACTCAGGAGGATGTTGTCATGGAATGGTCCAAAATGGCCTTGTACATAACCCGATACACCCCGGCTAATTCCCCCACCTTTGCATCAAGGGGGTTTGGGTATATCGGTCTTACGATGTATGAGAGCGTTGTTAACGGCTATGAGCCTTATCAATCAATGGCCGGACAACTCAATGGCCTGGGCGAACTCCCAAAACCCGATACCGGGATGAGGTATGACTGGGTCCTTTCCCTGAATGCGGCACAGGCCGCCATAATAAAAAACATTTACCTTCAGACTTCAGACGAGAATAAAACGCGCATTGATTCGCTCGAAAGCATTGTATATTCCCAATTTGCATACGGAACAGACCGGGAAACCGCTGAACGTTCTGTGGCTTACGGAAAATCGGTCGCTGAGGCTATCTTTGAATGGTCAAAGACCGATGGAGGCCACCGCGGGTACCTGAAAAATTTTGATAAAACAGCGCAATTCCCTTCGGGCCCCGGATCATGGCAACCTCCCCTGTTTGGACAATCCTTCAGTCATTACCCGCTGCATCCCCACTGGGGGGATAACCGTACTTTCGTCAAAGAGAATGCCGCGCTTCCGTTACCGGAGCGGATACCGTATGACACGGTACCCGGATCGCCCTATTATGAGGAGTTTATGGAGGTTTATAAAAAGGAACAGGAGCTCACCCAACAGGAAAAAGAAGCAGCCATCTGGTGGGGCGACGATCCGGATGTTACGTTTACACCCCCTGGACATTCCTATTATCTTGCTACTATGGCCATGGAAGAAAAACGCCCACCCCTGATCCAGTGTGCCCAGGTTTATGCCCAGGTTGGAATGGCAACAGCCGATGCGTTTATCAATTGCTGGAAGTGGAAATACCATTTCTTCTCCGAAAGGCCCAATACTTTTATCCCGCGTTATATCGATCCCGAATGGCAGTCCTTCTGGCCAGACCCGCCCTTTCCCGCCTTTCCTTCCGGCCATGCAATACAGGCAGCAGCAGCCGCCAGGGTACTGGAAGCTAATTTCGGAGGCAAATTCCATTTTGTAGACAGAGCCCACGAAGGCAGGGAGCGGGATGAGGTTCGCGATACCGATTTTACGATTCGCGAATTCGATTCGTTCTGGGAAGCAGCCCGGGAAACGGCTGATTCACGCTTCTACGGCGGCATCCATACCCCTTGGGATAATACCGTCGGGCTGGAAGAAGGAACCAAAATAGCCGGGAACATCATCGCCCTCCGGTGGAAAAAACAACCCCAGTCATGATGCAGGCCATACATAAAATTATCCTTGCTCTAATTTGGATAGGTTGTGTTATCACCCAAGCCCAGCAACCCTTTACCGATATTACCGAAATCTCGGGGATCACGCACCAATTTCGTGTATTTGAAGGCACATTTGGTGGCGGAGCCACCGTCTTTGATGTAAATAAGGATGGATTTGAAGACCTCTTTATAACGGGGGGTACAGCGGATGATGCCTTATACCTCAACAATGGGGACGGGACCTTCAGGAATATCTTTGAGTCTTCAGGCCTTGAAATTACCAGAGGGTTTGTAACCCAGGGCGCTGTAAGTGCAGATGTGAACCGGGATGGCTGGAGGGACCTCTTTATCACCACGATTAAAACAAGTGATAGTTCCCAGGTGATCCCAAGGGCGCAGAACCTGCTTTTCCTGAACAATGGGGACCTTACCTTCCGGGACGCCACTGTGGAATATAAACTAGACCAGCTCAACTCTTTCAGTACCGGGCCCAGTTTTGGCGATGCCAACGGCGATGGCTACCCCGACCTCTATGTAGGGAATTATTTTCTTGAATTCGAAGGCAAACTGGGGGTTTTGAAGGATGCTACCATTGTGAGCGCCAACCAGACGGCACGGGGATATCTCCTGATCAATAAAAATGGCAGCTACTTTGAAAATGAGTACGAATCCTATGGCCTGACCCACCGGGGCTTTGGTTTTGGGGCCTTGTTCACGGATTTTGATAATGACGGGGACCAGGACCTGCTGGTGAACCAGGATTTTGGATACAAGGCAGTCCCTAATTTTTTATATGAAAACCTGTTTCCAAAGAAAGGTTTCAGGGACGTTAGCAAGGGAACAGCAATGGACCTGAAGGTCAATGCCATGGGCGCGGCAGTTGGGGATTATGATAACAACGGCTGGTTGGATTACTATGTAACCAATGTCCGGTTTAACCTTTTAATGGAAAACCATGGGGTAGGCCAACCATTCAGCGACCGATCTAAGGAATTGGGGACCTACAGCCTGGCGATCAGCTGGGGGGCGAATTTCGCGGACCTTGACCATGATACGGATCTGGACCTGTATGTTTCCAACGGTGACCTCAATCCCAATTGCACCCCGATGGGCAATTTTTATTTTGAAAATGAAGCCGGAAGGTTTACCGAAAAAGGCCGTGCCATGGGTATCAACGATTATGGAATAGGCAGGGGTTCCGTGGTATTCGACCTGGAGAATGACGGAGACCTGGATATCCTTGTGGTGAACCAAAAACCGGTACTCGATTACCCTGTTCCCTCCACAACCCGCCTGTTCCGAAATGATGCTGCCAAAGGCAACTGGCTCAAAATTGCACTTCTGGGGACGGATGCTGAAAAGAATGGCCTTGGGTCCCGGGTAAAAGTGGTTTCAGGGGATACCCGGATGATACGTGAAATAGATGGCGGGGGTTCCAGCCACCTCTCACAAAATTCCGCAATAGCCCATTTTGGACTGGGGGCGGCAACCCGTGTAGATTCGGTAATTGTCACCTGGATTGGGGGGGACAAGCAGGTGCTCCTCCATCAGGACGCCAATCAGATGCTGACCATAACCCAGGAAAAAACAGATTCGCAGGGAAGAAGCTGGCTAATTGCGTTGCTGGTCACCGGCTTGCTTTTGCTTGCCTATTTTCTTATCAAAAAAAGAAGATCCGGGGCTCGAACAGCCGGCAGTCAAGGCACACCCTGACAAATATACCCTCAAATTCGCTAAAGTTCCTATTGGGCTCTACAACCTGATCTTACAGTTTATACCTCCCGGTTCATCAAAGAATCACCAAACTGCCTTAGCATGGCCTTTTTCCCTGCGGGAAGGTGCAGCTGCTGTAATATTTCAAAGGCGGCTTCGGTATATTTCTGTATGTCTTGCTGTGTTCTTTCAGCGGCACCACTTTCTGTATAGATGGCCTTTACGGTAGCTACCTTATAATCCGGGTCGCCGGCGATTCCGGAGAATAAATTTTCCAGGTCCTTTACTGTGGAAGGCGAAGCCATCTGTATGGCATTCAGGTATAATATTGTTTTTTTGTTTTCAATGATATCCCCTCCCAACTGTTTCCCAAAGAGAATAGGATCGCCAAAAGTATCCAGATAGTCATCCTGCAACTGGAAAGCGATGCCCAGGTTGCGTCCAAAGCCATAAATTGCTTCCACATCATCCATGGGGGCACTGGCGATAAGTGCTCCCATTTTCATTGAAGCCCCGATCAGGATGGCAGTTTTGCATTCGATCATGTGAATGTATTCAGCCAGGGTGACATCATTGCGCGACTCAAAGTCTACATCGTACTGTTGGCCTTCACAAACCCCGAATGCCGTATGCGTGAAAAGATCCACCAGCCTCTTGTAGAGAACCGGTTCATAATCCTCAAAAAACTGATACGATCTGATCAGCATGGCATCACCTGAAAGGATGGCTGTATTGATATCCCATTTATTATGCACTGTAATTTTTCCCCTTCGTAATGGCGCCCCGTCCATAATATCATCATGGATCAAAGAAAAATTATGGAAAAGCTCCAGCGCGAGGGCCGCAGGTAACGCCTTCTGATGATCCGTCCCATAGAGCTCTGCTGTCATAAGGGCCAGCACCGGCCTGATCCTTTTACCTCCCAATCCCAGGATATAGGTCATGGGATTATAAAGATTTACCGGCTCGGCAGCCTTTATGCTGCCTTTCAAAAATATTTCAAACTCCCTGCGATACTCTTCAACAGTGCGCATAGATTCCATTTTTTTCAAAAATACATTAAAACTACACCAGAACTCTTTTATGTTGGCTCATGGAGCCTAAAAACTATCTAAATGTTAAGAAATTGTAAAACTTTGGAAACTTTTTATGTTTTTATAGTTTCCCATCTTATATTTACCGCCTTTTATGAAAGATAAAATTTTACACAAAGCCACCGAACTTTTCCTGAATCAAGGGTTCAAAAGTGTTACAATGGACGATATTGCCAATGAAATGGGTATTTCCAAAAAGACCATTTACGCACATTTTGATACTAAAACTACGCTGGTGGAGGCCAGCACCCAGTATCTTTTTTCAATTATCTCGGAAGGCATTGATCATATCTGCTCCCTCGGAAAGAATCCTATTGAGGAACTTTATGAGATAAAAAAGTTCATGATGTTACAGCTCAAGGATGAAAAGTCATCCCCACAGTACCAGTTGCAAAAGTATTACCCACAAATTTATAAATCTGTTAAAAACATGCAGTTTGAGGTGATGCAGGAGTGTGTTGTGGACAATATCAAACGGGGTATCGGTATCGGGATTTACAGGGAGAACCTTAATATTGATTTTGTGTCCCGGATCTATTTTTCGGGTGTTACCAGTATCAAGGACCAGAAGCTTTTCCCCATAGAATTATTCCCTGTTGTAACAGTTGTTGACGAATTTCTGGAATACCACCTGAGGGGGGTTGTAACTCCAAAAGGACGGGGAATCCTCAATGAAATAATCAATTCAAACCACGAATAATGCGGATTACATACCTGACCTTCCTAGCCATTTTTTCAGTTTTCCCGGCATTCTCTCAGGAACAACCCGATAGTTTTTCACTCGAAGAAGCTATTGCATATGCCCTCGAAAACAATTACAGTGCCATCAATGCCGAGCGGGATATACTGGATGCCCAAAAGCAAAAATGGGAAACGATAGCCACCGGCCTGCCTCAGATAACAGGCGACGTAAGCTACCAGAATCAACTGAAACAACCGGTCTCCCTGATTCCAGCCGAATTTTTTGGAGGCGAGCCCGGCACCTTCCAACCCATTGTTTTCGGACAACCACAACAGGCAAATGCTACTGCCACGCTTCGCCAACAGATATTTGACGGATCCTACCTTGTCGGGGTACAGGCAACGAAGGCTTTTTTGAGCTACAGCCAGAACAATCAGGAGAAAACCGCCCAGGAGGTACGGAGCGCCGTGGTGGAGGCCTATGGAAATGTCCTTCTGGCACGTGAAAGCGTCAGTATCCTGGAAAAGAATAAATCCACCCTGGAAAATAATTTGTTTGAAACCCAAAAAATATTTGAAAACGGACTTGGTGATGAAGAGAGTGTGGAACAGCTTCAAATAACCCTTTCTTCCATAGACAACCAGTTAAAGAACTCCCTTCGATTACAGGAAATAACGCTGCAAATGCTCAACCTGATAATGGGGTTACCTGTTGAAAATGCCACATTCCTTGAGGAAGACCTGGATGCCCTGGCACAGCAACAGATCAACCCTGGACTCCTGGAAACGGAATTCATTGTAGAAGACCATGTTGATTTTAAGCTCGTCAATAACCTGAACGAACAGCGCTATTTTGAACTGAAATTAGCCAGAAGCCGGGCATTGCCTACATTGAATGCTTTTATCAACTACGGCAGTTCAGCCTTCAGTGATAATTTTGATTTCTTTAGTGGGGGGCCGCAGTGGTTTGACTCGTCCATACTCGGGTTTGACCTCAGCATCCCCATCTTCAGCTCATTCAAGAGAAGTGCTACCACACAGCGGGCCAAAATAGCCCTGGATAAAGCCAAAACCCAGCTTTTGGAGACATCCGAAAATCTCCGGCTGCAATTAGAGCGTTCCAAAAGTGACTATATACTGTCAATTGAACAGTATAATACCAGCAAGGACAACCTGGGACTGGCCGAAAGGATCGAGCAAAAGAACCAGGTCAAATACCAGGAAGGAATTGCCAGCAGCTTTGATTTGCGGCAGGCTCAAACACAATTGTACTCGGCACAACAGGAATATTTACAATCCATGGTGAATGTGATCAATACTAAAACAGCCCTGGAAATCATACTTAATAAATAAATCAGCAACCTATAAAACTACAGCAATGAAATACGCAACGTTCCTATTGTTAACAGCATTGATATATATCTCCTGCGGTGATGCCAAACAAACCTCGGTGGAAGATGTCATTGCACAGGGGGATCTTATGGCCATCCGGACCAAAAGAGGGGAGATCTCAACACAACAAAAGGCTTTGGACAAACAGTTGAAATTACTGGATTCCACAATTGCATCCCTTGATACAGATGAAAACCTTCCCCTGGTTACCACCATTGAAGCACAGAAAGAGAACTTCAACCATTACCTGGAACTACAGGGGGATGTGATGACCAAACAAAACGTGCTGATCTATCCTGAAATGGCAGGAACCCTCGTAAAAGTTTACGTAAAAGAGGGTCAACAGGTTCAGAAAGGCCAGTTGCTCGCAGTTATAGACGATGGCGGCATGGGGAGTCAATTGGAACAATTGAAAACCCAGGCGGCCCTTGCCAAAACGACATTTGAACGGCAGAAACGGTTATGGGACCAAAAAATCGGTTCCGAAATCCAATACCTTCAGGCCAAGACCAATTATGAAGCTTCCGAAAATGCAGTGCAACAAGCGCAAAGTCAATTGGGGAAGTCAACCATCCGGGCCCCTTTCTCCGGTATAGTAGATGATATTATTAAGGAACAGGGAACAGTAGTCTCCCCGGGGCCAGGCAGTGAGGTTTTCAGGCTCATCAATCTCTCTGACATGTATATAGAAGTTGAGGTTCCGGAACGGTACCTGGGAAGTGTTACGAACGGAAAAGAAGTACAGGTATACTTTCCGATCATCCATGACAGCCTTGTTACCAGGGTACGTACAACCGGCAATTTTATCAACCCCAATAACCGTTCTTTCAGCATAGAAATCCCGGTTACGAGTAAAAACCCGAATATAAAACCAAACCTTACCGCCAAAGTAAGGATCAATGATTACACCAATGAAGATGCCATTTTGATCCCCCTTAGTATTATCTCTGAAAATTCCGAGGGAGAACAGTATGTGTATACCGCTACCGCAACAGACGATTCCAATATTGCAGTTGCCAAAAGGAATATAATCACCACCGGCCAGTCACAAGGGAGTTTGGTGGAAATATTGGATGGCATAACCAATGGGGATCAGATAATCGGGGAAGGCGCGCGTAGCGTTAAGGATGGCCAGAAAGTTGAAATTCTAAAGCAATAGCACATGAGCAAGCTACAAAAGAATGCAGAAAAGGAATTTCGGTTATCCTCCTGGGCCATTGATAACGCTTCTGTTATCTATGTAATGATCGGACTTTTCTTTATTATAGGGTTATCCTCTTATTTCGCATTGCCCCGGGAAGATTTCCCTGAGATCAAGGAGACCAAGATATACGTGAGTACCCCCTACCCGGGAAACACCGCTGAAGATATTGAGCGGCTGATCGCTGATCCGTTGGAAGACCGGCTGAAGGATGTCAGCAATGTAGTGGAACTCACTTCCACCTCCCAGGAAGATTATGCCATCATTACCGTGGAATTTGATGAGGAGATATCGGTAGAGGAGGCGAAACAAAAAGTGAAGGATGAAGTGGATGCCGAAAAGGCAGGCGAAGACTGGCCCACTTTCAACAATGCCAAGGTGGAGCCCAATGTTTTCGATCTCAACCTGTCCGAGCAATACCCCATAATGAACATCAATTTCACAGGCGATTACCCGGTGGAAAAATTAAAGGAATTTGCAGAATACCTGCAGGATGAAATTGAAGACCTTCCGGAGGTCAAACAGGCAGACATCCGGGGGGCACAGGAAAAGGAGGTGGAGGTAGCCGTGGATATCTACCAGATGATGGCTGCACAGGTAAGTTTCAATGACGTTTTACAGGCCATTGCCGATGGGAATATGACCATGTCGGCTGGAAACCTGCAGACCAGTGGCCAGCGAAGGACTATACGGATACTGGGGGAAATTGAGAATCCCAGGGACTTGAACAACTTTGTGGTAAATGCCGAAAATGGCAATGCGGTGTACCTGAAGGATATTGCTGAAGTTCGGTTTCAGGAGGAGGACAAAACAACCTATGCCCGGGAATTTGGCGATAATGTAGTGATGCTCGACGTGAAAAAAAGGGCAGGTAAAAACGCAATCGCCGCCGCTGATAAGATCAAGGAAATCATCAAAGAAACGCAGGCAGATTATTTCCCGGCTGACCTGAACATTTCGGTGGCGAATGATTCTTCATCCCGCACCCTGAACCAGGTTGACGACCTTGTGAATAACATTATTTTCGGGATCATTCTGGTGGTAACCGTACTGATGTTCTTTTTGGGTTTCCGGAACGCGCTCTTCGTAGGGTTTGCTATCCCCATGTCCATGTTTATGTCATTTATGATCCTTTCCCTTCTGGGCTATACACTCAATACCATGATCCTTTTTGCCATGATCATGGGTCTTGGTATGCTGGTGGATAACGGAATTGTGGTCGTGGAGAACGTATACCGGCTTATGGATGAAGGCATGTCGCGAACGGAGGCTGCCAAAAAAGGCATAGGGGAAATAGCGTATCCCATCATTATTTCCACATTGACCACGGTTGCGGCCTTTGTGCCGCTCGGGTTATGGCCGGGTATTTTTGGGCAGTTTATGATCTATTTTCCGATAACCCTTTCTGTTGTCCTGGGATCGTCCTTGTTTGTGGCCATTTTTATGAACTCCATGCTGGTCTCAAGCTTTATGGAAGTCGGTGACAAGGAACTCACCTTAAAGCAGCTGATCAGGATTAGTATCATATTGGGCGGTATCGGGCTTACCATCCTGATATTCGGGGGGACCATGAGAGGCCTTGGATCTTTGATGATCTTCACGGCCATTATGTTCTGGATCTATCGATATATCCTTAAAAAATGGGCGACTACATTTCAACGGAACACGATGGTTCGCTTTGAAAACTTTTATGAAGGAAGGCTGAAACATGCACTGAGAGGGAGGAATGTATTTTGGTATGTTGGCTTAACAGGGCTCATGCTCCTCACGGTATTTATGTTATTTGGATTGTCTGTATCGAGTGGCCGGACAAAAATTGAATTTTTCCCGGACAATACACCCAATGAGATCTATGTATATATTGAGTATCCTCAGGGCACCTCCATCGAGAAAACCAATGAATTGACCAAAGCGATTGAGAAAAGGGTATATGCTGTTACGAATGGGAGCGAGTATACCAATGGTGATTTTAATTACCTGGTGCAATCCGCAGTTTCCCAGGTGGGAGAAGGCGCCGGGAATCCGTTTACAGACAGTGGTTCTTCAGCGGAAATGCCCCACCGCGGAAAGGTTACCATCTCCATGCGGGAATACAAATACCGCGATGGCAGGGACACGGAAGAGCTTCGGACAAAGATCCAGGATGCATTGAAGGGCTTATACCCGGGGGTCGCAATTTCCGTTGAAAAGGATGCCGCCGGACCTCCTGCGGGCTATCCCATCAATATTGAACTGGAAGGCATTGATTATAATGAGTTGATCAATACCGCAGAAAGTATCCGGAACTTTATCAATACGAAAAATATTCCGGGGATAGAAGAATTGAAAATTGACGTCAATAAGGCAAAACCCGCTATGGAAGTAGTGGTAGACCGTGAAAAAGCAGGAGAATTGGGAGTATCCGTAGGACAGGTGGGAAGCCAGTTGCGGAGATCGCTTTTCGGTGAAAAAGCCGGGGTTTATAAAAAGGAAGGTGACGATTATAATATCAATGTTCGGTTTAATGAGGAAAACCGGTACGACAGGAGTGCGCTTTTTAATCAGAATATCATTTTCAGGGACCAGGCCTCCGGTAATATCAGGGAGATCCCTGTATCCGCTGTTGCCACCCAACGCAATACTTCAGCCTTCAGTGCCATAAAGCACAGGGACAATAAACGGGTAGTTACCGTATATTCCGGCCTGAAACCTGGTTTTACGGACGCAGCAGCCATTGTCTCCGAGATCCAAAAGGAAATGGAGGACTTCAAGTCCCTTCCATCGGATATAAAAATTGATTTTACCGGGCAGATTGAGGAACAGAACAAACAGATGAATTTCCTCGTCGGCGCCTTTTTCGGGGGTCTGGGATTGATCATGCTCATTCTTATTTTCCAGTTTGGCGGCATCTCCAAACCGTTGATCATCATGATCGCTATATTCTTAAGTTTTATCGGGGTGTTTGGCGGGCTGATGCTGACGGGCTGGTCCTTTGTGATCATGATGACGATGATGGGGATCATTTCCCTGGCAGGCATCGTGGTGAACAACGGGGTGGTGCTCCTGGACTATACCCAGATTTTGATAGACCGGAAAAAGGTAGCCCTTGGCATGGAAGATAATGACCTGTTATCGAAAAAAGAAGTAATGGAGGTCATCATACAAGGGGGAAAAGCAAGGCTGAGACCAGTTATCCTGACGGCTATCACCACGGTTCTGGGGCTCATTCCCCTGGCCATAGGTCTGAATATCGATTTCTTCTCCCTCTTCTCGGATTTCGATCCAAAGATCTATGTGGGCGGGGATAACGTCATTTTTTGGGGGCCCCTTGCCTGGACGGTTATTTTCGGACTGATCGTCGCCACCTTCCTTACCCTGATAATCGTTCCGGTGTTGTTTAACATTGTGTACAGGATGAAAATATGGATGAGGGGATTGCGGGAAAAACCCAGGGCCAGGGAAGAGAAACTGGAAGCAGCAGCCTAGTATAAAATTATAAACCCCGGCACTGAAATGCCGGGGTTATTTAAGTCCAATTTCGAAATCGGTACGCTACTGATTTTCATTTTGTGGAACGGGAAACTGGGTTACCGCGTTATCCCCGGGTCGGTCAATTACCAGCGCATCCAGCCTGCCAAATCTCCTCAGGTCAATCCACCGGTGCCCTTCAGCAAATAGTGAATACCTCCTTTCATACAAAAGCCGGTCCACATCCACGGAACCGGGGGAAACATCAGCCAGGCCTGCGGCATTCCGGATTATGTTAATAGCCATCTCCGCTTCGGCGGGGTTCGACTCCATATTGGCTTCCGCATACAGCAATATGAGTTCTTCATTGCGTATAATAGGAACCGGGTCAACACTGGATTCGTATATATATACATCATGAGTCCCCGGGCTTAAATTTGCGATATTCAACTCCGTATCGCGCAAAACAGCCTTTCCGATACGAGTATCCCCGGCTTCGGCCGAATTGACCCAATCCGGATGTGCAATCCGGGCATTGGCTCCGGTGGAGTTCAAAGCAAAAAACAATTCGTTCAGGGCATCAGAGCCAGCTGATGAAAACTGATAATCCGCACTGGCATACAGATCGCCGTTCAGGTCCATAAAGGAATCGTCCAGGGCACTGAGGACAAGGGCATAATTTTCCTGGTAGGCGGCAGCCCTTGCCGTAATGGCCCGATTGAATTCGAGATACGATACGCCGAGGGTGTTTGGCGCTACGTCCCCGCCAATGGCCAGGTCTCCGGCGGCATCTTCCAGGAGGCTGATAATAGAGGCTAAGGCTTCATCGTAATTTTGAAAGGGCCCTAAATCATTCGGATCGGAAACATTTACACGAATCCCGTTCTGGTACAGCATATCTAAGACCGATAACAGTTCAAAGGCTTTCATGGTATTGGCAAACCCCCGTATAGCAGATTTTTCAGCATCTGTAAAGGGTTCGGTGGTATTCTCAAGCCCCTCCATCATCAGGTTGCACTCCTTCACCACCGCATATTTTGCAGCATAGGGGGTTGTCAGGTAAAAAGCATTGTCATCCAGCGTACCGGTCAACAAATCACCTGTCCACCGGGGATCAGAGCTCTGATGCCTCCAGTAATCCCTGCCCACAACAGAAAAAGCGTCTACCTGCGTGGCCAGCCGGTCCCTCATATCAGCAAGTATCCCGGCTACCACCTGGGGGAGTTCCGGCCTGGAAAGTCCTTCTGAAATAGACGATGTTTCCGGTCCGTTCAAATCCCTGCCCTCTTCAATGGTACAGGCGAACCCCAGGAGCAGGAGAAGGGTAACACTGATAGCCTGTATATTATTTAAATTTTTCATAATGAATTTTTTTAATTGTTAGAGTCCTACAGACAGGTGAAACATGAATCTTTTTGATGAAGGGAAGGGTGCAACTTCGATCCCGATACCCGCAGCGGCGGAACCAAAATTTGAAACTTCCGGGTCATAGCTGTTGTAATCAAAAATATTGATCAGGTTCCTCCCGGAAAATCCAATTTTAACATCGGATATGTGGCCCTTGAATAAATTCTGCAAGGTGTTCTCCGGGATAGTATAATACAACCCTACTTCCCGCAATTTCAGGTAGGAGGCGTCCTCCACAAAAGGTTCAGCATTTCCGCTCAGGAAGGCGCCGATCCTGTAATCCCCATTGGGCGTTGTCCCTGCGGGGTCCAAAGTAATTTCATCATAATCTGCGCTGGTGCCACCGAAATCAGACAGCAACCGGCTCAGGTTAACATTATCCCCGCCTTTTTTCCAATGCCACAGGAAGGAGAGGGAAAAGGCCCGGTACCGAAGGTTGTTGGTGAAAGACATTTGAAAATCAGGTTCCGCATCGCCCAAAACAACGACATTGCCATTGACATCATTCCCAACAATCTGCGTGGCACTCTTGCCTTCCTCTATCCTGAATGTTCCCAATCCGGTCCCAAATCCCTGTGTATCGAAGGAATTGACGGTCAGCTCGGTGATCTCAGACCTGTTTTTAAACCAGTTGGTGTTGATATCCCAGGAAAAGTCCGGGGTGTCAAACGCTTTGGCATCGACACCAATCTCCAACCCATTGTTCTCCAAAGACCCTGCATTGGCCCAGCGAAAACTATAGCCGGATGAAGGTTCATTATCCGCCTGCAGGATCAGGTCTTCCACTTTTTTGTTGTACCAGGTAACTATGAGCGAAATGCGATTGTCAAAGAACCCCGCATCCAGACCGATTTCCAATTCTTTCTGGCGCTCCGGTTGGATACTGGGATCCCCAAGGGTGGTGGGAGTTATGATCCCCACATTGCCGTTTATGGTGGTGTTCAGGTAGGAGGTAAACAAGGCACCGTAGGGGGCAAAGTTCCCTGCTTCCCCATAAGCAGCCCGTAATTTTATCTGGTTGACTCCCGGTAATGTCCACAAGTCAAAATTATGGAGGTTAACTGCCGCAGATGCTTTTGGATAATAGAATAATTGGTTGGCATCCCCGTTATTGGATGATTTATCCCCCCTTAACCCAAGGGTGCCTATGATCTTATCCTGGAAATTTACTTCTTCCTGTACAAAAAACCCTGAATCTTCCTGCTCCAGCCTGAACTGATCCACCCCAACATTGGCAGCCTGGTCCACATTGGATTCTGATGCAATGAGGCCGGTGGAAGTAACCCGGACGGTATTTTGAGAAAATTGCTGGTTGGTTACCCCTGCCTGGGTGGTAAAACTGAGTTCCCCGGGCGTAGTGTAGTTATGGAGTAAAAACGCGGAATAATTGGCATCAGTATTTTGGGTAGTTCCGTCGGAGGTTAGGCCATCCACCCCGCCAACAGCAGGACTCATAAATTGTAAATCGCGCGGGAAGAACACGGTTGTTTTCAAGGTATAGGTGTCCACCCCTGCCCGCAGTATCAGTTTCAGGTTCTGGCGTTCCGTCCGGAATAGCAATGCATCCAGGGATCCCCCGCCAATCAGCCTTCTTACAGACTCATTATTGACCATTACGTCGCGTGTGTGAACCTGGTTAGAGGAATTGAAAGGATGGTCCGGGTAATTGCCGTCTGTGTCCGGGAGCAGATAATCCCATGGTCGGGTGAACAAGGTAGAGACCCCGATAGTGGTATTGGTATTATCGTTGTTGAAGAATCCCCGGTCAGCACTGGAACTAATATAATTGCCGGTGACCGATAACTTGATATCATCTGTAATAAAGTGGTCTACATTTAAGCGAATCGATTTATTATCGGCCCCGGTTCGCTTTACTATGCCCGCTTCTTCATTGGAACTAAAGCTACCAAAGAAGGAAGTTTTCTCATTACCTCCCGAAACGCTGGCACTGGTGTTGGAAATAAACCCTTTTTCCCCATAAATCTCCTCTTCATAATCGATAAGCGTCCCGGCATTTTGGGCTGCTGTGAACAGGGCTCCTTCCCCATATACACTTTCTGCAAGCGCTTCTGTCCAGTTACGCTGGCCCAGCAGGTTGACCGCTTCATTCCATCCTACGGCCTGGGAAACGTTCACCTTCGTTTTCCCTTGTTTTCCTTTCCTGGTGGTAATGATCACCACCCCTGCCGCCGCACGGGAGCCATATATGGCGGCTGCGGAGGCGCCTTTTAATATTTCAACGGAGGCGATATCCGCCGGATTGATATCCGCGATCCTGTTGGAGGCATTGTCCTGGTTGTCCGTTGTGGAAGCCCCGCCGCCCGCAGCATTGGACACATCATTCAGACCACCGGCATACACGCTGTTGTTGTTGACATAGACACCATCAATGATATACAAGGGCTGCCCGTTGCTGTTGATGGAGGTGACCCCCCGCAATTTGACGGAAATACCACCCCCGGGCGCTCCGGATGCAGCTGTTATCTGTGCCCCTACAAACTTACCGGCCAAGGCCCCGTCTAAGGTTTGCGGGGATGTTCGTCCTGTCAGTTCATCAGCCGAAACAGAGGCAACCGCATTGGCCGCATTGCTCCGCTTGATGGAGGAGGCAAGCCCAGTTACAACCACTTCATCCAGGCCCGTTGCGGATTCCAGGAGCGAAATGTCAAGTGTAGTGGCGGAGTTCACCTGTTCTTCAATGGTCTGATACCCCAAAGAGGAGAAAACCAGGACAGCCGGAAAGCTGTCGACGTTCAATTCGTAATTCCCGTCAAAATCCGTAGTGGTCCCGGTAGTGGTTCCTTTTACCACAACATTTACAGCGGGTAAGGGGGTATTGGCTGCAGCATCTGTAACGGTCCCACTGACTGTACCCTGCGAAAATGCCAGAAAAGGCAATGCAAGGCACAACCACAGGAAGTTTCTTCCCAAGTTGATTTTTTTCATGTTTACTCGTTTTTTGTTAATAATTGTGAATACCAAGTTAGTAAAGAAATGAATAAATTACTGTGATTTCGGCTATTTTCTAAACCCATGACCCCCCTGATTACCGTCAAAAAAATACTTTAGCCATACAGTTAACCCGCAATCTTCTTACATTTGCGGCTGTAAAAATTAAGAACTAATATGTACAGGAGTCACACCTGTGGTGAGTTGAATGCATCACATATAGATTCGGAAGTAACACTTGCCGGATGGGTCCATAAAATAAGGGATAAGGGATTTGTGCTATGGGTTGACCTGCGCGATCGGTATGGTACTACGCAACTGGTATTCGATCAGGAACGCAGCCCCCTGGAACTCCTTGAAAAAGCCCGGTCGCTGGGTCGGGAATATGTAATCCAGGTTACCGGAAAGGTGATTGAAAGGACTTCCAAGAACATCAACTTGGACACTGGAAATATTGAGGTCCTGCCCACTGAGCTGCTGATCCTGAACAGCTCTCTGCTACCCCCCTTTACCATTGAAGACCAGACAGACGGGGGGGAAGATATCCGAATGAAATACCGCTACCTGGATATCCGGAGGACACCTGTGAAGAACAACCTTATCTTCCGCAGTACCGTTGCCATGGAGGTACGAAAATATTTATCTTCAAAGGGATTCATTGAGGTTGAAACCCCCTACCTCATTAAATCCACGCCCGAAGGGGCACGCGATTTTGTGGTCCCCAGCCGGATGAATGAAGGCCAATTCTATGCACTGCCACAATCCCCGCAAACTTTCAAACAATTATTGATGATTGGGGGGCTTGATAAATATTTCCAGATTGTAAAGTGCTTCCGTGATGAGGACCTCAGGGCCGACAGGCAACCGGAATTTACCCAGATCGACTGTGAGATGGCTTTTGTGGAGCAGGATGATATCCTTGAGGTATTTGAGGGGCTGACCAGGCATTTACTCCGGGAAATAGTAAACCAGGAGGTGGGTGAATTCCCGCGGCTTACCTATGATGAGGCCATGAGCAGGTACGGTAATGACAAGCCGGATATCCGCTTTGGGATGGAATTCGGTAACCTGAATGAGGTATCCGGGCACAGGGAATTTGAAGTCTTCAATTCGGCAGAATTAGTAGTGGGAATTGCTGTTCCGGGCGCTGCATCCTACACCCGGAAGGAGATTGACCAGTTGATCGACTGGGTTCGGAGGCCCCAGATTGGTGCGAAAGGGATGGTTTATGTGAAATGTAATGAAGATGGATCCTACAAATCTTCCGTAGATAAATTCTATAATGAAAAAGACCTGGCTCAATGGGCTGCTTTAACCCGTGCCGCCCCCGGTGACCTTATCTGCATCCTTTCAGGGGAAACCCATTCTACCAGGACACAATTGAGCGCCCTGCGGATGGAAATGGCCAGGAGGTTGGGGCTGCGGAAGGCCACTGAATTTGCACCCCTTTGGGTAGTTGATTTCCCTTTGTTGGAATGGGATGAGGACAGTGGAAATTACCATGCCATGCACCATCCGTTTACCGCCCCCAAACCCGGGCAACTCGATCTTTTGGAATCCAACCCGGGAGCTGTCATGGCCAATGCCTACGACCTCGTCCTCAATGGGAACGAGATAGGGGGGGGGTCTATCCGTATACACGATTCGGAAACACAGGCCATTATGTTCAGGCAGTTGGGTTTTACACCGGAGCAGGCAAAGGCTCAGTTTGGCTTTTTGATGGATGCATTTCAATATGGTGCCCCGCCACATGGTGGGATTGCATTTGGCCTGGACAGGCTGGTTGCCATCCTCGGAGGGCAGGAAACCATACGCGACTTTATTGCATTTCCCAAAAATAACAGTGGCCGGGATATGATGATTGATGCCCCGGCGCCCATAGACCCGGCACAACTGAAGGAACTTCATTTGAAACTGGACCTTTGATATGTGCCGGACAGGGGATCTTTCCATTTCATGTAACCGAATGTGCATTAGAATAAATGGTATCCTCCGGTGGAATTGGATACCTTTAATTCAGAAACACGGCCTTTAAAATGCCCAACCCCGGTACTATATTTACACGTTTCCTGAAGTGGAGGTATAAACATATATCAGAAAAGACCTTTACCCATGTTTTAAGTATCATCTTCGGCTTCCTTGCCGGGTTGGCTGCCGTTACCATAAAAAACAGCACCTATTTCATTGAATCGCTATTGGAGCAGGGAATTGTGATTTCCAGTAACCAGTTGTATTTTATACTGCCCGTAATTGGCCTGGCACTGGTATACCTTTATGTTAAATTCATCCACAGGGAAGCACTCGAACATGCCATTTCTTCTATACTTTTTGCGCTTTCCCGAAAGAAAGGGGTTATAAGCCTTAAAAAAATATATACCCCATTGATAACAGCACCTTTGACCGTCGGTTTCGGAGGCTCGGTTGGGCTGTTGGGGCCGGCGGTTGCGTCAGCGGCTGCCGTAAGTTCCAATTTCGGAAGGCTGCTGCATGTGAATCCGAAAATCCGCACCCTGTTGATCGCATGTGCTTCTGCCGGTGCAATAGCCTCCATTTTCCAGGCACCTATCGCAGCTATTATTTTTGCTGTGGAGATTTTCAGCCTGGACCTCACAATGCTTTCCCTGCTGCCGTTGCTTTTGGCATCCATAGCGGGCGTGCTGACATCCTATTTTTTCCTCGGAGATGAAAACCTGTTCAATTTTATCCTGACAGACAAATTTGAAATTAAGGATACCCTGTTTTACGTCATCCTCGGGGTAGGGACTGCCTTTGCTTCCATATACTTTACTAAAATGTACTTTTTGATTTTAAAGTTCTTTGAGCGCTTTAAAAGTCCTAAATATAAATTGCTTGTTGGAGGACTGGCTATTGGGGTCATGCTTTATTTTATTCCCCCACTGTACGGGGAAGGCCTGGGTTTTATCAACGATTTACTGCAGGGGGACCATATCAAAGCGCTGGGGGAAACCCCATTTGACCGATTCATCGGAAATATTTGGGTGGTCATAGCGCTGCTTCTCGGGATAAGCATATTCAAAGCCGTGGCGATGACCACTACCTTTGCGGCCGGGGGCGCCGGTGGTATCTTTATCCCAACTATGGTGATGGGCAGCACTTTTGGGAATGCTGTGGCCAAGATCATCAATAATTCAGGACTGGGATTTCTGGTGAGTGAAAGCAATTTTACGCTTATCGGAATGGCCGGCCTTATAACCGGGGTACTGCATGCCCCGTTAACAGCGATTTTCCTTATAGCGGAAATTACCGGGGGCTATGAGCTTTTTGTTCCCCTGATGATTACAGCGGCTATTTCCTACCTGATTACAAAAAATTCGATGGAGCATACCATATATACCAGGGAACTTGCAGAAATCGGAGCGCTTATCACCCATAATAAGGACAGGACCGTATTGACACTTATGCACCTTGACGATGTGGTGGAGAAGGATTTCAAAGTGGTCAGTCAGTCCATGACACTGGGGGATATGTTGTTTAACTCGGTCGCGAAATCTACCCGCAATATTTTCCCTGTGGTTGATGAAGATGGTGTTTTAATGGGCATTGTATTACTGGATGACATCAGGGAGTTTATGTTTGACAGGGAAAAATACGAGACGTTGAAGGTGGAAGCAATAATGCACAGTGCACCGGAACATATATTCCATGAAACGGACAGGATGGAAAGGGTTATGCAAAAGTTCCA
Organism: Zeaxanthinibacter sp.; assembly: GCA_041743975.1. Lineage (GTDB taxonomy): Bacteria > Bacteroidota > Bacteroidia > Flavobacteriales > Flavobacteriaceae > JTS-RE37. The sequence continues at coordinate 29,603 of JBGTLT010000135.1, forward strand.
GGACAGCGGCGCCTGGAACCTGCCTGTGATCAAAGGCGGCAAATACTATGGTTTCGTTTCCAAATCCAAACTCCTTACGGCATACAGGAGAAAGTTGATTAACTTTACAAGATAATGCAGTTCAGGATGAAATATTTTATTTTGATCGTCGTACTGGCTTCCGCCGGTGCCATAATCTATGGGTTCCAGATACAGGCAAACGAGCCGGAACTGGCTGATAAATGTATCGGTTTCGGAACTGTCGGCCTTTTCCTGGTCGCCATGCCTTTATTCCTTTTCAAAGAAAGCAAGGGTAAAAAAGTCAAAGATTATATGTTATCGGATGAAAATATTAGAAAAATGCAAGGGAAAAATACGGAAAATACTGAAAATCAATAATTCTAAATATTTTTACAGCGCACTTTTATAGGGTTCTGGCCAAAAAATTCTATTTTAGTATAGAAATCTTTATTATTTTAATTTTCATTTAATGACTGGAACTGTAAAATTTTTCAATGAATCCAAAGGATACGGCTTCATTACAAACGACACCACCGGAAAGGACATTTTTGTTCATGCAACTGCGCTGAACGGCGTTGAATTGAACGAAGGCGACAAAGTAGAATACCAGGAAGAAGAAGGTAGAAAAGGACTGGTTGCTGCGCAAGTGCAGGTAATCGGATAACAATATTGTATTCTTGATTTCGAATGGATCCCGCCACCGGCGGGATTTTTTATGACGTTAAGGCAAGCACCAGGTTCCGGGCACCACCATATAAAATTGCCTGCCAGATCATCCGGAAGGCCATCGATGGCAACGGCCGGGGTTATCGGGATCAGTTTAAATTCCGCTTTTCAATAAAGAACTTTTTGAGCAGTTCAGAGGCCTCGTTTTCCATGATACCACCTATTACTATTGTTTTGGGATGGATTTTGGTCCCCATTACGGAGAAACCCCTCTGGGCATCATGGGCCCCGAACACTATTTTAGGTATCTGGCTCCAGTAGAGGGCACCGGCACACATCTGGCAGGGTTCGAGGGTAACATAGAGCGTACAATCAAGCAGGTATTTGCCTCCCAGGAAATTGGAAGCGGCGGTTATGGCCTGCATTTCCGCATGAGCCGTTACATCGTTGAGGCGTTCGGTAAGGTTATGTGCTTTGGCAATGATCCGGTCCTGTACTACGACAACTGCACCAACAGGTATCTCCCCTATTTCAAATGCTGCTTCGGCTTCCTGTAAAGCCTTTTTCATAAAGTATGCGTCGTTGAGATTGAGGTCCATTCCCTCAAAAATACAATTTTCAATTAAAAATGGGGAAGTACAGCAACTGAATTAATGTACCTTTGTGCCCTATTATGCAAAACCTGGCAAGTATTCATTCCCCCATGGACCTTCGCTTATTCAAACCAAGCGACTTGCCAGCCCTTGCCCGGGAACTACGGGAATTTATCATCGATATTGTAGCCACAAAAGAAGGGCATCTCGGCGCAAGCCTCGGGGTTGTTGAACTTACCATTGCCATTCATTATGTGTTCAATACACCAACGGACAAATTGATATGGGATGTTGGCCATCAGGCCTATGGCCACAAAATACTAACCGGGAGACGGGAATTGTTCCATACCAACCGGCAACTGGGAGGCCTTAGCGGATTTCCCAAAAGAAGTGAAAGTGAATATGACGATTTCGGAACGGGCCATAGTTCCACCTCTATTTCCGCCATTTTGGGGATGGCACTTGTCGCCAGGCTCCGTGGTGATACCGTGAGGCAACACATAGCCGTCATAGGCGATGCGTCGATTGCCAGCGGGATGGCATTTGAGGGGCTTAACCATGCCGGGGTCACTGACACCAATGTGCTGATCATCCTCAATGATAATGCCATCGGGATAGACCGCAGCGTAGGGGCCCTGAAAAAATACCTGACGAATGTTAAAAAGGGGGATGCCAAAGATGAAAATATCTTTGAATGCCTCAATTTCAATTATACAGGCCCGGTTGACGGGCATGATATCCCGGGATTGATCGCCGAATTGCAGCGGTTGAAATCGGTAGCCGGCCCTAAGCTTTTACATATTATCACCACCAAGGGAAAAGGCCTGAAAAAGGCCGAAGAAGACCAGGTTCTTTACCATGCGCCGGGTAAATTTGTCAAGGAAACAGGAGACCTTATCCCGCGACCCGGCATAAGTGAATTCCCTAAATACCAGGATGTTTTTGGGTATTCACTTGTAGAACTTGCCAAAGCGAATCCGGGGATTATAGGCATTACCCCGGCCATGCCCACCGGGAGTTCCCTTAAATATATGATGGAGGAAATCCCGGAGCGGGCTTTTGACGTGGGTATTGCCGAACAACATGCTGTAACACTTGCTGCAGGAATGGCAGCGGACGGTTTTATCCCCTTTTGCAACATATATTCCACCTTCCTGCAGCGGGCATATGATCAGGTGATACATGATGTGGCACTGCAAAACCTCCCTGTGATTTTTTGTCTGGACAGGGCCGGACTGGTGGGGCAGGATGGGGCTACCCACCATGGCGTCTTTGACCTGGCCTATTTACGCTGCATCCCTAATCTCATCGTTTTTGCCCCCATGAATGAAATAGAACTCCGGAATATCATGTATACCGCACAATTGGGACTCACGGGTCCTATCGCCATACGATATCCCAGAGGAAACGGGGTCACAAAAGAATGGAAATTGCCTTTTCAAAAAATTGCAATTGGCAAAGCAGAAACCCTAAAGGAAGGGACAAAAATAGCCATTCTCAGCATTGGCGATATCGGCAATGAAATCGTGGAAATCATTGCGGCAACAGCCCGGCCCTCCACCTTAGGCCATTACAATATGCGCTTTGTGAAACCCCTTGATACAAACATGCTGCGGAAGGTATTCAGAACATACGAACATATTGTTACGGTAGAAGATGGCTGTGAAAAAGGGGGATTTGGGAGCGCCATACTGGAATACGCCAATGCTCAGGGATGGAAGAAAACTGTCAAGGTGTTTGGAGTGAAAGATCAGTTTATAGCCCATGGAACTGTAGCCGAACTTCAGGTCCTGGCCGGAATTGACAGGAATACCATAGCAGCGTATATCAACCAGTTAACTTATGAGAATCAGTGATTTAATAAAACAAACCGCGTTTGGCATCCTCTTCCTTCTATGTGGCTTTTTAAAAGCCCAGGATAGTATAGCCACCGTCGGTGCTGATTCAACCAAAATAGACACTATTGTCATAAGGGCCACCCATTACAAGATAAAAACGATCCCCAGATCGGCCAACCTCACCAACCCTGTTATTTCATTTCATAAAACGAAGCCCCTGAATAAGCCTTTCAATCGGTTTAAGGTGCCCTCTTTCTGGGAGCGTGAAAACCTCATTGGCCTTAGCCTCAGTGAGGTGGCCTTTGTAAATTGGAATGCCGGAGGGGATAATTCTATCACTGCACTGGGGAAAGTCAGGATAGTCCGCAATTACAAATTCCGATACATTCAATGGATGAATGAAATGGGTCTTAATTTCGGATGGAACGCTCAGGAAGGCAGGAAATGGCGCAAAACAGACGATGCTATCCGTCTGAGTTCCACGTACGGATACCGCCGGGATACGCTCAGCAATTGGTACTACTCCGTAAAAGGCAATTTTAACACCCAATTTGCCGATGGTTATAAATACCCGGACAGGACCTCGCCCATTTCCGGGTTCATGGCACCCGGTTACCTGTTCCTCGGGGCAGGCACCTCCTATATCTCGGAAGGAGGTAGATTCAATATCTACTTTTCGCCCCTTACACATAAATCGACGTATGTATTAGACCAGCAATTGGCAAACAAAGGGGCCTTTGGGGTAGAGATGGCGACGCTGGACGAAGAAGGCAATATACTCAGTGAGGGTGAAAATGTTTTTGTGGAACTGGGGTTTTTACTATCCAACAGCTGGGAGACAGCATTGGGCAAAAATGTTTCCATGAATCATAAAATAAGCCTGTATACGGATTACCTCAGGGTATTCGGCAACGTGGATGTGGACTGGGAACTCAACTTCAATCTTGTTGTTAACGAATATATAAACGCCAGCATAGAGGCACATATGCTCTACGATGACGATATAAAATTTGATGAAGTACTTGCACAGGATGGGACGGTCATTATCCCTGGACGGACCCGGATACAATTCAGGCAAGTTCTCGGTATTGGTATTGCCTATAGTTTTTAAAGGCTTTTTCCGGTGATTTTAGTATGGATGTGGACCGCAGCACTATCGGATAAGCTGGCGACATAACAGCATACATTCAGAAGCACTTCATAAAACGGCAGGTCTGTATTTCGATAATTCCAGGGCAGGATTTCTGTTATCAACTGGTCATAACTGGTGGGATGTCCCTTCTTTTTACGAACCAGGGCAGTGGTATATACCTCCAGTATATCGGTTAATATCCGGAAACCGGCAATCTCCTTTTCAACTACTTCCTGTGATTGGTAAATCTTTTGAACACTTAGCCTGATGATATCCTCAATCTGCGCTTTATACTTGCTTTTGGAAAGCAACGGTACGTTTAAAGTGCCCCGGAGGATAGCTTCTTCATTATGTATGAATATCCCCACTACATCAGAAAGCAAGGTGTTGATCGCCAGGGCCCTCAGGTATCCCAACCTGTCTTCCCGCAGGGAGATGGCATTGTATTTTTTGGTATTAATGGTATCCCTGACCAGATTGATAAGGTATTCCAGCGCAAAATCCTCGGGGATAAGCCCCATATTGATCCCATCTTCAAAATCGATGATGGTGTAACAGATGTCATCAGCAGCCTCCACCAAATATGCCAGGGGGTGACGGGCATAGGCCATATCCGGTTCTTCCCGGGTTCGGAGCATTCCCAGCTCTTCCGCGACTTCCCGGAAAAAGGATTTTTCCGTCTGGAATACCCCGTATTTTTTATCGGCTATATGCGGGGTTGGTTTTTTGGGGAGTGACTCCTTCGGATACTTCATAAATGCACCCAGGGTGGCATAACTGATCCGAAGACCCCCGGATACACCTTCCCGGGATTCGGTCAATAATTTAAACCCATTGGCATTGCCTTCAAAATCCACCAGATCCTGATATTCCTTTTGAGTAAGCAAATCCCGGTAATTTGATCCCGGACCGGTACCAAAGAACTCCCCGATGGCCTTTTCACCACTGTGGCCAAAAGGGGGGTTCCCAATGTCATGGGCAAGGGAGGCAGCCGCCACAATGGCCCCAAAATCATTGAACCTGTGACCATGCTGCTCCTTCAGGTACAGATGTTTTTCCAATACCTGCTGCCCTACCAACCTTCCCAGGCTCCGGCCAACGACCGATACTTCCAGGCTGTGCGTGAGCCGGGTGTGTACAAAATCTGTTTCAGACAATGGAATTACCTGTGTTTTGTCCTGCAAACTCCGGAATGCGGCAGAAAAAATAACCCGGTCATAGTCCACTTCAAACCCCAGTCGGGATTCGTCCTGTTGGTTTCTCATTCGTTTCCGGGTATCGCCCTGCCTCCGGAGCGATAAAAGTTGTTCCCATTGCATGCTCTTTCAATTTAAGGTGCAAGTTACACGCCTTTTTTTGAAGCCGGGAAGCAGGACCCGATTTTTTCCTTAACCCAGGGTTAACCTTCTAACATTAAGCTAACCCTAACGCAATACCGATTTAATATACAGCTAACATGACTTTCACCTTATCCCCATTACTTTGCAACGAATTTATAAATGGCCGGAAGGCCAACTAACGAATCTTGAAGAACCCTTTTAAAATGACGAAAATGAAAAAATTGCTTTTATCTCTTATGGCTCTTGGAGCATTTACTTTTTATTCGTGCAGCAGCGACGATGACCCAACTATTGTTGAGACTGTTGCTACCTGCAATGATAACATCCTGAACAATGGTGAAACAGCGGTTGACTGTGGCGGTCCTAATTGCAGCGCCTGCCCTGAGCCAATCGCCTCATGCAGTGATGGCGTCCTGAACGGGGATGAAATAGAAATTGACTTTGGCGGTGCCTGTGCCGGAGAGGTTACGGTAACCGGCCTGATTACTGAAGATACCACATGGACACGAAACAATATTTACCTGTTAGGGGGAAAAGTGGTTGTTGACGTAGGTGTTACACTTACCATCGAAGCAGGTACCATTATTAAAGGAAAAGCAGGGATTGGTTCCCTGGCTTCCGCACTGATCGTCCAAAGGGGATCTTCCATCAATGCGGTTGGTACGGCAGAACGCCCCATTATTTTTACCTCGGAACAGGATAACATCCAGGTAGGCCAGACCGCTGGCACCAACCTTGACGAAATGGATAACGGCCTTTGGGGTGGTCTCCTGGTCCTGGGGAACGCCCCTGCCTCCCTATCCGGTGATGTTATCGAAGAGCAGATTGAGGGTATCCCCGCCAGTGATGCGTTCGGTCTTTATGGCGGAAACGATCCTGCCGATGATTCCGGGGATCTGGCCTATATCTCCATCCGGCATGGTGGCGCCATCATTGGTGAAGGAAACGAAATCAATGGCTTAACCATGGGTGGTGTTGGAACAGGAACAACTGTAGACAACA
>JBGTLT010000136.1:0-2926 GCA_041743975.1 Zeaxanthinibacter sp.
TGGATGGCGGTAATGGAAACCGATGAATCCACCAGCGGGATCCATGAAAAAAAATTCCCCTTGCCTTGCGGGTTATCAATCCCGATCAACCACTTCTCCCCGGTGGCTTTGGTTCCCCAGGTGGTGATTTCACCCCCGGCATTGATCATGCCGGCAGGAACCTGCTTGGACACCAGTAATTCCTTTGCTTGATCGGCTGCAAATCCCTTTCCGATCTCCCCAAAGCCTATTTTCATGCCCTTTTCTTTCAGAAACACCGTACTTTGTTCAGCATCGAGCACGATCTTCCGATAGCCGGTTTTGGAAGCAACCTGGTGGATTTCCTCCGGTGTAGGGGGAAACTGCATGGATTCATCAAATTTCCATATCTCATCCATGGCAGCAACGGTGATATCAAATGCCCCCTCGGTGAGCTCTGAAATCTGGAGGGACCTTTCAATCAGTTTAAACAGTTCAATACTGACTTTTACAGGTTTGATCCCGGCATGGAGGTTGATCTGGGAGGTTTCGGATTGCGGGTCGCGGGATGAGATAATCTTTTCGAGCCGGCTGACCTCTGCCACTGCTTCCTCAATATTGATATACCCTATTTCCTCGCTCCTGGCCACTACCGTGACCTCAAAGTTACTATCCATCAACTTTAAGGAACGTTTCACAGTAATATATTTCATATCCTGACCATACCCCAGAGCCATGGTCACACATACCAGAAATATAGTTAGCATTTTATTCACGTATCCTTAAAGTTTTATAGGTTTAAAGCTAGTTCTATGAGCTAAGTACACTTGGTCCAGAACCCGTCATCTTCTGCTGAAATGCCATAAGCAGGGACTTCCATACCAGCAGCCGGATAATTCAATTGTTATTCAAAAACCCTTAGGATATCCCCCGAAAGTTCCGTTTTGAATATTTTAAGGGGGTTACTTGTAATAGTATTCATGGGAGTGCCATTCTGGGTAAATTCCGAACCATGGGTATAACAATGGAAAATTCCGCCATCATCCGAAATAAAGCGAACCTGGTCTGTCTGCTGGTGACTGCAGATCTGACTGGCCGCAATGAAGTTCCCTTCCAGGTTCTTTGCAACCACAACCTCATCCTTCAGGATAAAATCACCATTATTCATGAGTTTTGTGCCTTCAGCCGATCCCAAATCGATAGTGAAATCCACCCTGGTTGGGATTGGTTTCATATTGGCATCCATCCCATCGCCCGAACATCCCTGCAAACAGGGAAAGGTGATAGCGAATGCTGCGCCAGCCCCTAAACTCCTTAAAAAATGCTTTCTTTCCATTCTATTTTCTTTTTCATTCCTGCCCTAATCCCAGGGAATGGATATACAGTATACCGAATAACCATTCCTGTAACCGCCTAAGGCTTATAGAAATAACGTGTCAAAAAAGGTATTCGTATACCTTAATAGGTAAACGTACCATTTGGGCCCGAAATGGTGAGTTTTTTACCGGCAAAGGGCTCTACCCGGCCAATTATACGGGCCGCCACCCCAAAACTTAGGGAGATTTCAATGAGGTTCCCGGCTATTTCTTCAGGTACGTACAATTCCATCCTGTGGCCACAATTAAAAACCTCGTACATTTCGTGCCAGGATGTGGAAGATTGTTCCTGAATGAGGCGGAACAGGGGAGGTAATTCGAACAGGTTATCCTTTATGATATGCAGATCCTCAACAAAATGCAGAATCTTGGTCTGAGCACCCCCACTGCAATGAACTATCCCGTGAAGGTGGGCAGACGTATATTTTTCGAGTATTTTTTTAAGTATGGGGGCATAGGTCCGAGTGGGTGACAACACCAGCTTTCCTGCGTCCAAAGGGGTACCGGGAACAGGATCCGTAAGGTGTAACCCCCCGGAGTATATCAAATCTTCCGGCATTGAAGGATCAAAACTTTCAGGGTATTTGTCCTTTAATTTTTTCGAAAAAACATCATGTCGGGCAGAGGTCAGTCCGTTGCTCCCCATACCACCGTTATATTCGGTTTCATAGGTGGCCTGCCCGAAGGATTCCATTCCTACGATCACATCCCCGGCTTTTATATTGGCATTGTCTATTACCCGGCTCCGTTCCATTCTGGCCGTAACGGTTGAATCAACAATGAGCGTCCGCACAAGGTCACCCACGTCTGCCGTTTCGCCACCGGTGGAAAAAATATGGATCCCATACCTGGCGAGGTCGGCTATCAGTTCCTCAGTACCCTGTATGATCGCAGAAATAACCTCCCCCGGAATAAGCTGTTTGTTGCGACCAATGGTAGAGGAAAGCAATATATGGTCTGTTGCGCCTACACATAGCAGGTCATCCAGGTTCATGACCAGCGCATCCTGTGCAATGCCTTTCCATACGGACAGGTCCCCTGTCTCCCGCCAGTACATGTATGCCAGGGAAGATTTGGTGCCCGCCCCGTCTGCATGCATGATAAGGCAATAAGCTTCATCCCCGGTGAGGTAATCCGGTACAATTTTACAAAACGCCTTGGGAAAGAGCCCCTTATCTATATTCCTGATGGCTTCATGTACATCTTCCTTGGAAGCGGAAACCCCTCTTTTGATATATCGGTCACTGGCTGACGAACCCATTTGTAAAAGTTTGGGGCAAAAATAACGGAATCCATAAAAAGGTTCGCATTTCGTCCTGTATTAAATTGAATAATCTGATTTACAGTCAGACTGTAGCGGATCCTTGCCAAGGGTAGAAACACCGGTTTACCGGATAAACAACAGCTCCCTGTATTTGGCTAAAGGCCAGGTCTGGTCTGCCACGAGCTGTTCGAGTTTATCGCAGTGGTACCGGATCTGATCGAAATAAGGCCGGATGGTATCACAGTACATAAATGCTTTTTTAGTAACATCATCTATTACGTTGGCAGCCTTTCGTGCCTCGGTCATCGCATCGGTCTTTGCCTTCGCT
>JBGTLT010000137.1:0-2678 GCA_041743975.1 Zeaxanthinibacter sp.
GGATTTTTCTGACCATACCCCATTGGCGCTTGCCGCTTTTACCCGAAAAACATAATCGCCGGGAGGTACATTATAATATTCAGCGGTTTTATCTTCTCCCGCTTTTCTCCAGTCGTAATCCAGGTTTTCAAGCATAAAAAGATGTTGGTTACGGTCAGGATTGCTATATTGGATTCCCGCGAAATCGAAGGAAAAGACATTCTGATCATAGGGAAGGTGAATTTCATTTGTTTCCGAAAGCGGAAGTTTCAGCGGACTCCTTTTGCCGGGGGTTACCGTGGAATCTCCCAGTTTAAAATTCGTAATATGCAGTTGTGGGGGTGTCAAATTCCCTTTCATCTTTTCCGGAGAAAACTTGTAATACCCATTGCCCAAATAATCCGCAAAAAAAAGATCGCCTCCAAGACCTTTAAAACATCCATTCTGACTGCCAATCGAGGGGATCAACCCATGTTCCTTCCCATAAAAACGAACATCCTTTCGGTTTTTACCCAGCCTGAAAAGGCCTATACTGGCATTGATCCATAAGTTTTGCTGGTCGTCTTCCAGAATCTGGAAAACGTTAATGTTGCTAGTCTGCCCCGGCCCCTGGATAGTAAAAGGCACGAAGCCATCGTTCGAGGGATCAAAATAATACAGGCCCCTGTTGGTGCCAACCCACAAAACCGTATCCGTATCTTCAATAATACCTGATATATCCAGTCCAGGAAGATAGGGTTTATAGGTCTGTGTATTTTTTTCAAATCGATTCAATCCTACACTACTTCCAATCCATAAATAACGATCTCTATCTTCGAATAAAAATGTATAAGATTCACTTGAATCCGGTTCTATTTGGTTTAGACCGTAATGGATGTAAGTCCCCTTCTTCCTGTTCATTAAGCAAAAGGTAGTACCTGTACCCAGCCAGAATGATCCGTCCTTATTTTCACAAATAGAGAATACCAAATTACGCATTTCTATAATTGTGATGTTATTTCCTGAACCTGGAAAATAGCGTCTGAATTTTTGGGAGTCCCGGTTGAACCGGTTCAGGCCAATAAATGTTCCAATCCATAGGTTATTATCACTATCTTGGGTTATTGAAGATATTTTATTATTACTTAAGCTTGTCGAGTCCGACAGGTCCCGGCTGTACCATTTTTTAGTATTCCCGGAGGAATCTACAACCACAAGCCCATCTTCAGTCCCCAACCATAGTTTCCCGTTACCTTCCTGGAATATGCTGGTGACTGGAGCGCCAATGTCATAATGTGGTATTAATTGGTGCTCCGGGTCTATCCGGAAAAGACCTTCAGCACCACCCACCCAAAGCACCCCGTCTTTTGATGCAGCGCCCCAGGTTAAACCTGTAATCTGGTTTTTATTAATGGGGTATTCTTTGAGGGTTGTATAGTGTGTCATTTTCCCGGATTCAGGATCATAGCGGTTTATGCCGCCCGTTAGTGTTCCTATCCAAAAGTTCCCATTGGTATCTTCATTGATAAAAATTATAAAATCTTCTAGCCATGATAATATATTTCTTACTGGGGGCCGGCTCAAAGCATTCGGGTCTCTTGCATTATACAGGTGCCTTTTAAAAGTTCCTTTTTCCCGGTTCATGCTATGCAGGCCATCACCGGCGGTACCTATCCAAAATTGGCCTTTGCTGTCCTCAAATATGGTCCCGATCCGGTTATCCGATAAACTGGTCAGATCATTTGGGTCATGCACATACCGGGTGAAATTGTTTTGGGAGGGGTTAAAACGATTCAAGCCGCCTTCTTTATATTTCTCAGAAGGACCTAATATAAAAGTATAAGGAAATCCGGTACCTATCCAAAGTGTCCCTTCACGGTCTTCATACAAGGCCCTGACTTCATCCATGCTTAAACTGGCAGGGTCGTTTGGGTCATGCCGGAAATGGGTAAAAATGCCGGTTTCCGGATTCAGACAGTTCAGGCCTCCGCCCTCTGTGCCCACCCAGATCTTTCCCACGCGATCTTCCAGGATGATGGAAACCAGATCGTTGCTGAGACTTTGTGGATTTTCAGGATTGTGCCGGTAATGTGTAAAAACCCCGGCTTGAGGATCCAAACGGTCTAGGCCGCTGCCATTGGTCCCCACCCAAATAATCCCTTTACGGTCCGCATAAATGGCCTGGATCCGGTTATAGGCCAGGCTGGTGCTATCCTGGGGGTCGTTGTAATAGGAAGTGTAGGTATAGCCGTCAAAGCGGTGTACGCCATTGGATGCGAACCACATATAGCCATTGGAGTCCTGTGTTCCAAAAATATACGAACCCGATGATCCTGGTGGTGGTGGTACTGCAGTAAAGCCAGATTGCGAAAAGCCATCAAAATATGCAAGCTGCATTACTAAAATCTTCAGCATTATGTAAAAACAGCGTGTTTTCATGCGAACACATTTAAATAAATTTACACTTTTTTGGAATGATGGATAGTATTTGACCCGCGCTTTATTTTCTTCCTGTTCAAATGATAAACCTAACGAGTTCCGTAGCGGAGCGCGACAATCACTATGCATTATTTTTCATGATTCGGTCAGTTGGACCCGCCTAATAATTGCTAGCTGTTAATATTTATAGGGTATGCAATCGAAACAGTTTGTCACATTTCGACTACTCAATGTGACAGCCGCTTTTCAGGCTGAGCATGACCATAGCGAAGCAGGAAGCA
>JBGTLT010000138.1:0-4229 GCA_041743975.1 Zeaxanthinibacter sp.
GTGCAAAGGGGCGTACCTTATAATGGACAGGGCCTATGAGGGCGACGAGACCCGGCAACTGGCGCTCGATCTGGGCTTTGAGCCAGTGGTACCGCCCAAGGGGAACAGGCTTGAACCTTGGGAATACAACAAGGAAATGTAAAAAAACCGAAACGAGGTGGAAAGGCTTTTCAGAAGGCTCAAAGGATTCAGGCGGATCTTTTCAAGGTTCGACAAACTTGACGTGATGTTCACCGCGTTCATCTACATTGCATTGATTTTCGATGCAATTAGTGTTAGCACACCCTAAACTCACTTAAGAGTTTACAATTAAGAATCATTTATAGTACATTATTGTATCGACAATAGTAAAATCACTAATGCCAATAGATAGCATACTGTAGAAAGTAGTACCGATTTCTCAGAATAAAATTCCGGTTTATATCTGAGATATAGACTCCTTTTTCTCATTTCTATTCAACTAATCAAAGGCATAGCCGGTAGACATCCTGAAAACTAATGCGTATAATGCGACAACCATTAATGCGAAACAAAACCAGGCATAGCCTTTAAAAATGTTCCGTACAAGAAAGGCTCCCAGGTTGCGGAATCCTTCTAAATAGATTTCTTTAATAAGTAGTATTGAATTCATCAGGGGAATGTTTTTATTTATTAATGAAGCAAATATTAGATAAGTATGGTGTTTCCGCAAGCCAACCCGATATATGACTAAAAAACTTAGGTATAAAGTACTCCTGATTCTTAACAACTTAAAAACATGCATTTCGTCGATACATCATAAAATGATCGACCACAGATTGGCTGTTCATAAACTTAGATTAAGCAACTTCCGGGGATAAGGATCTTCTTTGTTAATTTTAGCATTGTCTGCAGGAATGTTTAAAGAAGAATCATTCTTAGGTTGCCGAATTATTTGAAGCCATGTTTTACTGATATGGGCCTTGCCCCGACTATTTCCAACCTCATTTTAAGAATCAAAATAACCGAAGATAAATCTTTGGTTTAAGAGCGGGCAGGGAGGCCCCATGAAGTCCTGTGCCTTCCGGGCAGGCCTCTCCTCTCCCCACCTCTCTGTGCATCTCCGGCGAATCCTTAGCTTTTAAGTGGTTTATTACTGTAATCTCTTTGTACTCTTTGTAGTTATAAGCCGTTTGTGAGTTATTCGGCTTAATGTCAGGCTCCGCAATCGGTATCGGGGACTACCGTTATCCCCTTTTATCGAAAAATCTTACATTTTGCCCCCTTTCTTAATTATACGTTGTTTGGTTCCACTACTTTAGGCACTTTAAAATCAAGGTGCCCCAAATTTGTAATACAACCTTATGATACATATTTTTCCTGGAGTACATCTGTAAAAATATCTCCCTTTTCTTTCATATCTTATTGTAATAGTGTCCTGCTCAAAGGATACCCCTGTAACCTCAACAGCTAAGAACGGAAACAGCATTGATGCCCCTGAGATTCAGGTAAAAGGGATTGTAGATTCCATAGAAGTTCTAACGGATCTGGAAGTTGAGATTACATCTGTAGATTCCGGGGTTATCTCCACAGTTTTTCTAGACGGCGAAATAATAGTAACCTCAGATAAGAAGCAATTTACAATTCGTATTGATCCATTTGATTATACAGCAGGTACGTTGGAAATCAGAATATCCTCCCAAACTGAGGTATCCCGAAAATCTGAGGTAACTTTCGATATAGAAATTAAAAAATTTCTATTATTCATACCGAACCCATTGGGGTATAAAGATTTTGCTAATGATAGTTTTATAGCAATCAATACTCTTGACGGCAAGCTGGTGGATTACAAAAAGGTTCAAAGCTGGGATGGTATCTATTTTTACGCACCAGATGGATTTGACAGACAAGACTTGATCGTAACTGAATACTTTCTAAATAAGTTTGATAATCGCACTTACATTATTTCGTATTCCGATATTGCCATCGGAAGTGCATTATTAACCCTGCGAGAGCAGGAGGCGGAATTTCGTGGTGTCTCCTGGATGAATTCAAAAGCTGATCAACTATATGTTACAAATGGCGAGAATCATCTGTTACTTGGGCATACCGGCTGGATTCTCAATACAGGGGTCCAGGGCGAGTATACCTTCAATTTATCCACAGACGAGCCTGTTTCATTTTACCTCTTTTCATTACCAAATTCGGGATCATTGGCTTCCTATCAATACTTAAAAACGGGTCTGCAGGAAGAATTCCTATTTAACCAGGAGGATTTTGTTCCTGTAATCGAATTCGGAGAAATTCCTATTCCTCAGGGAATTGGGTATTACTATGAAATAGAAGCTTATGCGGATTACGAAGCCTATGAAAATAACAGGTTCCACAGGGTCTTTTCCACCTCTTTGGGATACCATGAAGATGGCAAGGCAGTGGTTCCCCTACTCGAAGATTTCTCAGAATATCAGATTAAGTACGGAGGTACTTACGATTCAGGGAAACATTTGGAAGTTTATCAACGGATCTCTGACGGTGGCATTGAAATTCCGATGGGGGATGTTGTTTTTGAAGAAAGCACCGTGCGCCTTCAAGGCGATATGCAATACAATTATTCCACGCTGATATTTGGGACGCATACTGAGAAGGATAATGGTGATTTCTCTGATTTTGACTGGAAAGTTTATCAACCCTATAAAACAACGATAAACATGCCATTTAAAAGTTTTGAACACCCGATGGAAGTTCTGAACCTGATGAACAATTCGGAATCCCTATTTTCATTCCCGGGCGGGGACGATGAAGAATCCTATCTGTCTTGTCAATTAAACAGGTACGAAAAGCCTGTAGAATTCGTAAACCTGGTTTTTAGACCTGGATATTTTAACAACGAAAAGGGAAACCGATACAGCTATACCTTTGAATATTAATTCAGGCAGGACTATAGTATATCTTTTTCAAATTGGATTATAGGACTCCCCCAAATGTTATCATAGATGTTACGCTGAATTCGGTGATCAAATTGTACCCTAAGATCCCCCTGAAAGACGAGCGCATTTTTTTCATTCCCGGCCGCAATGGGCAAGCTTATAAGATCAATTGCAGCTTGTAATTGCAATCCACTCAATAGGAGGTCTTATGTTTCTGATAACAATACCCGATTGTAAAAAAGTATGATTGTATTGTTACAGTGGAATATCCCGAATAAGCAATCTACCAGAATTTTACATCCCGGAAGTAAAAGGAAATCACCATCAAATTGCACTGGGAAAGAGGATTAGCACCTATTTTGCTTCTGCGGAAAACAAGAACTGCCGGCTCCTTTAACAGCGTTGACCCCTCCCATAAGGGCGTTACCCCATCCCAAAGGCGAGTTGACAACAATTATTTCGGGGAGGACGGGTAGTATTATACCTTGGTTGGCATTAAGCCCCTCTTGATCAATCTTGATTTGTGAAGAAGTAATAGTTATGAGTATGTATCTCCACCGGAATTGTATTGCTGTAATAACAATGTTCTGTACGCTCTTCTTTTCCCCTTCCTTTGCCCAGACGACCATATGGGCGGATGGTTTTAACACTTATGCCAATAATGTGGTAACCGGCACCGGTACGGGGATTGCATCGGCCAACTGGAATTCAGGAAACAACGTAAGGATCAATTCCTCTCGAATTGAGACAGGGAATGCCAATTCAAACGGCTATTGGCGTACCCAGCCCATCAATGTTAGAGGATTTACCGCGATGGAGTTGAGTTTTACCACGAATACGAATAATATTGAAGGGACCGATCGGTTTTCCTTCAGAGCGGATCTTTCTGACCTCGGAATGGGAGGGGAAGGGTTTTCAGGAAGGGCACCCCAAAATTCCAGAAGATCCCCGCCTCAGAGCCAAAAAGATTGGGAGTGGCGATGAATGGATCGTATTAAATAATGAAGGCTATACAAATCAATTTAAGGGTAACCGGAAGACCGTATGAATACTTTTGTCAGAAATAATTTAGTTTGGAGTTTATGCATATGAGTTAGTTTGTTAGTTAGTTTGAACGGTTTGGAAGGGCGGCCTTCCCCAGGGTACGCTCTTCCTTACTAACTCCATCCCCAATAGCACAAAGGCTATAGTCCGACCCGGACCGCCACGGAATGCATTTCCGAAGGTACATACCGTCTGGCCGAAAATACGGATGTCACAGGACCCTTAGATCAGTGATCTTCCAGCACCCCTAAAGGAATACAGAATTTTAAAAGTCCCATTTTGAAATAAGGCCACTTCTAC
>JBGTLT010000139.1:0-1957 GCA_041743975.1 Zeaxanthinibacter sp.
AAATATTAAGATGGTACAAAACACCTTCAGGAAGAATTGGGGAACCGCTTCCTTCGGGTTGCTGCTGAAAGAAATTAACGATGCCGAGATAAGCGGGAATACATTTGAAGACAATACGATAGGCATCAACATAGAAGGCTCCAATCGAATTGCCTATAAAAACAATGATTTTATCAATAACGGATGGGCCATCAAAGTCAGGGGGGCATGCTATGCCAATAGCTTTGTCAACAATAATTTCCTGTACAATTCATTTGATATCTCCTATAACAGCAAACTGAATGACAATAGCTTTGAGAAAAACTACTGGAGCAGTTATACCGGCTATGACCTGGACAAAAACGGAATCGGTGACGTACCCTATCGCCCTGTAAAATTATTTTCCTATATAGTAAACCGTACACCGGAGACAATTGTTCTGTTGCGAAGCCTGTTTATGGACCTCATAGATTTTTCAGAAAGGGTTTCTCCCATATTTACACCGGACAACCTTTTGGATGCCGAACCCCTTATGAAAAAAGTACAATGATTGAAATAGAAAATCTCCATAAACGGTTTGGGAAAAACCAGGTACTTTCCGGTGTAGACCTCCGCATCGATACAGGTGGTATTTTTGCAATCCTGGGTCCCAATAGTTCAGGCAAGACCACGCTGATCAAAAATATCCTGGGGATGGTGGTCCCCTCCAAAGGAAGGGTATCCGTATTTGGGGAAGACATTAAAAACAGATGGAAATACCGCAAGGAGATAGATTACCTGCCCCAGATCGCCAATTTTCCAGGCAATCTGATGGTTCGGGAATTGGTACGAATGATAAAGGACCTTCGACAAAAACCCGGAGCGGATGCCAGGCTTATCAGCCTCTTTGGCCTGGAACCTTTTCTCGATAAAAAATTGAGCACCCTCTCGGGAGGAACCAAACAAAAAGTAAACATTGTGCTAACGTTTATGTTCGACAGCCCCCTGATCATCCTGGACGAACCAACCAACGGCCTGGATCCTGCAGCAATGATCCAGTTAAGGCGTTTGATACAGGAGGAAAAACAAAAAGGAAAAACCTTTGTGATCACTTCCCATATCATGCAATTTGTAGAGGAAGTCGCGGATGAGATCATCTATCTGCTTGAAGGAAAAATATATTTCAAGGGCAGCATTGAGCAATTAAAGAAGAAAACAGGTCAGTCCGATTTTGAACATGCCATTGCGGCCCTGGCAATCCCCTTATATGCTTAAAATATTAAAATATAGCTTTTACGATTTAATACGCAGCCGATGGAGCTATATCTATTTCCTGTTTTACCTGGCCCTTGGGTTTGTATTGCTGTTCCTGAATAATGACCTATCCAAAGCAGTTATTACCCTTATGAACGTAATTATTGTTTTGGTGCCGCTGATCGGTACCATTTTTGGGGTCATGTATTTTTATAATTCGAAGGAATTTACCGAATTGCTCCTGGCACAACCCCTGAAGCGGTCTGCTATATTTTTGGGACAATATTTCGGGGTAGCGGGTTCCCTGACCCTAAGCCTGGCCCTGGGGCTGGGTATCCCTTTTGCACTTTACGGGCTGTTCAGGAGCGATGCAATCTGGGATTTCTCGCTCCTGCTGGTAACCGGTGTGTTTTTGACACTTATTTTTACAGCCCTGGCCTTCAACATTGCCTTATCCAACGAAAACAAAATAAAAGGGTTTGGCTATGCGGTGTTGCTTTGGTTGTTCCTTGCAGTGGTATATGATGGGCTGTTTTTGCTGTCGCTGGTTATTTTTGAAGAATATCCATTGGATACCGCCACCCTTATAGCCAGCATGTTCAATCCGATTGACCTGTCGCGGACACTGATCTTGCTCAAATTGGACATCTCCGCCCTTTTAGGATATACCGGAGCCCTGTTCAAACAATTCTTCGGAACTGATTTTGGACTGTTTATTTCCCTTTTGGTACTTTCATTATGGACC
>JBGTLT010000140.1:0-2196 GCA_041743975.1 Zeaxanthinibacter sp.
TGATCCAAAATGTCTTTTTCACAGCATAGGGTCGTTCCCAGGAACACCATCAATACTACTATATTCCTTAACTTTTTCATTGTTATATAGTTTTTGTTTTGAAAATCGATTTAAAAGCCTATTTGGATTCCCATTATACCAGACCTCAAAGAGGGGAAATTCCCATTGTCAAAGCCCCTGTTCAAAAAATCTCCGTTGCCATTGACACCGACCACCTCCGGATCATAGCCGGTATAATCGGTTATGGTAAACAGGTTTTGTCCGGTCAGGTATATCCTAAGCTTATTCAAATATAATTTACTGATAATATCCTCGGGAAATGCATAGCCCAATTGTAAATTCTTCAATCTGAAATAGTCGCCCTTTTCCACATAGCGATCTGAATTCTGCGTTGGGCTTAGAGAGGAATCCGCATGGATGGGTTTCGGGATCAGGTTGGAAGTGCCCTCTCCTGTCCAGTATACATCATTCGCCAAATAGTTGGCATTGTCATCATAGCGCTGGGACCACCCTTTTTGTTCATTAAAAATACTGTTTCCGGTAACCCCGGCAAAGAAAGCTGTAGCATCAAAGCCTTTGTATTCTACATTTAAGTTCAACCCATACTCGAAATCGGGGAGGGCCTTTCCTACTACGGTACGGTCATCGAAATTGATGTCCCCGCTTCCGTTATTATCAACATATTTAACATCTCCGGGTCGGGCATTCGGTTGAACACCCCAGGCATCGATCTCGGCCTGGTTTTGAAAGATCCCTGCCGTCTCCAACACATAGAAAGAAGCAACCGGCTCGCCTACGGCTGTACGCAATATCTGACCCTGGCCAAAAATTGGTAAATTACCTGCTTCCGCTACTAAGGCCTTTACCTCGTTCTTTAAGTATGTACCGTTTGCAGCTATTCCATACCTGAAATCATTAACGGAATTCTGATATCCCAGACTAAGTTCCAGGCCTCTGTTCTGTACCTGGCCTACATTAGCCAAAGGGTCACCCCCCGTGTTCCCGGATGAAAGTGGGATCGGAACTGCCAACAGCAGGTCCTTGACGTCAGCCACATAATAATCGGCAGTAAAGCTTAAGCTATTGTCGAAAAAGCCTGCATCCAGGCCGATATTCGTAGTTGTTTTGCTTTCCCATCGAAGATTGGGATTAACCAACTGAAGATTTGTTGCCCCTGCAACGACCTGATTGTTGAGAACATAATTCTGATTGTACCTAAGTACGCTCTGGGTTGCGTAATTATTGATGGCCTGGTTCCCGACAATGCCCCAGCTTCCCCGAAGTTTCAGGTCACTGAAAATAGAATTGTCCTCCATGAACCCTTCCTCTGAAATTCGCCAGGAAGCCGAGACGGATGGAAAGTTAGCATGCCTGTTGTTCTTGCCGAATTTTGATGAACCATCCCGTCTGAAATTCACCAATAATGTATATCGGTCATCATAGGAATAATTGAAACTGCCCAATAAGGATCTCAAACCAGCGACTTCCTCCCTCCCCTCGGTACGAGGACTTGTAGTACCATTGTCCTGGACCCAAAATTCCCCACTCAGGCCCTCCGTATGGGCAAAATTAAAAGTGAAATTGTCTTTTTGGGTTGTATAACCGATCAAAGCGGAAATAGAATGCTTCCCAAATTCCTGGTTATAGTTCAATGTATTTTCCGCCAGTATATTAAAGAACTCTGTATGGCGGTCATCGAGAAAAGCTGCTCCCGGGGTGTTCTGCCGCAAGGCACCTGCCCTTTGATAATATTTCTCCCGGATCTGGGCATAATCAAGGCCGAGGTTCAATTTATATTTCAGGAATGGAAAGATTTCAAATTCCCCAAATGCGCTGCCTAATACCTTACTGGTTACCCCGGTATTGCTGTAATGTTCCTGCAAACCAACCGGATTGGTAGCAAAGGTACTGTTGTTGTCATCGCCATAACCATAACCGCTCTCATGGCTGGGATCATATACAGGTATGGTGGGCAACATCCATACGACATCTATGAACGGGTTTCCATTGACCCTGGTTTGATTGCTCCTGCTAAGTGCTATATTTTCACCAAAAGTAAACCGCCCTTTCTTCGTTTCGGTATTTACCCTTATCTGGTATCGCTCAAATTCAGGTCCTATTATCGCCCCTTCCTGATCAAAATAGTTTAATGAAATAAAATAGTTCGAGTTATCGGCACCGCCCGAAAAGCTGAGG
>JBGTLT010000141.1:0-17126 GCA_041743975.1 Zeaxanthinibacter sp.
GCCCAATGAATTACCCACCAGGATGACATCCTTCAGGCCTTTGAATTCTATGAATTTTTCGAGGAATTTTGCAAAGGTCTTGACATTAGTGCGCAACATGGGCATCCCGTAAATGGGCAATTCAGGCACCAGGACCTGATAGCCTTTCCCGGGGAAATACCCCGTTACCCCTTCAAAGTTGCTGAGGCCACCCATCAGCCCATGCAGGATGATCATAGGGGTCCCTTCACCAACTTCAATATACCGGTACTTTCCGTCGGTAATTATTTTTTGTTCCATTGTGACAGCTTCAGTTGTCAGAGGGCAAATATATACATTTCGGGGTTAATTGCTGATTTTCATGGCATAGGAATTAGGACCCGCTTCTGTGGTTGGTCCACTTTTAAATACCATCATTCCCATTAATTTGCAAAGTGCTTTCCCCCATTCCATGGGCCTTTTTATGAACAAAGTGGTAAATAGTGGTAATTAGTGGTAATAATTTATCTATATTTGAGTTTATATAATCAACACTAACCAGCTTTACGTGATAAGCTTCATCGGAACATACGAATGCAAGGCAGATGCTAAGGGTCGGGTTATGATACCCGTGACCCTTAAAAATCAGATGGCCCCTGTTCTGAATAAAGGTTTTGTCATAAAGCGTTCCGTATTCCAGCCCTGCCTCGAATTGTATCCTATGGAAGAATGGAAGCTGTTGATGGAGAAGATGAACAGGAAAAACAGGTTTAAGAAAAAGAACAACGATTTTATCAGGAGGTTTTCCGCTGGGGTGAAACCCGTGGAAATCGATGCTACCGGGCGATTGTTGATACCAAAAAACCTGGTGTCAATCGCAGGTATACAAAAAGATGTAGTGCTGAGTTCCGCTATCAATATCATAGAGATTTGGGATCATGAGAATTATGAAAAGGTGCTTGATGAATCGGCGGAAAATTTTGCAGAATTGGCAGAGGAAGTAATGGGAGATGACGGCGATGAGCTATCATAATCCCGTGTTGCTGAATGCATCCGTGGATGGACTCCATATAAAGGAGGAAGGGGTTTATGTGGATGTGACCTTTGGTGGTGGCGGGCACTCAAGGGAAATATTGAAAAGGCTGGGGAAGCAAGGGATGCTTTATGCATTTGATCAGGATGAGG
Source organism: Zeaxanthinibacter sp. (assembly GCA_041743975.1). Lineage (GTDB taxonomy): Bacteria > Bacteroidota > Bacteroidia > Flavobacteriales > Flavobacteriaceae > JTS-RE37. Next base: position 1,144 of record JBGTLT010000141.1, read on the forward strand.
ATGCCCTGGAAAATACGATCAAAGATGAACGTTTCATACTGATCAATGATAATTTCAGATATATCATCCAGTTTTTAAAGTTCTATGGCATACGGAAAGTTGATGGGATCCTGGCAGATTTCGGGGTTTCCTCTCATCAGTTCGATGTTCCCCAACGTGGTTTTTCGACACGTTTTGATGCGGAGCTCGATATGAGGATGAGTAAAAAAAACAGCAATTCTGCCCATCAGGTGGTTAATACGTACTCCTTTGATGCCTTGCGGAAGGTTTTGTTTGAATATGGGGAGCTCCGGAATGCGGATGCCATCGCGAAGGCCCTTGTGGCAAGACGGGAAAAGGAACCCCTTAAAACAACGGATGAATTAAAGGCGTCCCTGCAGCCTTTTTTGCCAAAGCACAGGGAACATAAAATAGTGGCACAGATATATCAGGCAATCCGGATAGAAGTGAACCAGGAGATCCGTGCCATTGAGGAATTTCTGTTGCAAACGCCGGAACTGCTGGACAAAGGTGGAAGATTGAGCATCATCAGTTACCACTCCCTGGAGGACCGACTCGTAAAACGGTTTATCCGATCCGGCACTTTTGATGATGAACCTGAAAGGGACTTTTATGGCAATGTGGTTGTTCCGTTTAAAAAGGTTGGAAACCTGGTTGTTCCTCCCGCAGCGGAGATTGCAATGAATTCAAGGGCCCGGAGTGCAAAGCTAAGGATTGCCGAGCGCCTTTGAGGAGATAAGAGTATATAACCAATAATGCTACCAGTATGAGAAAGGGGTTTATAGACATTTTAAAAGGGAAATTCCTGGTAAGCGGGGACGCCCCTAAAAATTGGTTGTTTATCATTTTCGCATCATTCCTGGCGACCGTCATGATAGCCAGTTCACATAATGCCGATCGGAAGGTGCACACCCTGGCTGCCCTGAATGAGGAAGTAAAGGAACTTCGCAGTGAATTTGTGGACAAGCGTTCCGATGTACAACGCCTGAAACTGGAATCTAAAATTAGGGAGATACTTCAAAAAAAGGCATTGTATCCCTCTGAAACCCCGCCAAAAAAAATAAAGGTTAAATCATCTCAGGAATAAGTGGCCATCTCTGAAAAGAACATATTGACCCGGTTGTACGTAGTGGCAGGATGCCTCTTTCTGTTTGCCCTGGGCGTAATGGTTAAGCTCGTGAGCATACAGGTGGTCCACGGGGAGGAGTATAGGGCACTTGCCCTGAAGCGAACTGAGAAAATGTTCACCATAGCCCCTAACAGGGGAAACCTCTATTCCGAAGATGGCAGCCTGCTGGCCACCTCCGTTTCCCGTTATACCATTCGTTTTGATGCTGTAACCGTAAAGCCGGGTGATTTTGAGGAAGAGGTCGGGAACCTGGCTGGTAACCTGAGCATCCTACTGGGGAAACCTGCTTCTCATTATGAACAAATGCTCAGAAAGGCAAAGGTCAATAAAAACCGCTATGCCTTGATTGCCCGGGATTTGGATTATTCTGAATATATGCAGGTCAGGGAATTTCCCCTTTTCCGAATGGGGCCATACAAGGGCGGGTTGATCATGGAACAGAAAACTGTACGGGAACACCCGTTGGGTAGAATAGCGGAAAGAAGTGTAGGGTATGAACGCTTTGATGAGAATGGCTATGTTACCAGGGTTGGCCTGGAAGGAGCATTCGGGGAGTACCTCAGGGGTACGGAAGGGAAGCGGTTAAAACAGAAGATCGCCAAGGGGCAATGGAAGCCAATTGGGTTTGACAATATCATTGAGCCCAAAGATGGCTACGATGTAATATCTACCATAGACATCAATATCCAGGATATTGCACACCATGGCTTGCTGACCCAGCTCGAAAAATATAAGGCAGACCACGGTTGTGTTATCGTCATGGAAACCAGGACCGGGGAGATCAAAGCAATTTCCAATCTGGGCAGAACGGAGGATGGGAAATATTACGAAAGGTTAAACTATGCAATTGGTGAATCCCATGAGCCCGGTTCCACCTTCAAATTGATGTCCATGGTTGCCGCCCTGGAGGACAAAGTAATCGACACCAGCACCGTAATCGACACCGAAAAAGGATTGTGGCGTGTTTATGACCGCATTGTCCGGGACTCCAAACAGGGTGGATATGGCGTGATCACGGCAGCTGAGGCCTTTGAGGTCTCTTCCAATACGGCCTTTGCCAAGATGATCCACAATGGATACAAATCCAAGCCCGCTGTTTTTGTTAACCGGCTTATGAGCATGGGGCTGCACAAGGAATTGGGGTTGCCTATTAAAGGGGAAGGGAAGCCTGTATTGCGCTACCCGGGGGATAATGGCTGGTCCGGGATTTCGCTTGCCTGGATGTCACATGGATATGAAGTTTCATTGACCCCGCTCCAGACATTGGCCTTTTACAATGCTATTGCCAATGACGGGGAAATGGTACGTCCAAGGCTGATCAAAGAGGTGCGGGAATGGAATAAGATCATCCGGAAATTCGACAAAGAAGTGATCAACCCTGCCATATGCTCGAGGCAAACTGCCAAACAGGTAAAGCAATTGCTTCAGAATGTCATAGAACAAGAGCACGGAACCGGCCATAGGTTGTATTCACCCAATTTTTCAATGGCAGGGAAAACAGGGACCGCCCAGAAAAACTACGTTTCCAAAGATCCTGACAAACTCGGGTATATTTCAACATTTGCCGGATATTTTCCGGCAGACGATCCAAAGTATTCCTGTATCGTGGTTATCCATGAGCCTGATAAGAGCATGGGATATTATGGTGCCGATGTATCGGGGCCGGTATTCAAATCGATAGCACAAAAAATATATGCCAACAACCCCCTGATCGAAGAGGTTGAATCCATAAAGGTGAATAACCCGGATTCGGACACTGATTATCAACAATTCTATGCAGATGCCAGGAAAAATTACAAGCAGGTACCTGATGTGAAGGGCATGAGTGGAATGGATGCCATATCCATTCTTGAGAATCTTGGACTGAGTGTTGAAGTAAAGGGGAATGGGAAGGTCCGGAAACAATCTGTTTCCAAAGGAACGGATCTTAAGAAAGTTAAAAAAATTGTACTGGAACTATCGTGAAATCACTTAAAGACATATTATATGGCGTAGGACTTACAGCAGTAAGCGGCTCAACCGCGATACAGGTCCATTCCATTTCATTTGATTCCAGGAATGTGGGCCCGGGTGATGTCTTTGTAGCTATCAGGGGTTCTGTTACAGACGGGCACCAATACATTGAAAAGGCCATTACTACAGGTGCTAACACTATAGTGTGTGAGGTTCTCCCGGAAAAGATTAAAGACGATATCACCTATGTGGAGGTTGAGGATGCCCACAAGTCCCTGGCTATCATGGCTTCAAACTTTTATGGAAATCCCAGTAGGAACCTGAAACTGGTAGGGGTTACCGGCACCAACGGTAAGACTACCGTATGCAGCCTGTTATATCAATTGTTTAAAAACTCGGGATACAAAGTCGGCCTGCTTTCCACTATAAAGATCATGGTGGACGACACCGAATACCCAACAAGCCATACCACCCCGGATGCGATGACCATCAACAAACATCTGAAAATGATGAATGAAGCAGGGGTGGAATACTGTTTTATGGAAGTGAGTTCGCATGGCATCCACCAAAAAAGGACGGAAGGGCTCCAGTTTGAAGGAGCGATTTTTACCAACCTTACCCATGACCACCTGGATTACCATGCGTCTTTTGCCGATTACCGGGATACCAAAAAGAAATTGTTTGATGATCTGTCTAAAAAGGCCTTTGCACTTGCCAACATTGATGATAAAAACGGCCTGGTGATGCTCCAGAATACGAAGGCCCACAAATATACCTACGCCCTGAAGAGCTATGCTGATTACAAGGCCCATATCCTGGAAAATCAATTTAACGGCCAGTTGCTGAAAATAGAGGGCAATGAATTGTGGACCAAATTAATTGGACAATTCAACGCGTACAATATCCTGGCGATTTACGCCACAGCCGACCTTTTGGGATTGAACAAACTGGAGATACTGAGACTGCTCAGTACATTGGAAAATGTGGATGGAAGGTTTCAGTATTTTATATCAAAAAAAAGAATAACGGCTATTGTTGATTATGCCCATACGCCGGATGCCTTAAAAAATGTACTTGATACCATCAATGCATTGAGGACTGGAAATGAAAACATCATCACCGTAGTGGGGTGTGGTGGTGATCGTGATAAGTCTAAGCGTCCGGTTATGGGTCATATCGCATCTGAGATGAGTACCAAAGCCATTTTTACAGCAGATAACCCCCGCAGCGAGCAACCAGACCTTATTATAGCGGAGATGGAGGCAGGGGTACAACCCCAGAACGCCACTAAGATCCTCTCTATTGAAAACAGGGAACAAGCCATTATAACAGCGTGCCAGCTGGCGAAGGAGAACGATATCATCCTCGTTGCCGGGAAGGGACATGAAACGTACCAGGAATCCAAAGGCAAGAGGATAGATTTTGATGATTTTAAAATAGTAAAGGAGGTTCTAAACAGCCTTGGTAAATAAACGCATGTTCGTAATTAATATGGATATTAAAAATAGGAAACCATCCCCCCAACTGTAACCTTAGCCCACGAGACACTATGCTGTTCTACCTGTTCGACTATCTAGAAAAACAATACCAGTTCCCGGGGGCGACCCTGTTCCAGTTCCTTACCTTCAGGGCTGCCATGGCTGTATTATTCTCCTTGATACTGGCAACAGCGTTCGGTAAAAGGATCATTATTTTCCTCCAAAACAAGCAGATTGGTGAAACGATAAGGGATCTTGGACTGGAAGGACAGGAGCAGAAGAAGGGGACCCCCACCATGGGCGGATTGATCATCATCATGTCAACCTTAATCCCGGTACTCCTTTTTGCAAGGCTGGATAATGTTTATGTGTTGCTCCTGATAGGGACCACCCTGTGGATGGGGTTGATTGGTTTTTTTGATGATTACATCAAAGTTTTTAAAAAGAACAAGCAGGGCCTGAAGGCCAGATTTAAACTGCTGGGGCAGGTGATACTGGGATTGATGGTTGGCGCAGTCATTTATTTCCACCCGGATGTAACGATGAAGGAAAGGGATTCCACCATTATCACGGAACAATACAGGGTTGCAGAAGTAGAAGGCCAGGAAATAAAAGCGATAAAGACCAATGTGCCTTTTTTTAAGAACAATGACCTGGATTACACCAGGCTCATCTCCTGGATGGGCGAGGGGGCCGATAAATATGCCTGGTTGCTGTATATCCTCGTTGTGATCATTATCATCACAGCCGTATCCAATGGCGCCAACCTCACCGATGGGATCGATGGCCTGGCTGCCGGCACTTCCGCTATCATCGTGCTTACACTGGGCATATTTGCATGGGTTTCCAGTAATATCATATTCTCAGATTACCTGGATATATTTTTTATCCCCAGGGCTGAAGAACTGGTGGTTTTCATTGCAGCCTTTGTTGGTGCACTGGTTGGGTTCCTGTGGTACAATGCCTTTCCTGCCCAGGTCTTTATGGGGGATACCGGAAGCCTGACCATCGGGGGGGTGATTGCTGTCATTGCGATCATTGTACGGAAGGAATTACTCATTCCCCTATTGTGCGGGATCTTCTTTGCGGAATCATTATCGGTAATGGTACAGGTAAGCTATTTTAAATATACCAAAAGAAAGCTGGGGATAGGGAAGCGTATTTTTTTGATGGCCCCGTTACACCATCATTATCAGAAAAAAGGATATCACGAGAGCAAGATAGTCACGCGTTTTTGGATCATCGGGATACTGCTGGCCATATTGACCATCGTGACATTAAAAGTCAGATAGCTGGTTACCATGCCATTTGGAATAAGGGGGAAAGACATGATGCAGGAAAGAGCAGGAAAACAAGGAAAGGAACTACCCCGATGGGCAGGAGAACAAGGCGCAAGGCTGGTTATCCTGGGAGGGGGAGAAAGTGGGGTAGGTACCGCCCTGCTCGGGAGCAAAAAGGGGTACAGTGTCTTTGTCTCTGATAAGGGCCAGATCAAGCAAAAATATAAAGACGTTCTGGAACATAATGGAATTGAATGGGAAGAAGGGCATCATACGGAGGCTGCCATCCTCAATGCGGACCTGGTCATGAAAAGTCCCGGGATCCCGGAAACCATACCGCTTGTAAAGCAGTTGGTAGCAAAGGGAATACCGGTGATATCCGAAATTGAGTTTGCTGCCGCCTTTACAGATGCAACCATTATAGGGATCACAGGGAGCAACGGGAAAACCACCACCACCATGCTAACCTACCATATTTTGAAAAATGGAGGATTACATGTGGGGATGGCAGGGAATATAGGGGATAGTTTCGCACGGATGGTCTCGGAGCAGGAGCATACAGTATATGTTTTGGAAATCAGCAGTTTTCAGTTGGATGGGATTGTGGAATTCCGGCCGCATATAGCCATCATCACGAATGTAACCCCCGACCATTTGGACCGCTATGGTTATGAATTTGAGCGCTATGTGAGGTCCAAATTCAGGGTAGCGGAAAACCAGGCCCCGGAAGATTACCTCATCTACGACGGGGATGATGCGGTGCTGGAATCCTGGCTTGAAAAAAGCCCTGTTCAATCCAGGTTATTGCCCTTTTCCCTGGAAAGGCAATTGAAAGAAGGGGCCAGTTTGAATGGCAACAAAATAGAAATTAAAACGGATACTAAAACTATATCAATGACGACAGACAATTTGGCTTTGGAAGGCAAACACAACTTAAAAAATACAATGGCCGCATCCACAGTCGCAAGGTTAATCGGGATCCGGAAGGAAACCATCCGCGAAAGCGTTCAAAATTTCCAGGGAGCACCGCACAGGCTCGAGAAAGTCCTGAAAATACACCATGTACAATATATCAATGATTCAAAAGCAACCAATGTCAATGCAACCTATTATGCCCTGGACAGCATGTATACCCCAACGATATGGATAGTAGGGGGAATCGACAAGGGCAACGATTACAGGGAACTGATGCCGTTGGTGCGCGAAAAAGTAAAAGCGATCGTCTGCCTTGGACTGGATAATACCAGGATAAAAGATGCTTTTGGCAATGTGGTGGACCTCATCGTAGAAACCTTTGCGATGAGTGAGGCGATAAAAGTTGCCTATAAGATTGCAGAGCGGGGCGATACTGTTTTGCTCTCTCCGGCATGTGCAAGCTTTGACCTTTTTGAGAATTATGAAGACAGGGGGAACCAATTTAAAGAAGCGATCAAAAATCTATAGGGAGTGGCGGTATACTTTAAACATATCAGGGGAGATAAAGCGATCTGGGGGGTAGTAGCCCTGTTGGCATTATTTTCTTTTTTGCCGGTTTACAGTGCCAGCAGTAACCTGGTCTACGTGGTAGGTAATGGTACGACCATCGGTCACCTGGTTAAGCACGGGATGTTGTTGTTCCTGGGGTTCGCCATCATCTATGGGGTGCATAAGATCCCTACCCATTTTTTCAAGGGCCTTTCGCTTATTGCCATGCCTGTTGTAATCGTATTGCTGGTCTATACTTTGTCTCAGGGGACTACCATAGATGGCGCCAATGCAAGCAGGTGGATACAGTTGCCACTGGTGGGGATTACATTTCAGACATCCAATCTTGCAGCGGTTGTGCTCATGATCTATATAGCCCGCTATCTGACGAAGATAAAGGACAGGACAATCACTTTTAAAGAAAGTATTTTGCCTTTGTGGATCCCAGTATTCCTGATGGTTTCCCTCATTTTACCGGCTAACTTTTCCACTGCCGCAATCATTTTTTTCATGGTGCTGTTACTTTGCTTTCTCGGGGGCTATCCCATGAAATACCTGCTGGGTATTATGGGAATGGGCATACTGGGGCTGGTGTTGTTCATACTGGTGGTTAAAGCCGCACCGGATTTGTTCCCCAACCGGCTTGATACCTGGATAAGCAGGGTTGAAAGTTTTTGGGATCCAACCGATACGGAAGCTGATTACCAGATTGAAAAAGCCAAAATCGCCATCGCCAGCGGTGGTATTGTAGGGAATGGTGCAGGGAAAAGTGTCATGAAGAACTTTTTGCCACAGAGTTCATCCGATTTTATTTATGCGATCATTATTGAGGAATATGGGTTGATTGGGGGGATGGCGCTGATGTTTTTTTACTTGTTGTTGTTGTTCAGGATTGTAGTAGTTGCCAATAGCAATGCTACCGTTTTTGGGAAATTGCTGGTAGTGGGCGTGGGATTGCCTATTGTATTCCAGGCATTGATAAATATGGCGGTTGCAGTAGAGCTGTTTCCGGTTACCGGGCAAACACTCCCCCTGATAAGCAGCGGGGGTACCTCTATATGGATGACCTGCATGGCGATTGGCATTGTACTGAGTGCAAGCCATAATCATGGGATACCCGAGCAAAAAAACCAGGGAGAAGAAGATATAAACCCTTTAGAGATATTGAGTGGGCAATTATAGGTTTATACTCTCAGGGGGTGGCACCGGAGGCCATATATATCCGGCCATCGCCATAGCTAATGAATTGAAAAAACGGTTTCCGGAGGCAGAATTCCTCTTTGTCGGGGCCAGTGATAAAATGGAAATGGAGAAAGTGCCGCAGGCGGGATATAAGATAATAGGCCTATGGATAAGTGGGTTACAACGGAATTTAACCATAAAGAATGCCATGTTTCCAATAAAAGTGATCAGTAGTTTGATAAAATCGGGAAAAATAATGTCAGATTTTAAACCCCATATGGTGATTGGCACAGGCGGATTCGCCAGTGGCCCGGTCTTGAAAATGGCCTCGACCCGCGGTGTGCCATATGTGCTGCAGGAACAGAATTCCTTTGCCGGGATCACCAATAAATTGCTGGCCAAAAAGGCCGCCAGGATCTGTGTGGCGTATGATGGCATGGAACAATTTTTTCCGGCAGATAAAATTATAAAGACTGGGAACCCGGTGCGCGCGGATCTGATTGGGAAGATTGATAACCTGGAGGAGGCCTATGCATTTTTTGAACTGGACCCAACTAAAGACACCCTTTTTATACTGGGTGGCAGCCTTGGCGCGGGCCGGATCAATGAACTTATCGCAAGCAGACTCGATTACTTTGCTGGCATGGGGATCCAGCTCATCTGGCAGTGTGGGAAACTGTATGCTGAGAAGTACCTGAAATATAATTCGGAATCCGTCAAGGTGTTTGGTTTTTTAAACAGAATGGACCTCGGATATGCTATTGCAGATGTGATCATCTCCAGGGCGGGTGCCGGCTCGGTTTCTGAACTCTGCATCGCTGGGAAGCCTGTCATATTTATTCCTTCGCCCAATGTGGCGGAGGACCATCAAACCAAAAATGCAACGGCCCTGGTAGAACATGAAGCGGCCCTTATGATCCGGGAGAAGGAACTGGATACCAGTTTCGATACCCATTTCACCGATCTTTTTCAATCCCCGGCCCTGCGCAGGAAGCTCGGTAAAAATATCAAATCACTGGCCATGCCAGAGGCCACAAAAAGGATTGTGGATGAAATTGAAAGACTATTAGAAAAATGAACAAATAACATGCGCACGACGCATCATTAATGGATCTGAAAAACATACATAACGTCTATTTTATCGGTATCGGGGGGATCGGGATGTCTGCCCTGGCCCGTTATTTCAAATTGATCCACAAGAATGTGGGGGGATATGACAAAACGGAAACGCCCCTGACACTGGAACTGGAGGAAATGGGGATGCCGGTACACTATGTGGATAGCATGGAACTGGTCCCTGTGGAATTCCATAATCCCCTGGACACCCTTATAGTGCATACGCCGGCAGTACCCGTACAACATTCCGAATTGAATTTCTTTAAGTCTCATTCTTTCGAAGTCAGGAAGCGTTCGGAGGTTTTGGGGGAAATTACACGGGATACTTTTTGTTTTGCGGTTGCCGGCACCCATGGCAAAACCACCACTTGCTGTATCCTTGCACATTTGTTAAAGGAGACCGGCACCCCGTTAACGGCATTCCTGGGGGGTATTTCAGAAGATTTCAACAGTAATTTCCTCTTTGAGGGGTCACAGTTTTCGGTTGTGGAAGCGGATGAATACGATCGCTCCTTTCTGCGGTTATCCCCGGATATCGCCTGTATCACTTCCATGGATGCTGACCATCTCGATATTTACGGAAACACTGCAGCGCTGCGGAAATCCTTCGTGGAATTTGCGGGAAGGTTAAAGCCAAACGGCAAGTTGTTTGTCCGGAACGGCCTCCCTATAGAAGGGATTACCTATGGGATAGAAGACAACTCCGATTATTGTATCAGAAATATTAGAATTGAACATGGCACCTACATTTTTGATTTGGGAACCCCTGAAATTACACTGGAAGGGGTTCGGTTCAACAAACCCGGCAGGCATAATTTGCTGAATGGGTTAGTGGCTTTCGCGATGGCGGTACAGATTGGATCCCCCCCGTACCGCCTGGCCGAGGCACTTCAGACCTTCAAAGGGGTACAGCGGCGGTTTTCGTATATGATACGGGAGGCCGATTTTGTTTTTATTGATGATTATGCCCATCATCCTGCAGAAATAGATGCTGTTTATGAAGCCATTTCGGAAATGCATCCCAACAAAAAGGTACTGGCTGTCTTTCAGCCCCACCTGTTCTCCAGGACCCGGGATTTTGCAGATGATTTCGCAGCAAGCCTCTCCCGGTTTGACAGTGTCTTGCTGCTCGATATTTACCCGGCTCGGGAACAGCCTGTGGAAGGGATTGATTCTGAATGGTTGTTGGGAAAAATTGCGAATCCCAATAAGAAACTCGTTCAGAAAACGGACCTGGTCCGGGAAATAAAACAGCAGTCTCCTGCGGTGCTTGTCACCATGGGGGCAGGGGATATAGGATTGGAGATTTCAAAAATTAAAAAGGAGTTGCAACATGCGAATTAATTGGAATTATTTTAAACTAACGGGTTTATTACTTGGAGTTGCGGCACTTTATGCATTTTCAAATGGAAGGAGTGCCGAAAAACCAGTCAATGGGATCAACATTGTATTTGTAGGAAATGATAACCTCTATGTTACCCAGGCTAGTGTTAATAAATTGTTAATACAAAAATATGGGACACTCCTCAATGTCCCTAAAGAAAATTTAGTTTTGAATACCATAGAAAAGGTTATCGAGACCAATGAAATGGTAAAGGAAGCCCAGGTTTACCTGACTGTTAATGGTGAACTTACATCGAAAATTATACAAAGGCTACCAATCGGACGTATAGAGGGGATTTCAAAATTTTACCTGGATGATGAAGGGAAAAAAATGCCGTTTTCCCGGAATCACTCTGCCAGGGTTCCAATTATTACTGGAAAGATTACCGGTAAAAGCCTGGAAGACGTTTATGTCATCCTGGAATATATAAACAAGGACAGTTTTTTGCGTAAAAATGTGATTGGGATCCATATAGAGGAGGAGGAGAAATACCAATTAAAATTTCGGATAGAAAATTTTGTAGTAAACCTCGGCAGTATAGATGACCTGGAAATAAAGTTTAGCAATTTCAAGGCATTTTATGCCAAGGCAATGCGTGATAAGACGCTCAAGGATTATCAAATCGTTAGCTTGGAATTTAATAATCAGGTAGTGTGCACCAAAATATAAATAGAATGGAACAGGGTAGTTATTCAGTTGGATTAGATATCGGGACCACCAAGATCGTGGCCATAATCGGTAAGAAGAACGAATATGGAAAAATTGAAGTGCTGGGGATAGGAAGATCTAAAAGTTTGGGTGTGCACAGGGGGGTGGTCAACAATATAACCCAGACCATCAAATCCATTCAACAGGCAGTGGAACAGGCCGAGGCCAATTCCGGTTTAAAGATAGGATCGGTGGTAGTGGGGATTGCCGGGCAGCATATCAGGAGCCTGCAACACAGTGATTATATAACAAGGGTCAATTCAGAGGAAGTCATCAATGAGGATGACCTGGACAAACTCTGTAACCAGGTATACAAACTGGTCATGCTCCCGGGGGAGGAGATCATCCATGTTCTGCCACAGGAATACAAGGTAGACGGGCAGGCAGAGATAAAGCAACCCATCGGTATGTATGGCGGCAGGCTCGAAGCGAATTTCCATGTTGTCGTAGGCCAGGTATCCTCCATCAAGAATGTGGGAAGGTGCATCAAAAGCGCCGGCCTGGATCTGGACAACATAACGCTGGAACCGCTTGCTTCTTCGGAGGCGGTATTAAGCCAGGAAGAAAAGGAGGCAGGGGTGGCCCTGATCGATATAGGGGGCGGTACAACAGACCTCGCAATTTTTAAGGATGGGATCATCCGGCATACGGCGGTTATCCCTTTTGGGGGCAATGTGATCACGGAGGACATCAAGGAGGGATGCTCCATAATTGAAAAGCAGGCTGAATTGCTGAAAATAAAATTTGGATCGGCCTGGCCAGGGGAAAACAAGGACAATGAGATTGTATCCATTCCCGGATTACGCGGACGGGAGCCAAAGGAGATAACCCTGAAGAACCTTTCAAAGATTATTCACGCCCGGGTGGTGGAGATCGTGGAACAGGTATATGTGGAGATCAAACATTACGGCCACGAGGAACAAAAGAAAAAATTGATAGCCGGGATTGTCCTCACCGGGGGCGGAAGCCAGTTGAAACACCTGAAGCAATTGGTGGAGTATATTACCGGGATGGACACGCGGATAGGGTACCCCAATGAACACCTGGCGGGCGACTCGGATACGGAAATTGCAAGTCCCTTATATGCCACTGCCGTTGGGCTGCTGATGAATGCCGTCCAGAACCAGAAACGCGGGAAGGTCATAGAAAAGGAATCACGTGTACCGGAAAAGGAAATGGTCCTGGAAGGTGGCCCCCAGAAGGAAGCACCCCGGGGAACGACCAAAAGGGAACGGAAATCTGTATTTGACAAATGGTCTGAAAAACTGAAGGATTTTTTGGATAATGCGGAATAAAAATATATCAAGTAGAACCATAGAGCAAAAAAACTTAGAAACCTGAAATCTTAAAAATATGAGCAAAAACATGGAATTTGATGCTATCTCCTTTGATTTACCTAAAAATCAAAGCAACGTAATAAAAGTTATAGGCGTAGGGGGTGGTGGTAGCAACGCCATCAACCATATGTTCCAGGCGGGAATCAACGGGGTGGATTTTATTATCTGCAACACGGATGCCCAGGCCTTACAGAATAGCCCGGTACCGAATAAAATACAATTGGGTGTCTCCCTTACCGAAGGTTTGGGAGCAGGTGCCAATCCGGAAGTCGGGGAACAGGCCGCGGTGGAAAGCATGCAGGAAATAAAGCAAATGCTCGATACCACCACCAAAATGATCTTTATTACGGCGGGAATGGGTGGCGGAACCGGCACCGGCGCTGCACCTGTAATAGCCCGACTCGCAAAGGAACTGGATGTCCTTACGGTTGGGATCGTAACCATGCCCTTTTTGTTTGAGGGCAAGAACCGCTGCAAACAAGCCCAGATCGGGATTGAGAAATTACGCGCTAATGTCGATTCGCTTATCGTCATTAACAACAATAAGCTAAGGGAGGTATATGGAAACCTGGGATTCAAGGCGGGATTTTCAAAGGCAGATGAGGTGCTTGCCACTGCTGCCAGGGGTATAGCCGAGGTTATTACCCATCATTATACGCAAAATATTGACCTTCGTGATGCCAGAACTGTTCTTGCCAACAGCGGTACGGCTATAATGGGATCATCCCTTGCATCGGGTTCATCCAGGGCTCAGGAGGCTATCACCAATGCCCTGGATTCCCCGCTGCTCAATGACAACAAGATTACAGGTGCCAAGAATGTATTGTTGCTCATTGTTTCCGGTTCCAAGGAGATCACGATAGATGAAATAGGGGAGATCAATGACCATATCCAGATAGAAGCCGGGCATGGTGCCAATATCATTATGGGTGTAGGGGAAGACGAGGAACTTGGGGAAGCAATTGCCGTAACGGTCATTGCCACTGGGTTTAATATTGACCAGCAGGATGATATCGTCAACACAGAGACCAAAAAAATCATCCATACCCTGGAAGAAGAACAAAAGGCGGAACATAACCTTACGGATAATACCATTGTATATCGGCTGGGAGAAGAGGAGCATGTTTTCGCGCCGGTACTGAAAACCGGGCCCAAACCAACGAATAAAATGGAACTGATCCCTACCACCAGTTTTATAAGGAACTTCAATGTCTTCTACGAGGAGGTGATCTCGGAAGAACAATGGGACGATCAATTTATAATTATTGATTCCAAGGACATGGTAAATATGATAGATGTGGTGGAGCCGGAAGTTGTAACCGGTGAAAAAGATCAGATTGCTTTCAGTTTTGATCTCCCGCTAACAAAAATGGAGGATCAGGAAGAGGCTGAGAAGGAAAACGTGTTCAATTTTAGCCTGGATGATGATGTGAAGGAATTGGAGGTATGTGATTATATCGAAGTTGTTCCGGTGCTGGAGTACAGCAAGGAGGGCGAAAAGCGCTACAGCCTGGATGACTATATGGAACTGGAGGAAAAACTTACCGGCGCCAAATCCTTGGCGGAAGGGCATAGTCCCAAAATAGTGGAGGATGAACTTATATTTGAGAAAAAGACGGTGAGTCCGGTTGCGGAGGCACCACGGGAAATTGTGGATATAGATCCCATGAACAGCCCCATTGAGGAAATGCTGAAGGAAAGGGCAGATGAGCGAAGGAGGAAATTAAAGGATTTCAACTATAAATTTCAGAACAATGTCAGCAATATAGATGAGATTGAAAAGGAACCGGCATATAAAAGACAGGGTGTCCGGTTGGAATCCAACCCAAGGGACGGCAAAGTTTCCAAAACGAGCCTGGGTGAGGATAGCAATGGCGAAATTCAATTACGGTCCAACAATTCCTATTTGCATGGCAATGTGGATTGAATAGCAGGCTGGATTTCAGTTTCCCCTTACATAGTAAAACCCGAAAATACAGCATGTTTTCGGGTTTATTTTTTATCTTCGTTTTTTTAAAACATAGCAATATATGGGCCTACAGGAGCAGGTAATGGAAGCAATGAAAACGGCTATGAAGGCTAAGGACACGGTAGCCCTGGAATCGCTGAGGGCCATGAAGTCGGCTTTTATGCTGGCCAGGACGGAGCAGGGTTCCGGGAATTCCATATCAGAGGCCGATCAAATAAAACTGGTACAAAAACTGGTAAAACAACGCAGGGACAGTGCAGCAATCTATACAGCACAAGGACGGGACGACCTGGCCGGACCCGAATTGGCCCAGGCTGCTATTATTGAGCAGTATTTGCCCGCTCAGTTGAGTGAGGCGGAAATTGAAGCGGTTGTGGATCGGGCCATTGAAGCTACCGGTGCCAGCGGGATGCAGGATATGGGTAAAGTAATGGGCCTTGTCTCCAAAGAATTGGCCGGGCAGGCAGACGGGAAGACAATCTCGGTAGTGGTGCGTAAAAAACTAGCCTGATGCACGGCAGGAGTTACGGAATTTTGAGGACACCCGGAATGCACTGGAAAGATTCCAATTGAGTGCAATTTATTAGTTTCGCAAAGTTCTTTTTGCGTAAATTGCGCTCGCTAAAGAAACGGCCCCGTGGCGCAACTGAATAGCGCATCAGATTTCGGCTCTGAGGGTTGGGGGTTTGAATCCCTCCGGGGTCACAGAATGGAAATTTAATTTCCGCCAAAACCACGCAATTCATTGAAATTGAGTGGTTTTCTGGTTTTAAGATGTTCATACGAATTGAATAGATTTGGTTTTAAAAGGTACCTATTTGACTAGTTACCTCCTTAAAAGGTACCTCGAGGTACCTTTTAAAAAATCCGAATATCGATGTTGGGTGATTGATTTGACTTTCAAAAATCAATGTTCAATTAAAAATTTTCGACCATGCGCACATTAAAAACGTTTTCCATTTTGTTTTGGGCCAACCTCCAAC
>JBGTLT010000142.1:0-7962 GCA_041743975.1 Zeaxanthinibacter sp.
ACCGGTCAATTTCCGCAAGGCCTGGGACATACGACGGGCATGGAGCCCCATCTTGGAATCCCCCATCTCACCCTCTATCTCACTTTTGGGCGTTAAGGCGGCAACAGAGTCGATTATGACGATATCGATGGCCCCGGACCGTATAAGGTTATCCGTAATTTCCAGTGCCTGTTCGCCGTTATCTGGTTGGGATATGATGAGGTTGTCTATGTCTACACCAAGTTTTTGGGCATAAAATCGATCAAATGCGTGTTCCGCATCAATAAAGGCAGCAATTCCCCCTTTTTTCTGCGCCTCTGCGATCGCATGCAGGGTCAAAGTTGTTTTCCCGGAGGATTCCGGGCCGTAAATTTCAATGACCCTGCCCCGGGGATAGCCCCCCACCCCGAGCGCTATATCCAGGCCCAATGAACCTGAAGAAATCACTTCTACGTCAGCGACCACGGCATCCCCCATTTTCATTACAGCCCCTTTGCCATAGGTTTTGTCAAGCTTGTCCAGCGTGAGTTTAAGGGCTTTCAGCTTGGCTTCTTTTTCGCTACTCAATTTCTCCATTTTTATCGTGTTAGGGCAGCTAAATTACCATTTCTTTTTGCATATCACAATGTCAGAAGCAACCTTTTTAAGTTTCCTGCATCCTAGGGGTAAGTGTTCGTACTAAAGCACAAAATACTCCAATCGTTCAGGTTGTGATTGGGGACTATAGGCCACTGAAATACGAAAGATTCTATGAAAAAGAAAGTATAGCAGAAGTGGTCTGTGAAGAACCCCGGGATTTACCCGGGGTTTTTTATGCCCCGGGTTTACCAGCGCAGGGCAATACCCGCATCATAAGAATCACAGGTTTCCCCTTGTCGGTAATGGCTTTCCGGGGCATTATTGTTATTTTTGCAACTGGTAATGTAAGATGAACGTAGTAATTGGTATAGCATGCAACTTTACAATACATTAAGCGCAAGGGAACGGGAAGCCCTCATTGAAGAAGCCGGACAGGATCGATTGACAATCTCTTTTTACGCCTATGCCCATATTGCGAACCTGCAAATTTTCAGGAACCATCTTTTTCTACATTGGAATGAGCTCGATGTGCTTGGAAGGATTTATGTGGCACACGAAGGCATTAACGCACAGTTATCCGTTCCCGCCGACCATTTTGATGCATTCAAGGCCCATTTGGACAGCATCACTTTCCTGCAGCAGCTACGCCTTAATATAGCCGTGGAACAATCCAACAAATCATTCCTGAAACTCAAGGTGAAGATACGCGACAAAATTGTTGCGGATGGCCTTAATGACGCCACGTTTGATGTCACGGACAAAGGAGTTCATGTAAATGCTGCGGAGTTCAATAAGCTTCTGGAAAACCCTGATACGATCCTGATAGATATGCGCAATCATTACGAAAGCGAAATAGGGCATTTTAAAAATGCGATAACCCCGGATGTTGATACCTTTCGGGAGTCACTGGATATCATTGAAAGGGACCTGGCCACCCACAAGGAGGATAAAAACCTGGTAATGTACTGCACTGGGGGGATCCGGTGCGAAAAGGCCAGTGCCTATTACAAACACAAAGGCTTTAAAAGGGTATATCAACTGGAAGGGGGAATCATTGAATACGTCAGACAGGTGAAGGAACTGGAGCTGGAGAATAAATATTTGGGTAAAAATTTTGTTTTTGACCACCGGAGGGGGGAGCGTATTTCCGAGGATATCATTGCCCATTGCCACCAGTGTGGAGAAGCCTGTGATTCCCATATAAACTGTGCCAATGAGGCCTGCCATTTGCTGTTCATTCAGTGTGTTGCCTGCTCTGAAAAGATGGACAATTGCTGTTCCGATGCCTGTAAAGCCATCGCAGCCCTACCATATGAAGAGCAAAAAAAACTAAGGAAAGGCAAGGTAATCAGCAATTTGATATTCAAGAAAGGACGCTCGGAAGTCCTTCCCTTTAAAAGGTAAAAATTACCGCAGTACGGCCGATCCCGATTTTTGGCATGGGGATTTACGGATTACCGTGGAACGCTGCTGAATAGCTTCTTCGTTTCCAGCACAAATTGTGTTATCTTTACGGTTAAATCAAATATGAACCAGAAAAGGTGAAAAGGCTTTCTTTTTGCCAGTTCAAGATATAAAGTATGGGTTGTAACAGTTGTTCAACCGGTAAGGAAGGACAGCCAAGGGGATGCAAAAACAATGGAACTTGCGGAACCGATGGCTGTAATAAATTGACCGTGTTCGACTGGCTTTCCAACATGTCGCTGCCCAACGGTCAGAAACCGTTTGATTGCGTGGAAGTCCGGTTTAAAAATAGCAGGAAGGAATTTTTCAGGAATCCTGAAGGCATGCACTTAGCCATTGGGGATGTCGTGGCCACACAGGCCAAGGCCGGTCATGATATCGGGATGGTCACCTTGGTTGGCGAGTTGGTGAAGGTCCAGATGAAAAAGAAAAAGGAGGATCCGGATAATCCTGAATTGCCAAAGATCTACAGAAAAGCGAGTCAGAAAGATATTGACAAATGGCAAAGGTGCCGGGACAAGGAAGAAGAAATAAAGAAAAGGGCCAGGGAGATCGCTATATTACTTCGTCTTCAAATGAAGATCTCCGATGTTGAATTCCAGGGAGATGGCTCCAAGGCCACGTTTTACTACACAGCGGAAGAACGGGTTGATTTCAGGCAATTGATTAAGGATATGGCCAAGGCCTTTTCCATTCGAATTGAAATGAGGCAGATAGGATACCGGCAGGAGGCACAGCGACTGGGAGGTATTGGCTCCTGCGGCCGGGAATTGTGTTGTTCAACCTGGCTATCAGATTTCAGGTCTGTTAGTACTGCGGCTGCCCGCTATCAGCAACTTTCCCTTAATCCTCAAAAACTTGCCGGACAATGTGGAAAACTCAAGTGTTGCCTGAATTATGAACTGGATGTGTATATGGATGCACTGATTGATTTTCCTGCCCAGGATACCAAAGTGGTTACCGAGAAAGGCGTGGCCTATTGTCAAAAAACCGACATATTCAAGGGGATATTATGGTTTACCTATAAAGATGAACCTTCTACCTGGCATATCCTAAACAAAGAGCAGGTACGGGAGATACTCGAAAAGAACAATCAGAATATAAAGGTGGTCAGCCTGGAGGTATATGCCGCTGATAATGTTACTGAAGAAGCTTTGGTATTTGAAAATGTTGTTGGGCAGGATAGCCTGACGCGTTTTGACAGGCCCCACTCCAACTCGAGGGGGAAGAACAAAAAATCAAGGAAAAAGCGGAATCCCAAGAAAAGACCTTCCCGAAATGCTTAAACAGTTGTGTATAGGCCTGGTTCTCACCGCGGCTTTTTCCTGTTCGGATACGCTGGTTGTATCACAGTACCATACTGTTGATGCCGGGAAATGGAATGCGGACCAGCCCATGGATTTCACTTTCTCAGAGATTGATTCACTGAGTCGATATGATATGTTCATCACTATCCGAAATGATGATTCCTACCCTTACAGCAATCTGTTTTTGATCGCTGAAATGGGCTTGCCGGGGGGGCAGACAACCCGGGATACACTGGAATATGAAATGGCCCTGCCATCAGGCGAATGGCTGGGAAAGGGGTATGGCAGTATCAAAGAAAATAAGCTCTGGTATAAGGAAAACATTATTTTACCCGTTAATGGAATATATACCCTGCAAATTTCCCATGCTATGCGAAAAAATGGTGCTTCAGATGGCATACAGGAATTACAGGGGATTACTGATGTTGGTTTTGAAATTGAAAAGAGCAAGTAGGTTATGGCCAAAAATAAGAAACCCGATAATTTTTATGTTTGCACGAAATGGTTTTGGATCCTGTTTGCATCAGGCGTCTTCTCAGTCCTGCTGATCTTTATGTTGGCCTCCTGGGGTGCCTTTGGCGAAATGCCCACTTTTGAACGCCTTGAAAATCCACAGACCAACCTGGCTACAGAGATTATCTCATCAGATGGCCAGACACTAGGCAAGTTTTATCTGGATGATAACCGCACTCCTGTTGCCTTCAAGGACCTACCTGAAAACCTGGTACAGGCCCTGGTCGCCACGGAGGATGCCAGGTATTTCGACCATTCGGGGGTAGATGCCAGGGGGACCTTGCGGGCGCTTTTCTTCCTGGGCCAACGCGGTGGTGCCAGTACCATTTCCCAGCAACTGGCCAGGCAACTGTTCGTGGGAATCCGTTCCAAAAACAAATTTCAGGCCATTACCCAAAAGATAAAGGAATGGGTTATCGCTACCCGTCTGGAGCGCAATTATACCAAAGAAGAGATCATATCGATGTACATGAATATTTATGATTTCGGAAATAATGCTGACGGCATCCGTTCTGCCTCCCGGATCTATTTTGGCAAGGAACCGAATGCGTTGAAAACTGAAGAATCTGCTGTTCTTGTAGGCATGTTGAAAAATTCTTCCCTATACAATCCGATACGGCGGGAAGAGATGGTAATCAACCGGAGGAACACCGTATTGTCCCAGATGGAGAAATACGATTTTATCGTTGAAAAGCAAAGGGATTCCCTTCAAGCCCTTAAAATGGACATCAACTACAGCCCGGAAAACCACCGGGAGGGGATAGCCACCTATTTCAGGATGTACCTGCAGGGGTTTATGAACCGGTGGATCAGCAAAAATCCCAAGCCTGCCCTGAAAGGTGAACGGGATCGGTGGAACCTTTATTTGGATGGCCTTAAAATATATACCACCATAGATTACCGCATGCAAAAAAACGCGGAACTGGCGGTAACGGAACACATGAAAAACCTTCAGAAGGAATTTTTTCATCAGAATACCCGGGATCGGAATTCAACAGCGCCATTCCTGGAACTGGACGAGCCAGAGATAGACCGTATAATGGAGCAGGGATTGAAAAATTCAAACCGATGGAAGAGCATGAAGGCCCGGGGAATTTCGGAAAAAGATATCAGGGCTTCATTCACAAAAGAGACAGAAATGACCGTATTCGACTGGAACAGTGATACCCAGGAAAAGGATACGGTGATGACACCTATGGATTCCATCAGGTATTACAAGAGTTTTTTAAGAGCTGCCATGTTGTCCATGGAACCCCAGACCGGCCACGTAAAGGCATGGGTAGGTGGCCTTAATTACAAGCATTTTCAATACGACAATGTATTCCAGGGGGCCCGCCAGGCAGGATCTACCTTCAAACCGTTTATTTATGCCGCTGCCATCGACCAGCTGCGGTATTCACCCTGTGACTCCCTGCCAGACAGCCAGTATTGTATCGAAGCCGGCAAACACGGGAATCCTGAGTCATGGTGCCCTAAAAACGCCGATGGAAAATATTCCGGAAGGAATTATACGTTGAAAGAGGCGCTCGCAAATTCCATCAATACAGTAACAGCCCAATTGATAGACCGGGTAGGCCCGAAGGCGGTGGTGTCCATTGTCAGGAACCTTGGCATGACCGGGGATATCCCGGAAGTCCCATCCATAGCGCTGGGCACCCAGGATGTCAATGTTTATGAAATGGTGGGGGCCTATGGAACTTTTGTCAATCAGGGAGTCTATGTGAAACCGGTAATGGTAACACGGATAGAAGATAAGAATGGAACGGTATTGTTTGAATATGTACCAGAAACAAAGGACGTTCTCAGCGAGGATGTGGCCTCTGCCATGATCAACCTGATGGAAGGAGTTACCCATGGCGGGTCCGGGACGCGTTTGCGTCATAATTACAAAAAGAACGCTACGGAATACAAGGAAGTGATGACAGGGTATCCCTATGAATTCACAAATCCTATCGCCGGGAAGACCGGGACAACCCAGAACCAAAGCGACGGTTGGTTCATGGGAATGGTCCCCAACCTGGTGACAGGGGTATGGGTAGGAGGGGATGACCGGGCTACCCATTTCCGGACCATAACCTATGGTCAGGGTGCAACCATGGCGCTCCCAATTTGGGCACTCTATATGAAACGGAATTATGCAGAAAAGGAGTTGGGTATTTCAGATGGTGAGTTTCCCGTCCCTGAAGGGCTTTCCATCAATGTGGATTGCACCAGGATTATACAGGAGGTCCAGGATGAAAATGACCTTGATGATGACCTAGACGACCTTGATTTTTAACCCCCACATGGTTTAAGGAGTTTTGTTCGGAGTCCAGCAGAATTAATCCCGCTTTTAGGCGGGTTTTTTTATTAATAACTGTATTTTTAGAATGAGTTGAAGAATCAGAAACAGAATCGATAAAGATGATACGTAAAACGGTTGAGGATGTAACACAGGCACTGGACGGGGTAGCAGATGGCATGACCTTTATGCTAGGGGGGTTTGGATTATGCGGAATCCCTGAAAATGCAATTGCTGAACTGGTACGCCTGGG
Source organism: Zeaxanthinibacter sp. (assembly GCA_041743975.1). Classification (GTDB taxonomy): domain Bacteria; phylum Bacteroidota; class Bacteroidia; order Flavobacteriales; family Flavobacteriaceae; genus JTS-RE37. The sequence goes on from JBGTLT010000142.1 coordinate 6,377, forward strand.
CATACGGGATATAACCTGCATCAGCAACAATGCCGGGGTAGATGATTTTGGACTCGGATTATTGCTACAAAAGCGGCAGGTCCGGAAAATGATTTCTTCCTATGTGGGGGAGAATGATGAATTTGAAAGGCAAATGCTGAGTGGAGAACTGGAGGTGGAACTTACACCCCAGGGAACGCTGGCAGAAAAATGCAGGGCAGCACAGGCAGGTTTCCCGGCGATTTATACCCCGGCAGGATATGGAACAGAGGTTGCCGAAGGAAAGGAAACTCGGGAATTCAAGGGTAAGATGTATGTGCTTGAAGAAGCTTTTACGGCAGATTTTTCTTTTGTAAAAGCCTGGAAGGGCGATGAAGCCGGAAACCTTATATTCAAAGGTACAGCGCGAAACTTCAATCCGTGTATGTGCGGTGCAGCAAAGGTTACAGTGGCAGAGGTGGAGGAACTATTGCCTGCGGGGAGCCTGGACCCCAATGAAATACATATCCCGGGTATATTTATACAGCGTATATTCCAGGGGAAGCACTATGAAAAAAGAATTGAACAACTCACTGTAAGACAGCGCGACTAATCGAAGGAAATAAACAATATGCTCGATAAAAATGAAATTGCAAAGCGTATCGCCAGGGAAGTCCGCGATGGCTATTATGTTAACCTGGGTATAGGGATACCAACCCTTGTAGCCAATTATGTGCGCGATGATATCAGTGTGGAATTCCAGAGTGAGAACGGTGTCCTGGGTATGGGCCCCTTTCCCTATGAAGGGGAAGCGGATGCAGACCTTATCAATGCCGGCAAGCAAACTATAACCACCCTTCCGGGGGCTTCCTTCTTCGATTCTGCAACCAGTTTCGGGATGATAAGAGGCCGCCATGTGGACCTGACAATTTTAGGAGCCATGGAAGTCGCAGAAAATGGAGATATCGCCAATTGGAAGATTCCCGGAAAAATGGTGAAAGGTATGGGCGGGGCCATGGACCTGGTGGCTTCCGCAGACAATATTATTGTGGCCATGATGCATACCAATAAGGCCGGCGAGTCCAAATTGCTGCGGAAATGTACCCTGCCACTAACCGGGGTACAATGCGTAAAAAAAATCGTTACCAACCTGGCCGTATTGGAAGTAACACCCCAGGGGTTCAAATTGCTGGAAAGGGCACCGGGGGTTTCAACTGAGGAAATTATACATGCTACTGAAGGCACTTTAGTGATTGAAGGGGATATCCCGGAAATGGAATTATAAGGTTTAGAATTGCTGTATTTTATTGATTTTTTTCAGGCACCTATCTTTTCACAACACTTTGTAATGGCTTCACAACAATAATTTAGGGATCTGAAAATTTGATACTATATTTAATTTTTAACTAAAAGTTGCCCCACCCCGAATACCATCAGGATAAACTTTTACAAACCTACTTAGCTATGGAAGCCCAAATTAACCACAGACCTGCCGAGGAAGAAGTCCAGGTGTATCACAATGACTTTTACAGCGGTATTGTAATGCTTGCAAGAAAACTTTTCATGCTGTAACGATCTGAAGCAGAATTTTAAAAGGAGCAGGACTCAAATTCTGCTCCTTTTTTTAT
>JBGTLT010000143.1:0-6414 GCA_041743975.1 Zeaxanthinibacter sp.
GTGCCAGGGAAAGGATGGGTGGGTTGCTCACCTGCCAGGCATCTGCAGCGGCAATTGGTTCAAATTCCGGTTTCATCAGAAAGCGGCTCTCCTTTTTGGTGCCCCACCAACCTGTAAACCTTTGCAGGTCTTCCCTATCCAGATGCCGCTCATGTATAAAAATCCCGGAGGCATTCCCCGGGCCGCTGTTCATGTATTTGTAACTGCACCAGGCCGCAAAATCCACGCCCCATTCATGGAGCTCCAGGGCTACATTCCCGGCTGCGTGGGCCAGGTCCCACCCTACGACCGCCCCCACTGCCTTTCCGGCACGGGTTATTGCCTGCATGTCAAATACCTGCCCATTGTAATAATTTACACCCCCGATCAACACCAGGGCAAGCTCCCCGCCCAGCTCATCTATCCTGGCAAGCACGTCTTCAGTGCGCCAATGGTGCTCCCCTTCCCTTTTTTTAATCTCCACTATGGCATCCGAAGGGTTCAGCCCCCGAAAACTCACCTGACTCTGCAACATGTACTGGTCCGAGGGAAATGCCTTCTCCTCACAAAGGATCTTATACCGTTTTCCGGATGGGTTATAGAAAGAGACCATCAAAAAGTGGAGGTTAACGGTCAGCGTATTCATAACGGACACCTCCCTGGGTTTTGCGCCGACTATCCCGGCCAGGGGCACCGCCAGTCGTTCGTGGTAATCCCACCAGGGTTTATCGGCATGGAAGTGGCCTTCCACAGCCAGGTCTTTCCAGGCCTCCAGCACCTCATCGATATACCCCCGGGTTATTTTGGGCTGCAGCCCAAGTGAATTACCGGTAAAATAGACCACATCCTTCCCACCAACCTTCGGGAAGTGGAATTGGTCCCGGTAGGCTTTTAATGGGTCCGCGGCATCGAGTTTTTCTGCAAACTCCCTGGTATTCAGAAAATGCATGGTAAAGTTTTGTGCAAAAATACAACAACCGCCGCTATTTCGGGCATTGCGGATACCAGTTGGGAAAATAAAGAAATTTTTGAAATTCTTTATTTTTCCTCACCCGAAACCGCTTAGGCGGTTTCGACCTCTCCAGGGGAGGGGTGCCCCGGGAATTGTTTTGATTACATTGTGGGCACCCGCATCTCAATGATATGGCTCCGGAAACCCACCTTTTCATAGGCACGGATCGCCGGCAGGTTGTCATAGTAAACTGTGAGCCGGATTTCACGGAGCCCATGGGACACGGCCCAATTTTTGAGGTAGTCCACAATCCGGGCGTTCACCCCCTTCCCCCGAAATTCCGGGATGGTATACATAAAGCCCAGGTAGGCATATTCCTCATGGTCCAGGTATGCCCTTGCTTTTTTGGTAAGGCCGTACCCACTGCTGATGATCTTACCAGCGCATTCTGCCACGACAACGGCCACATCATCCCTCAGTATATATTCCTTCAGGTCATAATAGCTTACGGGCGGGGGTTTGATGGTTTCATCAAAAGGCCTTTCTGCAAGGATCAGTTCCTGTTCAAATCCCAGCAACACGTCCAGATCATTGATCGTAGCCATTCTAAGGGTAATGTTTTCCATTGGACCTGTGATTATGTATTCCAAGGTATAAAGAATTTCCGGAAACCTTACCCGAAACCGCTAAGGCGATTTCGTCATCTCCGGAGGAGGGCCCGGGAATTCGTTTGATTAAAATCCCTAATTTTACAAAAATAAAACAATGCATTTCCTCCCGGAAGCCCTTGAAAACTACATTACAGAACACTCGGAAGACGAACCGCAACTCCTGCAGGAACTCTCCCGGGAAACCCACCTCACCGTACTGCGGCCCCGCATGCTTACCGGTCATTACCAGGGGCGGGTCCTGAGTTTGCTCTCCCGGATTGTCAACCCTTCCCATATCCTGGAGATCGGGACCTATACAGGGTACTCCGCCCTGTGCCTTGCCGAGGGCCTCCGGCCGGGTGGGGAACTCCATACCATCGATTTGAACGAAGAACTGACAGAAATCCAGGGGAAATATTTCGGGAAGAGTCCCTACGCAAAGCAGATCATCCGGCATGTGGGGAACGCACTCGACATTATCCCCGGCCTCCACCAGACATTCGACCTGGTCTTTATCGATGCGGAAAAGACGGAATACCCTGATTACCTTGAAGCTGTACTTCCCAAAACAAGGCCCGGTTCCCTTATCCTGTCAGACAATGTTTTGTGGTCCGGGAAAGTTACCGATCCGGCCACAGAATCGGATAAAGCCACCACAATCCTGATGGAGTATAACCGCCAGTTAAAAGAAGACCCAAGAATAGAAACCGTTGTGCTCCCTATCCGGGACGGATTGGCGGTGAGTAGGGTACGATGATCCGGTTATACAACACATAAAACAGCAAGCCATAGAATAGCCCCACCCCTGCACCAACCATGATATCGATAGGGTAGTGCACCCCAACATAGATGCGGCTGAACCCAAAAAGCAACGGCCAGGTGAAAAACAGCCAGGCCAGGCGGACCTTCTTCCGCAGGAACAGGAAAAAGATGGTGGTGAGCCCGAAGGAGGCGGCGGCATGCCCGGAAAAGAAACTAAAGTTGGTAGGGCCATTTAATATACGTATCAATGTATTGACCTCCGGATCGTTGTTGGGACGCAGCCGGGCAACATAATCCTTGGTGATGGTCAGGGTCAGCACAATGAAGGACAGTACCAGGAAGACCGTCAGGGCCATCAGCAGGGAATCCCTGCGGGGGTGTTTCCGGTAAAGGAGGTAAAAGAAAAATATAAATAAGGGTATCCAGGTAGTAAAGTTCGTAACGGTAGACCAGAACAGGTCGAATCGTTCAATGCCCAGGCCGTTAAGGAAGATAAAGGTGTCCCGGTCCCAATCCAATATTCGCTTCAGCATAGCCCGGGTTATTTCCTTTTGATGGAACCGGCAACATCTGAAACATTCTTTTTAACATCATCGATGCTCTTTTGGATATCTTTGGTAAAACTGGTATCAATCCCCCGTTTCTCGGCACTTTTTTGGATCTCCTGCTTGATATCCTCCGTAGCATCCTTTAACTGTCGCATACCTTTCCCCAGGCCTTTCGCGATATCCGGTATCTTGTCCGCGCCGAAGACCATCACGACAATGAACAGGATGAAGAAAATCTCCCCCCCGCTTATAAACAAACTAATACTTGCATGCATACTACAAATATAATGAAGTTGGAAGATAAAATGCCTGTCCGAAATAAAATCCTGACAGGCATGTTAAATAAAGAATTTCCTGAAACCAAAATTCCGTGTTTTTCCTCACCCGAAACCGCCTAAGCGGTTTCGACCTCTACAAAGGAGAGGTGCAATCGGAAATCCCGGGGCAAAACCCCCGGGGAATTCTTTTGATGAACAATTGCTGCTGTTTATTTGCCCTTTATCTGTTCCTTGAACTCGTCAAACTCTGATTTCACTTCTTTTTTCGGCCACGAATTGTTGTTGACATCGATATCGGCGGTTTCGGCCCGGGGGTCTACCAGCACCCCTGTCAGCTCTTTTTCACTTGCGATGATCCGGCTGACCTCCTTGTCATTTTTCCTCCATATTTCTGCGGGATAGGTGATATTCTCTATGGAGCCATCTGCATAGGTATATTCCACGATCAGTGGCATCGGGAGCCCGCCGGGCTTGTTGAAGGTTATCTCATAAAAGTACCTGGGATCCTTTACCCTGGCACGCTCCTCCTCGGTGAGGTTGTCCATCATATAGTCCTTCAGGGAAGCTGATACCTGCAGGGACGATTTGCCTGTTAGTCCGGCATCAGTACCATCCGCCTGCTCCTCGGCAAGGTATACCATGGGCGGCAATTCAGATTCCTTGATATTCCGGGTTGCCATATATTCTTTCATTTTTTTCGATGGCTTGTCCGACACATAAAATTTCTTCACCCCTTTCACCCCTATATCAACATAATCGGTGGTGTAGAACCAACCCCTCCAGAACCAGTCGAGGTCCACAGCGGAGGCATCTTCCATGGTGCGGAAGAAATCCTCGGGCGTTGGGTGTTTGAATTTCCAGCGGTTGGCATAGGTTTTAAAGGCCATGTCAAACAATTCCCTCCCCATGACGGTCTCCCGTAAAATATTCAGTGCCGTGGCGGGTTTGGCATACGCATTGGGCCCCAGCTGGTATACGTTCTCCGGGTTTGACATGATTGGGGATATGGTGCTCTGGTCCCCGCCCATGTACGGTACTATCAGGGAAGGGTCCCCGCGACGCGAGGGGTATTTGTCCAGGGGGGCGATCACGGATGGATTGGCTTCCCCGAACTCCTGTTCGGTAAGGTATTGCATAAAAGTATCCAATCCTTCATCCATCCAGCCCCACTGCCGTTCATCAGAATTGACGATCATCGGGAAGAAGTTATGGCCCACCTCATGGATAATTACGCTGAGCATCCCGAATTTGGTCCTGTCAGTATAGGTGCCATCCGGTTCAGGGCGGCCGTAATTCCAGCAGATCATCGGGTATTCCATCCCTTGGTCCTTGGCATGTACGGAAATCGCCTTGTGGTAGGGGTAGTCAAAAGTATGTGCGGAGTAGGTCTTCAGCGTATGGGCTACAGCCTTGGTGGACAGTTCCTCCCAGAGCGGGTTCCCTTCCTTTGGGTAGAGCGAAACGGCCATCACATCCTTGTTCCCGATCTTTACGGCCTGCATGTCCCATATAAATTTACGGGATGTGGCAAAGGCAAAATCCCGGACGTTCTCCGCCTTCATCCGCCAGGTCTTCTTTTTCTCGGAAAAGCCCTTTTCAGCAGCCTCCGCTTCTTTTTGATTTACGATGACCACAGGCTTGTCATAGGATTTTTTAGCCTGTTCATACCGCTTCATCATCTCCTTGCTAAAAACCTCTTCCAGGTTTTGCAGCTCCCCTGTTCCGTCCAGGATATGGTCTGCCGGGACGGTTATGTTTACCTCATAGTTTCCGAAAGGAAGCGCGAATTCGCCATTGCCCCAGAACTGGTGGTTTTGCCATCCTTCCACATCACTGTATACCGCCATCCTGGGAAAGAACTGGGCGATCACATATGCCTTGTTGCCATCTTCCGGGAAGTATTCATAGCCGGAACGTGCCCGGTTCACGGTATGGTCCGGGATGTTATACCACCATTTGAGGGAAAAGGAAACCTGATCCCCGCTTTTCAATGGTTCAGGGAGGTCTACTCGCATCATGGTCTGGTTGATGGTATACGGCAGCGCCTTACCGGTCGCGTCCTTCAGGAATTCGATGTTGAACCCCCCGTCAAATGGCTGTGCCAGGTATTGTTCGGAAAATTGTTCGGGGCGGTAAGCCTCGGAAACCTCTTCCCCGTTCCTGAGGGCCGATTTGGTATTACTTGTCCGTACGTTCTGGTCTAGTTGCAGCCAGAGGAATTCCAGTTCATCCGGGGAATTGTTGTGGTAGGTGATGGTCTCTTCGCCCGAGATCCGTGCGTTCTTATCATCCAGTTCGATGTCCATTTTATAGTCGGCCTGCTGCTGGTAATAATCGGGGCCGGGGGCGCCCGAAGCGGACCTGTAGGTGTTGGGGGTCGCAAATTCCTGGTACATCTGTTCGAATTTGCCGCGGGTGGAATACCCCGGTTCGGTTCCTCTGGGGGCTTCATCCTGCGCAACAAGCGTCGTGGTGAACAGGAATACCATGGAAGCCAGGCAATACATGAACTTATTCATTATCTGTCTCATTTTTAAAGCCGACGAAAATACTATTTTTCCCATGATTTGTTATCAAATTGTTACCATTTTAACATTCCTGTGTCGTTCTCCCGAACCAGCACAAAGCTCTTTTTCTCCCCTTTTATCTGAAAATGGACCACATTCTGTTGCTCTTCAAACAGGTCCGTGAGGATATCGTTCTGCACCTCCAGGGATTTTAACCGGGGCAGGCCCAATTCCGGGACCTCCAGGTAACAGACAACCACATCGTTATCATATTTCTTGCCCAGGAATTGAAATGGCCGGGCCTCCCCGTTTACCCGGACCCTGAACCGGGAATGAAGGTATTTTTCAATAAGCTCAACGGCCGCATCCGTTTCCAAATCCGTTGCGAGTTTAGTTTCAGTGCCATAGCGTTCCAGTAATACCGCCTCCAGGTCGTCTATAAATATCCGGGTGGTGATCTGTAGCGTATCATCCTTTTCCGAGTAATTTACATGCGTTACACTGATATAGAATTCATGAGCGGCAAAGGCCAGCAAAGGGAGGGCCAGGAACAACAGGAATTTATTGAGTTTCTTCATAGTATTTTATCGTAACAGCTACTTAACAAATGTCATACCAGGATTTATAATGTATAATTTAACGCTCCCCTCTTTTTTTTAAAGAGGGGAATGAATCTGCCAAAGGCAGAGAAAGGGGAGATTCCTCCTGTAAACGTGCTGCTTAATCCCTCCGACCCGA
>JBGTLT010000144.1:0-6041 GCA_041743975.1 Zeaxanthinibacter sp.
CAACAGCAAACAACGGAATCCCTCTATCTCTATTTGTTACAGAAATCTGAAGAAGCCCAGATTGCAGTTGCTTCAACATCACCTAAATCGAAGATAATTGACAATGCATATTATTCGAGTGAATTGCCCGTTTCCCCAAAAAAAAAGATGGTCTTTTTGATGGCATTAGTAATGGGATTTATACTGCCATTTTCAGCGATCTATGCCAATGAATTGTTGGATACCAAAATTCATAATATGCATTCCCTTGAAAATATAACCCGAGATATACCCGTTTTAGGTGAAATTCCGAGACTTTCCAAAAATGAAGAAAAAATAGTGGTACGCGAAGACCGTTCTGTGCTCGCTGAAGCCTTACGCATACTTAGAACCAACCTTGATTACCTGATCAAAGCCAAAACCAGGCCCGGTAAAAATAATATTATTTATGTTACCTCCAGTGTGCCGGGCGAAGGTAAGACCTTTATCTCCACCAACTTATCGATGATCTTATCAAGCGGCAATAAAAAAGTTCTGCTGATTGGGGCCGATATCCGGAATCCAAAACTCTATACCTTCTTTATGGGTAATAAGATCGATAAATTATCCAAAACGAGCCGGAACAAGGACGCGGGACTTACAGAATTCCTGTATGATGACAACCTGCAGGTACATGATATCATCAACCCGATGTTGGTACATCATAATACGATAGACGTGATCTATTCAGGCAGGATACCCCCCAACCCGGCTGAATTATTGATGAGTACCCGGCTGAAACAACTAATCCTTGAGGTTTCAGAAATCTATGATTATGTAATCGTCGATACAGCCCCGCTAATGGTCGTTACGGATACCTTATTGATAAGTGAGTATGCCAGTCATATGATTTATGTGACCCGCGCAGGGGTTACCGAGAAAAGAGCGGTTGAATTTCCAATAAAATTGCAGAAAGAAGGCAAAATCCATGGATTGTCTTTTGTGGTGAACGACGTAAAGGCAGCCAATTTGGGCTATGGTGGAAAATATGGTTATGGCTATGGCAAGCGGCTTAAAAAATGGTGGAAGTTCTGATCGATCAATTAGGTATACCCATTTACCGGCATACTAACAAAACCCTGAAGCCTCCTTCAGGGTTTTGTTATTCAGGAAACCATCCTTAAAATTTTCCGTACATAAACCCAACAGGGATACTAATGCCTCACCCGAAACCGCTTAGGCGATTTCGACCTCTCCAGAGGAGAGGTGCCCCGGGGCAAAAGCCCCGAGGAATTCTTTTGATTAAAAAAGTTATCAGTGAGATTAAGAAAATGTTTATTTTTACACCCGGATTTTGTAGTATCAATTGTATGAAACCCCTTACCATTTTAAAATAATCCTCAAAATTAAATTTCCGAGATACGGTAACTTTTATGGAACAAATGACGCTTAACCGGGATTCAGTAAACGTTTGTCGGAAGCGGGTAGGGTATTTTGTCCTACAGTTGTTATAAAGTTATCTTTATAGTTGGTTTCCCCGCTGCGGGAAAATTCTAAATAATGCGTTAAATACGAGTACTCAAATGAAAATACAATACCCTGCTCCTTTATCACTCGTTATCCTGATTTCATCCCTGTTTCTCGGCACCGGTTTTTTTACACCGGGCAATGCCCAGATCAATTTTGGCCAAAGTCAGCTCAGTATGGATGGGCAGGGAAGCCTGGCCGGAGTAACCTCGCTGATGTATGGCCCGGACGGCCGGCTATATGTTGCCGAATATCCAGGCACTATCAAAGTAATGACCGTTCAAAGGAATGGCCTGAATGATTATGTGGTAACGGCAATGGAAACCCTCAATGGGGTTAAAAGTATTGTCAATCATGATGATGACGGAACACCCTGCAGTGGAAATCTTGAGAATTGTTCAAGCAGGGAGACTATAGGGCTCACAGTAGCCGGGACAGCCGCTAACCCGGTGATATATGTCAGTTCCAGTGATTTCCGGATAGGAGCTGGAACCGGTGGCGGCAATGGGGATGTGGACCTGGATACGAATTCAGGCATTATAACCCGACTAACATTCAATGGTTCTGGCTGGGAAGTGGTGGACCTGGTCCGGGGTTTGCCCAGGTCCGAAGAGAATCACGCCACCAATGGCCTTGAATTCGCTACCATCAATGGCATCAATTACCTGATTGTAGCCCAGGGGGGCCATACGAACGGGGGATCCCCAAGCAAAAACTTTGTCTATACCAATGAATATGCCCTCTCAGCTGCCATACTGTATATTAACCTTGACATGCTGGATGCGATGCCGGTCCAGATCGATGGGAGCGGCAGGCAGTATATCTACGATTTACCAACCCTGGATGATCCTACACGGGAAAATGCCAATGGGATAACGGACCCGGGCGTGGCAGGCTATAACGGCATCGATGTGAATGACCCCTTCGGCGGTAACGACGGCCTTAACCAGGCCATTTTGGAAGCATCGGGGCCTGTAGGGATGTACTCCGCGGGCTACAGGAATTCCTATGACCTGGTGCTGACCCAGGGCGGTGCCCTGTATGTCACAGACAATGGCGCCAATGGCGGGTGGGGAGGCTTTCCCGAAAATGAAGGCGGCGGCACGGTGACGAATAATTATATTCCGGCAGAACCCGGAAGTAATTCTCCAACCCCTGATGGGGAGTTTATCAATAACGAGGACCACTTGCAGCTCATTACCCTTGATATTCAGACATATGCCCCGGGTAGTTTTTACGGAGGACATCCAAACCCGACCAGGGCCAATCCCACCGGGGCAGGATTGTATACGGATGATGGCAGTAATGGAGGTGTTTTCCGTACGCTTATCTATGACCCGAGTAGTCCCGGTCCCGGTTTTACCGATGACCCTGCTATTGCCTTGCCGGCAAACTGGGCCGAGGTTGTTCCCGCAGCCGACCCCATCCAGGGTGACTGGCGAGGCCCGGGGATCAGCAATCCGGAGGGGCCCGATGATAACCCTGTCACAATATGGCAGACCAACACCAATGGGATTGATGAATATACGGCCAGCAATTTTGCAGGGGCCATGCAGGGCAACCTGATTGCTGGTTCCAACAATGGTAATTTAAGAAGGGTTGAACTCAACCCGGATGGAAGCCTGGCCAATCTTTCTCCCAATTTTTTATCCGGGATCGGCGGAAATGCCCTTGGTATAAGCTGTAATGGAAATGACGATGTTTTCCCGGGCACCATATGGGCCGGGACCCTGAACGGGCTGATAGTGGTCTTTGAACCCAATGAAACAGTTGCTTGTCTCAATCCCGGAGAACCGGGATACGATGCTAATGCAGATTACGACAGCGACGGGTATACCAACCAGGATGAGGAAGACAATGGGACCGATCCCTGTAACGGGGGGTCCCAGCCCACGGATTTTGATAAGTCGGCCGGCGCACCCCTTGTATCCGACCTTAATGATACGGATGATGATAACGATGGTATTCCGGATGCGGATGATCCTTTCCAATTGGGAAACCCAACGGTTGCGGGCAGTGATGCTTTTCCGTTGCCGATACAGAATGGCCTCTTCAATGATCAGCAAGGGTTGGGCGGTATTTTTGGCCTGGGGATGACCGGATTGATGAACAATGGAGATCCCAATCCCAACTGGCTTGAGTGGATTGATGAAGTGGGGCAGGGCCCTAATCCCGATGATGTCCTTGGGGGAGCCCCCGGACTAATGACGTCCCACATGACATCCGGCTCCGCGAACGGCGCTGCCAATACACAGGAGAAAGGGTATCAATATGGCGTACAGACAGACCTGAATACCGGCATATTTACGGTATCCGGGAATTTGATCAATTTCAATGGAGCACTTCAGCTTTATGGAAACACCGCAGCCATTGGTGGGGAACTGGGCCTTTTTATCGGGGATGGCACACAAAGCAACTTTATTAAATTTGTAATCACCACCAGCGGGCTGACAGCCCTTCAGGAAATCAGTGACGTACCACAAGCACCTATCGACATCCCTGTACCCGTTGGTAACAGGCCACAGGAGGAAGTTATCCTCTATTTTGTGGTCGACCCATCCAATGGAAATGTGGACCTGGAATATGCTTTTGATAGCGGATCACGTATTGCCGCAGGAAATTTAACCGCGCAAGGGGCTATTTTAAATGCCCTCCAGCAAGCAGGTACGGACCTGGCTGTTGGATTTATAGGAACTTCCAATACAGCGGGGGTTGAACTGGAAGGCACCTGGGACTATTTAGATGTAGTGGGAAGTACGCCCACTATCGAAACAACCTTTTCAGATGTTACCCGATTTATCAATACCCCGGATGAAGATTTTGACCTGAACAGCTATTTTAATGATGATGGCGGGGATGGCAACCTTACCTATACGGTGACGGCCAATTCCAACCCTGTTATCGGCGCCACCATAGCCGGTAACACCCTTACCCTGAGTTATACCGCGGTACCGGAGGTATCAACAATTACTATACAGGCTACTGACGCTGACACCAACTTTGCAGAGCAGACATTTACCGTGAGTGTTACAGATTCGCCTTTTGTTCTTTACAGGGTGAATTCAGGTGGTCCTACAATAGCCTCTATTGATGGAAATATGGATTGGCAGGCCGATACCCAGGCAGGTCCTTCCCCGAATCTTTCCCAGCCGGGGACAAATTCAACAGGTTCCTTTGGAATGAATTCCTATACCGCCGATGTAAACCAAACCACCACTCCTGTTACGATTTTCGCTACAGAGCGATTTGACCTTAATGATTTACCACCCAATATGACCTATTCCTTCCCGGTTCCTGCTCAGGGGATTTATGAGATCCGACTATATATGGGGAATGGATTCAATGGGACTAACGATCCCGGGGAAAGGATCTTTGATGTGGGGATAGAAGGTATTGTTTACCCTTCACTTACGGAATTAGACCTGTCTGCCACCTATGGCCATAGGGTTGGTACTGTAATAACCCACAGCGTTAATGTTACGGATGGTTCCATTGATATCGAATTTATCCATGGGGCTGAGGAGAACCCCTTGATCAACGGGATTGAAATCCTGGATGTTTCAGACGATGACCTGCCCATTTATGTATATACCATTACAGAACAAACCAACAATAATGGGGAACAGCTGGACGGAAGCCTGGGTGTTACCGCGGTAGGTGGCGATGGTAACCTGAGCTATGTGGCCTCCGGCCTGCCTGCAGGGGTCTCCATTGAGCCGACCAACGGGCAAATAGGCGGGACTGTAGCTATAGATGCCGACACCGGAAGTCCTTACAATGTAACCATAACAGTTGATGATTCCGACGGGTCTTCAGCAGATGCGGTTACAAGCAGTTTTGTCTGGAACATCATTGATCCGACAACCTACAGGATCAATGCCGGAGGGGAAGAAGTACCTGCTACGGATGATGGGACCAACTGGCGTTTCAACGCCACTCCAGGTAACTATAATGGGGGTATGTATGCAGTAAATACGGGACTTGTCATTAATTCTGGATTGTTTTATGCAGATCGGGACAGTTCTATTCCCGCCTATATCGATGCTGCAACCTTTACAGCTCTGTTTGCAGAGGAACGATACGATGATGTGGCTGCCCCTGAAATGGAATTTACGTTTCCCCTGGACAATGGCGACTATGTCGTTAATCTTTATATGGGCAATGATTTTAATGGAACCAATGAAATCGGAGAACGTGTCTTTGACATTTCACTTGAAGGTGCGGTAGTCCGAGATGGCCTGGATTTGATATCCCAGTTCGGGCATAAAGTAGGAGGGATGCTATCTTTCCCGGTGACGCTTACAGATGGAGTTTTAAACCTTCAGTTCCTCCATGAGGTTCAGAATCCGCTTATCAATGCCATTGAAATTTTTGAAGTGGATAGTTCCAACCCGGCACTCACCTTAATTGCCATCAGCAACCAGATAAATGACGTGGGTGAGGTGGTAAGCCTGACTGCTTCAGCTTCCGGTGGTGATCCCGGTGAAACCAACACATTTTATATGGCCGGGCAGCCTGCAGGGATAACGATCAATCCCACAACCGGTGCAATTACC
>JBGTLT010000145.1:0-1888 GCA_041743975.1 Zeaxanthinibacter sp.
GGGACCATACCATGCATTTGTAATGTTACAGGGATTCGTAAAATTAGTGGCGTCAAATACAGGCAGGGATTCCGGAGGTGTCTGAGGATCATTGGTATTGCTATCGGAACTGCAGCCATAAAGAAATAAGAGTAGTAAACAGGAAACTGAACGTAGTATGATCATGGCGATAACTTTTAGTGTTTACCCTCCCATACGCAAAAGCCTATGGATACGTTGCGTGTTTCTAAAAAGAATCATATGACATACAGCTACCTAAAATTTGTAACGCAGTCCCAAGCCAAATGACCAGTAGGATGGGGTTTGATACTGCTCCGAACCATTCGTTGTGCGGTACTGCCCATTTAAGGCCAGTGCCCAGTCTGCTCCCAGGTGGTAGTCGGCTCCGGTTCTGATCAGCCAGGAATTGGCCTGTAAACCCTGGCTCTTGCCACCATCCTCAACGGCGTAAACAATCCCGGTGTCTAAATTTTCATATTCAAAACTCAATTCATTTTGGTAGAAGAATATGATGCCATATCCCAGGCCGAGCTTTGGCTGTAATTTGCCTTTAGTATTGAATGCATAATTTAGTCCCAGATCCCATTGCAATGTCTTAAAAGGGGCTTCGACCTTAAGGAAGCGTTCATTTTCTGCAGGCGATACCGGAAGAAATCCCCCAATTTCTGTCAGGTCCTCTGTTTCATAGGCCGATTGCTGATAAGAAAGATTGCTTTCTACCTGAAAATGTGGAGTAACAGGCATCACGGCCTGTATCCCGGCCATTTTCCCAATGTGGAATTCTCCCTGGCCAAAGGCAGGATAAAAAAGCCCCGTGCCCACTCCAACCTGCATAGGGTGGATTTTAATTTCCGAGAATTCCTCCACCACGTCTCCCCATAGTGAATTTCGATTCCCGGGTTTCAAGACGTCCGAGGGTCTTTTCAAGGGCAGGCTTGTAAGAAAGCTTGTCTCAACCGACGCGTATATTCTGTGGTCAATGGCCGTCGCGGGATAGTCGGTCCAATTATTTTGTACCCTAGGATCATCCATACCATTTGGACTTCCATCGGTAACCAACGGCGCATCTATTCCCACTGGGCCCGTACTTAATTTGAGGTATTCAAGATCAACCAATTGTTGCTTTAACGCGATTATTTCGGACTGCATTTGCCGTATTTTCGTACGCTCTTCGATTGGGATCCGGGCCACCTTGTAATCAACTGTTTGCCCATTTTTCATGAAAATAGTATCTCTGAGGATTTTGGTCTCCGTTATGTAAACCGTATCCCTGCGTTCCAATAACCCATGGGCCTGGTGAAAATCATTGCCATCGAAGTAATAGTAACCAAGAGACCCCAGTGACAGCAGCAGGGGGAGGATCAACCAGGTCCAAAAGGCAACCGGGCTTAGTTTCCTGCTTCTCATTTCACGGGACAGCGCATTCCAGTCCCCTTTGCGAAAGGAAGGTTCCGGCTGGCCGGTCAGTGAATCTTTAATTTGTTTGTAAAAATCGTCCATATTTAAAACTGGATTTTTTTGTTTCCCTCAGGATCAGGATCTGTTCTTTTAGTTTGGCTTTGGCACGCAACAGGTTGGATCTGGAGGTTCCTTCAGTAATATCAAGCAGTTGTGCGATCTCCTGGTGTTTGTATTCTTCCATAACATACAAGTTGAAGACGATGCGATACTGAGGCGAAAGCTGTTGCACCAGGGAAAGTAATTCCGTATCCGGTTCTATTTCTTCAGAAGTAGCTTCGTCCACCAGACTGCCTATGTCGCCCACCACCGGCCAAAAGCGCTCGTTCCTTCTGAAATGATCTATACATGAATTGATGAGGATCCTGCGTAGCCAACTTTTGAAGGGATATCCGGGATGATAGGTAGCTATCCTTCTGAAAACCTTTAG
>JBGTLT010000146.1:0-2866 GCA_041743975.1 Zeaxanthinibacter sp.
CGTGCCAGAAATCGTTCAAAGTTCCTTTCGTATATGCCCCCCATTGTGTTGCCTTCCAGCTCCGGCTGGCAGGCTTCTAGCAGCATGCCTATTAGTTCGGGATTGGCTTTTTCAGAGGCTCCCAACGTACGCAATACCTGTGAACGGATCATGGGATTGTCGTCCCGGAGGAATTGCTTAACATACTGGGTTAGTTCATCCGGCGATAAGGAGAAGGAAGTAAGGGAGCGGATAAGCTCTCTTTTCAGGTCCGCCCCTGATTTCTGAAGAGCATCCTCCATAACATTGGGATCATAATGCCCGAGGCTTTCCAGGGACCATAAGGCCATGATCCGGGTTTCCTCGTTGGCTTGGGGATCTATGAGAAGTGCGGTAAGCTCATTCGTTAAAGGAAGGGTCTCTTTCCTGGGCCTGTCGCTAATCTGATGCCATGCAGCCCGCCTTTCCCAAAAGGAAGGGGATTTTAAATATCCGGGCAATTCCCCGGTTGGGACGGCGTAAAAATCTGGAACCTCTGCGATTTTCTGTGACTTATGCCGGATCCTCCAGATGCGGCCATGAGATTTATCCCTGTCCGGATGAGAGGTGGGCACCTCGTTATGGGATATGATTTTATTGTACCAGTCAGCTATGTAGAGACAGCCATCGGGTCCAAACTCCATATTTACGGGGCGGAACCAGTCATCTTTTGATGTCAGAAAATCAGGTAAATGTTTGGCTTCTACAGTACCGTCTTCCTTTCTAATTACCTTAACGGCATTTATAGTGCTTGTGATGGGATTTGCCAGAAAGGCTACATTCTGCCATTCCTCGGGAAATGATCCCGAGCGGTCATCGGCAAATGCTAAGGAAGAAATTCCGGTTCCTCCAACCCTAAAATCGTGCAACTCCGGCAACCACGGCTGATAGGGTCTGATCTTTTCGCCACCGATACCCGGCAAAGATGTTCCCTTTTCTATAGGAACCACAGAATATCCAAGGTCATTTGCCTCAGAGGCATACCACTGCCCGCTGGCGCGTAATTGAAATCCCCATATATTGTTCAGTCCTGCATTTAGCAATTCCATTTTTTTCGCATCCAGGGAAAATCGCGCTATTTTACTATAGTTCATTGTGAGTTTGGCATTGCTTTTAAGGGAACTAACCTCTCCTTTATTTAGCGCTCCGTGGCTGAAATGAACCCAATCACCAGGTCCTCTAACCAACTGATGAGTCATTGTATGTGTGTCTGTAAATCCGAATCCTGTAAGCAGGGATTCCCGGTGATCTGCCTGCCCATTCCCATCAGTATCTTCAAGAAACAACATCTCGGAGCCCTGGGCAACATAGCATCCTTCTTTATACGGAAGTATGCTTTGGGGGATGGCCAAGCCATCTGCCCAAACTTTTATTTGAGCCGGTCCGGAATTGTAAAGATTCGAAATAATCAGGATTTTATCTTCTCCCTTTGATCTGCCTTGATACAAGTCCAATACCCTTTTAAAGTTCGGATCGGACTTTTGAGCCGCCGAATCATTCATTAACCTTTGAAGATCCTGCCACTGTATATCCTTAATAGGATCTAGCGGGTACATAATAGCAGTTTGGGTCCATAGTCGTCCCGCATCGTCAAATGTTAAATCAATCGGATTCATAATCCCATCTGCTTCACTTGCTACCAGTTCCACAATGAAACCTTCAGGTACAGTAAAACCCACTAATTCCTCTTCGGGAGATAAAACCTCTGTCCGTGTTGATTGTGTGATTTTATTTAGAGTAATTCCATAAGATTGCTTACCCTCATCACCATTTTCTTTTTTCGAATTACACGAGACAATTAAGGTGAAGAATATACCGATACTTAAGAATGTAAAATATATATATTTGGAATGCATTATTTTTCTTTTCCTTTAGAAATACTTAAATACTTTATTAAAGAGGTGTTATAGTAACATTTTTCACTTCAATTTGTGCGTTACCTCCGCTATGTAATTGGATACCAAAAACACCTTCATCAGGGATTGAAGCGTCTTTCTCAATATATTCGCAGGATTTAACCCCGTTTATATAAAGTTCATGTTTATTACCTTTACAGCGAATGATATAACTGTTCCATCCGTCTTCGTTCAGTAATATTTCCAAGGCATCGAGATTCCCACCTACTAATTTGCCCCTTCTATGCTCATCGTAAATATCTCCCCAGTACCCTTTTCCTATATCGGCCTGATATCCAATGATTTTACCGTCTTCTATGGTCGAACGATATTGTATTCCACTGTTAATCAAACCTAATTCATGATTACCACTCAACCTGAATAGACAACTGAATTCAAAATCTTTATAGGTAGTATTGGAAACCAAATAAGTATTTGACTCCACATTAGTAACCCCATTTCCTCCTATTACTAGATTACTGATTAAAGACCAGATTTGTGCATTGTCTACGCTTAAGGGCTTCCATTGGGATATATCTACTTCATATTCCTTTGGGGTAGTGTAGGTCTGTTGAGAATACACCAAAGGAAAATTGATCATAAAATAAATAAACCATATTTTAAAGAGTGTTTTTAGAGATTTCATTGAGACATTTTTTTAGTTCACACACCAGGATAAATTCTCCATTAAGGTTTAGATAAAGTTTTTAATGGTGCTATACAAATCTAGTTCACAGCATGACGGAAGTCTATCAATATTTCCACTAATACCAATACTTATTTTGCTTGTAATAATTGAAAACATATATATTAATCAATTTAGGTACATGTAACCCGGCATCAAATGGGCCTTCAAGTGTTTACTAAAAACAGCACGCCTACAAAACTGAAAATGTCCAAATCAGGCAAAAAAAGTACTAGAATTCGTTCTATTTGCTGTAGCATTCAATGGA
>JBGTLT010000147.1:0-45746 GCA_041743975.1 Zeaxanthinibacter sp.
CCGGAAAAGGAATGGGAGGAAACAGTTGCTAAAAGTGCAACGATGCTGAAGGTATTAGGATATTCGGTAGTTTGATTGGGTCAGGAAAATCTTCCGTCGTATTTTTGCAGGGTTTATGAAATATACCAATGTCCCGCTTGCACAGTCCGTGGTCTTTCATTGCAAAACAAAGGGCATAGACCAGATCGTTATTTCTCCCGGTTCCCGGAATGCTCCGCTGACCATCGGTTTTACGGAGGATCCTTTTTTCAGGTGTTTCAGCATTGTGGATGAAAGGTGCGCTGCGTTCTTTGCGCTCGGGATCGCGCAGCAAACACAGAAACCGGTAGCCCTGGTCTGCACTTCGGGCAGCGCGCTTCTGAATTATTATCCGGCGATCGCCGAGGCATTTTACAGCGGCATCCCTCTGGTAGTGATTTCGGCCGACCGGCCGGCCCATAAAATCGATATTGGTGACGGGCAGACCATAAGGCAGGAAAATGTGTTTGGGAACCATATCTTGTTTTCGGCTAACCTAAAGGAGGATTATCCGCCTGCACAAGGGGAAGGGATGGACCATCCCGCTCCGGGAGTAAGACGCGGCAACGATGCCTTGCTTAACAGCGCAATCAACACCACTTTTGAAAACAGGGGGCCTGTCCATATCAACGTCCCTATGGAAGAACCGCTTTACTATACTACGGACCACCTGGCCATACACCCGGAAGTGGTACCCTATAAGGTACCCGGAACGGAGGGTTTCGATGACCTGGAACAGTGCACTGAACAATGGGGTTCCGCTCCAAGAAAAATGGTTTTGGTAGGCGTAAACATGCCGGGTATGGTAAATCAGGAAGTGTTGGAGCTGTTGGCCCGTGATAATTCGGTCCTCGTATTTACCGAAACCACTTCCAATGTGCATCATAATGGGTTTTTCCCAAGTATCGATAGTATCATTGCGCCAATAGAAAAATCTGAAAGGCACCATACGCTGTTTGAGGAACTACGCCCCAATGTATTACTGACCTTTGGGGGCATGGTGGTATCCAAAAAAGTGAAAGCATTCTTGCGGAAGTATAAACCCGATATACACTGGCATGTAGACCCCAGGAAAGCAAATGATACTTTTTTCAGCCTCACCCGGCATTTCAGGATGGACATCAACTCTTTTTTGTTTCCGCTCCTGAAACGATCCGTCCCCATAGAAAGTTCCTATAAGCCGCGATGGGAAGGTGTAAAAGAAACATACGTACAAAAGCGGGAAAAATACCTGGCGGAAAGCCCGTTTTCAGATTTCGTAGCCTTCGGGATGATCCTCAGCAGCATCCCCGGGGGCTACCAGTTGCACCTGGCCAACAGCTCAACGGTTCGCTATACACAGTTATTCGAAATGGACAGTTCCGTCCCGGTTTTTTGCAACAGGGGCACGAGTGGCATTGACGGTAGCACCTCCACGGCTATTGGGGCTTCCCTCTATGAAAAGGCACCTACCGTATTGCTGACGGGGGACCTCAGCTTTCTCTATGACAGCAATGCACTCTGGAATACATATCTGCGGCCCGATTTCCGGATCATATTGATTAACAATGGGGGTGGTGGTATCTTTAGGATACTCCCGGGGAAAGAAGAAACAGAGAATTTCAGGAGTTTTTTCGAAACGGTACAGGAATTTGATTTGAAAAAGCTCAGCGATTTTTACGGGCTGGAGCATACCAGGGTTAATGACCGGGAAAGCTTACAAACAGCCTTATCCCGATTTTACCTGCAGGGTGAAACCTGCAGGGTGCTTGAAGTATGTACACCCAGATTAATTAATGACAAAATTTTGCTTGGTTACTTCGATTTCATATCTTAGGTTACTGCGCATTCAACTGATTATCAAACAACAACTTCAATAATGGCCAAAAGAGATGAATTAATTGCACAGTATTCCATCGACCTCAAATCCAAATTTGGTGAAACCCCGAACATGGAACTCCTGGAAAAAGTGGCTGTAGGGCTGGGGCCTTCTATCTACAGGTCGGATGCATCTAAGGTATCGGGATCCGATGAGAAGGAACTTGAAACGGTGAAGAAAAATTTCCTGATGGACAAGCTTGGGATGGCCGATAGTCCCGAACTGATGGAGGGAATTAAAAGTATACTGGACAAGTATGGCCTTTCCAACAGGAACAAACACAGGGTAGTTGTGTATTATATGTTGGCCAAACACTTCAATAAGGAAGCAGTCTATACATAAATCCTTTAACCATCTCCCAGAACCCGGTTACATACAACCTGCAATAAAAAAACGGTTGTTGCAGGGTTTTTTTCAGCCTGGCTTTCCATCTTATACCAATCGACCTTTTAGGATTGCCATACTGGTTATGGTGTCTATATTTTTTTTTGATGGGTTACCGGAATTGAAACCCACGAAAATTTTCAGATGGCGGCATTAAATGTACCTTTGCTGCATGATAGAATTGGGAAATTACAACACGCTTAAAATCCTGAGGTCCACCAGTGTGGGTCTGTTTCTGGGTGACGAAGACGTGGACGACTTACTGCTGCCGACAAAATATGTGCCGGAAGATTTTGAGATAGGGGCAGAACTCACGGTTTTTTGCTATCTCGACAACGAGGAAAGGCCCATTGCGACCACGCTCAGACCTTATATAAAACGCAATGATTTTGGCTTTCTCCGGGTTGCTGAAGTAAATGATTTTGGCGCCTTTATGGACTGGGGCCTGGAAAAACACCTATTGGTCCCGTTCCGGGAGCAGCGCATCAAAATGACGGCAGGCCAATGGTATGTTGTCCACTGCTACCTGGATGAAAAGTCTTTTCGGCTGGTGGCCTCCACCCGACTGAACAAATTCCTGGATACGGGGCTCGCGGACCTTGAGGTATCGGACGAAGTAAAATTACTGGTTAGCAGGAAATCGGACCTGGGGTGGGATGTTATTGTCAACAATCGCTTTAAAGGCCTCGTATTTGAAAATGAGGTCTTTCAAAAACTGGAAGTTGGGGACTTTCTCCCGGGGTATTTAAAAAGTATACGCCCTGATGGCAAATTGGATATTATATTGCAACCAATGGGCGTCAAGGTATTGGAACCTGCCGCACAGAAGATCTATGACAAGCTGATAGAAGCGGAAGGAATGCTCAGGGTACATGACAAATCGGACCCTGAAGACATAAAAGCACTTTTTCAAATGAGCAAGAAAACATTTAAAAAAGCCATTGGCACTTTGTACCGGGAACGTAAAATTGAGATCCGTGAAGATGGTATCTATAAATTATAGCAATTTAAACAGGAAACTACCGTTACAAGTATAAAGCCCTATTTGAACCAACTTCCTTTGGTTTGTTGATTTTAAGGAATTTATTTACATTTATCACCTGCTACCCCTAAACCTATATAACAATGCCATTTATTGAAGAGAGTGATTTACTGGAATTGCATAAGGATATAGACAAAGCCCAGATCATTAACGAACGACTTTTAGACCAGATCAAGTTTAAAAACAAGGAACTTAAAAAAAGTAAAATTCAACGCAACCTATTGGCCGGGACAACTACCATGTTCTTAATAGGGGCACTGGCCGTCATTTCCTTTTCGGCCGGGATGAGCAGTTCCAAAGGGATCGATAATCAAAATTTACTGGTTTCAATCGATAGCCTTGATGCTGTTAAAACACGGATAGACAATTTAAGGCATCAAAATGAAGAACTTAAACTGGTGAAGGAGTTTTACCTTGCCAAAAAATTCCTGGATAAGGAAAAGATCTATTCCGTTCAGATCAAATCCTTTGTGGACAACAATATCACCCTGGCCTCGGAAGCATTAACCAATACGATGTTCGTTAAGACGAACCCGTTCTATTCCTATTCACTGGGAAATTTCGATACCCTGACCGAAGCGCAGCTGTTCCGGAAGCAATTGGTTGATATGGGATTCCAGGATGCTTTCGTAGCATCCTATAGGGAAGGCAAACGGATTAAAATAGAAGACCCCTACTAATTTGTCTAACGTAAAGGCCTGGCTCAGTGCGGCGCGCCTCCGAACGTTACCGCTATCCATTTCAGGGATAATTGTGGGTACCGCAATCGCGAACCACCAGGGATATTACGATACTGCAATATTCATACTGGCATTGCTGGCCACCGTTGGTTTTCAGATAACATCCAATTTTGCCAATGATTACGGAGACGGGGTAAAAGGAACGGACAATGCTGACCGGATTGGCCCTAAGCGCACCTATCAAAGCGGACTGCTTTCCAAAAAGGCCCTTAAAAATGGAGTGCTGGCATCTTTGGGTTTTGATTTCCTCATCGTGGCTTTACTTTTATATATCTCTTTTGCCGGGCATCCGTTTTGGTATTTGCTGCTTTTTTCGTGCCTTGCACTGGCCAGTGCCTGGGCTGCCATCTATTATACCGTTGGCAAGTGGGCGTATGGATATAAGGGTTGGGGCGATGTATTTGTGTTCTGTTTTTTTGGGTTGGTTGGGGTATTGGGCTCTATGTTCCTCTACACCAAATTCATTACCCTGGCAGCCATACTCCCGGCAGTTTCCATAGGAATGCTGAGTACGGCCGTCCTGAATCTCAACAACCTCAGGGATTTTGAATCGGACAAAAAGGCCGATAAAAATACGCTGGTGGTCTACATGGGAATAGCCGGCGGTAAAATGTATCATTCCATACTCATCCTGGGGGCATTTGCAGCAATGCTGGCCTATGTAAGCTATGAATTCAACAATTGGCTGAACCTCCTCTGCCTGCTGGCCTTCATCCCTGTTTTTATCCACCTGCGTACGGTACAAAGGATTAAAGAGCCGGTGAATTTCGATCCCGAACTCAAAAAATTGGCGCTGAGCACCTCGTTACTGGCAATCCTTTTTTATATTGGGTATAATTATTTTTTGTAAATTTGAAACTGCTAACCTCCTAAACCCCCCATCATTTTGGAACAGCCGATAAAGATTCTGATCGTAGAAGACAATGTGATCATTGCGGACGATATGCAATCCATGCTCGAAGAAATTGGCTATGAGATTGTTGACAACGTCATCGTTTACGAACAAGCTGAGGAAGTACTGAAAAACAACCATGTAGACCTGGTACTGATCGATATTATCCTGGCTTCCGAGAAAACAGGGATAGACCTGGGTAAGCATATCCGGGAAAATTACAATATCCCTTTTATTTTTGTTACCTCCAATTCGGACAGGGCCACGGTTGAAAACGCCAAAACCGTTAAGCCAAACGGGTACCTGGTGAAGCCTTTTGAACAACAGGACCTGTATACCTCCATTGAAATAGCACTTTCCAATTTTGATTATTCCATAAAAGGAGGCCGGGTATCAGAGGATGGGGAAGGGGAATCCATAGTTTCCAACTCAATCCTCAAGGATTCAATCTTCGTGAAGAAGCAACACCTCTACTACAGGATACAGTTTGGTGACATCCAGTTTATAAAGGCAGATAATGTATACCTCGAAGTCAATACGGTGGATAAAAAATTTTTAGTGCGTTCCCCATTGAAGGATTACCTTGAGAAACTGCCCAAAAACAAATTCTACAGGGCACATAAGTCCTACATAGTCAATGTGGATCATATTGACGCCATCAATTCAAAAGACATTCTGATTAATAATACGTTGATTCCCATATCCAAGGATTTTAAGGAATTTATCATTTCAGCAATGAACTCATAGGGCTGTTGCCCAACTTCCTTTTCTTGAGATTTTACCGGCGAAAAAGCATATGATGCGTCACTGACCACAATCTGATACCACTTCACAACAATTGGCTGCTGCCCACTCCATCTTTGCCTACTTTGGCTGTTGTTGTTAAAGAGATTAATCAGAAGAATCCCTCAGGGCTTTGCCCCGGGGCACCTCTCCTCTGGAGAGGTCGAAACCGCCTAAGCGGTTTCGGGTGAGAAAAATTTTAACATATATCCAAAAATTTTGAATATCAGGATCATTGGGTCATAAAAAGGTGTTTTCACAACAGAAATAGGCGGTTATACAACAATATTACAGAAACCACCTCCGTTCACCCTATTTTTGATGCTACCCAAATTTTACCCATTTCTTTTCCGATTTATTATCATATCGCAACCTTAAATTATGGTCCGTATTACAACTGGATAACCTCGAATACAGGACAGACGACATAATTTGGGATAAACAGCATGTTTGCTGGCGATGTTATGGTACCCGGGTTTTCCCTGAATGAGCAGGTATCCTATTTCAGTCACGCGTATTATGTAACGTTCTGGATACACCACTTATTCACCCTTTGTTTGCAACAATAGGCAGAGCCTTTCGTTACGTATAATAATGATAAGTATCAGAATAAAGGCCCCTATAAAGTACGCAAGGGAACCTAATC
Source organism: Zeaxanthinibacter sp. (assembly GCA_041743975.1). GTDB lineage: Bacteria > Bacteroidota > Bacteroidia > Flavobacteriales > Flavobacteriaceae > JTS-RE37. Next base: position 6,364 of record JBGTLT010000147.1, read on the forward strand.
AAGATTTCTAGGCACGTTATGGCAAAGTCGCTTTTTTATATAGTTTTAATGTTGCTGGTAAACTTTACCGCGGCCCAGGGACTGAACCCTACTGAGGACCTGCTGAAGGAATTCCAGGAAATACAGGCTCCTTCCGATAAATTCAACTTCTTTTTCAAAAGCATCAACCGATATGTGGAACGGTCCGCCTATGATTGGCTGCAGGAAGTTAACGTCCAGCTTAACAATGCACAACAGGCCAGTGATTCCCTTGCAGTTGAACAATACCAGCTCATCCAGGCTCAAATCCATTTTGACCTTGGCGATTATGACAAGAGCATGGCCATCGCCAATGAATTAAACGTAAAAAGGGAAGACCTGGCCCTCCCCTTTAAAGGATTATTGCTCAATCTTATGGATACCAATTATGAACGATTGGAGCTATATGACAAACAAGTGGAAATACGGCAGGTAAAGCGGGATTTGGGCATAACCAAAAATATTGCCTTCTATGACATTTATTCCAACCTGGGCCTTCACAGGAAAGCCATGACGGATTACATCATGGATATGAAAAAGACGCTTAACAGCGGCGATCTTTTTGGACTCGCGGATTATACCAATAATGTGGGTAAGTATCTCCTGCTGGATGGTTCCGCCTCTGTTGCCTTGTCAAATTTCAAAACAGCCAAAGGATATGTGGATGTTTATCTGAATGACCTTAATAAGGTTAAAACCGAAGAAGAAATTCAACGTGCCAATATTTTAAAGGGTATCATAGAAGGGAACATAGGCAAAGCGCACGTGAACTTAAACCAGTTCCAGGAGGCATTACCCTATCTGGAAAACAGCATCGGCGTTATCAAGGAATACAACATCGGACGGTATTCGGAGGATGTCATTGAAAACACCCTGGCCCTTGCCCAGTCCCACCTTCTTTTGGAGAATTATAAAAAGGCCAAGGATTATCTGGATGTGGAACTGAACCTCAGAAAAACGGAGCATATTGTAAAACGGAACCGGCTGATGTCTACTTACTATGACCAGATTGAAGATTATAAAAATGCCACTTTCTACCTTAAAAAAAATTTACGGATAGCAGATTCCATCAATATCAATGACACCTCTCTGAAAAAACAACAGCTGACTACCATTGCTGAATATGATTTTGCGAATTCCAGAAAAATGATCGACGAGCAAAAGTTGGCCATGGAGCGTTCAAGGATAGAAATTCAGGCCCAGGGTGAACGGATCAACCTGGTTTTTATATCCCTGATATTTACGTTACTGGGATTCGCAGGTTTGGTGTATGCCTATCTGAAGAGTATCAAGAACCAGCGGCTTATTGCCGAGCAGAAACACATTATAGAAACCTCACTTGTGGAAAAGGATTCCCTGCTCAAAGAAATTCACCACAGGGTCAAGAATAACCTACAGATGGTATCCAGCCTCCTGAGCCTTCAGACAAAAAATACCAGGAGCAAGGCAGCCATAGAAGCACTTGAGGAAGGCAAGACCAGGGTAAAGGCCATGGCCCTTATTCATCAGAAACTGTATCAGAATGATGACCTTTCCGTTGTCGAAATGCAAAGTTATATCGAGAGCCTTATCAACAGCGTCCAGTCCGTTTTCAAAAAAGGAGGGCATAATATTAATATCACCATAGATGCGGAAGGCGTGGAACTCGATATAGACAGGGCCATACCCTTTGGGCTTATTTTGAATGAACTGGTTTCAAATTCCTTTAAATATGCCTTTCCGGATGATGATGGCGTGGATGGCAAGATCTACATCCATATCCGCAAAAACGGGGAACACGGTTATTTTGAATATACAGATAATGGCATTGGGCTCCCTGAAGACTCCGAAAACAGGGCTAGTTCCTCCATGGGGATTCGGTTAATGAACCGCCTTGTCAACCAGTTGCAATCTACTCTTAACATTGACAAAACTACTGAAGGGGTTCGTTTTTGGTTTAACTTTAAATAACTTTAAACCAAAATACCCAATTTTATGAAAATTACATTTTTGGGCCATTCAACCCTGCTTATAGAAGTAAAGGAGCATGTGTTATTGGTAGACCCTTTTATCACTGGCAATGAAAAATCCCGCGGGATCGTAAATGTAAAAGCCCTCAGACCCGATCATATACTGCTAACCCATGCGCATCAGGACCATACCCTCGATGTGGAAAGGATTGCCGAACCTTCGGGGGCCATGATCATAAGCAACTATGAAATTGCCACCTATTATGAAAAGAAGGGTTTTAAAGTCCACCCGATGAACCACGGTGGCAGGTGGAAATTCCCTTTCGGGATGCTCCAATATACGAATGCCATTCATACCTCTTCCTTTCCGGATGGAACCTACGGCGGCCAACCCGGCGGATTCATACTTACCTCAGGGGATCAATGCATTTATATAGCCGGGGATACGGCCCTTACAATGGATATGAAACTCATACCTATGACAAACAGTTTGGACCTTGCCGTACTACCCATCGGAGATAATTTTACCATGGGGGTGGAAGATGCCGTTCTCGCGGCAAAATTCCTTGAATGCAAGAAGGTGCTGGGATACCATTACGATACCTTCGGTTATATTGAAATAGACCATCAGCATGCCCTTAAAACCTTTAAGGCTGCCGGACTCAACTTGTTACTGCCTGCCATAGGTGAATCGGTAACCCTCTGATCAGCCTGCCTTGCTTTACAGCACGATACGGTGCAGTAGTTTTGGAAATAAGCGTTTCAGGTAGACACCCTTAACCTCCTATATAGGCCTCAAATTTTTTGCGTTCCATGGCCCGTATCATTTTTAGGGCGAACCTGGCCGCCGGCCTCCCGCCTGCGGTAGCCGTACCTTCTTTTTTTTAAGGTAGCCCAATAACGGTAGGGGCGTTCGCAGCGCCTTTGCGCTTCTTTAGCAATGCCTCGTTCCTGGACTAAATTATGAGCGAGTATCCAATTTATTCAGTTCATAGGTTACCGCTTCCCCTATGCCGGAGGAGGCACCCGAAATCCATATGACCTTTCCTGCAATTTCTCGCATATACCCGGTTTTCAGACCCAAAATATAGCTAAATTTGACTTTACATTCCATGAAAGCCTGCATTAGAAAATATACCCTCAATTTTAAAAGACCCAGTGGAACCTCCAGGGGGGTACTTACCCAAAAAGAAACATGGTTCCTGATTCTAAGGGATGGTAACGGCCTGGGGATAGGGGAGTGTGCCATGTTCCGGGGTTTGAGTTGCGATGATGTCCCGGAATATGAGGATACCCTCCGATGGACAGCCACCAATATTGGAAAGGGGGAAGACTGGTTGTTGGCCGGACTGAGGAAATTTCCAAGTATACAGTTTGGCGTTGAGCAGGCCTTCAGATCCCTGGCTTCCGGAAACCCCTTTCTGCTTTTCCCATCTGAGTTTACGACGGACAGAGCCCCCATACCTATAAACGGACTGATCTGGATGGGGGATGAAAAGTATATGCAACAACAGCTGCACCAAAAATTAGATGAGGGGTTCCAATGCATTAAAATAAAGATTGGGGCCCTTGATTTTAAAAGGGAATTAAAACTCCTTTCAACTATTCGGGAAAAATACAGGGAGCAGGATATAAGCCTGCGGGTAGATGCCAACGGGGCTTTCACAATGGAGCAGGCCTCACAGCGATTGGCCAGTCTTGTACCCTATGCAATTCATTCTATAGAACAACCCATCCGGGCAGGGAATTGGAAGGCAATGAAAAGACTTTGCGAAGAAACACCGGTACCCATAGCACTCGATGAGGAACTCATTGGGATATATGGAGCAGACAGGAAAGAAGAACTCCTGCGTACTATCAGGCCGCAATACCTGGTCTTGAAACCAAGCCTGCTAGGTGGTTTTGCCGGGAGCATGGATTGGATTACCTTGGCAGGAAAAATGGGGATCGGTTGGTGGGTTACCAGTGCACTGGAGAGCAATATAGGGCTTAATGCCATTGCCCAATGGGTTTATACCTTACAAAGTACGGTACCCCAGGGCCTGGGTACAGGGGGACTTTATACCAACAATTTTGAAAGCCCCCTTTCTGTGGCAGCGGGGAATTTATACCACCTGGATACGCAAAACTGGAAAAGAAATATAGTAGAAGAACTATGTATATAGAACAAGGGTTTAAAGGGTTATATGAATCGTGGCGGTACCTGGTTGGCCTGATCATAATATTGGTGGGCTGGCAGTTGATAGGTTCCCTGCCACTTATTGCGGCACTTATTATCAAATCCATCAAAACAGGGGCGATGCCAAAAGATATCCCCGGTATGACTGCCCTGTTAGGGTCCAATACCTTTTTATTCCTGATGTTATTGACCTTTGCGATCGGCCTGGTAACCGTTTTCCTTACCGTCAGGTGGCTGCACCGTCAGAGCCTCACATCCCTTACCACTTCCAGGAGCAGGATTGACTGGAAGAGGATTGCCTTTTCGTTTTTGTTCTGGGCCGTGGTTTCCAGTGTTTTTATTGCCCTCGACATCTATTTTTCTCCGGAGGATTATGAATATAATTTCCAATGGCAACCCTTTCTGGTACTCCTGCTGATCGGAAGCCTGCTGATCCCACTACAGACCAGTTTTGAAGAATATTTTATGCGGGGCTACCTCATGCAGGGTATCGGCATTGTAACAGGTAAACGTTGGTTGCCGTTGCTGCTGACATCCCTGATCTTTGGCCTCCTGCATATATTAAACCCTGAAGTTGAAAAGTTGGGGTATGGCATCATGGTCTTTTATATGGGTACCGGCTTGTTTTTGGGAATCCTGACCCTCATGGACGGGGGACTGGAACTGGCTTTGGGCTTTCATGCCGCCAATAACCTTACGGCTGCCCTCCTCGTTACGGCAGACTGGACTGCATTTCAGACCCACTCTATATACCGGGATGTTGCAGAACCCGCCCTTGGATGGGATGTTTTTTTACCCGTTTTGGTGATTTACCCCCTTATGCTAATCATATTTTCAAGGAAATATGGGTGGAGCAACTGGAAGGAACGCCTAAGTGGTAATGTAATAGCGAAAAATACAGATATTGAAACCCCCGGGAATAATGCACAGACCTGGTGAGATTCACGGGAAGTTTAAATTGAATGGCCTGTCCTTCTCAAAGGAAGACCTCAGGGAAGTAGCCTACAGCCTGGTCAAGGAAGGGGAAGACTTTGAAATTGACATTGGGGATTTTTTGCTGGATTGGTTTTCGGATAATCCAGGGATTACTGTAAAAAGTTCCGGATCTACCGGAAATCCCAAAGAGTTTGTTTTGAAAAAAAAGCATATGGTAAATTCTGCCCTTGCAACAGGGGCATACTTTTCACTGCAACCGGGAAACACGGCCTTGCAATGCCTTCCAACTGATTTTATTGCAGGTAAAATGATGTTTGTCCGTGCCATGGTTTTAGGACTGGAGCTCGATTATGCCGCGCCTTCTTCCAACCCACTATTGGGATCTGAAAAAGAATATGATTTTTGCGCCATGGTCCCGTTGCAGGCTGCACATACCCTGCCCGATATACACAAGGTACGGATCATGATCATAGGGGGGGCACCGGTAGGGGACGACCTGAAAAAAGCGTTATGGCCTAAACCAACCTGTGTTTTTGAAACCTATGGGATGACCGAAACCGTAACTCATATAGCTATCCGGGCACTTTCCAATAGGGCGTTGGCATTTCAGGGCGGCGCCAGGGAAACAACAGCCGGGCATTCCAGCCACCCTTTCACTGCGCTGCCCGGCATCAGCCTGTCCGTTGATTCCAGGAATTGCCTGGTTATAGAAGCCCCGGAAATTGCTGTAGGGCCCGTTGTGACCAATGACCTGGTGGACCTTCTTTCAGAAAGGCAATTTCACTGGTTGGGAAGGAATGATACCGTCATCAATTCCGGGGGGGTAAAGATCATCCCTGAACAGCTCGAGGAAAAAATAAGATTGCAAATAGACAGCCCTTTCTTTGTAGCTGGTGTGCCAGACACTACACTGGGGTATCAACTGGTACTGGTCGTTGAAGGCCATGGGCAGGAGGAGACCCTCAGGGCTAAACTCAATTCCCTTGGAACACTCCATAAATATGAACATCCCAGGGCAATTTATTTTACAGAGACATTTTTAAGGACAGCCACCAATAAAGTAAAGCGGCAGGAGACCCTTGCCCTGGTAATAGAGCAATCCGGATGATGAATCGCGCAGGGTATAGGGTCCATCGGGGAATGCCAGCGTTGGTCAGCCACATCCGCCTTGAAAATCAAAGGCGGACAGAAGCCCTTTATAGTGGTGAAGATCTATCAATAGCTTTAAATCCGGGAGCTTTCCGGGTAATTTTTCAATTCTGCAAAAAAACGTACTTTAATACGCACAAACCCATTTGTATGAGAAACCCGATTTTTTTATTCCTGATATGTTTTCCATTTGCGATCCGTGCCCAATACATTCTCCCGGAAGTTGAGCGTGCAAAAGTGGTGGATGAGATCCTGAACGAAAGGTTTGATTCACTCCTGCCGAAGTTAATGGATGCTGCGGACATCGATATGTGGGTCGTAATCTCCAGGGAATACAACGAAGACCCAGTACTCCGCACCATGCTGCCTTCAACCTGGCTGAATGCACGAAGGCGTACCATCCTGCTTTTTTATCGCAACAAGGCGCTGGATACGATTGAAAAACTGGCAGTAGCCCGCTATAACGTTGGTGATAATATTACATCTGCATGGGACAAGGAAACGGAACCCGATCAATGGAAAAGATTGATACAACTGATACAGGAAAAGGATCCCCGGAAGATTGGCCTCAATTTTTCAAAAGACCATAATATAGCTGACGGATTGGATAAAACTGATTATGAAGAATTCCTAAGCCATTTACCAGGGGAGTACAGGAACAAGGTAGTCTCTGCTGAACAACTTGCCGTGAGGTGGATAGAAACAAGGACAGACAGGGAAATGGTCATTTACCATCAATTGGTAGCCATTACCCATGATATTATTGCTGAAGCCTTTTCGGAAAGGGTGATCACCCCCGGTATTACCACCACGACAGAAGTGGAATGGTGGATGCGACAGAAAGTAACAGATTTGGGGCTTGAAACCTGGTTTCACCCAACCGTTGATATTCAGCGTACCAGTGAAGACCTGGTTAGCCACCTCTATTCCTTTTCAGGGAGGCCTGATGAATTGGTTATCCTGCCCGGGGATTTGCTCCACTGTGATTTTGGGATAACATACCTACGGTTGAACACGGACTGCCAGGAACTAGCCTATGTGTTGAAACCAGGGGAACGGGAAGCCCCGGAATTTCTCAATAAAGCGCTTGCCGATGGAAACAGGGTACAGGATTATTTAACGAAAAACATGGTGGAAGGCAGGACCGGGAACGACATCCTGGCAAGGTCTTTGAATGGGGCTAAGGCAGCCGGGCTGAAACCTGCTATCTATACGCATCCCCTTGGAATGTACGGGCATTCGGCAGGGACTACAATAGGAATGTGGGATTCACAGGGTGGTGTAATGAAGGATGATGGGGAGAATTATCCCTTAAATCCCGATACTGTATACGCCATAGAACTGAACACAACTGTCAGTGCTCCGGAATGGAAACGCGATATACGGATCATGCTGGAAGAAGCAGGCTTTTATGGCAGGGATGGATTCCGGTATGTAAACGGAAGGCAAACCCAATTGCTATTAATACCAAGAGTAATGAAGCATCAGGGAAATTGATAAATTCTGAAAGATGAGAAACTTTTTAAGGGCTATTCTCCTTTTAATTCTATTATGGGGTGCGGGGTTCAGAGCCCAGGAACCGGAGACCAGGCAGATAATGATTGCCTGGGACGCTTCTTTCTCCATGGAAAATCGGGTGCTCGACAATGATTTTAAGTTTTTGGACAATTACTTCAAACGGAATCCGGATATATCCGTCAACCTGCTTATTTTCGGGGAAACCATCCGGGAAGATCTGGAGTACAAGATCTCTATGGGAGTCTGGGAACCGGTGAAGAATAAGTTATTGGAGGTAGTCTATGACGGTGCAACCGACCTGAATTCCATAGAACCCTTCATTTCTCTCAAGCATACAGAACTATTGTTGTTTACGGAAGGGGCACAGAATTTCGGGCCCGAAATACCCACCTATGGGATCAAGACACTGCTTGTGAATAGCAACCCCTTCAAGGACCAGATGGAACTCAACGCCGTGCTGGTTAAGAATAAGGCGAGGCTTTTTGATTATGGGAGGCCCCAATTTACTACAGGGACTGCGGGGAATAATTTAAAGATCGAAAAACCCGAAGCAGCAAGTGGCAATCAAAAGGATTCATTGTCTGCAGGAATCAACCTGAAGGAAGTTATTGTTGCTGGGGATAAGCCTGAAGAACCCGGGGAAATGGTTGACGTCGGAAATGGCCCTGTGGAGAAGGACAGGTTGGGCATTGCCACTCAATCCATTGGTGATGAAGAGATTACCCCCATACAAACCAACGTGGCCCAATCCGTTCAAAACAGGTTTTCAGGGGTACAACTAGGCTCCGGGCAGGATCTCAGCAAGGTTACCATGCGAACCAATACCTCTATGCAGCTTAACAATTACGGCCTTATCGTCATAGATGGTGTGCCTCAGCAACAATCCAATTCCGCAGGTGGGCCCCAGGCAAATTTCGGTTTTGTTGACCCGGAAAATGTTGCAGATATAACCGTCTTAAAAGGAATGGCCGCAACTACACGCTTTGGGACCGCCGGAGCCAACGGAGTCATACTTATAACCACCAAATCGTCGAGGCCCGCGGTGGCAACACAAAAACCCGTTGACCGGGCCCTTTTGAAAGACAATATTTATACCGGCAATTTATCTGCTGTTTCAAGCAGGGCATTGCCGGATTATATACTGGAATTGAAAAAGGTTAATGACCCTGTCACGGCCTATAATCACTATCTTGAACAACGGATAAACTATATTGCTTCGCCCGAATACTTTATTGAGGTATTCAATCATTTCAAGCCATTGGACGATGTACTGGCCTATAGGATACTATCCAATATAGCGGAACTATACAGTAAGAATATCCCGGTATTGCGGATTCTGGCCTATACCTATGAAATGCAGGGGCAGGTGGCAGGTTCTCTTAAAATCAACCGGCAGATCCTGAGCCTTGATGAAAACAGCGCACAGGCGAAACTGGACATGGCCCTGTCTTTTGAAGATGCCGGGAAATACCCCCGGGCATATGAAATCCTTTCGGAATTGGTTGCCAATAATACCCCCCGGATAACGGATTACAGCGTATTGCAGAAAACCGCTTCCAATTCTTTGAGAAATGTAATCCAAACGGAGGGTGTAAACCTGGATGTATCTTCAGCAGACCAGCAGTACCTCAATACCATTCGCTATGATGCCAGGATCGTCGTGATGTGGAGCAAGAGCAATGCGCAATTCGATCTGAAGATTATCAACCCGGACAAGCGGTTTTTTAAATGGGAACATTCGCAATTTAGTGATGGCAAAAGGTATGAATCGGATATCCGAAATGATGCCAATACGGAAGAATTCCACCTTATTGATGCACAAAAAGGCGATTGGTATATCAAGGCAACCAACCTGAATACCTATGCCGTAGTTGAACCTGTCTACCTTAAATGCGTGGTGTATTATAATTTTGGGATGCCCAACCAGCGGAAAGAAGTTACTGCCCTGGAGTTGAGCGCGGATCCATCCAAAGAGACGTTGTTCAGGATTGCACTTTAAAATAATGTACCCGTTACAGCAGGCGACTGAAAGTATAAAACAGTATCCATTGGTTTTGAAAAACCTACTAATTTCACTTCTGCAGTTAACATTGGTAGCAGGGGCAGAATCCTCAAGTGAAAGTTGTTAAGGGGAAAGTTACCCTTACCGTTCAGGTAAGTCAGGAAGGCCTTCACAGGGAGTACAATTGTAATCCCAATCAGATCAAAACCTGTATGGGTATCCGGGACACGGGCCGGGTATGCGATACAAATGGTACACCTCAAGTCTCAAGGTCTGTTTACGCCGGGCCCCTCCATCGGTTCGTCTTTGTTGGTTAGCAACAATATTACCACAGCTGTGGGGGGCCTGCCCATCGAAACCAAAGTCTTTAAACTTCGACTATGACGTTAAGCAATTTTTTACAGTAAGACATTAGGCCTGCTGGTCTTGAGAGATGGCTAGACCTGCAATATGCCCATATTGAAGGCTTTTATAACAGGGGCGTTATTGGCGGCTTCAATCCCCATGGAGATCCATTTCCGGGTATCTAACGGGTCTATCACCGCATCTGTCCATAAACGCGAAGCTGCATAATAGGGTGATATCTGGTGGTCATAACGCGCCTTGATACGGTCAAAAAGCGCCGATTCATTTTCTTTTGTAATAAGCTCATTTTTCTTTTTTAAGGATGCTTTTTCAATTTGAAGCAGCACCTTGGCTGCAGAATTACCACTCATTACCGCCAGTTCTGCACTTGGCCATGCCACGATCAATCGGGGGTCATAGGCCTTACCGCACATGGCATAATTACCGGCACCATAACTGTTCCCGATGATAATGGTGAATTTCGGGACCACCGAATTGCTTACGGCATTAACCATTTTGGCGCCATCTTTTATAATCCCGCCATGCTCGCTTTTACTGCCTACCATAAATCCGGTAACATCCTGCATAAATACCAGTGGTATCCTTTTTTGATTACAATTGGCAATAAAACGGGTTGCCTTATCGGCTGATTCGGAATAGATGACCCCACCAAATCGCATTTCACCCTTTTTGGTTTTTACCATTTTGCGTTGATTGGCAACGATACCCACGGCCCAGCCATCAATGCGTGCATAAGCGGTTATGATGGTTTTCCCATACCCTTCCTTGTACTGGTCAATTTCGGAATCGTCCACCAACCGTTTGATGATCTCGAGCATATCATATTGTTCCGTTCGTGATTGCGGCAATATTCCATAGATATCATCAGCAATTGCTGATGGTTTCGCCGGTTTGGACCGGTTAAAGCCCGCTATTACTGGAGCTCCCATTTTTCCGACAAGTTTTTTTATCGTATCCAGTGCATCTTTATCGTCTTTGGATTTGTAGTCTGTAACACCGCTTATTTCACAATGGGTGGTAGCCCCCCCAAGTGTTTCATTATCCACAACTTCTCCAATTGCTGCCTTTACAAGGTAGCTGCCGGCCAGGAAAATACTTCCGGTCCCTTCCACTATCAGGGCCTCATCGCTCATAATTGGGAGATAGGCACCCCCTGCGACACAACTGCCCATAACAGCTGAGATCTGAGGAATACCCATACTGCTCATGATGGCATTATTCCTGAAAATCCGCCCGAAATGTTCCTTATCAGGAAATATTTCATCCTGCATCGGGAGGTAAACCCCCGCACTGTCCACCAGATATATAATCGGGAGCCTGTTCTCCATTGCTATTTCCTGAGCCCTGAGGTTTTTTTTAGCGGTAATCGGAAACCAGGCCCCGGCTTTTACGGTTGCATCATTGGCAACCACAACACAGAGTCGGCCGCTGATATACCCTATTTTGACTACCACCCCGCCCGAGGGGCAGCCACCATGCTCGGAATACATACCGTCACCTGCGAGGGCACCGATTTCGAGCTGATCTTTTTTGCTGTCAAGTAGGTAATCAATCCGTTCCCTTGCAGTCATCTTACCCTGGTCATGCTGTTTTTGTATTTTGTTTTTCCCTCCCCCCAGGGCGACTTCCTTGAGCCTTTTGGTGAGCTCCAATACATGGGATTTGTTATGATTTTCGTTCTTTTTGAAGTTACTATCCATGGATTAAATGCGGTTTCTTTACTATTGATAAAGATAAGGAGTATAATTAACTAACTTTGATAAAATCATCTGCCGCCTGTAAACCATCGGTAACATATGGCCTGCGGTGAAAGGTTCCGGGATGGTGTCCCGGGAAAAGGAGGTACCGGATTACCCTGCCTCATATATGGGGCCTCCGGCGGATCAGGAATATAGTTACATATACAATAATGAAAGATACAGTTAAGTGGGGGATCGTCGGATTGGGAAATATAGCCCATAGTTTTGCAAAAGACCTTCAATTGGTTCCGGAAGGGGAATTAATGGCCGTTGCTTCCAGGAGTACCGTTAAGGCAGCGGAATTTAAATCTCAATATAGTGCCGTCCATGCCTTCGGGAGTTATGAGGAATTATTTGATTGCCCGGAGGTGGATGTTATTTATATTGCCACCCCCCATACATCCCATGCTGATTTGGCTATCAGGGCTATGGAGAAGGGCAAACACGTTCTTTGTGAAAAACCCATGGGTGTATCCCTGATACAGGTTGACAAAATGATTGCTGCAGCACTCAGGAACCAGGTTTTTCTGATGGAAGCCCTGTGGAGCCGGTTTAACCCGTCCATTTTAAAAGTCAAAGAGATGGCAGATGCCGGGGCCATTGGGGAGATAGCGTACCTGCATGCCGATTTTGCTTTTCAGGCATTGGACAGAAGTGAGGAAGGCCGCCTATTGAACCCGGACCTGGCGGGGGGCTCCCTCTTGGATATCGGTATTTATCCCATTTTTTTGTCCTATCTCCTGCTGGGATTTCCTGAAACCATACAAGCAAGTTCACATTTTTATAAAACCGGAGTGGAAATTCAAACCTCCATGATCTTTGGGTACCCCCGGGCACAGGCTGTTCTGTACAGCGGGCTGACTTCTAAATCCGCGATGCAGGCCGAGATCTCGGGTAGTGAAGGTTCTATTTTTATTCATTCACGATGGCATGAGACCCAGGGGTTTACCATAGAAAAAGAAGGGGAAAAACAAAAATTTGATCTGCCTACGACCGGCAAGGGCTATAGCCATGAAATCTGTGAAGTGCATAGTTCTATTCGGAATTCACAATTGGAGAGTTCACTGTGGTCCCACCGGAATAGCCGGGACCTGATTAATATAATGGATACCATCCGAAAACAGACCGGAATAGTTTTTCCTTTTGAGGCATAATCTTTAGCTTTCCGGCATTTAAATTTTCTTTAAATTTTACGATATTTGGGGTCAAACTAATCCAACCTGAATGGTAATGAACAAAAATACCGTACTAGCCTGGGCAACATTTATTATGATGATAGTGGGAGCCGGATTGATAGCGCTGGGAGCTTTCCGATATAACGATGTAGCAGGCTGGGGCTTTGCGGCGGTCGGTGTTGGATTTTTTGCAATAGCGTGGGTATTCAATGCATTAAAAGGCAGGGTCTGAGGATGACGTGAAATAACGCGTGCAAAAAAACCATTTAGCGCTTATCCTGTTCCTTAAAGCAAATCCCCCTTTATCCAAAACACTTAGAAGAATCACGATCATGGCTGACGATAAAAAGGTAATTTTCTCAATGTCCGGGGTCACAAAGACCTATAAAAATGCGAATACCCCGGTAATCAAAAATATTTATCTCAGTTTTTTTTACGGGGCCAAAATTGGTATCCTGGGCCTTAACGGCTCCGGTAAATCCACTGTGCTCCGGATCATTGCCGGGGTGGATAAAAATTACCAGGGTGATGTTGTCTTTGCACCCGGTTATAAAGTTGGTTTCCTGGAGCAGGAACCCCTTCTGGATGACAGCAAAACCGTTCTGGAAGTGGTCAAAGAAGGCGTGGGGGAAACTGTAGCTATCCTGGAAGAATACAACAGGATCAATGATATGTTCGGGCTGCCGGAAGTTTATGAAGATGCTGATAAAATGCAGAAGCTCATGGACAAACAGGCTGAACTCCAGGACAAAATAGATGCCTCCAACGCATGGGAACTGGACAATAAACTGGAAGTGGCCATGGATGCGCTGAGGACCCCGGAACCCGATAGGAAGATAGGGCCCCTCTCCGGGGGGGAACGCAGGAGGGTTGCTTTGTGCAGGCTGCTGTTGCAGGAACCGGATATCTTACTGCTCGATGAACCTACGAACCATCTGGACGCTGAATCAGTTCACTGGCTCGAACATCACCTGGCACAATACAAGGGAACCGTTATCGCGGTAACCCATGACCGGTATTTCCTGGATAATGTGGCCGGATGGATACTCGAACTGGACCGTGGGGAAGGTATCCCCTGGAAGGGTAATTATTCCAGCTGGCTGGAGCAAAAGTCCAAAAGGCTGGCGCAGGAACAAAAACAAGCCGGAAAGCGGCAGAAGACCCTGGAGCGCGAATTGGAATGGGTTCGGCAGGGCGCAAAGGGGAGGCAGGCCAAACAGAAAGCAAGACTCACTAACTATGATAAGCTATTGAGTCAGGATCAAAAACAACTCGATGAAAAGCTGGAAATTTATATACCCAATGGCCCCCGCCTGGGTACCAACGTCATAGAAGCGGTTGGAGTCAGCAAGGCTTATGGCGACAAGTTGTTGTACGAGGATCTTAATTTTAAACTCCCGCAGGCCGGGATCGTTGGCATTATTGGACCCAACGGGGCAGGTAAGACCACTATTTTCAGGATGATCATGGGGGAGGAAACCCCGGATGGCGGGGAATTTAAAGTTGGGGATACAGTACGCATCGCCTACGTGGATCAAAGCCACTCCAATATTGATGTGGAGAAGACGATCTGGGAAAATTTCAGCGGTAGCCAGGAACTTGTGATGATGGGGGGGAGGCAAGTGAATTCAAGGGCCTATCTAAGTCGGTTTAACTTCTCAGGGAGCGAGCAGAATAAAAAGGTCAGTATGCTGTCCGGAGGGGAGCGAAACCGTTTGCACCTGGCCATGACCTTAAAGGAAGAAGGGAATGTGCTGCTGTTGGATGAGCCTACGAATGATTTAGATATCAATACCTTACGCGCCCTCGAAGAAGGGCTTGAAAATTTTGCCGGATGTGCCGTGGTCATATCCCACGATAGGTGGTTCCTGGATCGGATTTGTACACATATCCTGGCATTTGAAGGGGATTCCCAGGTATATTTTTTCGAAGGTTCTTATTCCGATTATGAGGAAAGCAAGAAAAAACGCCTGGGAGCTGAAATGATCCCTACCCGTTTGAAATACAAAAAACTGATCAGGTAAATGTATCCTACTTTTCCTCATTCGGATACCAGTCGAGCTGGATCACCTTGATCGTGTCACTTCCATCCTCCACAAGGGATGCGAATTCATCCACATCACTTATATCGGGGTTGCCGCGGAAGTGGTATGGGTATACTTCTGCAGGCTGGAATTCGAGGACGGCATCAGCAGCACTTTGAACCGTCATCGTATAAGGCAGGTTCATGCAAACAAAGGCTTTATCGATGTTCTTTAAAGCCCGCATCTCGGGAATGTCTTCTGTATCCCCTGAAAAATAGATACGTTCATCCCCCTTTTGCAATACATAGCCATTACCCCGGCCTTTGGTATGGAATTGGAGCGCCTCTGCCCGCAGATTATACATAGGGATTGCGGCTATGGTTATACCATAGTGTTCTTTGGAGTCTCCGTTGTTAAGGACATCCAGTTGCGGTGTGAAGGAGGCGGGCATTTTGTCGGCAACGGCTTGGGGGGCTATAATTTTGGCATCTTTGGCACCGAGTTCCTCCAGGGTTTCCATACTGAAATGATCGCCATGGATGTCGGTAATCAGGATCAGGTCTGGCTGCTTTTGTCCTTCGAAAGCCTTAGCGCCCCCTACCGGATCTATATAGAGGGTAGTATCTCCCCATTCCAGTATTGCAGTTGCATGCTCAACAGGGATGATGGTGACTTCATCGGCTGGATTTTCTGCCTTTTCAGTCGTTTCGGAAATTTCGGTATGTGCCGTATTTTTGGGATTCTCCTTGCAACTCATCAGGGTGAGGGTACAACAGATACATGTCAGTAAGATCTTTTTCATGCTATTTCAGAATATATTATATTTACAGGCAGGTGCAGTGGCCGGGACTTGTGTTTACCGGTGACCACGTTAAAGTTACGCATTGCACCGATTATATTTATCCTATTACCGATTTTTTTGACCCAAATAGTCTAAAAGATTGGCTGGATCGTATATAGATTGATGCAAACAAACACTTTTAACCTAAAACTTGAAAAAGTAAACTAATTAATGAATTATGACTGAAACAAAGAGTAACAACGGATTGAAGGTTATAGCTGGGTTGTTGGCTGTGGTGCTGTTAGGTACCATAATCTACACCGTAAGCCTTTACCAGGACAAGAAAAAGACCACCAATATGCTTACCCAGGAAAAGGAATTGGTTGTTGAGGATCTGAACAGCCTGAAATCTGAATATGATAAAGCGATTCTGGAAAGCAATGCAACCAACGAGGAATTGGTGGCCGCACGGGACAATATCGCAAAGTATATCGATTCCGTAAAAACCATGAAGACGGATCTTGGAACCTTAAGGAGGTACCGTAACCAGGTAGATATCCTTAAACAGGAAAGAGAACAGTTATTGGCCAAGGTGGATTCATTGACCAACTCCAATACGATGATCGCCATGCAGCGCGACAGCACCTTTGTTGAACTGGAGAAACAAACAGTTTTCAATGATTCCCTGGTGGTACAAAATACACAATTGGCTGATGCCGTAGAGCGGGGTTCAGCGTTGAACTTATCCAAGTTTACCGTAGATGCAGTAAAAGAGCGTTCCAGTGGCAAATTGGTTTCCACTTCAAGGGCACGCTCAACAGATCAGTTTAAAATATGCTTTACTGTTGCGGACAACGTCATAGCAGAAGCAGGAGACCGTGAATTTTTGATCGAAGTTTTGGATCCTCAGGGGAATATCCTGGGTGGCGGGACTTCCAAAACAAGTGAGGAAGGAGCTTCTGTCAGCTACAGCAAAGGGACTAATTTCTATTATGAGAATAAAAACCTGGACGTTTGCGACTATATCAACAAGCCGGACGGCGATTTCCAAAAAGGGAATTATATGGTAAACGTATATGACGACAAATTAAAGCTATTGGGTACATCCAAATTTGAACTTAAATAGGCTAAGATAAACACTATCCATTTGCAAAAAGGGGACCAATTAAACGTGTCCCCTTTTTTTATACCGGAAATTTCAGTATCCGAAATTTGGAGCGATCCCTGCGGATAATACCTTCTTATTGCAAGCCTCCTACCATATCACCGGGTTTCACCCAGGCATCGTATTCCTCCGCAGTTACATAGCCCAGTTTAATGGCCTCCTCTTTAAGGGTAGTCCCATTCTTATGTGCGGTGTTGGCGATCTCAGCAGCTTTATAATATCCAATCCTGGTATTCAATGCCGTTACAAGCATAAGGGAATTGTTGAGTAGTTTTTGGATCACCTCTTCATTGGGTTCAATGCCTGTCGCACAATTCACATCAAAACTTACGCAGGCATCCCCCAGGAGTTGTGCTGATTGTAAGATATTGGCGGCCATGACCGGTTTAAAGACATTGAGTTCGTAATGGCCCTGTGCCCCGCTTATACTCATAGCCACATCATTGCCCATTACCTGTGCGCATACCATGGTTAATGCTTCACATTGGGTAGGGTTTACTTTTCCGGGCATGATGGAACTGCCGGGTTCATTGGCGGGAATAGTGATCTCCCCTATGCCCGATCGCGGCCCGGAGGCCATCATGCGGATATCATTTGCAATTTTATTCAGGGAAACTGCCAATTGCTTTAAGGCCCCATGGCTCTCCACCAGGGCATCGTGTGCCGCAAGTGCCTCAAATTTGTTCTCAGCGGTTTGAAACGGCAAGCCGGTAAAATCAGCTATGTATGTGGCTACCAGAACATCATAACCCTTGGGGGTATTGAGGCCGGTACCTACTGCTGTTCCTCCCAATGCCACTTCACCCAGGTGGTCCAGCGTGTTTCGCAAGGCTTTCAGGCCATGGTCGAGTTGGGATACATAGCCCGAAAATTCCTGCCCCAGGGTCAGGGGCGTCGCATCCATTAAATGTGTCCGGCCAATTTTGACTACCGTGCAGAATTCTTTGGCCTTGGCATCTAAGGTATCCCTTAATTGGGTAATCCCAGGGATGGTAGTTTCCACGATCTTTTTATAGGCCGCAATGTGCATCCCTGTAGGAAAGGTATCGTTGGAAGACTGGGATTTGTTGACATCATCATTGGGTTGTATTACTTTTTCATCTTTTCCGATGATCTTCCCGGCCAGCACCTGGGCACGGTTGGCAATGACTTCATTCACATTCATATTGCTCTGTGTCCCGGAGCCGGTTTGCCAAATCACCAGCGGAAACTGATCGTCTAACTTTCCATCGAGGATCTCGTCGCAAACCTGCGCGATGAGGTCACGCTTCTCTACGGAGAGGACGCCCAATTCATGGTTGGTATAGGCAGCCGCCTTTTTAAGGTAGGCAAAACCATAAATTATATCGAGGGGCATGGAACCTTCCGGGCCGATTTTGAAATTATTGCGGGATCGTTCGGTTTGGGCACCCCAATATTTGTCCGCGGGGACCTTAACTTCCCCCATGGTGTCTTTTTCTATTCTGAAACTCATAATTCCGAATTGATTAGTTCTTACAAAGGTAAGGATTGGTGCCTTATTTCCCGGTGCACCACATAGGAAATTGGACCCTTGCAGCCTGTTAATTGGTAATTTTCCGAATGGGATGATGCACGGCCCGGATCAATGGGGATAATTTTATTTTGCAGGTTACCCATTTCAAACTATCTTTGTTTGGCAAATACAAGTGTATGTTCGAATTTGACCAGTATTTAGGATTTTTGGCTTTTTTAACCATCCTCACCATCGGATTCTGGCTGATGATGTTCTTGTTGATGTTTATTGTCCCCTACTGGTTGGGCGGCAACCTCATCGAACTATGGAAAGAAAGGCGGGAAGCCAAAAAAGCATTGCGTAAATAATAATAAAAGAAGCCTCCAGGCTTCTTTATTCATTTAAAGGAATCTTGCCGTTGTTCCTTTTCCGGAGTTGCAGACGGTATCATTTTTTGCCTGCACCGTGGTGTGATACAACGGAACCCTGGGCTTACTATGCTGTATCAGTTCCCGGATTTTTCCTTGTCCTTCTTCTTCTTCCGCTCCTTCTTCTTTTTCTTGAAGCCTGTTTTTTGCAGTTCCACAAAGGCGTTGTACTTTGCTTCGGGCAAGCCGGCCTTAAGTTCCGCTTCCTGGTTGGTCCGGATCTTTTCCAGGCCTTCCCTCGTTTTATCGGCATCGAGTTTGAGCAATTGCAACTCAATGTGTTGCTGTATATATTTTGTCAATATGGTAGAAACCACCGCTTGCTCAAAATCGTTGAGTTCAAGTGCTTCAGTAAACTGGGGCATTTCGTTCTGTACGATCTGCTCTGCTGTAAGTGGTTCTGCTTTTTTCTCCGGTTCATCTGCCCTGGGGACAGCACTCCTTTGCCTCCCGTAATTCCTGTTTCCGTACCCGTATTGTGCTTCAGCAAGGGGACCACAAAACAGGAGTACTAGCAGCAGCAGAAAACATTGTTTCGCTTTTATAATCATTTCAGGTGTCATATCTATTTGTATGGCATTAACAAGTGTTCAAAAGGGATATACTGCAAATTTACACATTCCTGTGCAATGGTGTGACGGTCCTTTTTAGTACAGCCTCACTTCAGGCTTCTTTTTTTTGCCCGGTCATCATCAGGAAGGCTTTCAGGAACGGATCAATAGCCCCATCCATCACCGCATCCACATTCCCGGTCTCCTCCCCGGTTCTCACATCTTTCACAAGCTTGTACGGGTGCATTACGTAATTCCGGATCTGTGATCCCCATTCGATCTTCATTTTAGAGGATTCGATCTCATTGCGTGCTTCCTGTTTTTTGCGCAGTTCTATTTCAAAAAGTTGTGATTTCAGCATTTTCATGGCTGTTGCCCGGTTATCGTGCTGGGACCTCGAGTCTGAACAGGAAATATGGATCCCTGTCGGCTTATGTACAAGCTGCACTTTGGTTTCCACCTTATTGACATTCTGGCCTCCGGCACCACTCGATCTGGCTGTGGTTATCTCCACATCCGCCGGGTTAACCTCAATTTCTATGCTGTCATCGACCAGTGGATACACGTATACGGAAACGAATGAGGTATGCCTTTTGGCATTGCTGTCGAACGGGGATATGCGCACCAGCCTGTGGACACCATTTTCCCCTTTCAGCCAGCCAAAAGCATATTCCCCATCAATTTCGAGGGTTACCGTCTTTATGCCGGCGACATCGCCTTCCTGGAAGTTGAGTTCCTTTACGTTATAACCGTTCTTTTCACTCCACATTATGTACATGCGCATCAGCATGGCAGCCCAGTCACAACTCTCCGTCCCTCCTGCGCCAGCAGTGATCTGCAGCACGGCCGGCATCTCGTCCCCTTCATCCGAAAGCATATTTCGGAACTCCAGTTTTTCGATGGCTTTAAGTGCTTTTCCATAAGCGGTTTCAACTTCCGCCTGAGGAACCTCGTCCGTTTCCAGGAATTCCAGCAGTACTTCGAGGTCACCGATATGGGACCTTGCTTCTTCAAATTCAGCTACCCAGTTCTTTTTGAACTGTATCTGCTTCATCTGATCCCGTGCTTGCTGGGTGTTATCCCAGAATCCGGGTTCCAGTGTTTTTTCCTCCTCGTTCTCTATTTCGATGCGTTTGGCATCTATGTCAAAGATACCTCCTCAGCGCTCCAAGGCGCTCCATCAGGTCTTTCTGATGGTCTGTAGTTACCATATAGTCTCAATTTTGCCCAAAAATACCACACTTTTTAAAGTTAACATAACAATTTCACATAACATATGTGCTTATTGCTGCTGTGCGGATACCTGTACGGTATGCCTGGTTTCATTGTTACCCGGGCCGTATACTACCCCTTTCAGAGGGGAACAGTCCGTATAGTCCTTCCCATGGGCTACTTTTATATGGTTGCTGCTGGCAAGGAGGTCGTTCGTGGGATCAAAGCCAATCCATGCTATCCCGGGCACAAAAGCTTCAGCCCAGGCATGCATTTGGGAATCCCCGAAATAACCATTCCCCTGATGGAGATACCCGGAGACATACCGTGCCGGAATACCATTTTTACGGGCAACGGCGCAAAACAAATGGGTAAAATCCTGGCATACCCCCAGTCGTTTTTGTATAACTTCATCCAGGGCGGTATGGACATCCGTAACCCCGGTTTGAAAACGAATATACTCGTAGGTCCAGTGGTTGAGGGCCTGCAGGTTTTCAAAAAGATTTATTCCTTTCTGAAATGTATAGTATTCCTGATGCCCTTCCGGGATCCGGGTATACCTGGTTGGACGTAAAAATGGTTCATAATCCACCTTAAAACCCATCTCGTTTATTTTCCGGTATTCCAGGGAGATATCTTCAACCGGTTTAAAATCAAATGGATTGATCTCATTTTTGATCAGTTTAAAGGAAGCTTCAAAGGATATGGATCTGAATCTGATCCGGGGATGAACCCGGATGGTTCGGAAGCCAAACCCGTTAATTGAATACTCATTGAACGCCTGGATCGAATTTGAAAATTCAATGGACAGATGGGATTGGGTGTCGTTTTGTTCAGGGATGATCAAAAATTGCCAATAGGCTTCGCGGACCCAGTCGTCATATTCATTCTCTGCTGAATAGGCAATCGTATATTCTAATGACATAGTTGTTATAAAAGGATGAAAAGGTGTCGTTTGTACCTGCTTAATAATCGAAAAATTCCTTTTCCATTTTCTTGCTAATTTGTGTCAGGCTATCCAGGATGCTTTCGATGAATTTTTTAATATCCCCTTCTATTTCATCAATCAGTTTATACTGGTATTCTGCCCGAATCTTTCCGACCAGGAAGGCGGTGGAAGATTTGTTGTAACCCTTGGAATGATCGAGGGTTTCAATATGATAACACACCTGGTTCAGGCAATTCATAACAGACCGGGGGCAATCCGGGTTAAGTATCAGGAATTCCAGGGTACTTACGCTATTGGGGGTCTTTTTATAAAACCTTCTCATCATGTCATAGGATTCTGCACATTTGAGCAGGGTTGTCCATTCAAAGCTGTTTTTGAATTTGTCTGAATAGCTGCCTTGTGCGACCTGTGCATCATTATATTTTGAGTTGATCATCCGGATGATCTGTGAAGCCCGCTCAATATTTATGCCCATCAGGATAATGGCATACACTTCGTCATGTAAGAGCGTACCCCGTATCTTCCCCCGGAGGATGGAGCTCATTTCCGCTATATTGACGGTGAAATCATAGAGACCGCGCTTCACATAGGAATCCACAGGATAATTGCACACAAAATGGTAAAATTTATTGATACTTTCATACAATTCGGTTGATATCAGATCCCGGGCACTGTTGGCATTTTCACGGGCATATTTAACATTGTTGATGATGGAGAATGGATATGCGGGATTGAGGCCAATCCTGAAGAATATTTCTTCCTCCTGTAATTCAACTGATTCATCCAGGACCGGTTCCCCTACCATATACATCATGGAACGCAGTACAAACTGACGCGATTGGGAATATTCATTGGGGGCATCCAGGGAGGCAAAATAATTGACATTCAGGTATCTTGCGATATGTTCAGAACGTTCAATATAACGGCCCATCCAAAAAAGGTTATTGGCAACTCGTGCTAGCATGGTTTTCTTATTTTTTTAAGACCCAGGTATCTTTGGATCCTCCCCCCTGGGATGAGTTAACAATAAGGTTGCCCTTCTTCAGCGCTACCCTGGTTAAGCCTCCTTTCAGAACAAATTCCTTATCCTTGCCCAGCAGTGTAAAGGTCCTCAGATCCACATGGCGTTGTTCAAACGATTCACTGTCCTCAATATAGGTAGGATGTACGGAAAGTGACATAATGGGCTGTGCGACATACTTCCGGGGATCTGCCTTAATCTGGCGCCGGACATCCTCAGTTTCTTCCCTTTTAAGCCTGTTTCCGATGGAAATACCGTATCCTCCTGCCTCATCAACCGGCTTTATTACCAATTCATTGATATGTTCCAGGACATAGGCCATCTCATCCGGCCGGCTGCAATGGTAGGTAAGTACATTATTAAGAATGGGCTCCTCATCCAGGTAATATTTAATGATCTGGGGCATATAGGTATAGACCGCCTTATCATCGGCGACCCCGGTACCGGGGGCATTGGCGAGACTTACATTACCTTTCTTATAGGCAGCAAAAAGCCCTGGCACGCCCAGGGTTGAATCGGCTTTGAATTCAAGGGGGTCTATAAACTGATCATCTATCCGTCGGTAAATAATATCCACTTTTTGTGGCCCCCGAATGGTCTTCATATATACAAAATCATTTTCAACGAACAAATCGCGCCCCTCTACCAGCTCAACCCCCATGGTTTTCGCGAGATAGGAGTGTTCATAAAAGGCTGAATTGTACATTCCGGGGGTAATGACCACACAGGTGGGAATATCCACCCCATGTGGCTTGACGGTTTCCAATACTTCCAGGAGGTTTTCTGCATAATTGGTAACCGTATGTGCCTTGTAATGGTTAAATACACCAAATAAGGCCCTTTTCAGGGCAGTGCGGTTACAGATCACATAACTTACCCCGGAAGGACACCTGATATTGTCTTCCAGGACATAATAATTGCCATCTGAATGTTTTATAATATCGGTTCCGGAAATATGGTTGTAAATACCACCCGGAGGGTCTATCCCGATCATCTGGTGGAGATAATTGGCAGAGGAACTGATAAGGTCCAGGGGTACGATCCCCTGCTTAATGATCTTTTTATCATGGTACAGGTCCCAGAGGAACAGGTTCAGGGCCTTGCAGCGCTGTATGGCGCCCTTTTCAATGACCTCCCATTCTTCGGTATCTATTATCCTGGGAAATAGGTCGAAGGGGAATATTTTTTCCTGTGTATCCTTTTCACTATACACCTGGAAGGTGATCCCCTGGTTGAAAAAAGAAGCTTTTGCCTTGCTGTTCAGCGCTACGTAATCCGGTATGGAGTGTTCCCCGTATAGCGAGAACAATTTCTGGTATAAGGAGATGATGTTGCCTTCCTTGTCGAAAACTTCATCAAAGAATCCCGGGTTTCTCTGATAGGAGGAAAAGATAGTATTCTTGGTTGCTGGCATAGCGGAATTATTTGTGATAAGGTACTGGTTTTCTGAAACATTTGAAATGTGAATAAGAAAATAATGCAGGTTGATATTTTAATATATCGAAATTTCTGCCACAATCCCCCTATAAAAAACAAGGGCCGGCCCGGGCAGTCCCGCAGGATATTTCATTAAATTGGCCTAACTTTAGCTTTATTTCACACTATGAGGAACATTCTGTTACTACTGACCATCCTGACCGTATCTCTATCCACCTTTTCCCAGTTTTCCAAAGACAGCACCAAGTACCAGGAGTATAAAGGGTTGTTCAATTTTTATCTCGAGGATAAGACTGACAAGGTTTTCCTGGAGGTTTCCGGGCTGGAGAAGGAGTTTTTATATGTTTATTCCCTCAGCAGCGGGATTGGGAGCAATGATATTGGCCTGGACAGGGGACAACTTGGAAATGAGCAAGTTGTTTTTTTTAAAAAAGCCGGCAACAAACTGTTGTTGGTTCAACCCAACCTCCGGTTCCGGGCCCTAACGGATAATACCCTCGAGAAAAAATCTGTGGAGCAGGCCTTTGCCAAATCCGT
Organism: Zeaxanthinibacter sp.; assembly: GCA_041743975.1. Lineage (GTDB taxonomy): Bacteria > Bacteroidota > Bacteroidia > Flavobacteriales > Flavobacteriaceae > JTS-RE37. The sequence continues at coordinate 30,974 of JBGTLT010000147.1, forward strand.
ACTCTATGGATTTAAGATAGAATCTGAAACAGAGGGGCGCTATGTTATCGATATTACTGATTTCCTTTTGCAGGATGTGCATGGTGTAGCATCTCGGCTACAGCAATCCGCGCAGGGAAGCTATTCCCTGGACAAGACCAAAAGCGCCCTGGATATGGATCGCACCAAAGCTTTCCCCAGTAATGTTGAATTCGATGTGTTACTTACCTTTAAAGGCGAACCAAAAGGGGAGTATATCCGCTCGGTGGCACCCAATCCCGAACTGATAACGGTGTCACAGCACCATTCTTTTATCGAATTACCGGACCTCGCCTATCAGAAGAGAGCCTTCGACCCCCGGAGTGGATCCTACCCGTTCTCCTATTATGATTATGCCTCCCCTGTGGAAGAGCCCATAATAAAGCGATTTATCACACGGCACAGGCTTCAGAAAAAGGATGCCGCCGCCGCTGTGAGCGAGCCCGTTGAACCAATTGTTTATTACCTTGATAATGGCACCCCGGAACCAGTACGGTCAGCATTGCTGGAAGGCGGAAAATGGTGGGACCAGGCATTTGAAAGTATCGGATATAAAAATGCCTTCCAGGTAAAGATGTTGCCGGATGACGCAGACCCACTTGACGTTCGCTATAATGTTATTCAATGGGTGCATCGGTCTACCCGGGGCTGGAGTTATGGGAGCAGCGTGACTGATCCCAGGACCGGGGAGATCATCAAGGGGCATGTAAGCCTGGGAAGTCTGAGGATCAGGCAGGATTTTCTGATCACCCAGGCTTTGATGAACAAGCCGTTTGCGACCGATGACCACAATAATGGACCTATGCTGGAGATGGCCCTGGCAAGGATCCGGCAGCTGTCTGCACACGAAATCGGGCATACCCTTGGATTTGCCCATAATTTTGCTGCCAGCACCAATGACCGGGCCTCGGTAATGGATTATCCGCATCCGCAATTTACACTTACTGATGGAGAAATAGACTTGTCCAATGCGTATGCCACTGGGATAGGGGACTGGGACAACATTATAGTGGCGTACGCCTATTCCGATTTCCCGGAGGGCATAGGGGAACAGGATGCATTGAATAAAATATTGGAAGGAGCCCAACAGCGCGGCCTGCGCTATATATCAGACCAGGATGCGAGGCCCGAAGGAGGTGCCCACCCCCTGGCCCATTTATGGGATAATGGGAAGAGTGCAGCAGATGAGCTCTCCCAGGTACTGGAGATCCGCGAGGTGGCCATCAAAAATTTTTCCATTGACAACATCCGAAAGAATGAACCCAATACAGTATTGGAGGATGTATTTGTACCGCTCTATTTCTTCCACCGGTACCAGGCAGAAGCCGTGGCAAAAGTGGTTGGCGGCCTGGATTATAACTATGCAGTAAAAGGGGGAGCGCAGGTCGTGGTGGAAGTCGTGGACAAGGCTGCCCAGAAAAATGCCTTAAAAGGCCTGATGAAAACCCTGGATGCAGAGGTGATCGCCGTTCCAAAGGATAAATTGGCACTTTTCCCCCCAAGGGCCATGGGATATGAGAGAACCCGGGAATCCTTCAAAGGAAGGACCGGCGTAACATTCGATGCGCTTTCAGCTTCTGAAACGGCAGCGGATTTAACATTATCATTATTGTTGAACCCGGAAAGGGCCTCCAGACTCATCCAGCAAAAAAGCCTGGATGAACAAAACCTGGGATTGGAAGAAGTGTTGGAAGATCTGGTAAAAAATACCCTTGGGCGGCATCATAAGGACAGTTATCTGGGTAAAGTCCAGGAGAATATCAATTTCAGGACCCTATATTATTTGATGAACCTTGCGGCCAGCGAGGATGTCCACCCACAGGTCAATATGCTGGCCAATGACCAGCTCGGAAAACTAAGGGCCTCCTTCTCATCTGAAAAAAGCTCCTATGCAGCCGAAATTGTTCGCAGGATCCGGAATTTCTATGAATTCCCGGAATTGTTTAAAGTTGTTCCCGCCCCGAAAATTCCGGATGGTTCCCCTATCGGAATGGACTGTTTGGACTAAATTGCAGGATACGTGAAGATAAACCTCATCAGTGATACAGTAACGAAACCAACCCCCGGAATGCTCCAGTTTATGATGGCTGCTGAGGTTGGGGATGATGTTTTTAAGGAGGATCCTTCGGTAAATGCATTGGAGGAAAAAGTAGCTGCCCTCTTTGGCCGGGAAGCTGCCCTGTTTTTTCCAAGTGGCACAATGGCAAACCAGACAGCTATCAAATTACATACCCAGCCCGGAGACCAGTTGATCTGTGATAAATATGCCCATGTGTTCAACTATGAAGGGGGCGGGGTCAGTTTTAACAGCGGGGTTTCCTGTAAACTGGTGGATGGCGATCGGGGAATGATGACCGCAGAACAGGTGGAGGCGGCTGTTAACCCACCCGACTTTTACCACAGCCCGCTAACCTCCCTTGTCTGTATAGAGAATACCACCAATAAAGGAGGAGGGGCTTGTTGGGAAATGAATGAATTACAACGGATCCATGCCGTATGTAAAAAGCACGGGCTGGCCTACCACCTGGACGGTGCCCGTATCTGGAATGCCCTGGTAGCTAAAAATGAATCCCCGAAACAGTTTGGCGGATTATTTGATTCCATCAGTGTATGCCTCAGCAAGGGCCTGGGATGTCCCGTTGGTTCTGTACTGATTGGTGATCAGGATTTGATTAAAAAAGCCCTGAGGATCCGTAAAGTTTTGGGAGGCGGGATGCGGCAGGCAGGTTACCTGGCCGCTGCCGGGATCTATGCACTGGACAACCACATCAACCGCCTGGCGGATGACCACCGGAAGGCTTTGGAAATAGCCGGTTTTTTAAGCCATCACCCGGGTGTCAAAAAAGTGGAACCGGTGGAGACCAATATCATTATTTTTGAAGTGGATGAACAAAACCTCAGCGCTTCTCAATTCAGGGAGCACCTCTTATCACGCGATATCCATATCATTGAAATGGGCCAGGGAAAATTGCGCATGGTCACACATCTCGATTATACCGATGCCATGCACGCGGAATTGGAAAGGGTTCTGGCCGACTTATCGGGAATTGATATCACTGATGGACGCAAGGTGTTTTCGTAGGTTCTTGATGCCATTTTCCATTCCCGCTTCGGAACTGTACAATCCGCTTTGCCCGATTGGCTTGCCATCGGTATCCTTCAGGCTGAACAGGAATTTACCGCTATGGTCGGTCCTCCTTTCAAAAACACCTTTTTCCCGTAACAGGGGGGTCAACTTACCCACCGATTCCATAGCCTCATCCTCACTGATAAAATCCACACTGTTCAAGAGCGTACTCCCTGATTTCGACTTAAGAAAAAACCGGTACGTATGGTCGCTGATTTTTTTTATCTCAATCATGATACCTTACCTTTTTGTCTAAAAATACAGGATTTTTATGAAAGAATCACCCAGGGGCCATTAGTGATTTTTTGGTATATTGTGGACGGACCTGGCAGAGTTGGTCCTGAAGGTTTCGTAAGGAACCGAAACAAATTCACATACAAACCAACCGAAGAAAGGCTTCTGCCATAATGGATATGAAGCCTTTTTTATGTAAAAACATCAGGGTTTCCGTATTATTGGAACAGGTTGTCCAGGCCCGGGATATTTGGCATTCCTTCCCTGGCTACTGCCGCAATTTCCTTCTCATTGATCTCTGTGGCCCGGGCAATTGCCTTGTTTATGGTAAGAAGAAGGTAATCCTCCAATTGCTCCTTGTCTCCCAGCAGGCTGTCATCCATGCGAATGGATTTCACTTCCCGGTTGGCAGTTATAACAACAGACAGCAGGTTATCAACTGAATTTTCTTCCAGGGTAACCGTATGCAGCCTTTCCTTTGTCGCTTTAACTTTTTCCTGGGTTTCCTTTAATTTCCCCATCATTCCCATAAGATCACCGAACATATTTTCGATTTTAAGATTCCTGGTATCTAAATTACCAAAATGTTCCATTAAACAAAGTATTTATAAGCCCGAAACTAAAATGTGGAATTGTTCGTTTCGTAAGTCTTATTTTTGCTTTTTCTTGTCAAACTTCAAAGATATATGATTATAGCAAGTGCCCCCGTGGCCAAAAAAATCCCTAAGGAACTCAAAATACACGGCGATGTCCGGATTGACAATTATTTTTGGCTCAATGACCGGGAGAATACGGATGTCCTGGCATACCTTGAGAAGGAAAACGAGTATTACAATGCTTTGACAGCGCATACCAAGGATCTCCAGAAAGTATTATACAGCGAGATGAAGGCGAGGATTAAGGAAGATGATACCTCGGTTCCCTATAAATATAACGGCTACTGGTATTTTACGCGTTATGAAACCGGGAAGGAATACCCCGTCTACTCCAGGAAGGAAGGATCCCTCGATACAGAAGAACAGATTCTTTTCAATTGCAACCTTCTGGCAGAAGGACACGAATATTTCAACCTGCATGGGATTTCTGTCAGTCCGGACAACCAACTTGCAGCTTTTGGGACAGATACTGTAGCCCGCAGGCAATACACCATTCAGGTCAAAAATTTAAGCACAGGGGAGCTATCCCCTGACAAACTTGAAAATACCACCGGAAGTTCGGTTTGGGCCACGGATAACAAAACCTTGTTTTATACAAAGAATGACCCGGTAACCCTTCGTTCCAATAAGATATACAAACACGTTCTGGGTACCCCGCCGGAAGGAGATGAACTTGTATTTCATGAGCAGGATGATAGCTTTTATACTTTTGTATATAAATCAAAATCCAGAAAATACATCATCATAGGGTCTACCAGCACCCTCACATCCGAATTTCAATACTTGCCTGCCGGGGATCCGAACGGCACATTCACTATGTTTGCGCCAAGGGTACGGGGGGTGGAATATGCCATCTCGCACTATAATTCGGATTTTTACATATTGACCAATAAGGATGGGGCAACGAATTTCAAACTGATGAAAGTGAGGGAGGGGGACACTTCGGCTGCCAACTGGGAGGAATTCATTCCCCACAGGGAGGAGGTCCTCCTGGAGGATATTGAAATATTCAGGGATTACTATGTCCTTTCCGAACGCGATAACGGCCTCAATAAGTTGAAGATCTCAAAATGGGATGGAACAGACAGTTATTATCTGCCTTTTGATAATGAGACCTACATTGCATATACCTACGTAAACCCGGATTTTGATACTGAAACGCTGAGATATGTCTATAACGCCATGACTTCCCCCTATGCCATCATCGATTTTAACATGAGGACCAGGGAAAAGGAAGTGAAAAAGGAACAGGAAGTGCTGGGGGGAAAATTCAAGCATGAGAACTATCGCTCGGAGCGGGTCTGGGCCCCAGCTTTGGATGGCACTAAAATCCCTATTTCCATTGTGTATCACAAGGATACTCCCAGGGATGGTAGCAGTCCGTTGCTGCAAAACGGGTATGGCTCGTATGGCCACACCTCTGACCCCTATTTCTCAACAATACGGTTAAGCCTGCTAGACAGGGGTTTTATATATGCGATTGCCCATATAAGGGGTGGCGAATACCTTGGCAGGCCCTGGTATGACAATGGTAAATTGCTGCGAAAAAAAAACACATTTACAGATTTTATTGATTGTTCCCACTACCTGATAGACCATAAATACACCAGGAAGGAACATTTATATGCCTATGGTGGTTCGGCCGGAGGTTTACTGATGGCTGCAGCGGTTAATATGGCACCTCAACTCTATAACGGGGTAATAGCCGCAGTGCCCTTTGTAGACGTTATCACGACTATGCTGGACGAGTCTATTCCGCTCACAACAGGGGAATATGATGAATGGGGAAATCCCAACGATAAAGAATTTTATGACTATATGAAATCATATTCTCCATATGATAACGTTAAAAGACAGGAGTATCCCAATATTCTGGTGACCACGGGGCTCCATGATTCCCAGGTCCAGTATTGGGAACCGGCCAAGTGGGTCGCAAAGCTTCGGGAATATAAGACGGATGACCACCTATTGCTTTTAGATATCAATATGGGCGCTGGTCATGGCGGCGCTTCCGGGAGGTTTGAGGCCCTGAAGGAAGTGGCCAAGGAATATGCATTTTTACTGGATTTAGAAGGTAAAACACATTAATTAAAAAAAAAATGTAATTTTACACCAATAATACAGGATGTTGATAGCTTCCTGTGTGGCTAACCTAGCTTTATGGAACCAAAGATAAAAGCCTGCGATAGTATCCTGGATCTTATAGGAAATACACCCCTAATCAGACTAAACAGAATAGCAGCACCTCTTTCCGGCGAATTCTATGCCAAGGTAGAGGCATTCAATCCCGGGCATTCCGCAAAGGACCGCGTAGCGATGTACATTATCGAGGAGGCTGAGAGAAAGGGCTTGCTCGTCAAAGGGAACACCATCATTGAAACCACGTCCGGCAATACAGGTTTTAGTATTGCGATGGTAAGCATCATAAAAGGATATGATTGCATCCTGGCGGTCAGTTCAAAATCCTCCAAGGATAAAATAGACATGTTGCGTACCATGGGCGCCAAGGTATATGTCTGCCCGGCACATGTCAGTGCAGATGACCCACGTTCCTATTACCAGGTTGCCAAAAGGCTCCACCAGGAAACAAAAGGTTCTATTTATATCAATCAATATTTCAACGTATTGAATATTGAAGCGCATTATAACTCAACCGGCCCCGAAATATGGGAACAAACCAATGGGCATATCACACACCTTATCGCTTGCAGCGGAACGGGAGGGACCATTTCCGGAACTGCCCGGTACCTGAAAGAACAAAACCCGGACATCAGGATCATCGGGGTGGACGCCTTTGGTTCTGTCCTTAAAAAATACCACGAAACAGGGGAGATGGATATGAATGAAATATACCCCTACCGGATTGAGGGCCTGGGTAAAAATTTGATCCCCGATGCCACGGATTTCAGTGTTATAGATGAATTCATTAAAGTATCCGATGAGGATAGTGCCCACATGGCACGGCGAATTTGTCAGACAGAAGGTATGCTGGTAGGGTATACCAGTGGTGCCGCCATGCAGGCCGTAAAACAACTGAATGAACAAGGTAGATTTACCCGTGACAGTAAGGTGGTGGTGATATTCCCGGACCACGGTTCAAGGTATATGAGCAAAATATACAGTGATCAATGGATGAATGACCAGGGCTTCTTTGACACCAAGCATACAGCGTCCGTACAGGACATACAATTTGTTAAATAAAGTTATCCAATTATATGGGAAGGGCAATGAACCGTTGGAACATTGCCCTTTTTTATTGTGATTTAAAATAATTTATGAATCCTAGGCAAAAATCCATAATTTTGCGGCGTTGGCAAAGGTATTCACCTTAAATTCGCCAGAATGGCCTTTTACGGTAACATAGGCAAAATTTCAATCCACAATACATGAGAGACTTATTTGCAAGAATCATTGAAAACAAGGGACCGCTTGGTAAATGGGCATCCCAGGCTGAAGGATATTTCGTTTTTCCAAAACTGGAGGGCCCTATATCGAATCGGATGAAATTCCAGGGAAAGGAAGTCATCACCTGGAGTATCAACGATTACCTTGGATTGGCAAATTTACCTGAGATCAAAAAGGTGGATGGCGAGGCTGCCATGGAACATGGTGCGGCCTACCCCATGGGGGCCAGGATGATGAGTGGCCATACCGATTTCCATGAGCAGCTGGAACGGGAACTGGCCGAATTTGTAAATAAGGAATCGTCATATCTATTGAATTTTGGATATCAGGGAATAATGTCGGCTATCGATGCGCTGGTCTCTAAAGATGATATTATAGTATATGACGTGGATTCCCATGCCTGCATCATTGATGGTGTACGGTTACACATGGGCAAACGCTTTACGTTTAAGCACAACGATATTGAGAGCCTTGAAAAAAACCTGGAACGCGCCACCAAAATGGCCGATCAGACAGGGGGCGGTATCCTTGTGATCTCCGAAGGTGTTTTCGGAATGCGGGGGGAACAGGGAAAATTAAGGGAAATTGTCGCCCTTAAGGAAAAATACAATTTCAGGCTGCTGGTAGACGATGCACATGGTTTTGGAACCCTGGGCAAGACAGGCGCCGGCGCAGGTGAGGAGCAGGGTATACAGGAAGATATAGATGTTTATTTTGCCACATTTGCCAAATCCATGGCCGGTATTGGTGCTTTCCTGGCAGCCGATAAAGAGATCATCGATTACCTGAAATACAACCTGAGGTCGCAGATGTTTGCCAAATCATTGCCGATGATCTACGTGAAAGGTGCCCTGAAGCGTCTCGATATGCTGCGTACCATGCCCCAACTGAAGGCCAAACTCTGGGAGAACGTAGATGCCCTGCAGAACGGTTTGAAGGAAAAAGGATTTGATATTGGTACAACTTCCAGTTGTGTTACCCCGGTATACCTGAACGGCAGTATCCCTGAGGCCATGGCTCTGGTAAAGGACCTGCGCGAAAATTATGGGATTTTCTGTTCAATTGTCGTGTACCCCGTTATCCCAAAAGGACTGATCCTGCTGCGGATGATTCCAACCGCTACGCATACCCTGGAAGATATTTCAATAACCCTTGATGCTTTTTCTGCCATCCGGGAACGATTGGAAAATGGTACTTATAAAAGGCTTTCTGCCGCTGTTGCCGCTGCAATGGGCGAATAAACACCCCTTACCTGGGCTATCCAACCTTACTGGCTACCCTAAATCTTTCCGGTAGGTCCTCCTGCGTTTATAGATAACCGGTTCAAAATGCTTCCACATCTGGCGTATGGCCACATTTTCCTCTAATTCCGGGGTACGATAACAGGTCTCAATACGTTTTTTGGTGAAGGTGTGGTAATATTCATTAAAGATGATAGCGGTTACCCCCTTGCTCTGATATTCAGGTTGGATGCCGATGAGGTAGAAGATAACATCCCTGCTATGCTTTTTCGCCTTTAGCAAATGGAAAATCCCAAAGGGGAACAACCTGCCATTTGCTTTCTGCAAGGCCTCTGAAAATGAAGGCATCACAATCGCAAAGGCAATCAGGTTATCATCTTTGTCAATGATGAATTTGATATATTCGGGATTGATAAAACTGATATATTTTTTCTTGAAATAGGCCTTTTGGACCTGGGTGATCGGGACAAAGGAGGATAAACTGGAATAGGTTTCATTGAAAAGGTCGAACATTTTATCTGCCCATGGCATGATATCCCTCGTCCGTTTAAAGTTCAGTGCCCGCAGGCTGTACCGTTCCTTGATAAGCAAATTGGCCTTTGCATAAAATTTAGGATCCGCATTGGCTGCCGGGAATTTATTTTCCAGGTATTCCTTTTCCTTCACCATGCCAAACCTTTCATAATGCGCCTGGTAATACGGGTGGTTGTACCAGGTGATCATGGTTCCGATATGGTCGAATCCCTCCGTAAGGACGCCCACCTTATCGAGGTTGGAAAAGCCTACAGGGCCCTCCATATACGCTAAATTGTGCTCCATGCCCCGGGCAGCAACTTTTTCCAGCAATGCTTTTGAAACTTCGGGATCATCGATAAAATCGAACCATCCGAAACGCATTTTTGAAACTTTTTGTTGTTTTACTTCTATCCAGTTGATGACTGCTACCACCCTGCCCACCAATTCTTCTCCCTTGTAAGCCAGGAAGAACCATGCATCGGCATCTTTGAAAACCGGGTTTACCTCTTTGTTAAAGCTTTCCAGCTCATCATTGATGATAGGGGGGACCCAATAGGGAGAATCTTTATAGAGTGCGAATGGGAATTTTACGAATTTATTGAGATCCGATTTAGTGACAGCTTCTTTTATGGTGACCATACCCCTTTCTTTGGAAGGTCAATATTAGGAATATTTAAGAACAGTATAAAATCGAATATGAACTTTATAAGCAAGGGTGGGCAGGGGTGTATTAAAAATCGATCTCACCGCCACCCGACATTTTCTTTTTTTCCTTTTTCTTTAATTTTTTCAATTGCTTTTTGGTGGGTCCCAGGTCAATATCTTCCGCACCTGATCCTTTCCGGTCCGATTTCTTCTTTTTCATTGAATTTTTTCGGATGGGGCCCCCGTTCTCACCAGCGCTTTCATCTTCTATGGCTTTTGGGGCATCATTGTGAAAATCGAGCCGGTACGAAACCCCGCCGTTGATAAAGATCCTGGTAGGGGTATTTTTAAAGCTGCTGCCAAAATTGATATCGGCCTGGAAATTATCACCGATAAGGTGTGCCACACCGCCCCGGATCAGCTGATCTGCATATCGGTCGCTCTTAATACCTTGATTTTCCACAAAAACACTCCATTTCGGGTTTCTGAAGGCGTGCGATAATGACAAGGTATAGCTCCACTCTGGAAAATCTGTTCCGATACGGTCATAGGCGATGTTGGAGATCAGTACCATGCGGGGGCTGACATTGCTCTGGGTGGCGATCATGGCCCTTGGGGATATGGTGCCATCCCCGGCATAATATGGGTTGTCCCCCAGATTAAAATTTGCCCCGGCGTATAAAGACACAGAAGGAATCAGGTTTTTAAGTTGAAAAACATTGTTTGCCCTCCAACTGTATAAATTCGGTTTCGTGTTTTCAGGATTTTTGAAGCGGTCATATACAAGGTATTTTAAGCCCAGCCGGTTCCTGTAAAAATCGGTTCTGGATCCTTCAAAGCCAAAATTGGAATACGTAATTTTCTCGTTCTGGTAGGTACCCTCCCAATTCAGCTCCAGTCGCTCAAAAAGCAGTCCGTACCGCACAGACAGGTCGCTGCCAAAAATATTGGATTGCGTATTGAGCAGGCTGTGTTCCTGTTGTTCATAAAACAGCCCGGTCTCCAGTTGGATGACATTTTTCCCTACGGCATACGCACTTACGGAGAGTCCGGGCCTGTTGGAATTAATAACATCGGTATATTGACAGAAGCCTGTAAATGGTAAGGCAAACAATAGAAAACAGCTGATCTTGTAAATGGAAAACATCTTGGGCATAGGGGATTTGGCCTTGTTTTATTATTATTTTATGACTTTTGTTCCCTTAATACAACGTCGGAATTGTATTTTTGATATATATTCTTTGAATAATATGGGTTTTTTACGAACGATATTACTGATTATCCTGGGTTACTACCTGCTTAAAATTATTGGCCGGTGGCTGGCGCCCAAATTTTTTGCATACATTGCCAAAAAGGCTGAAAAGCACTTTCAGGAAACCTTCGGGGAATTCACCGGACCGGTTAGGTCCGAAGAAGACCAGATTGGGAATGTGAACTCCAAAAACAGATCGGCCCGCGATAAGAATTCCTCCGAAAAGGTTGGAGAATATATTGATTTTGAGGAGATCGACTAACCAACATGCCTAGACCCACTTGATGAAGAAAGAAGTCAACGCTTTATTTGTCCATTTTTTTGTACTTGTTTTCTTTCTGGTGGCCTCCTTAGCCTATTTCTACCCGGTCCTCCAGGGCAAGACCATCCGCCAGTCGGACATTGAACAGTTTACCGGGATGGCCCGGGAACAAAATGAATTCCGAAAAAAAACAGATGCCGAGCCTTACTGGACAAACAGTGCCTTTGGAGGGATGCCCACCTACCAATTAGGGGCGTATTATCCGCACGATTATGTAAAAGAACTGGACAGGGCCATCCGCTTTCTTCCGAGGCCGGCAGACTACCTCTTCCTCTATTTTATCGGATTCTATATCCTCCTCTGTTGCCTGAAAGTGGATTACAGGTTGGCAGTCCTGGGTGCCCTTGCCTTCGGTTTTTCCACATATCTCATCATAATCCTGGGGGTAGGCCATAACGCCAAAGCGCATGCCATCGGTTATTTACCCATAGTCCTCGGGGGGATTATCCTCACGTTCCGGAAAAAATACCTGTGGGGCTTCCTGCTCACCGCCATGGCCATGGCCCTTGAAGTGGGTGCGAACCATTATCAGATGACCTATTATTTTATGTTATTGGTATTGATACTGGGACTGGCATACCTCATTGATGCTATCCGGAAAAAGAGCCTGAAGCATTACTTTACAGTAGTGGGAATTTTAGTGGGGGCCGTTCTGCTTGGCATCGCTGCCAACGCAACCACCCTTATGGCAACCAGTGAATATGCGGATTGGAGCACCCGCGGAAAATCGGAATTGACCATAGGTCCCAATGGGGCAGCTGCTGAGAATACCGAAGGATTGAGCAGGGAGTATATCACCCAGTTCAGCTATGGTATTACCGAATCATTGAACCTTTTCATTCCCAGGCTTTTCGGCGGATCCAATGGGGAGGATCTTGGTGCCGATTCCAAAGCATACGATTACCTAACGGAACAGGGACTCCCGCGTTCCCGGGCACTGGAATTTACACAAAGCATGCCCCTGTATTGGGGCAATCAGCCAATTGTTGCCGCCCCCGCCTATATCGGGGCTATTATCTTCTTCCTGTTCATTACCGGGATGTTTTTGGTCAAAGGCCGCACAAAGTGGTGGCTTGTAGGGGGGGCACTCATGGCCTTACTCCTTTCCTGGGGAAAAAATTTCAGCCTGCTTACCGATTTTATGATAGACTATTTTCCCTTGTATGACAAATTCAGGGCCGTTTCCTCCATTCAGGTAATCCTGGAGCTTTGTGCCCCGGTGCTGGCGGTCCTGACACTGGTATACATATTTAAACCTACCATCGAAACCAGCAGGAAAGTACAGGCACTTAAGTATGGGTTTTTTATCGTTGCAGGAATCAGTGCCGTGCTGCTTTTGTTCAAAGGAAGTTTTGATTTTACGGGGCTTTCGGATGAGTCCTATAAGCGGTATTTCGGAGAGGAAGTGATGACGATGATTCGGCGCGACCGGGAGGCGGTGTATATCAGTGATACCATCAGGTCAATGATTTTTGTACTGTTGGCGGGACTAACCCTGTGGATGTACCTTAAAAAAAGGCTGCATCAAAATATGGCGATATTAATGCTGGGGCTGCTTATTGTAATTGACCTGGCCGGGGTGGATCTCAGGTATGTGAACAAGGGGGATTTTGTACGGCAACGCCAGATGGACCAGCCATTCCAGGAGATGGCATATGATAAACAGATACGGCAGGATACCAGTATCTTCAGGGTATATGACCCATCAGAAGTGGCTGCGGGCAGCGGAGGGAGAACGGCTTTTTTCCATCAGTCAATTTGGGGATACCATGCGGCTAAGCCTGCAGTTATTCAGGATTTGTTCGACTTCCATATCTATAAAAGCAATACGCGTGTCCTAAACATGTTGAATGTAAAATATGTAATACAGCAGGATACCGAGGGGAAGAGCTATGCTGCCCTAAACCCGGATGCCAATGGCAATGCATGGTTTGTTGAAAGTTTGGTGGAAGTGCAATCTGCAGATGCCGAAATCGAAGCCCTCGACAGCCTGGATGTTAAACGGGAAGCTGTGGTAAATACAACTCAATTTCCAGCCCTGAAAAGGGAAATGTACCCTGTGGATTCAACTGCGGGGATAATCCTGACAACCTATAAACCGAACCACCTCACCTATAGGTCGGAGAACCCGAATAAAGGGGTCGCCGTTTTCTCTGAGATGTATTACCGTCATGGGTGGAATGCCTATATAGATGGTAAACCCGCTCCGTATTTTAAGGCTAACTATGCCCTGAGGGCCTTGGAATTACCGGCTGGGGACCATACGGTGGAATTTAAGTTTGAACCGGAACTGGTGGCAGAAGGGAGTAAAATTACGTTGACAAGTTCCATTTTATTTGCATTGATCCTGGTGGGGGGGATTGGTTTTTCAGTTATCCGGGCCCGGAAGGAGGCGCAGCAATAATGCGAAGGGTACTGATCATCACATATTATTGGCCCCCTGCCGGGGGACCCGGGGTACAGCGCTGGTTGAAATTCGTCAAATACCTGCGCGACTTTGGGGTTGATCCGGTTGTATACATTCCGGAAAACCCTTATTATGTCCTCACCGATCCTTCCCTGCTTCAGGAGGTCCCTGAAGGTATTACGGTTTTGACCCGGAAAATATGGGAACCTTACCAGTGGGCATCCCGGATCTCCGGGAAGAAAACAAAACGGATCAGCTCCGGGGTCATCCACCATAAAAATCAGTCCCTCCTGGAGAAGGCAATGCTGTGGATACGCGGTAATTATTTTATCCCCGATGCAAGGATCTCCTGGGTAAGGCCCTCCGTTAAGTTCCTGTCTGACTACCTGGGAAAGGAAAAAATAGATACAATAATCACAACAGGCCCGCCCCACAGTGTACACCTCATCGGGCTGCACCTAAAGGAAAGCTTACAGATTAAATGGGTAGCCGATTTCCGGGACCCCTGGACCTCTATCGGGTATCACAGTAAATTAAGGCTCAGCAAGGCATCGGAAAAGAGGCATAAAGGACTTGAAAAACAGGTATTGACCACTGCTGATCATATTATAGTCACCAGTGATACCACACGGAAGGAGTTCAAAGCTATCACTGATAAGCCCATAGCGGTGATCACGAATGGTTATGACGGGGTATACCAAGGCCCCCCCGGGTTGGACGACAAATTTACACTTTCTCATATCGGCTCCCTCCTCAGTGGCCGGAACCCGGAAATACTATGGCAGGTATTAGGGGACCTTCTTGGTGGGAATAAAAAATTCCGGGAGGCTTTCCGCTTGCAATTGATCGGTGTGGTCAGTAAAGATGTACTCTCCAGTGTGGAAAAGTATGGCCTTGTGGGCCATACCAGCGTATTGGGGTATGTGGACCATGACAAGGCAATGGAATTC